>NZ_JBXANN010000014.1:0-175359 GCF_058801765.1 Rhizorhabdus sp. GW822-FHT03C02
CTTTGGGGAGGGGCGCAGTGCGCGCCATGCCGGGGGCATGGCAAAGCGCGAAGCCGGCTGCGGAGCAGCCGCGGGCGTAGCGGTGGAGGGGTCTGCGCAACATCGACAGCGCGGAAGACCCCTCCACCATCCTGCGGCCACGGCTGCTGTGCAGCCGGCTTCGCGCTTTCACCATGCCCCCGGCATGGTGACGCACTACGCCCCCCTCCCCACGCTTCGCGTAGGGAGGATCTTCTCCGCGGCGCTTCCGGCACCCGATGTGTGCATGCGATAGCCAGCAAAGCTGGGGAGGATCTGTCGAGCGAGACGATGGTCATAGCAGGTCGCGCCTCTTGAGATCGACATAGGCCGCGGCGAGCCGGTCGGCGACCTGGTCGTGCGGGCTTTCGATGACATGGACGCCGAGATGGCGCAGCCGGCCGAGCACGATCGCCCGCTCGCGCAGCAATGCCTGGGCGGTGACCGCGCGGGTGACGTCGTCGGCGGTGTCCGGCGCCTGCTCGACGATCGCCTCGAGTTCCTCGTCGCGCAGCACCACGACCAGCAGCAGATGCTTTTCGACCAGCCGCTGAACCGCGCGGATCATGAAATCGGCCGAGGTCGGATCGGTGATCTCGGTGAGCAGCACGATCATCGACCGGCGGTGGAGCAGGGTCGCGAGCCGGGTCAGCGCGAAGCTGTGGTTGGTCTCCTCGCCGCTATAGTCGATCGTCGCGGCGAGCCGCTGCAGTTCGGCGAAGGCCGCCGAGCCCGACACCAGCCCGCTCGACAGCCGTGGCTGCGAATCGAAGGCGTGGATGCCGACCCGGTCGCCGAGCTTGAGCGCGATCCATGCCGACAGCAGCATCGCCGACACCGCGCGATCGATCCGCGGCAGCCCGGCGACCGGTTCGCTCATCAGCCGGCCGCTGTCGACCGCGAAGATCAACTGGCTGTTGCGTTCGGACCGGAATTCCTTGGCGCGCAGCTTCAGGTGGCGTGCCGACTGTTTCCAGTCGATCGCGCGCCGGTCCATCCCCGATCGAAACTCGACCAGCGCGTCGAAATCGGCGCCGTCGCCGCGGTCGAGCTGGGCGATCAGCCCCTGCAGCGCCTGGCGTTCGAAGATCTGGACGCCGCGTTCGTGGACCGGGCGGATATCGGGCAGGATCGCGGTCCGCGCGTCGCAGGCGATCTCGCGCTGCTTCCACACCATGCCGAGCGTCCCCCGCCAGCGCAGCCACAGCCGGTCGACCCGCATCGTGCCGCGCCGGACCGCGAACAGCGGCACCGTCACGCTGCCCTGCCCGGCCTCGAGCGAAAGCGCCGCGCGCCCATCATCGGCGACCTCGACCAGCGGCCCCGCGGCGAGCGCGATCTCGCAGGTGGCAGGCGGCGGCGATCCGGCGATCGCCACCGTCACCCGCGCGTCGATGTCGCCGCCGACGCTGGCGGTGCGCGGCAGGTCGATACGGATGCCGGCTTTGCCCACCCGCGACCCGGTCAGCGCATCGACCAGGCACAGGATCAGCACCGCCGCCGGCCAGGCGAGCCCGGCATACCAGCGATCGGGGAGCAGCACCGCGATCAGCAGCGCGACGGGGGCGCCCGCCCCCGCCGCGACGATCGCGCCGCGGGTGGGATAGATCAACGCGGCGCCTCGATCGTGTCGACGATCGCCATCACCACATCCTCGATCAGCCGGCCGTCGATCTCGGCCGCCGGCGACAGAATCAGCCGGTGGCGCAGCAGCGAGGGGGCGAGCGACTTGACGTCGTCGGGGATCACGAAATCGCGCCCCTCGATCGCGGCATGCGCGCGCGCCGCCCCCGCCAGCATCGCGCCGGCGCGCGGCGAGGCGCCGCTTTCGAGATCGGCGACCTCGCGGGTGCCGCGGATCAGCGCGACGATATAGTCGATCACCTCGTCGACCAGCCGCACCCGCGATACGGTGGCGATCGCATCGGCGATCAGCGGCGCACTGGCGACGGTCGCCACGCCCCAGTCGGCGGGCTGCATCGCCGACTGGCGCGCGCCATGGGTGGCGATGATCCGCCGCTCCTCGACGGCCGACGGATAGTCGACCGACTGCTTGAACAGGAAGCGGTCGAGCTGCGCCTCGGGCAGCGGATAGACGCCCTGCTGCTCGATCGGATTCTGGGTCGCGACCACCATGAAATGCTCGCCGAGCGGCAGGCTCTCGCCGTCGATCGTCACGGTGCGCTCCTGCATCGCCTCGAGCAGCGCCGCCTGGGTCTTGGGCGGGGTGCGGTTGATCTCGTCGGCGAGCAGCAGGTCGGTGAAGATCGGCCCGCGGGTCAGGGTGAAGGTCGAGGTCTGGAAGTTGAACAGATTGGCGCCGATGATGTCGCCCGGCATCAGATCCGGGGTGAACTGGATCCGCCCGAAGTTCAGCCCGACCGCCTGCGCGAAGCTGTGCGCGAGCAGGGTCTTGGCGGTGCCCGGCGGTCCTTCGAGCAGGATATGCCCGCCCGCGAACAGCGCGACCAGCATCAGATCGACGGTGCGGTCCTGGCCGACCACCGCCTTGCCGATCTCGTGCCGGATCGCCGCGGCCAGTGCCCGCACCTCTTCTATCGTCACGCCAGTTTCTCCCTGTACCAGATATGAAGCGCCTGCGCGGCGGCGACCAGCGAGGGCCGGTCGCTCGCGGCATCGGCCGCGCGGGCGAGATCGCTGAAGCGGGCATCGCCGCCCAGCCCGTCGAGATAGGCGTCGAGCGCGGCATCGCGCAGCCGCGACGGCACGCCGAAGGTCGCCGCCGCACGCTCGCGGATCACCGCGGCATAGCGGTCGCCGAGCCGGGCCTCGTAGCCCGCGCGGCGGATCATCGCCGCGCTGTTGTCGACCAGCGCGCGCTTGCCGAACGCCAGCGCGCGCGTCCGCCGCGCCGGCGCGCCGAACCGGCCGAAGGCATGGATGCCGACCAGGATCAGCACCGCGACGATCGACAGCGTCATCGCCAGGAAGGGCGGATCGAAGGCGAGCTTGAGCGGGCTCGGCGAATGGCTGAGGCCGTTGGTCGTGACGTCGAAGCCGATCGTTTCCGCACCGCCCGAATTGAGCCAATCAAGCATCGCCAACGCGGAGGCGGCCTGGTGCGCATCCTTCATCCCCTGGTTAGCAAGCAGATCGGGATCGCTCAACACATAGAGCGGCCCCCCACGCAGTTGCGCGAGGACGATCCCGCCTTGCCCATCAGTGAGCAGCGGGACGACGCCATTATTGCTCTGGCGATCACCCGGCCGCGGCTTGCGCACGGTATACCCGGCTATCACCTGGACCGGCCGCGGCGCGATAAAGGCGATCTCCCGCGGCAGATCGCCCGCGTTGACGAGCGGACGACCGCCGCTACGCCGCAGCCGGATCCTGAATTTCCACACCGGCGACAGCACCGTCTCGGGTTCGTCTCGCAGAATTGGACCGTCGCGACGCACCCAACCCTTATGATCGGGGTCCGCTGCGGTGGACCATTTGGGCAGGACGATCAGCGTAGGCTTGGCGATCCGGCTCTGTAATATGTCACCGAGCGGCACAGAACCCGATTCCGGCGTGACCACCAACAGGTCCTCGGAGTCGAAGTCATGATCCGAACGGATGATCCGCGGATGGCGCCGAGTCTCGGCCGCTAGCCGGACGATCCCGCTATAGCCGACCGCCGAGTCCGACAGCGCATGCGCGCCGCCATTGCGGCCCGAACGCAGATCGGGGGCATAGGCGCCGAGCACCAGCATGCCGGCAAAGCCGATGATGCCGATCGCCAGCAGCAGCAGCATCGTCCGCGCCCGAAACGCCTCGCCGCCGCCGTCACGCCGTCCGGGGATCGCGACGTCGCTCATCGCGGCGCCACCCATACCCGGTTCTGGGCGAAGTCCTGATAGGCCTGGCGACAACGACCCCAGTCGTCGGCATCGACCGGACGACCGCCGAACAGGCTCCGCTCGACCACCGCGGCGATGTCGGCGAACAGGGTGCGCGGACCATGCGGGATCGCGGCGTTGCCGGCGATGTCGCGCGCGGTCAGCGCGGGCCGGACCAGGTTCGGCCGCTTGCGGCCGATATCCTCGACGCTGCGGATCAGCAGATGGTGGACCGCCTCGGCGAACCGCCCTTCGCCCGCAAGCGCGTCGGCCTCCTTGAGCCAGGCGCGCGCGGGGGCGGCATCGGGGATCCAGGCCGCCGCCTCTTCGGCCTCGCCGGCGCGCGCGCGCCGCCAGGCGGGCAGGCGCCAGACCCCGCCACGCACCCGTTCATAGACCATCCAACACAGGCCGAGCGCGGCCAACGCGATCACCGACCACAGCAATATCCGCGCATAAGGCGCATCGGGCATCAGGCTGCCGATCCAGCGCAGGAAACGCCCGACCGGCCGGAACAGATCGGCGAGCCATTCACCGAGCGCCTTGAGCCAGGCCGGCGGCGGATCGGGCGGTTTCACCCCCTGCATGTCGAACTGGATCGACGGATCGGCGCGCAGCGCGCGGTGCGCCTCGGCGAACTCGCGAGCGTCGGCCGCCCGCCGGACAGCCTCGGATCTGGCGATCGCCTCTGGCGACAGTCCCGCGATGATGACCCCCGTTACGTCATGCCCGGGGAGCGCCTGCGTCGCGCGCCCGCTCCCTGACGCGATGTCTAGCGCAGCCTTGCCGCGGGGCAATGGCCAAGTTGCGATGGACTTGATCCGAAACGGACGCCAATCTGCGAATATTGCGCCGGACGCGGCGCCACCAACGGGGGAACGAACCTTGGCCAACCATGACGATTCCGATGCCCGGACGATGTCGATCGGGCGCGTTTTCAGCCTGACATTCGAGGTGATGGGCAGCAATCCGATCGCCATCTTCGGTATTGCCCTGTTGTTCGGCGTGATCCCGCAGCAGATCTGGACCTTTGCAACAGCGAGCTGGCGCCTCGGGGTCATGACCGGCGGAAGCGCAGTGGCAGGATATGGCTTTCTGTTCCTGTCGCTCGGCGGCTTCCTGATCAGCCTGATCCTCAACGCCCTGGTCCAGGCCGGCCTCGTCAAGGCCACAATCGCCCATGCCGAAGGCCGCGAGGCAAGCCTGGGCGAGTGCGTGGCCACGGGTCTGCGGTTCGCGCTGCCCTTGATCGTGATGACCATAATATTGGCGATCGGGCTGTGGATCGGGTTCATCCTCCTGTTCGTCCCCGGGGTCATCCTGCTGTTGATGTGGTCGGTTGCGACTCCCGCGCTCGTCGCCGAACGGACGGGCATATTCGGTGCGTTCGGGCGCAGCCGGGCATTGACCAGCGGCCATCGCTGGAAAATTCTCGGACTTGGGCTGGTATTGATCGTCGTCGTGCTGATCGGTGCGGCCATCACATTTGCCCTTTTGAGCCTCGTCGGAGGTGCGAGCGGTGCTCTTCAGGGCGCGGTCTCATGGGCCACGATCATCATCGGCATCCCGCTCGGCACTGTGCTCACGGCGTTCATGTCGACGATGCAGAGCGCGCTTTATATCGAACTGCGCGATGTGAAAGAGGGACCGGCGACCGAGGCGCTGATCGACATCTTCGAATGACGACCGCGGCCCCTGCCGGAATCGACGCGTTCCGGCAGGGCCTCGATCTGGCGACTTTGGCGACGGTCGATGCGCTGCGCGCGTTGATCATCGCGGCACACCCAGGGCTGGTCGAAGAGATCAAATGGAACGCGCCGAGCTTTCGCGACGGCGACGTGCACCGGCTGACGCTGGGCCTCGAACGCAAGGGCGGGGTGCGGGTCGTGCTCCACCGCGGGGCGAAGCCGAAGGGTGCCGGCGGCTTCGCCTTCGCCGATCCCGACCGGCTCGCGACATGGCCCGCGGCCGATCGCGGGGTGGTGGTGGTGCGCGATGCCGATGCGGTCGTGGCGAAGGCGGTCGCGCTGCAGGCGCTGTTCGCGCGTTGGGTGGAAGCGACCGCGAACGTCTGAAAAGATCGTCGCCCCGGCGACGGTTTGGCAGCGATCAGCGGATGATGCGGGTCAATCGGATGGCCGGCGCGGTACCCCGCCGGCGCGCGGCGAAGGCAACGGTCGCACAGCCGAGCAGCAGCAGGAACCAGCTGACATGTTCGGGCGCGGCGTCCGCCTGGAACGAAGCGAAGTCGAGACCCCAGCCGGCGAGCGGATCGACCCCGGCCGTCATCGCCGCACCGGCGACCAGCCCCCCGACCATCAAGGCGATGACGGCGACGATGCCGCACAGGCGAAGTCCAGATCGCATATCGCACCTCGAACATCGCGACCGGCCCTTGCCCCCGCCCAGGTCCCCCGGGCCGCCGATCGACAGCATCTGGCTATCAAGATGACGAAATATTTACCATGTTTTCAGATGAAGCCGCCCGGAAAATGGCGGAAATTTGCGATAATTTACAATTGCGCGACAACGCAATCGTTGCCGCCAGGACGCTATCGTCGAACGCAGCCCGACCGGGGCTGGCGACGATGGCGAAACGAATCATGAATCGTCGCGACGCACGCGCACCGGCGTTGACCCGGGCGCCCCTCTCCGCCATAGCCGCGCGCCCTGCCCCCAGCCCCGATCGGACGACGATGCCCGGAACCCCAGACAGTGCCGCGCTCGGCATCGATTTCGGCACGACCAACAGCGTGGTCGCGCTGGCGGGTGCCGACGGGGTGTCCGAACTCGTCGAGATGAAGGGCACGGCGGCGGCCGGGCCGGTGTTCCGATCGGCGCTGTGCTTCTGGCATGACGAGGATGTGCGCGGCGGGCTGGCGCACGAAGCGGGGCCCTGGGCGATCGAGGAATATCTCGAATATCCCGAGGACAGCCGCTTCATCCAGTCGTTCAAGACGGTCGCGGCGAGCCCGGCGTTCGAACAGGCATCGGTGTTCGACAAGCGCTTCCGCTTCGAGGATCTCGGCCGGATGTTCCTCGACCGGATGGTCGCGCATGCCGGCGGCGCGCTGAACGATCGCCCGCAGCGGATCGTCGTCGGGCGCCCGGTCGAATATGCCGGCGGCCGCCCCGACCCGAAGCTGGCGCGCGAACGCTACGACCTGATGTTCGCGCAGTTCGGCAAGGAGATCCATTACGTCTATGAGCCGCTGGGCGCGGCATTCAGCTTCGCGTCGCGGCTGACCGAACCGGCGACGATCCTGGTCGGCGATTTCGGCGGCGGTACCAGCGACTTCTCGATCGTGCGGATCGCCGCCCCCGGCGCGGCGCGGCGCTGCGTCCCGCTCGCCTCGGCCGGCGTCGGCATCGCCGGCGACCGCTTCGACTACCGGATCATGGACCGGCTGGTGCTGCCGATGCTCGGCAAGGGCGGCAGCTACAAATCGTTCGACAAGGAACTCGAGATCCCGCGCAGCTGGTTCGCCGATTTCGCCGACTGGTCGCGGCTCGCGCTGATGCGCAACCGCAAGACGATGGCCGAACTCGCCCGGCTTCAGAAGACCGCGACCGACCCGGCGGCGATCGGGCGGATGATCGCGGTGATCGAGAATGAACTGGGCTATCCGCTCTACGACGCGGTCGGCAGCCTGAAGCGCGAACTGTCGAGCGCGACCAGCGCCGGCTTCCGTTTCGACGGTGCCGGGCTGACGATCGAGGCCGAGGTGACGCGGGCCGACTTCGAGGGCTGGATCGCCGACGACCTGCGGCTGATCGAGGGCGCGATCGACCAGGCGCTCGTCAAGGCCGCAATCGAGCCGCAGGCGATCGACCGGGTGTTCCTCACCGGCGGCTCCTCGCTGATCCCGGCGATCCGGCGGATCTTCGACACACGCTTCGGCGCGGAGAGGATCGCGACCGGCGGCGAGTTGACCTCGATCGCGCATGGGCTCGCGCTGATCGGCCAGCAGGACGATCTGGCGGGCTGGAGCGCCTGACATGGCGCAAGGATCCGACCGGCTGCGGATCTTCTTCGACGGCGGCGCCCGGCCCAATCCCGGGCCGATGGAAATCGCGGTGCTGATCCGCGGCGTCGCGACGATCCGCCGCGACATCGGCGTCGGCACCAACAACGACGCCGAATGGCTGGCGCTGATCGCCGCGACCGAAATCGCGGTCGCGCTCGGCGCCGACGATGTCGAGTTCGTCGGCGACGCCGCGCTGGTGGTCAACCAGGCGACCGGCGCCTGGAAATGCCGCGGCGAGGCGCTGCAGGCGCATCTCGCGGCATGGCGCGCGCTGGCAGAGAAGATCGGGCGGGTGCGGGTGCGGCATGTCGCGCGCTCTCATAATCTCGCGGGAATCGCGCTGGCCAAGGGCCATCCGCGCTAAAGCCTTTGTTGCCAATGTGTTGCAGTGCACGCAACGTCGCGGATTCCGCGGCGTTCTGGCTCCATGGCGCTTTATTATTTCCATCAGAAAGACGGCGAGGAAATCCTCGATCCCGAGGGCATCGACCTCCCCGACCTCGAAGCGGTGCGCCACGAGGCGATCCGCGGCGCGCGCGAGATATTGGGCGAGGATCTGCGCAACGGCATGTTCGACCTGCGCTGGCGCTTCGAGATCGTCGACGAGGTCGGCCGGCTGGTGATGGTGGTGCCGTTCAGCGACGCGGTCGACCTCTCACGGATCAGCCCGCACCGGCGCGACGTCTGATACCGACAGCCGAAACGCCAGGCTCTCTTCCGTTCGTGTCGAGCGAAGTCGAGACACCACGCGATGGCGGCGCATGGTGTCTCGACTTCGCTCGACACGAACGGACAGGAAAGTAGACCGATACAATTTGCGACACTTATCCGCGAAAGCCGACAAACTGTCGCGACAGGCGGGGCCCATCTTCAGATCAACGCCGCTGATGGCGCCCAACTGGAGAAGCCCCATGAAGAAGTTCATCCTCGCCGCCCTCGCTGCGACCACCCTCGCCACCCCGGTCCTCGCCGCCCCCTGGCAGGGCCAGGACGACCGCGGCCGCCAGGAGCAGCGCTACGACAATGGCCGTCACGACAATGATCGTCGTGACAATGGCCGCTACGACAACCGGAACGACCGCCGTGACGACCGTCGTTACGACCGCAACGATCGCGGCCCGCAGCGGATCGAGTATCGCCGCTGGAGCAAGGGGCAGCGCTTCGACAGCCGCTATGCCCAGAATTACCGGGTGATCGACGCCCGCGCCTATCGCCTCCACGACGCCCCCCGCGGCTATCGCTGGGTCCGGTCGGGCAACGACGCGGTGCTGATCGGCATCACCACCGGCCTCGTCGCCGCAGTGATGGCGGGTGCGATCCACTAAGAGGAGCGCAAATCCTGTCAGCGGCGGGCCTCGGAGCGAAAGCTCCGGGGCCTTTCGCCTATCCGCGATAGCGAAGTGTCTCGACGATCAGCGAGAATGCCGGCGTCGGCTGCCTGCGGCTTGGATAATAGAGATGATATCCGGGATAATAGGGACACCAGTCCTCGAGCACCCTGACCAGTTCGCCGCTCGCCAGCCAGGGTGCGACATAGTCCTGGGGCAGGTTGACCAGACCCAGGCCATCGAGCGCCGCGGCGCGCATCATCGCGATGTCGTTGAACGCGAGCGGCCCGTCGACCCGGACTTTCGGCGCCCGGCCGCGCTTCTCGAACTCCCAGATATAATGACCGCGCAGGTTCGACAGCCACAGGTTGATGCAGCGATGGCCGACGAGATCCTGCGGCACCACCGGACGCGGATGCTGCGCGAAATAGGCCGGCGATCCCACCACCGCCTGCCGCATGTCGGGGGCGATCCGCACCGCGATCATATCCTTGTCGACATGTTCGCCGAGCCGGACGCCCGCATCGAAACGGTCGGCGACGATGTCGACGAGCCCATAGTCGACGACGATCTCGACGCCGATGTCGGGAAATGCGGGCAACAGCGCCTTCAGCGCCGGATAGAGGATCGCCTCGGCGGCATGCTCGACCGCATTGATCCGGATCGTTCCCGACGGCGTCTCGCGCAGTTCGGTCAGCGTCGCCAGCTTCGCGTCGAGATCGGCCAGGGCCGGCGCCAGCGTCTCGAGCAGCCGCTCGCCGGCCTCGGTCGGCGCGACGCTGCGGGTGGTCCGGGTCAGCAGGCGCAGGCCGAGGCGCGCCTCGAGCCGGCGCATGATCTGGCTCAACGCCGATTGCGACATGCCCAACCGGACCGCGGCGCGGGTGAAATTGCGCTCCTCCGCCACCGCCAGGAAGGCGGTGAGATCGGCCATCTCCTCGCGCCGCATTAAGAAGCCTCACTTATAGGTTCATGCACGGCACTGCATCTAATCGCTGGAACGGCGAAGGTCTATCTCGGCCTCATGATCGGCGGCCGCATCGGGCAGCCGCGACGGAGAACCCGAAATCATGGAATCGAGCAGGCTTTTCGAGCCGGTCGCGATCGGCGGCATCACCCTGCACAACCGCATCGCGATGGCGCCGATGACGAGTTGGGCGGCGCATGACGACGGCACCGTGTCGGACGACGAGGACGCCTATTATCGGCGCCGCGCCGGCGGGGTCGGGTTGGTCATCACCGGCTGCAGCCATGTCCAGGCCAATGGCGTGGGCTTTACCGGCGAATTCTCGGCCGACGAGGATCGCTTCATCCCCAGCCTCGCCCGGCTGGCGACCGCGGCGAAGAGCGGCGGCGCGCCAGCGATCCTCCAGATCTTCCATGCCGGGGTGAAGACGCGCCCCGAGCTGGTGTCGGATGTCGTCGCGGCGAGCGCGGTTCCCGGCGAACCCGGCCCGTTCGTACCGTCGCTGATGCCGCGCGCGCTGACCGAGCCTGAAATCCACGCGATCGTCGATGCGTTCGGGCAGGCGACCCGGCGCGCGATCGCCGCCGGCTTCGACGGGGTCGAGCTCCACGGCGCGCATGGCTTCCTGGTCCAGAATTTCCTCTCGCCGCATTTCAATCGTCGCGAGGACGCGTGGGGCGGCAGCCTCGCCGGACGGATGCGCTTCGCGCTCGCTATCGTCGCCGAGATGCGCCGGGCGATCGCAGCGCATGCCGATCGCCCCTTCCTGCTCGGCTACCGGCTGTCGCCCGACGAGCCCGATGCGGATGGCCTGCGCATCACGGATTCGCTGGCGCTGGTCGATCGCCTGATCGCCGGCGGGATCGACTATCTCCATGCGTCGCTGGCGAGCGCACTCGAAACGACACCCGTCGACGCGGTCGACGGCCGCGCCATCGTCGACATTCTCGTCGACCATGTCGCGGGACGCGTACCGATCATCGCCGCCGGGCAGATCAGGTCGCCCGATCAGGCGGTTCGCGCGCTCGATCGGGGGCTATCGCTGGTGGCGATCGGCCAAGCGCTGGTGATGAACCCCGACTGGGTCGACCTCGTCCGGCAGGGGCGCAGCGATGCCATCACGCAGATGCTCGATCCCGCCGACATCGCGACGCTCGGCATTCCCCCGAAACTTTGGACGGTCATCGCGGCGACACCCGGATGGTTCGATGTCCGATCGGCGGCCTGATCGCATGACCGAAGCGAACATCAACGACCGCCCCGATATCGGCCGTCGCCATTTCACCGCCGGAGCGGCCCTCGCGGCCGCCACCCTGCCCTTCGCGTCATGGTCGCCTGCCGCGGCCACGCCCCGTCTTCGAGGAGATCAGCAGATGATGACACGCAAGCTCGGGACGCTCGCCGTCTCGCAACTCGGTGCGGGGTGCATGAGCATCAGCGCCAATTACGGCCCGCCCGCCGATCGCCGCCAAGGCATCGCCACCCTGCGCGCAGCGCATGAGCGCGGGGTGACCTTCTTCGACACCGCCGAGGTCTATGGTCCCTACACCAACGAGGCGCTGGTCGGCGAAGCGCTGGCGCCGATCCGCGACGAGGTCGTCATCGCGACCAAGTTCGGCTTCGAACTCGAGGACGAGGCGGGCGGGCTCAACAGCCGGCCCGAGCGGATCCGCAAGGTCGTCGAACAATCGCTGCAGCGGCTGCGGACCGATCGCATCGATCTCTATTATCAGCACCGCGTCGATCCCGCGGTGCCGATCGAGGAGGTCGCGGGCACGATCGGCGAGCTGATCCGCGAGGGCAAGCTGCTGCATTTTGGCCTGTCCGAAGCCAGCGCGGCGACGATCCGCCGCGCGCATGCGGTGCAGCCGGTGACCGCGGTCCAGACCGAATATTCGCTGATGGAGCGCGATCCCGAACGCAACGGCGTGCTCGACATCTGCGAGGAGCTGGGAATCGGCTTCGTGCCATGGGGGCCGGTCGGCATGGGTTTCCTCACCGGTACGATGAACGCACGGACCAGGCTCGATCCGAAGACCGATCTGCGATCTGGATTCGACCGCTTCACCCCCCAGGCGATGGCCGCCAATCAGCCGATCGTCGATCTTGTCGCGCGCTTCGCGGCAGACAGGCAGGCGACGCCGGCGCAGATCGCGCTCGCGTGGCTGATGGCGCGAAAGCCGTGGATCGTGCCGATCCCGGGAACCCGCAGCGAGCAACATCTGCACGAAAATCTCGGTGCGCTCGACATCGTGCTGACCGCCGACGACCTGGGTGAAATCGATCGGGCCTTGACCGGCGTGGTCGTCAGCGGTGGCCGGATGAACGCGGCGCAGATGCGGATCGTCGATCGCAGCGCCTGATCGGGGTCGCGCGATACATTCTGCGACAATTTCACCGGGGATCGGACAAACTGTCGCGACAGGCGAGGCCCATCTTCAGATCAACGCCGCTGATGGCGCCCAACTGGAGAAGACCCATGAACAAGTTCATCCTCGCCGCGCTCTCTGCCACCACCCTGGCGACGCCGGTCCTCGCAGCCCCGTACCAGGGCCATGACGACCGCGGTCGCCAAGAGCAGCGCTACGACAATGGCCGTCATGACGATCGCGGCAACCGGTACGACGATCGGCGCTACGACAATCGTAACGATGGGCGCAACGACCGCGGACCGCAGCGGATCGAGTATCGCCGCTGGAACCAGGGTCAGCGCTTCGACAGCCGCTATGCCCAGAATTACCGGGTGATCGATGCCCGCGCCTATCGACTCCACGACGCCCCCCGCGGCTATCGCTGGGTCCGGTCGGGCAACGACGCGGTGATGATCGGCCTCACCACCGGCCTCGTCGCCGCGGTACTGGCGGGCGCAATCAACTGACAGGCGGTCAAGCCGTCAGCGGGAGGCCCCGGAGCGCAAGTTCCGGGGCCTTTTGCTGTTTGTGCGCTTTCCCCCTTCCCCGTCACCCCAGCGCAGGCTGGGGTCCATGGCTATCGCCACAAATGGTGACGGCGACGGTGGAGAAGCACCGCTTCTCAACGGTTTCGATGGAAGCTCCACGACAACTCGCGACGCACCAACCAGGGTCCCAGCCTGCGCTAGGACGACGGTGGAGAGGTCAGGCCTCTACGCCGGATCGAGGCCATGCTCCAATGCGTCCTCGACCTTTTCGAGCCAGACGAACTCGAGCTTGCCGCGAGCGTTCTCCGGGATGTCGTCATAGTCGCGGCGGTTGCGCGCCGGCAGCATGACCCGGGTGATGCCAGCACCGGCGGCGGCGACGACCTTTTCCTTGATGCCGCCGACCGGCAATACCAGCCCGCGCAGCGAGATCTCGCCGGTCATCGCGGTGTCGCTGCGCACGGTGCGCCCGGTCAGCAGCGAAGTCAGCGCCATGAACATCGCCACGCCCGCGCTCGGCCCGTCCTTCGGGGTCGCGCCGGCGGGGACGTGGACATGGATATCGCTCTTGTCGAGCAGCCCGGCATCGATGCCAAGCGCCTCGGCGCGCGACTTGACGAGGGTCAGCGCGGCCTGCGCGCTTTCCTTCATCACGTCGCCGAGCTGGCCGGTGAGGATCAGCCGGCCGCTGCCCGCCATCTTCGTCGCCTCGATGAACAATATGTCGCCGCCGACCGGGGTCCAGGCGAGCCCGGTCGAGACGCCGGGCACGCTGGTACGCTGCGCGACCTCATTCTCGAAGCGCGGCTGACCGAGGCTCTCGACGATGTCGCCGGCGCCGATCGTCACATGATCGGCGCTGCCGTCGGCGATCCGCACCGCGGCGTGGCGCAGCGTCTGGCCGATCTCACGCTCGAGATTGCGCACCCCCGCTTCGCGGGTATAGCCGGCGATGATCGCCGCCAGTGCGGCATCGTCGATCTCGACCTGCCCTTTCGCGACGCCGTTCGCCCCGAGCTGGCGCGGCACCAGATAATTGTGCGCGATGTGGAGCTTCTCCTCCTGGGTGTAGCCCGCGAGCGAGATGATCTCCATGCGGTCGCGCAGCGGCCCCGGGATCGAATCGAGCATGTTGGCGGTGGCGATGAACACCACCCGGCTGAGATCGAACGGCACGCCGAGATAATTGTCGCGGAATGTCCCGTTCTGCTCGGGGTCGAGCACTTCGAGCATCGCCGAGGCCGGATCGCCCTGGGCGCTCTGGCCGAGCTTGTCGATCTCGTCGAGCATCATCACGCAGTCGCGGGTGCCGGCCTTGCGGATCCCCTGGAGGATGTTGCCGGGCAGCGCGCCGATATAGGTGCGCCGGTGGCCGCGGATCTCGGCCTCGTCATGGACGCCGCCCAGGCTGACGCGGACGAACTTGCGCCCCATCGCCTTGGCGATCGACTGGCCGAGCGAGGTCTTGCCGACCCCGGGCGGGCCCGCGAAGCACAGGATCGGCGCCTTGCTGTCGGGCGCGAGCTTGCGCACCGCCAGATATTCGACGATCCGCCGCTTGATCTTGTCGAGGCCATAATGGTCGCTGTCGAGCTGCTTGCGCGCCTCGGCGATGTCGATCGGCCTGGTCTCGGGCAAGGCCCAGGGCAGTTCGATCATCCAGTCGAGCCAATTGCGGATCGTGCCATGTTCGGCCGCGCCCTCGGGCATGCGTTCGAGCCGGCGCAGTTCCTTGCGGGCCTGCGCCTCGACCTCCTCGGGCATGCCGGCCTTGGCGATCGCCGCGGTCAGGTCGGCGATCTCGGCGGTCTTGCCTTCGTCCTCGCCGAGTTGCTTCTGGATCGCCGCCATCTGCTCGCGCAGCAGCACCTCGCGCTGGCGGTTGCCCAGACTGGCCTGGACGTCGCGACCGATTTCGGCGGTCAGGCGCAGCACCTGCAGCCGTTCGGCGAGCAGCCGCGACACACGGTCGAGCCGCGGTTCGAGCGCCAGCGTCTCGAGCAGTTCCTGCTTCTGGACCGGGCTGATGTCGAGATAGGCCGCGACCATGTCGGCCAGCGCCGCTGCCGACGTGATCCCGCGGATCGCATCGGCGAGCCCCTGCGGGGCCTGGGGCAGCAGCTCGACCGTCTCGAGCGCCTGGCCGCGCAGATGGAGCAGCCGCGCCTCGGCCTCGTTGCCCTTGGTCTCGGGCTCTTCGAGCCGTTCGATCCGGGCGACCATGTGCGGCCAGCCGCTGAGGAACTCGACGACGCGGAAGCGCGCCTCGCCCTGCAGGATCAGGTGATGCTTGTCCTCGGCGCCGGTGACGTAGCGCAGCAGATTGGCGACGGTGCCGATCCGGTGCATGTCGAGCGCGCCGGGATGGTCGAGCGTACCGTCGCGCTGCATCAGCACGCCGACCGGCTTGCCGGTGCGCACCGCCGCCTGCGCGGCCTCGATCGATTCCGGCCGATCGATCGACAGCGGCAGCACCATCTCGGGAAACATCACGAAATCGCGCACCGGCACGATGATGATCGCGTCGGCGGGCAGCTCGCGCTCGGGCGCAGCGGCATTACCGGCGGTCGGGGCGGGTGCGGCGGTGTTGGACGCGAACGGCTTCACGGGTGCGTCCGTCAGTATCTGGTCGTTCATTACCGGCCTCCCGCCTTGTGCAATGTTATCAACAGGCAGCCATGGACCACCGACCGGCGGACCGCGTCATAGCGGCCGGCGGGCAGCGGCAGCCGCCGTTCGAACCGGCCCTGGGGCAGTTCGAGCCGGTGGATCTTCGCGGTGCGCAGCTCGGGCGGCAGGATGCGGTGGCCGCTGACCAGCAGCACGCCGTCCTCGATGACCGCGTCGACATGGTCGGGATCGACCCCGGGCAGCGAGATCAGCACCAGCACGCCCTGATCGGTTTCGAGCATGTCGACCGGCGGTTCCCAGATCGGGCCGCGGCCCGACGGGCGGTTGGGGGCGAAATCGCGGCGGTGCAGCCGCTCCATCCGATCGATCAGTTCGACCGCATCGGACCACATGAAATCGCGCGAACGGGGGAAACTCATGGTTCTCTTCTCCGGCGCCGGCCGCGCTCGCTATCCGATGCGGACATGAGCGCGTGGCGATGCTTCCCATAAGGAAATCGGAACGGGGATTTTCAAGGGTGCGATGGTCGCGGCCCGTCGGCGACGGGCCGGGGCGGCTCGACAAGCGGCCGGCCAGGCGTCATCCAGACGCGATGAAGATCGCGCTCTGCATCCCCTGCCATGGCGACCCCAAGGCGGATTTCACCTTCTCGCTCGCGCGGCTGATCGCGGCGACCCTGACCCAGGGCAGCGGGATCGAGCTGGAGACGCTGATCGCGCGCAGCTCGATCCTCGTCCAGTCGCGCACCCGGCTGTTCGAATGGTCGCGCGACTGGGGCGCCGACTATATTTTATGGCTCGATTCCGACCATGTCTTCCCACCGCAATCGCTGCTCAGACTGCTCGACCGCCGCCTGCCGGTGGTCGGCGCCAACTATCGGCGGCGACATGCGGAGGTCTATCCGTCGGCGGTGCGCACCGACGGCCAGGGCAACTGGCAGTTCGTCGCGACCACCCCCGCCAAGGCCGCCAACGACCTGCTCGAAGAGGCCGACCGGATCGGCTTCGGCTTCCTGCTGATGGAGATGAAGGCGGTGGTCGCGGCGCTTGGCGATCCGCTCTACCCGCTGTTCGAGACCCGGTCGCTGGCCGACGGGTCGTTCGTCGGCGAGGATGCGCTGTTCTGCGACCGGCTTCGCGCGGGCGGGCTCAGCATCTGGGTCGACCATGGGCTGTCGATCCGGCTGGGCCATATCGGCGAACAGATCTTGATGTTCCCCGAACGCTGACCGGCCGGTCGCTTCATCGGCGATCGCGTATATCGCGGATCAGTGCGGGGTGCCGCCCGCCAGCGAACGGTTGACGCTGCCGGCCATCGTCTGCCGCTGTTGCTGCCCGAACATGTCGGCGGGCACCGCATAGAGCGCCTTCAGATAGGCCCGGTCGAAATCGGTCAGGTCCTGCGGCGCCCCGGCGCGGTCGCGGAAGGCGGACAGGATGGTGTTGACCATCGGCGCGTCGGGATTGGGGCGCAACTGCGCCAGCGACACCATCGCCAGATAGGCCGACAGCGTGCCATAGCCGATGCCCGCGACCTGGCCGGCATCGACCAGCACGACGATGCGCCGCAGGAAGGCGCTGGTGTTGGCGTGAAGCCGCGACGCGGTCCAGACATGAAGCTCGCCGCCGGAGCGCCCGCCGGTCGCGCCGTCGGCGGGCAGCATCACGTCGCCATGCGCCCCCTTGATCGAGGTCAGCGCCGCCCACCGCACCGGCGCGGTACTGCGCAGCAGCGATTCGACCGCCTGATGCTCCATCCCGACCAGCAGCCCGCGCGCGCCCGAACGCGCCTTGGCGACGAAGCCGCGCGGGTCGGACGTGACGATGATATAGATGTTGGGATGGCAGCCCGGCGGCTGCGATCCGATGCCGATGTCGCGCGCGACCTGGCCGATATGATCGGCGACGAACTCGCCGCCCTCGACCGGCAGCCCGGCGACCGCCAGGCAGACGGCCGCGTCCCACCGCGCATATTGGGCGTCGAAGCCGCCCTGCGGCACCGGCTTGCCGATCCGGCCGACCGCGTTGCTGTTGCGCTGCTTTTCGTCCTGGGTGACGCCCCGCACGACGATGTCGGCTGCGGTCTCCCCGGGATCGTCCACCTGCGTCCGCTGCACCTGGGTCGACTGGGCCAGGACCGGCTGGCCGACCGCCAGCAGGGTCGACGCCAGCAAGGCCGCGAAATGCTTCATCGCCAGTCTCCATAGCCCGTCGCGTGCCGCTCGACGGCCCGGCTGCGATACGACAGCTTGTCACGGCAGGACATCGCGATCAAGCCGCGCCCCGGCGCCTGGCGATCAGAACCGCGCCGCGACCGCCAGGCCGGCGCCGCCGGTATCGCCCCAGGGCAGCACCCGGACATTGCCGTCGCGCTTCGAGGTCAGCAGGAAGCCGCTGCCCTCGCCGATCGCCGCGCCGACGACGACGTCGTACCAATGATGTTTGCGCGCCTGCACCCGCGACACCCCGACGAACGCCGCGGCGAGCTGGGCAACGAAGCCCGCCTTCCAGCCTTCGCGATTGTGGATGCTGGCGGCGGCGGCGAACGCCATCGCCGAATGGCCCGAGGGGAAGCTCTTGTTGCCGCTGCCGTCGGGCCGCATCTCGGGAAAAGCTTCCTTGAGCCCGGTCTTGATCAGGAAGGCGGCGCCGACGCTCTCGCCCGCCTGCAAGCTGCCGTCCCAATCCCCGCGCAGCGCCGGCAGGCCAAGCGCGGCGACGATCAGCGCGTCGCGGGTGTAGCTGCCGGCATGGTCCCACGCCTTTTCGTCGCGGGCCTCCACCGGTGTCGCGAAAGCCAAGGCCGCGGCGAAGGTCAGGCCATATCGGGTGAAGCGTGTCATAATTCCGTAAGGTGCAGCTTATATGCTATGTGCGCAAGGTATAGTCGGCGACCGCCGACCAGTCGCGATCGGCCAGGCCGGCGTCGACCGCCTCCCCCATCCGCCCCTTGACCGCGGCGAGCATCGGCAGCGACTTGCCCGAAGCCTGTCCGACCGCGTCGGCGAGGCGCAGATCCTTGAGGCCCAGCGCCATCCGGAACCCCGCCTCGAAATCGCCGGCGACGATCTTGGCGCCGTAATTCTCGTAGACGCGGCCGCCGAACAGGGTCTGGGTCATCAGGTCGACGAAGGCGCCGCGACCGACACCCTGGCTTTCGGCGAGTGCGATCGCCTCGGCCATCGCCTCGATCGCCATCGCGATCATCATGTTGCCGGCGATCTTGGCGGCATTGGCGGCCTTCGGGTCGTCGCCCATCACGAAGGTGCGGCGGCCGATCACGTCGAAGACCGGCTGGACGGCCGCGATCGCCGCCGGATCGCCGGCGGCGACGATGTTGAGCTGGGCCGCTGCGGCGACGTCGGGGCGACCGAACACCGGCGCCGAGACATAGCCGATCCCCGCCGCCGCGTGCACCGCGGCCAGTTCGGCGGCGAAATCGACCGAGATCGTCGCGGTCACGACATGAACCATGCCCGGCCGCGCGGCCCGCAGCCGGTCGTCCGCGAGGATCACCGCGCGGATCGCCGGATCGTCGGAGAGCATGGTGAAGACGATATCGGCGTCGAGCGCGGCCTCGACACTGTCGACCAGCCGCACGCCCGCGGGCGGTTCGACCGGCGAACGGTTCCACGCATGGACGCCATGTCCCGCCGCCGCGATGTTGCGCGCGATCGGCGCGCCCATGCTGCCCAGACCGATGAAGCCGATATCCATGCCGAGTCTCCTTCTAACGCTGCCGCGCGCTATAGACCGATCGAGGAGATGGCGCGCCACTGCCGATTGACGTGGCCAGGTGATACATATACATTTCTATTGTATATCTACGGAGAGAAATATGCAGGTCACGCGCTGGGGCAATAGTCTTGCGATCCGCCTGCCAGCGGCGGTTGTCGAGGCGCTGTCGCTCAAGGAAGGCGACGACATCGAAGTGCGGATCGCGGGCGATCGGACATTCGACATCGATCGCGATCAGACCCGGCTCGCCGCGCTTGCGAGCATCCGCGCGCTGCGCCGCCCACTGCCTTCGGGATGGCGCTTCGACCGCGACGAAGCCAACGCCCGCGATTGAATGGCGAAGGTCTTTCTCGACACCAATATCGTCCTGTACGCGTTCAGCGAAGACCCACGTTATGCTGTTGCCGAAACGCTGCTTGCTCGCGGGTGCGACCTCAGCATCCAGGTTCTGAACGAGTTCGCCAATGTCGCGCGTCGCAAACTCGGGTTCGACTGGGACCAGATCGACGCTGCCCTGGATGCCATCGGTTCGCTCGCGCGGACGATCCATGCGATCGAGCTCGCAACCCACAAACGCGCGCTGCTTCTGGCACGACGCTATGGCTTCTCCTTCTATGACGCGCTGATCGTTGCCTCGGCGATCGGAGCCCGCTGCGAAATCCTCTATTCGGAAGATATGCAGGACGGCCTCGCGATCGAAGGCCGGCTGCGGATCGTCAACCCTTTTCGGAACCCGACGCCCGAGGTCGGATGAGCGCCGATATCAGGCGCTCCACCCGCCATCGATATTATAGGTCGCCCCGGTGACGAACCCGGCGGCGTCGGACACCAGATAAGCGACCAGCGCCGCCACTTCGTCGGCCCGGCCATGGCGACGGATCGCGAGCGGGGTGCGGTTGGCGGCGGCGTCGGGACCGTCGGCAGGGTTGCGCTCGGTGTCGATCGGGCCGGGCTGGATCAGGTTGGCGGTGATCTCGCGCGCGCCGAGATCGCGGGCGAGGCCGCGGGTCAGCCCGCCGAGCGCCGACTTGCTCGCGGCATAGAGGGTGCCGCCCGCGCCCGGCATGCGATCGGCGACGATGCTGCCGATCGTGACGATCCGTCCGCCGGCCTCCATCAGCGCCGCGGCCTTCTGCGTGGCGAGGAAGGGCGCGCGGACATTGACCGCGAACACCCGGTCGAAGGCATCGGCGGGATAATCTTCAAGCGGCCCATTGAGCGACAGGCCGGCATTGTTGACGAGGATATCGAGCCGGCCGAATTCGGCGAAGGCGAGATCGATCGCCCCGAGCAACGCCGCCGGATCGGCGATGTCGGCGGCGATCGCCAGCGCCTGCGCGCCGCTTGCCCCCAGTTCGTCGGCGAGCGCGGCGGCCTCGTCCGCGCGGCTGCGATGGACCATCGCCACCATCGCGCCGTCGGCGGCGAGCCGCCGGCTGATCGCGGCGCCGATCCCGCGGGTGCCGCCGAGGACAAGCGCGGCCTTGCCGCCAAGTGGCGCGACCGCGGTCATCGCACGTTGAGCCCGAGTTCGCCGAGCAGCTGCCCGGCCTGCTCGCGCGAGATGGTGGCGCCACGGAACAGCCCGGCGTCCATCAGCCGCAAGCCGCCGATATCGGCGCCACGCAGGTCGGCGCCCTCGAAGTGGCACCCGGCCATATGCGCGTCGCGCAGGCTGCAATCCTCGAACACGACCGCGCGGAAATCGCATTTGCGCAGATCGGCCTGGCCGAAATCGACCCGGCGCAGCGTCTGCTTGCGGAAACTGTGGCTGGGCAGCTTGGCGTTGATCAGCAGCGTCTCCTCGATCGTCAACTCGTACATCTTCGCCTCGGACAGGTCGGCGCCGGTCAGCTTGCAGCCCTGGAAAGCCGCCGCCGCGAGACTCGCGCGCCGGAACACCGCATTGTTGAAATCGCACGAGGCGAAGCGCGCCTCGCCGAGATCGGCGCCGACGAAGCTGGCGAACAGCCCCCGGCATGATCGCCATTCGGAGGCTTCGAGCAGCGCGCCCTGGAAGTCGGCCTTGCGGATATTGCAGCGATCGAAGGTCCAGCGGCGCAGGTCGAGCCCGGCGAGATTCGCTTCCTCGAGATCGCAGCCGGCAAGCTGGACCGGCACGCCCTTCGCCGCGAGCGGCTCGATCTCGGCGCGGGTCAGCGCGCGGTCGGACAGGATATCGGTGGAGGGCATATCGGCGGGGGGCTGGCGCTCGGCGAACAGGTCATAGGTCATCACAGGGCTGATACAGCAATTTGTCAGCGAGGCGGCGTCTTTCGACACGCCTTGCCGGCGAGTTCGAGCGACACCCCCACCCGCTCGACCCTGACGACGTCGCCGACGCGGCAGGCGAGTTCGATCGCGGGAATCAGTGCCTCGCCGTTCGTGCCATCGCCGGTGCGGAACGAGACCAGCACCGCGGCTTGCGCGTCCGCGGTCTGGTCGGCGATGTTGGTGACCGTCGCCACGGTCGGGCGCGCCGGATGGACCGACAGCATCGCGACATAGGCCATCGCCGCGACGAGCAGCATCGGCCCCAGGATGAGCCCCGCCAGGCCCAGCCGTCGAAGGATCGTCATCAACGCCGATCACCGGTGAAGGAGAGCCTGGAACGCATATCGCCGGTCTATCCCTGTTTCGCCGGCACGAGATCGCCGAGCAGGGTCGGCAGCAGCTCCGACACGGTCGGGTGGATCGGCACCGAGCGGATCAGCGTGTCGACCGGCTGTTTCGCGGTCATCATGTCGAGGATGCCGTGGATCGCCTCGTCGCCACTGGTGCCGAGGATCGCCGCGCCCAATATCTGCCGGGTCTCCGCATCGGCGACGACGGTCATGAAGCCCTGGGTCTCGCCCTTTTCGACCGCGCGGCCGACCCTGGCCATCGGCCGGGTCGACACCAGCAGCGGCCGGCCGGTCGCGCGTGCCTGTGCCTCGGTCATGCCGACCCGGCCGAGTGGCGGATCGATATAGAGCGCATAACCCTGCAGCCGGTCGGAGACCTTGCGCGCCTCGCCATCGAGCAGGTTGGCGGCGACGATCTCATAATCGTTCCACGCGCTATGGGTGAAAGCGCCGCGGCCGTTGCAATCGCCGAGCGCATAGATGCCCGGCACATTGGACTGCAGATCGTCGCCGACCTTGATATAGCCGCGCGCATCGGTCTCGACCCCGGCCAGGTGGAGACCGAGATCGTCGGTGTTCGGCCGGCGCCCGACCGCGAGCAGGACATGGCTGCCGATCACCTCGGGCTCGCCGCTCGCGCAGTCGACCCCGACCGCGACCCCGTCGGCATGCGGCGCGAGGGTGATGCAGCAGGCGTCGGTGCGGATCGCGATCCCCTCGGCGGTCAAGATGTCGCGCACCGCCTCGGAGATCGCGACATCCTCGCGCCCGATCAGGTGCGGGCCCTTTTCGACCACGGTCACCGTCACCCCGAAGCGGCGGTACATCTGGGCGAATTCGAGGCCGATATAGGAACCGCCGACGACGACCAGATGATCGGGCAGCGTGTCGAGCGCGACGATCGCGCTGTTGGTCAGATAGTCGACCGTGTCGACCCCGGGCAGGTCGGGCACCGCGGCGCGGCCGCCGACATTGAGGAAGATCCGCGGCGCGGTGAGCAGCCGGTCGCCGACGCGCAGCCGATCGGGCCCCTCGAACCGGGCATGGCCGCGGATGAAGCTCAGCCCCTTCATCCCTTCGAGCCATGTCTCGTTGCCGTGACGGGCGTTGAGGGTGACCCGGTGCGCGCGGGCGGCGACCGCCCTCATGTCGATGCCGACCTGGCCCTCGACGACCACGCCATAATCGGCGGCGCGGCGCGCGAGATGCGCGGCGTAGGCGCTGGCGACGAGCGCCTTGGTCGGCATGCAGCCGGTGTTGACGCAGGTGCCGCCGACCAGATGGCGTTCGATCAACGCGACCTTCTGCCCGGCCGCGGTCAGCCGGCCGGCGAGCGCAGGCCCCGCCTGCCCCGCGCCGACGATGATCGCATCGAAAGTTTCGGGGCAGCTCATAAGGCGCAGACGATCGCCGCCGCGCCGACGATCGCGACCAGATCCTCGATCAGCGCCGCCGGCCGGTCGCTGCCGAACGCCGCCGCGAGCTTCGCGCGCGCCGCCGCCCCGCCGAGGGTGCCGAGCACCGCGCCGATCGCACCGGCGAGCGCGCCGACGATCAGCATGTCATCGGGGATGGCGAGCGCCGCGCCGCAGACCGCGCCCATCAGGATGCGGGTGCCGAACTGGACCGGCACTTTGCGGCTGGGGGTCGAGGGAAGCTGGTCGGTGATCAGCTCGCCGATCGCCGCGACGGTGACGATCCAGGGGGTGAAGCGGAAGCCGAGAAAAGCAAGCCACGAGCCCGACAGATCGGGCGACCCCGCGGCGGCGGCCCAGGCGACCGCGGCCGGGGCGGTCATCGCACGGAGGCCGGCGACGACGCCGATCAGCAGGCAAAGGGTGATGAGCATGGTCGAACTCCCTGTTGGCGAAGCGATCGGGCCGATCGGCATTCGTGCAGGGTGTCGCGCAAGCGGAACGGCCGCGCAATGATATGTTGAGTGCGGGCGAACCATACCGAGATATGATTGACGCAGTTAGCCCCGCCATACCTCTCAACCGTCATGCTGAACTTGTTTCAGCATCCACTCTCATACTCGGGAACGCTCCCCCGTCGCACGGTGGATGCTGAAACAAGTTCAGCATGACGAAGGAGGAGCGTGTCCAAGCCATCCCCTCATCACCCCCGGTGAACGAACATCCGCGTCAGCTCGAAGGTCAGGAAACCGACCGCCGCGATGGCGGCGAGCAGGGCGACCAGCTTGAGCCAGACGGCCAGCGCCTCGGTGCGCGGTTTCGCCGGTTCGGGCGGCAGATCGGTCATCGTCATTCCTTCAACTGCCGGCGAAATCCGGATGCTTGCCGGCATCGGTGGCGCGGGGGAAACCGCGATCGGGCTTGCCAGCGCGCGGCAAACATGACCATGCCCGGCGCGATCGATGCGTTTCTTCCTGCCGATTTGGCCAGCGCCGCGACCGAATTGACATGACAGGACCATCCATGCCCAATCTGCGCACCGGCAACAAGCGCCACAATCGCGCGATCACGCGCCAGGTCGCCAAGGCGGCCGAAGCGACGAAGGCGGCTCCGGCGAAAGACGCCAAGGCAGCCTGATCGACGCGACGGCAGAACAGCGCGCTTTGGACTCGCCGCCCAAGCGGGTCTAAAGGGCGGTGTTTTCGCGTCCGCCGAAGGTCCATGCCCCATGATCCGATCGCCCCTCCTCCTCGCCTTGCTGCTGTCCACCAGTGCGATCGCCGCACCGCCGCTGCCCGGCGTCGACAAGAGCGCGATCGATACCGCGTTGCGGCCCGGCGACGGGTTCGATGCCTATGCCAATGGCGCCTGGCGCGCGAAGGCCGAGATCCCCGCCGACCGCTCGTCGACCGGAGTCGGCTATGACGTGTTCCTGGTCGCCGAGAAGCGCAATGCCGACCTGATCCAGAACGCGGCGGCGGCGAAGGGCGCCAAGGGCACGCCGGCCCAGCGGATCGCCGATTATCATGCCGCCTTCATGAACGAGGCGGCGATCGAGAAGGCCGGCCTCGCGCCGCTCAAGCCCGATTTCGCCGCGATCGCGGCGCTCAGGGACAAGCAGGCGCTGTCGGCGATGCTGGGCGCGAACATGCGGTCGGACACCGATCCGATCAACGCGACCAATTTCCAGACCGAGAATCTGTTCGGGCTGTTCGTGACCCAGGATCTCAACGATCCGACGCGGACGGTCCCCTATCTGCTGCAGGGCGGGCTCGGCCTGCCCGACCGCGACTATTATCTGTCCGACAAGCCCGACATGGTCGAGCTGCGCACCGCCTACAAGGCCTATGTCGCCAAGCTGCTGACGCTCGCCGGCATCGCCGACGCTCCCGCCAAGGCCGCGGCGATCTTCGATCTCGAGACCAGGATCGCGACCGCGCATGTCGACATCGTCACCAGCCAGGATGCGCACAAGGCGAACAATCCCTGGGTGCGCGACGACTTCGCGGCGAAGGCGCCGGGGATCGACTGGAGTGCCTATTGGCAGGCCGCCGGCCTGCCCGCGCAGAAGGACTTCATCGTCTGGCATCCGGGTGCGGTGACGAAGCTGTCGGCGCTGGTGGCGAGCGAGCCGCTCGCGACCTGGCAGGCCTGGCTGGTCTTCCACCGGATCAACACCGCCAGCTTCGCGCTGCCGGCGGCGATCGATGCCGCGCATTTCGATTTCTACGGCAAGACGCTGAACGGCACCCCCGCCCAGCGCACCCGCGCCAAGCGGGCGATCGAGGCGGTCAACGCCGATCTCGGCGACGATGTCGGCAAGCTCTATGTCGCCGCTTATTTCCCGGCCTCGTCGAAGGCGCGGATCGAGGCGATGACGAAGAACATCCTCGCCGCCTTCGACACCCGCGTCGCCGCGCTCGACTGGATGGCGCCGGCGACCAAGGCCGAGGCGCGGCGCAAGATCGCGACCCTCGACATCGGCATCGGCTATCCCGATGTCTGGCGCGATTATGCCGGGCTCGATATCCGTGCCGACGATCCGATCGGCAACCGCGACCGCGCCGCGCTCGCCGAATATCGCCACCAGATCGCCAAGATCGGCAAGCCGGTCGACCGGAGTGAATGGTGGATGACCCCGCAGACGGTCAACGCGCTCAACCTGCCGTTGCAGAACGCGCTCAATTTCCCCGCGGCGATCCTCGAGACCCCCTATTTCGACGCGCGCTTCGACGATGCCGCCAATTATGGCGCGATCGGCGCGGTGATCGGGCATGAGATCAGCCACAGCTTCGACAATCTCGGCGCCGATTTCGACGCCGAGGGCCGGCTCCACAACTGGTGGACCGAGGCCGACCTCAAGCGCTTCGACGCCGCCGGCAAGGCGCTCGCCGCGCAATATGACGGCTATGAGGCGCTGCCGGGGCTCCACCTCAACGGCCAGCAGGAGCTCGGCGAAAATATCGCCGACACCGCCGGGCTGACCGCGGCCTATGAGGCCTATCACGCCTCGCTCGGCGGCAAGCCCGCGCCGGTGATCGACGGGCTGACCGGCGACCAGCGCTTCTTCCTCGCCTTCGCGCAGAGCTGGCGGAGCAAGATGCGCGAGAAGGCGCTGCGCGCGCGGATCGCGACCGACGTCCATGCCCCGGCGATGTGGCGGGTCGAAACCGTCCGCAATCTCGACGCCTGGTATCCGGCGTTCGGGGTCAAGCCGGGCGAGAAACTCTATCTGGCGCCGGGCGCGCGCGTGCAGGTGTGGTGATATGATCCATCTCGAACTCGTCGACACCGCCGACATTCCGGGCGGCGGCCAGCTCCGACTCATGCGGCGCAAGGATGAATGGTCGATCCTGTTCGAGCGCAACGAGTTGATGAGCAGCCGGGTGCGCGGGTCCGAAGAGGCGCTCGCGACGCTGACCGCCGAACGGCTCAAGGCGCGCGCCCCGCACATGCTGATCGGCGGGCTCGGCATGGGCTTCACCCTCGGTGCCGCGCTGAAAATCCTGCCGAAGAGCGCGACGATCGTCGTCGCCGAGCTGGTGCCCAGGATCGTCGACTGGGCGAAGGGCGAGCTCGCGCATCTGTTCGGCGACAATCTGTCCGATCCGCGGGTCTCGGTGGTGGTCGGCGACGTCCATGACCGGATCGAGGAGGCCGCGACCGACCGTTACGACGCGATCCTGCTCGACGTCGACAATGGCCCCGACGGGCTGATCCAGGCGAGCAACGACCGGCTCTACAGCCTCGACGGCTTCCGCGCCGCGCGCAATGCGCTCAACCCCGGCGGGGTGCTGGCGATCTGGTCGGCCTATCCCGACAAGACCGTGGCCGACCGGCTGCGCAAGGCGCGCTTCACCGTCGAGGAACTCAAGGTCCGCGCGACCGGCGGCCGCAAGGGCGCCCACCATGTGATCTGGCTCGCGACGCGGGTGGGGTGAATTCCTCTTTCCCCTCTCCCCACGGGGAGAGGGAGGGGCCCGGCGCGCAGCGACGGGAGGGTGAGGGCACGCTGGCGGATATGCGGGACGCTCGGCCTATGGCCTCGCGCCCCCTCACCAGTGAGGCGGTACGGGATGCTCCCAGCATCCCGTAGGTCATGCCGGGGGCATGACCGGCCGCCTCACTCCTCTCCCCCATGGGGAGAGGGAGCTTACGGGCACGCCTTCCCCACCAGCTTCGCTGCCATGATCGCCACCGGCACCCGCAGCTGGTCGCCCTCCAGCGCCCCGCCATAGATCCGGTCGAGCACCCGCCGCCCCGCCACCAGCCGGCCGAACGCGGCGAAGCCCTGGCCGTCGCGGTTGCGCTTGCCGCCATAATCGAGTTCGGGGCTGTCGGCGACGACCACGAAGAATTCGGCGGTCGCGCTGTCGGGGCCGTCGCGCGCCATCGACAGCGTGCCGGCGCCATGATGGAGCCCGGTCAGGCTGGTGCGCTCGAGCGGGATCGGCGCGAAGGCGTGCGTGCCCGGCCGGCTGTCGGGATAGGCCTGGACGACCGCGATCGGCACCGGATTGGGGCTGGTCATCTCCATCCGCACCACCCGGCGGAAGACCCCGCCGGCATAGGCGCCCGCCGCGACATAGCGCGCGAAATTGCAGCTGCTGACCGGGGCATGGACCGGATCGAGTTCGAAGATCATCCGGCCGGCGCTGGTCGACATGACCACGCGTGGCGGGCCCGAAACGGCGGGGCCGGCGAAAAGACCGATGGTGAGGAGCAGGATGAAGGGTCGCACACCGAGTCAGACGGGCGACGCCGCGCGAACCTCAATCTCCCCGTAAAAAATTCAGGCGGTCGCCCCCCGCAGCGACGGCGATCCGGCCGGGCGGTCCTCACCGCGCGAATAGGTGCCGATCAGTATTCCGACCCCGATCACCCGCCCCGCCATCGCCTTGACCAGCTCGCCACGGTTCGGCGAGGCGCCGATATCGGGCAGCTCGGACAACGCGAACAGCTGGAACACATAATCATGGGCGCCATGGCCGGTCGGCGGATCGGGCGGCAGCCAGCCCTCCGCGAAGAAGCTGTTGCGGCCGACGTCGCGGCCGTCTGGTCCGCCGTCCCCGTCGCGCGCGATCGCCCCCTCGCCGATCCGCCGCTCGTCGGCGGGCAGGCCCCAGACGATCGCGTGGACCAACGGGGTCGGCATCGGCGCGTCGGCATCCTCGACGATCAGCGCCAGCCCGGCGGTGCCGTCGGGCACCGCGCCCCAGACCAGCGGCGGCGACAGCCCGTCGCCATCGGCGGTGAAGCGCTCGGGCAGGCGCCCGCCATGCGCGAAGGCGGTGCTCGACAGGTCGATCCGCGCGGCACCGGCGAATTCGGGCCGGGCCGCCACCAGCTTGGCATGGCCCGCCCGCACGTCGTGGAGCCATTCGCCGAGCCAGCGGGGAATATGTTCGAGCATTCGGGACCGACCTCTTCCGATCGCCCGTGCGACCGGGCAGCCTCGCCGATGTTAGTAGCGGGCGCTAATACGGCAAGGCCTGCGATCGGCGGAGGCGACGAGGACGGCCAATGATGGGACAGGCAGCGATGCGACAGGCGACGACGATGATCATGATCGAGACCCGCCGCCAGGGGCTGGTCGACGTCACCCGCCCGATCGCCGGCTGGACGCATGATCAGGCGATGCGCGAAGGCCTGCTGACCGTCTTCTGCCGCCACACCTCGGCCTCGCTGCTGATCCAGGAAAATGCCGCGCCCGAGGTCCGCACCGATCTCGAAGCCTATTTCGCGCGGATCGCCCCCGAGGATGCCCGCGCTTATGCCCATGACGACGAGGGCCCCGACGACATGCCCGCGCATCTGCGCACCGCGCTGACCCAGGTCCAGCTTTCGATCCCGCTGATCGACGGCCGGCTTGCACTCGGCACATGGCAGGCTATTTACCTGTTCGAGCATCGGCGGCGTCCGCACCGCCGCACGCTCGCGCTCCATCTGATCGGGAACTGAGCCATGGCCGACACCGCAAATCTCAAGGTTTTCCGCACCACCACCGGCGTCCACGACGCCTATGTCGCCGCCCCCAGCCGCAAGGCCGCGCTCGAAGCCTGGGGCAGCGAGACCAATCTCTTCGCGCTGGGCAGCGCCGAGCAGATCAGCGATCCTCGGCTGATGAAGGCCCCGCTCGCGACCCCGGGCGTCGTGGTCAAGAAGCGGCGCCCCGCCGAAGCGGCTCCGGCCGAGCCGGCTCCGGTAGCAGCCGCCGCGGCCCCCGCCGAACGCCCGCGCCGCGAGCGCCCCAAGCTCGAAATCGTCGCCGCCAGCCCGGCCGCGCCGCCGGTCGTCAAGGCCGAAGCGAAGCCGCGGCCGAGCCGCGAGGACTTCGACGCCGCCCAGACCGCGCTCAAGCAGGTCCAGGCGGCACAGGCCGCGGCGCTGAAGGCGCTGGCCGCCCGCGAGGCCGAACTGGGCCGCGAGCGGCGCATCCTCGAACGTGGCCAGGCGCGCGACCTGGCGCTGGCCACTCGCGCCCGCGATGTCGCGAAGGCCGGCTATGAGAAGGCGATCGCGCGCTGGCGCGCCGCCTGATCGGCCTTTGGATCGGACGCCGGCGGCCGGGCCACGCCCCGGCCACCGGCGTCCGATAACTGCCTCACCTGGGTTAAGTTCGCGGCGATCGCCGGAAACCATTCGCGCCTCGACCGGTTGATAGGCTCGACCGAGAGGAACCCCGACATGGCAACCCATTTCCGACGAAGCGCCGAGACCGGCGCTTCGCAATTCCTGACCGACAGCTTTCAGCGCGGGCTCGCCCACTGGAATCGCGAACGGCTCGCCCCGCAATTTCCGGACGACGACTGGCAGACGACACTCGACCGCGACCATCGCATGCTCCGGCTCGAAGGCGGCTTCATCGAGGAGCTGCGTGCACAGATTACCGCCGAGGCGGCCACGGTGCCGACCGATCCGGCCGGCTTCATCGCCTGGTTCGAAGGGCTGAAAGAGGTCGGCCCCGGCCAGAATGACCCGCTCTTTCCCTGGCTTGCCGAAGAGGCGACCCGCGACGAGCTGCGCTGGTTCTTCGAGCAGGAGGCCGCCGGCGAGGCCGGGTTCGACGATCTCGTCGCGCTGACCCAGGTCAAACTGCCGGTCGGCCCCAAGCTCGAACTCGCGCGCAACTATTGGGACGAGATGGGCCGCGGCAACGCCAGGGGCATGCACGGTCCGATGCTCGACGCGCTGGTCGAGACGCTCGCCGTGAACCCGGTGATCGAGAATACGGTGTGGGAAAGCCTCGCGCTCGCCAATGCGATGACCGCGATGGCGACCAGCCGCCGCTACGCCTGGCATTCGGTCGGCGCGCTCGGGGTGATCGAGCTGACCGCCCCAGGCCGTTCGGCGCTGGTTGCCAAAGGGCTGCGGCGGATCGGGCTGTCGGACAAGGAACGCCGCTATTTCGATCTGCACGCGGTGCTCGACGTCAAGCACAGCGCCGACTGGAACCGCGAGGCGCTGATTCCCGCGGTCGCCGAGGATCCCGCCCGCGCCCGCGCCATCGCCGAAGGCGCGCTGATCCGGCTCAATTGCGGCAGACGCTGCTTCGACCGCTATCGCACCGCCTTGTGGTGCTGAACGCGACCGCGGAGACGCCCGAGATCGATGGTGCAGCCAATGAGCCGCTAGCCGAGCCACAAGGGAGTCCGGCATCGGCCGGCGAGACGGTCGCGGTGCTGGCGGAAGCGCTGGCGCGAAGCGATGTCCTGTTCATCGCCTCCGACGAGCAGCGTGCGGAGGCGATCGCCGCGGCACTCAGCGCGGCTGCGCCCGACGCGGCAGTCATCCATTGCCCCTCCAGCGACGCCTTGCCCGGAGACCGCAGCCCCGCCTCCCCTGCCAATGTCGGACGACGGGTCGCGGCGCTGCGGCACCTTCGCCAGATGCTTTCGGCCGAGACGCGCCGTCCTACGATAGCGCTGGTCAGCACTGCCGAAGCCGCAGCCCGCCTCTATCCACCACCGATGGCGTTCGACGCCGCCCCGCCTGTTCTCGCGATCGGCGACGCGCTCGATCCCGAGCAGTTCGCCGATGCGATGACGACGATCGGCTATATATCCGACGACCGCGTCGACGAGCCTGGAGAAATCGCGGTACGCGGCCAGGTGATCGATATTTTTCCCGCTGATGCCGGAATGCCGGTCCGGATCGAGATCGACGAGGATCGGATCGTCGCGCTGCGATCCTATGACCCCGGCAGCCAGCGCGGACTGGACGATCTGCAACGGCTCGAGATCGGCCGGGTCGACGAACCGTCCGAACCCGCCACCGCCAGCCTGTTCGATCATCTGACCCAATGCGCAATCCTGCTCGACCCCGACGCCCTGGTCCGTGCCGGGCGCTTCGTGGCGCTCGTCGAGGACGCGCGCCGGGCCGGAAGCGACGCGATACTCCCAGCGCCCTGCGCCCCCGCGCGATGGCCGATCGCCGATCGCGAGCGTCTCGACCCGATCGCCGCCGGTGCGCCGGTACCGCGCTTCGCCGAACAACGCGCACCGTTGCGCGCCTTTGCCCGCATCGCCCGCGAGCATCTTGCCGGCGGCGGGCGGATAGCACTCGCGGGCGGCGCCCGCGACCTGCGCTTCCTCGGTCCGCGCGTCGCCAAGGCGCTCAAGGCCCGCATCGAAACGCTCGGAAGCTGGCAGGTCGCGATCCAGCTCGCCCCCGGTACGATCGGTGCGCTGGCGATGCCGATCGACCGCGGATGGCAGAGCGGCGACCTGCTCGTCGTCGCCGCGTCCGATCTGCTCGGCAGCCGCGCCGTCGGCGGGTCGGCCGCCGTCCAGGCCGACCCGTTCGCCGGCACCGGCGAAATCCATGTCGGCGATCTCGTCGTCCATGAGGATCATGGCATCGGCATCGTCGCCGGGCTCGAAACCGTCCCGCTCGACGGCGGCCTGGCGGGCGATGCGATCGCGCTCGATTATGCCGCCGGCGGCCGTCGGCTGGTCCCGGTCGACGAGGCCGACCGGATCTGGCGCTACGGCGCCGATGCCGATGCGGTCGCGCTCGACCGGCTCGACGGATCGAGCTGGCAGAAGCGCCGGCTCGCGATCGATCAAGCGATCGCCGAAAGCGCGCGCGGCCTGACCGCGATGGCGGCGGCGCGGGCCAAACGCCGGATCGCGCCGATCGCGCCCGACCCGGCCGCCTATGAGCGGTTCGGCGCGACCTTCCCCTTCACCGAGACTCCCGACCAGGCGCGCGCGATCGCGGCGGTGCGCGACGATCTCGCCTCCGGAATCCCGATGGACCGGCTGGTGATCGGCGATGTCGGCTATGGCAAGACCGAGGTCGCCCTGCGCGGCGCCGCGCTGACCGCGCTCGCCGGCCGGCAGGTCGTGATCGCCGCACCGACCACGGTGCTGGTCCGCCAGCATATCGACAGCTTCACCCGGCGCTTCGCCGGCACCGGCATCGTCGTCGCCGGCCTGTCGCGGCTGTCGAGCGCCGCGGACAGAAAGGCGGTCAAGGCCGGTCTCGCCGACGGGTCGATCGGCATCGTCATCGGCACCGGAGCGGTGGCGGCGAACGATGTGCGCTACCACGATCTAGGCTTGGTGGTGATCGACGAGGAACAGCGTTTCGGCGCCGCCGACAAGGATCGGCTGCGCGGGCTCGGCGACACCAATGTGCTGAGCCTGAGCGCGACGCCGATCCCGCGTACGCTGCAGGCGGCGCTGATCGGGCTGCAACAGCTTTCGGTGATCGCGACGCCCCCCGCCCGCCGCCAGCCGATCCGCACCAGCCTGGGCGATTTCGATCCGCAGGTGGTGCGCACCGCGCTGCTGCGCGAGAAAAGCCGCGGCGGCCAGAGCTTCGTGGTCGTGTCGCGGATCGAGGATATGGCGCCGATGGCCGATCGCCTCGCCAGGCTCGTCCCTGAACTCCGCCTCGTCGCCGCTCATGGCAAGATGAAGCCGCTCGACATCGACGCGGCGATGGTCGCCTTCGCCGCCGGCGACGGCGACGTGCTGCTCGCGACCAACATCATCGAGGCCGGGCTCGACGTGCCGCGCGCCAACACGATGATCGTCTGGCGTGCCGATCGCTTCGGCCTGTCGCAACTCCACCAGTTGCGCGGTCGGGTCGGGCGCGGTGGCCGGCGCGGCCAGGTGCTGCTGCTGACCGATGCCGATCATCCGATCGCCGAGGCGACGGTCAAGCGGCTGCGCACGCTCCAGGCGTTCGACCGGCTGGGCGCCGGCTTCGCGATCAGCGCGCGCGATCTCGACATGCGCGGCGCGGGCGACCTGCTCGGCGACACCCAGGCCGGCCATATGAAGCTGATCGGCATCGACCTTTACCAGCATCTGCTCGGCGGCGCGCTGCGAACGGCCCGTGGCGAGCATGTCGAGCATTGGAGTCCCGATCTCGCGCTCGGCCTTGCCGGCGGCCTGCCCGAAAGCTGGATTCCCGACACCGACATCCGGGTCGCGCTCTATGGACGGCTCGCGCGGATCGAGGATGGCGACGCCCTCGACGGCTTCATCGCCGAACTCGAGGATCGGTTCGGCACGCTTCCCGACGAGGCCGTGTTGCTGCTCGACATCGCTGCGATCCGCCTGCTCGCCCGCGAACTCGACATCGGCCGGATCATCTCGGGCCCGGCGGCGATCGCGCTCGAACCGCGTCACAAGCTGCCTGCCGCGCACACCGCCGGGCTCGTCGAGAAGAAGGGCCGCTGGCTGCTCCCCGAGGCGATCGACGACCCGGTCGCGCGGCTCGCACGGCTGCGCGGCCTGCTCGACGATCTGATCGAGGCGTCATCGTCATGATCGAGGATGTCGCCGGCTGGGTCGCCCCGATCGCGACCGCGATCGCCGCGGTGATGACCGCCGCCAATCTCGGTGCGCGCGTGACCGGCTGGGGATTCGTCGTCTTCACGATCGGGTCGATCGGCTGGTGCACGGTGGGCCTGGCGAGCGGCCAGACCAACCTGCTCGCGACCAACGCCTTCCTCACCCTGGTCAACGCGCTCGGCATCTGGCGCTGGCTGGGGCGGCAGGCGAATTACGAGAAGACCGGCGCGGCCGCCACCGAGGCGAGTCGCGAGGCGCCTTCGGTGCCGACCCAGCGCAGCGCCACCGCGCTGGCGGGCGCCGCCGTCACCCATCGCGACGGATCGTCGGCGGGAACGTTGATCGAGATGATGCTCGACTGCGACAGCGCGGCGATCGCCTATCTGGTGGTCGCGACCGGCGGTGTCGGTGGGGTCGGCGAGACACTCAAGGCGGTTCCATCCGGCCAGTGGCAGCTCGGCGCCGACAGCATCTTGCTCGACATCGACGCGCCGGCGCTCGCCGCGCTGCCCGACTGGACACCGGAGGAAGCAAAGCGCGAGGCGCGGCGTTGAATTTTCGAACAGTAATTCACAATGTAGATTTAATATTCCGGAACTATCACCGCCGATATTCGTCCTTGTCACAGTCAATATTCGTGACGATCAGGTCGTCATCGGCAGGAAAGGGATTTCATCATGGGCCTCATCATTCTTCTCGTCGTCGGCGGCGTCCTCGGTTGGCTCGCGAGCATCGTGATGCGCACCGACGGCCAGCAGGGCATATTGCTCAACGTCGTGGTCGGCATCGTCGGCGCCTTCATCGCGGGCTATCTGATCACCCCGTTCATCGGCGGCGCGCCGATCACCTCGGGCGCGTTCGATATCCGCTCGCTGCTGGCATCGTTCCTCGGTGCGGTCGTGCTGCTTGCGATCGTCAACCTGGTTCGCCGCGGCGCGGTTCGCTAAGCGACCGACCGTCCGGCCTCGCGCCGGCACATCGAAAAAGGCGCGGCGCCCCCGGGTGCCGCGCCTTTTTCCTGTGCGGCCCCCGGTGGAAAATAAGCCAAGCCGTCCAGCGATTTAATCGAACCGGCGGCGGAATATTTGCGGCGATATCGCGCGGGAATCGTTGGGTGCCCGTCTTCCATTCCATCTCTCGAAAAGGATATTCGCATGGCCGACCATGATCATGACATCAGCACGCTCAATTCGCTGATCGCGACGACGATCGACAGCGTCGACGGCTATACCGAAGCCGCCAAGGACGCCGACGACGGCCGCTATACCGGTCTTTTCACCAGCCGGGCGAGCGAGCGCCGCACCGTGGCGTCGTCGCTCCAGCAGGCGGTTCGCGCGCTCGGCGGCGAGCCCGAGGATGACGGCACGATCCTCGCCGGCGCGCATCGCATCTTCGTCCACCTGAAGGCGGCGGTGACCGGCAAGGACGACAAGGCGATCGTCAGCGAAGTCGAGCGCGGCGAGGACCATATCAAGGCGAAGTTCGAGGACGCGCTCGCCGACACCGAGCTGTCGGCTTCGACCCGAGCGGTGGTGCAGGATGGCTATGCTTCGGTGAAGCAGGGCCACGACCAGATGCGCGACCTCAAGCACGCGCTGACCGCCTGAACGATCGGCGCCATGGAGGTCCTGCTTCCATGGCGCTTTTCGCCATCGACGCAGATGGCCGTCACGGCCGGCAGGGAGACGGCGCCGACCTGTACCGGGACCGGATAGCGGGAAATTCCCGATTCCGCAGCGCCTTGGCGAATGGCAGAACAGGCCAGCGGCATCGCCGCGGGCCGTCAAGAGATCAACCCACCATGGAAAACGATCTGATCGACCTCTACACCGCACGCATGCAGCAGGAGCGCGATGCTGCCGCGAGCGCCACCTCGACCGACGCGCGCAAGATCCATGAGCGCATGGCGCGCGAATATGGCGCGATGCTCGATCGGTTGCGGCTCGAACGGAGCCTGTCGCTCGACGGCTGATCGCGGCCCCGGCTATCCGCCGGACATCATAGTCCAAACACGCTTTTGGAAATATGGGTTATCCGGCAAGCCAGATCGGCTTCCCCCGACGCGACGATATAATGGTCGCCACCGTCTGCGATGCCGGTGGTGAAGACGACGTCGCGCAGGTAGATCTGATGCTCGATGGGCCGGGTCAGCTCGGGATCGGCCTCGAGCAGCGGCGCATGTTCGGTGCGAAGTACCTTGCTCGGATCGTCGCGATCGAGGATCGACCAATAGGTCCGGTAGATGCCGACGATCTCCTTGGGCTCGACCCCATGCCACAAAGTCAGCCAGCCCTCGTCGGTCAGCACCGGCGGGCTGCCCCCGCCCATCCGCGCCGTCGCGACGGTGTTGACGTGCGGCCGGATGCCGGGCCGGATCGACGGTTTCCAGAAATGCGCGTCGGGCGACAGCGCCAGGTTGATCGACGGGCCGGCGCGCCATTCGCTGCCGGGCGGATAGGCGAAATAGAGATCGCCGAGCGGGCGGGTCTGCGCCCAGTAATGGCCATCGATCAGCCCTTCGAAGATCAGCATATCCTTGTTCTGATGATCGAGGACGATATCCTCGAACCGCCAGTCGAGCCCGTCGTCCGAGATGTAGAGCGTCGTCGAATGGCGCTCGGGGCTGACCGAGCAGGTCGTCATCAGATAGCGCCCGTCGACCCGGCTGATCCGCGCATCCTCGAGGCCATAGCATTGGAAGTCATAAGCCGGGGCGATCGCCCTGTCATAATGGATCGCGACCCGTTCGAGCCCGTCGGGCGACAGTTCGACCGGCAGCAGCCACGACAGCGAGGTCAGCGCCATCACCTTCCAGCCGCCGCCATGGAGCATGAATTTGCGCGGATCGGCGGTGTCGGCGAGTTCGAGCGGCCAGGCGTCGCGCACATAGCGCCCCTTCCCATCATCGCCGCGCTCCCAGCGGATCGCATGGACATGGCCGCCGACGATCGGCTGGCGCAGCGCCTCGGCGACCCGCACCATCATCAGCAGATTGCCGTTGGCGAGCCGGGTCAGGCCCGGATTAAACGCGCCGAGCACATAGGTCTCGGCATCGAGATGGCCCGCGAGCGGCGAGCGCGCGAGATCGATATCGTCGGGAACGAGGACCAGGCGATCGACGGCGTGTTTCATGGTCGGATCATTCCTTGGCCTGCATGCGCGGGACGATGGTGAGTTGCTGGACGACCGCGCGCCGCGGCTGGGTCAGCAGATAATGGACGCCGACCGCGATATCCTCGGCGCGCAGCATCGTTTCCTCGCGGATCATCGCACGCTGCTCGTCCGCCGGTATGTCGGGATATTGGAAATCGGCGCCGGTCTTGCCCGGCTCGACCAGCGACACCTTGATCCCCTTGGGGCCGAGTTCGCGGCGCAGCGCCTCCGAAAAGCCGGCGATCCCGGCCTTCATACCCGCATAGACGGTCGAACCCGGACCGAGCACATGCGCGCTCATCGATCCGATCAGGACGATGTCGGCCCCCTGCTTGTCGCTATTGTCCTTCATCGCCGCATGCGCCGCATGCGCGCTCATCACATAAGCGGTGAAATCGGTCGCGATCGCATAGCGAACCTCGTCGGCGGTCATCTCCGACAGGCCCGTCGCCGGCACCGCCGCGTTGATCACCGCGGCGTCGATGCTGCCGAGATAGGCGTCGGCCTCGCGGAAGAAGCGCTCGATGCCGGCGCGTTCGGACAGGTCGACGGCGATGCCATGGCCTTCCCCGACCTCGCGGATGCGCGCCAGCGCGTCCGCCAGATGATCGGGGTTGCGCCCGCAGACGAACACCCGTGCGTTCTCCGATGCCAGCAGCACCGCGATCGCCCGGCCGATGCCGGTGGTGCCGCCGGTGATCGCGATCTTGCGGCCGATCAGGCTGGTCTTGCGGGTATGGGCATCGGCGATATCGGTCACGCTGGCTCCTCGCTGTCGATGATGGTCCGCGGTCAGGCCTTGCAGGGTCCGCTCTTGGGCATCGCCGGCGATCCGCCACCGCCTTGCGGGTCGGAATCATAGTCTTCGGGATTGCCGCCGCCGCCTGCCCCGGCGCCGCTGCCTTTTGCCTCGCCGCCGGCGGCACCGGGGCGCGATCCGCGGTTGCGCGCAGCCTGCCGATCGGCCGGCTTGTCGTCGTTCTGGTTCATGCCGCTCTCCATGCTGAGCGACGATAACGCTGGGCCACGCCGCTGTTTCCGTGGCCCGGCGACGCCACGGCGCAAAAAGCTTCTTATCCTATGTTATCTTCGGAGCCACACCCCGACCAAAGCGCCAGCTGGCCGTGGCCGATCCGCGAAAATACCGTAGAACATGCAGATGGAAATCGATCGAAGTCATTGCGAAACGACGCGGCTGGATACACATTGCGGGCAGGCCGGGGAATGACGATGCTCGCGAAGCGACTGGAACGAATGGCGCTGGCAGCCAGGGCGGCGGGGCAGCAGCCTGTACGCTGGCTGATGACCGATGTCGCGCTGGAGACGCTGCGCGCGATCGCCGCACGCGACCTGTTCGACATGGACGCCCCGCAGCTCCAGGAGATCGATCCACCCTGCTTCATGGGGCTGCCGATCGAAGTCGGCCAGCCGGCCAACGAGGATCCGCCGGTCGACCTGATCGTCGAGCGGGGCTGATCGGACGTCTGCCGCGTTGAGGGGTGATGGCCCGCAAGCTTCCCAGCCCCCGCAAGCTCCCAAGGCCTCGCAAACTCAAGGTCTATCGCACCTCGACCGGTTTCCACGACGCCTATGTCGCGGCGCCCAGCCGGGCTGCGGCGTTGCGCGCCTGGGGCAGTGACAATGATCTGTTCGCGCGCGGCGCCGCCGAAGAGATCGACGATCCGGCGCTGACCGCCGAACCGCTGGCACATCCCGGCACGGTGATCCGCAAGTCGCGCGGCTCGCTCGCCGAGCAGCTGGCGGCGCTGCCCGCGGACGCACCACCACCGCCGCCGACCGATGACGACCGCGAGGCGATGCCCGTCCGGCGCACGAAAAGCCGCCCCCGCCCCGCCGACGGTCGCTCGGCCGTCACGCCGAAGCCAGCGCCCAGACCACCCAAACCGAAACCGCGCCCGAGCCGGGCGCGGCTCGACGAGGCCGAGGCCGCCGCCAAGGCGCTCGATGCCGAGCATAAGGCCGCGCGCGACGCCCTGCTCGAACGCGAAGCCGCACTCCGGCGCGAGCGCCACGCGCTCGAAGCCAGACAGGACAAGGCACGCGACAAGGCGGCGATCGCCATCGACAAGGCCAAAGCCGCCTATGATGCGGCGATCGCGCGCTGGCGATCCGGCAGTTGAGGCGCCCGCGTCGCCCAACTTGATGCAGGTTAGCCCCTTTTACCGGGCGTTTACGCAACTTAGCGCGGCGCTCATGCGCTTTATCCGCCGAGTGCGGTCGCCCATGGCCGCGACGTCGAGGAGACGATCATGGCGAAGCCCGAATTTACCGATGCGATTGCGCTACTGAAGGCCGACCACCGCGAGGTCGAGGGTCTGTTCGAGCAGTATGAGAAGGCGACCGACAGCGCGAAGAAGCAGGCGCTCGCGCACAAGATCTGCACCGAGCTCAAAGTCCATACCATGATCGAGGAAGCGATCTTCTATCCCGCCTTTCGCGGCAAGATCGAGGACGATACGCTCGACGAGGCCTATGTCGAGCATGACGGCGCCAAGGTGCTGATCAACGACATCATGGCGAGCAGCCCCGACGCCGAATATTATGACGCCAAGGTCAAGGTGCTGTCCGAAGAGATCAAGCATCACGTCCATGAAGAGGAAATGCCCAAGGAAGGCATGTTCGCGCAGTGCCGCGACACCGATGTCGATCTGGTCGCGCTGCGCGACGCGATGGCCGAGCTCAAGGCCGAACTGCTCGAACAAGCCGAAAGCGCCGGCCTGCCGCCAGCCAAGGCGACCGCGGTGAAACTCGTCGCCGCCTGACATTTTCGACCATGTGACGAGGAGCCGGCGGTGACCCCGTCGGCTCTTTTCGTTCATGCCGACTACATCATAAACCTATGTTATAACTTGATAAATTACCAATCTCACAGCGCAACGATCGGAACGGCGTGCTGGCCGAAGGGTTTTGAAGCCATGACTCCATGGGAGAATGGCATGAGCGACACGCATATCAGCGCGCCGACCGACGACGCACCGTTATCGACATCGAAGAAGGAGGTGGTCGACCAGGCGACCGCCGCACTGGTCGAGGCGAAGGGCGACACGCTGGTCGGTCGCACCGTCACGATCAACCGGCCGCGCGCCGAACTCTATGCCTATTGGCGCGACTTCGCGCAGTTGCCGAACTTCATGGACAATGTCGAGCGGGTCGACGTGCTCGACGCGACGCGGTCGCACTGGGTGGCCAAGGCGCCGGGCGGCCGGACCGTCGAATGGGATTCGCTGATCACCGAGGAACGCGAGGGCGAGACGATCGCCTGGGCCTCGGCCGAGGGTGCCGATGTCCCGAACAGAGGCCGGATCGATTTCCGCGATGCGCAGGGCGGCCGCGGCACGATCGTCACCGTGACGATCCTCTACGATCCGCCCGCCGGTGCGGTCGGCAAGCTGATCGCCAAGCTCTTCCAGCGCGAGCCGGCGATCCAGGCGCGACGCGACCTCAGGCGCTTCAAGCAGTTGATGGAAACCGGCGAGATCGCGACCTCGTCGCGCACCCGCGCACAGCTCGAAAAAGAGAAGGAATAGGCCCGATGCGCGCACTGACCTGGCACGGCAAACACGACGTCCGCGTCGACACCGTCGACGACCCCGAAATCCTCAATCCACGCGACGCGATCATCCGGATCACGTCGACCGCGATCTGCGGCTCCGACCTCCATCTTTACGATGGCTATATCCCGACGATGCAGAAAGGCGACATCCTCGGCCATGAGTTCATGGGCGAGGTCGTCGAGACCGGCCCGAAATCGACCCTGAAGAAGGGCCAGCGGGTCGTCGTGCCGTTCACCATCGCCTGCGGATCGTGCTTCCATTGCGAGAAGCATCAATATTCGGCATGCGACAATGGCAATCCGGCCGACAACCAGGACATCGCGATGGAGTTGTACGGCCATCCGTCGTCGGGGCTGTTCGGCTATAGCCATATGACCGGCGGCTATGCCGGCGGCCAGGCCGAATATGTCCGGGTCCCCTTTTCCGATGTCGGCCCGATCGTCATTCCCGACGGGATCGACGACGACAAGGTGCTGTTCCTGTCGGATATCCTGCCAACCGGCTGGATGGCGGCGGAGAATGCCGGGATCGAGCCTGGCGACACCGTCGCGGTGTGGGGCTGCGGCCCGGTCGGGCTGTTCGCGGTGCAGTCGGCCTTCCTGATGGGCGCCGAGCGGGTGATCGCGATCGACCATTTCCCGCACCGGCTCGAACTCGCGAAGCGCTTCGGCGCCGAGACGATCAATTTCGAGGAAAGCGCCACCTATGAGGCGCTGATGGAAATGACCGGCGGGATCGGCCCCGACGCGGTGATCGACAGCGTAGGACTCGAGGCGCACGGCTTCTTCGTCGACAATGTCATCGACCAGATCAAGAAATCGACCTTCCTCGGCACCGATCGCGCCCATTCGATCCGCCAGGCGATCATCGCCTGCCGCAAGGGCGGCCGCGTCTCGATGCCCGCGGTCTATGGCGGGCTGGTCGACAAATTCCCGCTCGGCGCCTTCATGGAAAAGGGGCTTACGCTCAAGACCGGCCAGACCCACGTCCAGCATTATATGCCGGCGCTGCTCAACGCGATCGTCGAGGACAAGATCGATACGACCTTCCTGATCAGCCACCGGTTGCCGCTCGAGCAGGCGCCCGAAGGCTACAGGATGTTCCACGACAAACAGAATGAAGTGACCAAGGTCGTGCTCAAGCCCGGCCTGGCAGTCGCTGCCTGAGGAGAGATATCATGGCGGACAAACTCGCGGTCATCACCGGCGCCTCGACCGGCATCGGCTATCATCTCGCCGGCCTTGCCGCCGAGGCCGGGCACGACCTGGTGATCGTCGCCGACGAGGCGCTGGTCCACGGCGCAGCCTCCGACTTCGAACATTATGGGGTCGAGGTCCGGTCGGTCGAAGCCGACCTCGCGACGATCGACGGGGTCGACCGGTTGCTGGCCGCGATCGGCGGGCGCAGGATCGATATCCTCTGCGCCAATGCCGGGCGCGGCCTGGGGCGGGACTTCCTGAGCCAGGACGTCGCCGACTGGCGCCGGGTGATCGACACCAACATCACCGGCACCCTCTATCTGCTGCAGCGTGTATTGAAGGACATGGTCGCGCGCGATGACGGCAGGATCCTGGTCACCGGATCGATCGCGGGTTTCATCCCGGGCAGTTTCCAGGCGGTCTATAACGGCACCAAGGCGTTCGTCGACAATTTCACCGACGCGCTGCGCAACGAGATCAAGGAGTCCAAGGGCGTCATCCTGACCACGCTGATGCCGGGGCCGGTCGACACCGAATTCTTCCACCGCGCCGACATGATGGACACCGCGGTCGGCACCGACGAGCATAAGAGCCGCGCCGCCGACGTCGCGCGCGACGGCTGGGACGCGCTGATGGACGGCAAGGCGAGCATCGTCTCGGGCTGGAAGAACAAGGTACAGGCGACCCTCGCCAACGTCACCCCCGCCGCGGTGCTCGCCGAGCAGCATCGCAAGATGGCCGAGCCCGGCACCGCCGAAAAGGCATGACCATGGATGCGAAGACGATCGGTCGCGCGATCGGCGCGATGAGCCTGACCTTCGGGATCACCGACATCCTGTTGGGCAAGCGCTTCGCGCGCGGCACCGGCATGTCGGAAGCGCGCGGCGCCACGCTGTTCAGGACGGTCGGGGTCCGCGAGGTCGCGACCGGCCTCGCCGGCCTCGCCTGGCCAGCGAGCAGCGCGCCGATCTGGACCCGGCTGGCCGCCGACGTCGGCGATCTGGCCATCCTCGGTACCGTCGCCGGGCGCGCCAATCCGAAGCGGTCGATGGCGCTGCTCGCGGTCGGCATCGTCGCTGCAGTCGCGCTCGTCGACCTAGCAGCGGCGCGCGCGCAAGCCAGCGGTCGACACTCAAGCTGAACCGGAGATGACCGGCGATGTGGCAATTTTGCCACGATAATTCCATGTTTTCAAAGTGATGCAACCCATAGCCGATCGACCGGTTTAGTCGCCGTCCCCGCCGCTGGCCGGGACGCCCGTCGTCTACGGGCTGTCACTTGGAGAATATCGATCATGAAATTTGCCCTCATCGCAGCCGCGCTCGCGGCGTCGATCAGCACTGCGTCGTTCGCGCAGCAGACCTCGCCCGATGGCAGCGAGCCGGCCGTATCGTTCGAGCCCTATGTCGGCATCCTCGGCGGCTATCACAGTTTCGACCGCGCCAGCGAGTTCGGCACCCGTGGCAATCGCGGCAAGATGGACGGGGCGCTGATCGAGGGCGTCGCCGGCGTCAACGTTCCGATCGGGCCGGTGTTCGTCGGCGTCGAAGGCAATGCCGCGAAAGGCTTCAAGGATATCGACTGGGAATATGGCGTGCGCGGCCGCTTCGGCGTGCGCGCGGGCCAGAGCGGGATGATCTATGCGTCGACCGGCTATCAGTGGGTCAACGGCCGCAAGGGCTTCGCCGATCATAGCGACATGATCTACGGCGTCGGCGTCGAGGTCGGCCCCAAGGATATCGGCCTGGGTGGCGTGTTCGGCGAAGCCGGCCCGCGCCTGCGCCTGCAGGCCGACACCTATGATTTCGACAGCATCCGGCCGATGGCGGGCGTCGTCTTCGCCTTCTGATCCGACCGAAATGAAAGAAAGGCCGCGGAGATGTCTCCGCGGCCTTTCTGATTCTACGATCGAACGGCCCGATCAGTCGTCGTCGTCATCGTCATTATCGGTTTCGCCGAGGATATCCTCCTCGTCATCGTCCATCGGCTCGCCGGCGAACGCGCCATTGTCGATGCGGCCGCTGGTCAGCATCTGGTTCATCGTGTCGATCAGGTCGGGGACGTCGTCGGGGATCACCGCGCCGGGATTGGACGAGCCGCCATGTTCGCTGTCATCCTCGTAGAGGTCGGTCGTGCGATCCAGCGCATCGTCGGTGACGTCCTGCGCCTGATCGGCGTCGCGCTGCTCGTCATTCTCTTCGATGTCGTTGTCGATGCCATTGGCAGGAATGCGGTTCATGATATCGCTTTCGATAAGAGGAAGGACATGGTCGCGATCACGAAGCGTGATCGATTCGTCATGCGTCACGCGGTTTTGTACCCAGATGCGATGCGCCAGGCCCATCACACCTGGGTATAGGTCAGTCGAGCAGGTCGGCGGGGATCTTGCCGCCATTGTCGGCGAGTTTCTTCATCACCGCCTTGTGAAGCGCGATATTCTGTTCGGCCGATCCGTCGGCTCCAGCGTGAATGTTCAGTTCGTCCGCAAGTTCCTTGCGCGCGGCGAGGCTCGAATCCATGTCGAGCAGGATCAGCAGATCGACGATCGACTGGCGCCAGTTGCTGGGCTTGCCCTTGGCGGCGGCAAGCTGGGTGAGCACCGCCTCGACATCGACCGGCTGGGGTGCGGGCGCCGCGGGCGCCGCCGGCGCCGCGGCGGGTGCCGCCGCGACCGGCTTGGGCGCGGCTGGAGCAGGCGCTGCTGCCGCGGGCGCTGGCGCGGTGCCGTGCGGATGGAAGATCTTGCTGAGAATAGTACCGAAAATGCTCATGGTCGCTCCTGGTCGGGAATGTACTGGTGCCGCCTCAACGCCGCCCGCACCGCTTCGTTGCCGGCTATGTGCCACGCGCCTTTGCGACCATTCTCGGCCTGACCTTGTCGAAGCCAGCGGAACCGGGCGTGCCCGCCGCCCGTTACGGCACCGTCAAAATCAGGGAGAGTAATCCATGTTAGGCACTATCATTCTCGTGATCCTCGTCCTCGCGCTGGTCGGCGCGCTGCCGACCTGGGGACATAGCCGCAACTGGGGCTATGGGCCGTCGGGCATCGTCGGCGTGGTCGTGGTGATCCTGCTGATCCTGCTGTTGCTCGGACGCATCTGATCAGGCCGGCCCGGCGGCGATGCCGCCGGGCCGCGCCCAACCGCAAATGGGTCAGGCGGCCGCTGCCGCGGCCCGCGCAAAGAAGATCGACACCGTCACGCCCTCGCCGGGCATCGACACCACATCCATCTGCGCCTTGGCATTCTGGCGCAGCGACTGGGCGATGACCGCGCCGAGCTTGCCCGCCTTGGGCCAGGTCGCGCCTTGGGGAAGCCCGTTGCCATCGTCCGAGATCATCACCCGGCAGCCGCTGTCGTCGATCAGGCTGTGCAGGGTGATCGTCCCGCGCTCGCGCCCGTCAAAGGCATGCTTGAGCGCATTGGTCAGCAGTTCGTTGACAACGAGGCCGGTCGGCATCGCGACGTTGATCGATACCGGCCAGCTATCGACCTTCAGGTCGAGCCTGATCCCCTCGACCGCATGCGCCGCCATCACCGCGGTCGCGATCTGGCTCAGATAGCTGCCGAGGTCGACGGTCTCCTCCAGCCCCTTCGCCGCCATCGCATCATAGAGCAGTGCCAGCGCGTTGATCCTTCCCGCCAGCCGATCGAAGCGCGCGCCGGTTTCGTCGTCGGGAACGTTGCGCGCCTCCAGCCGGATCAGCGCGGTGATCATCTGCAGATTATTCTTCACCCGATGCTGGAGTTCGAGCAGCATCACATCCTTGTCGAGCAGCTTCTGTGCGAGATCGCTCTCATTCGCCCGCCGATCCGCGCCGAATTCGGCCAGCGCGACCAGCCGGAACATCGGCGTCCCGTCATCATCCTCGATCAGGTTCGACCAGGCATCGATCTCGCGTGCGGTACCGTCCGCGCCCGCCAGGGTGAAGCGGCCGAGATATTGTTCGCTGCCCGCCACCGCCTCGCCGAGCGACCGCGCGTCGTCGCCGGCCGCGGCGATCCCCGGGAGGCTGGTCCAGCTCCGCCGCTCGATCTCGGCGGCGCTCTGGCCGATCAGCCGCTCGAATTCGATATTGGCGTAGGTGACGACCTCCGAAGGATGGAGTTCCGACACCGCGATCGCCACCGGCACATGATCGAGAAACTGCTTGAAGCGGTCGCTCTCGAGCGCATCGGCCAGCCCTGGCGTGGCCAGGATCGCGTCGACGCGTCCGGTATCCTCTTGGTCTTCCATGACAACTCCGATCTTCGGCCATATCTAGCAGGTCGGCGGGCCCGAGTCCGACGCAAAGGGCACAGTCGCTGCTGTCCGGGCCGAAGCCGATCGGCGCATTCTCTCGCCGTGGCCCTCAGCCCCGCTTACGGGACCCGCCCTGCCCGCGGCCGCGCCCCCTGGTCATCGGGTCGGGCTTGGGCGGCGGCGTCCAGCCGGGCGGCGGCGTCATCCGCTGCTGGCTGGTGCCCAGCCCCATCGCGCCCGGCTGCTGGCGGGTCAGCCCCTCGGCATCGATGCTGGCCGGATCGGTGGCGTCGTCGGCGCCGCGCAGCAGGCTGAGCTGGTCGCGCAACCGCCGTGCCTCCTCGAAATCGAGCGCGGCGGCGGCGGCTTCCATCTGCAGGCGGAGCGTCTCGATCGGATTGGTCATCGCCGTGCAACGCCCGGCGCCGCGTTTCGATCATTGGCAACGCGAAACATCGCCTGCCGTAACGGCGGCAACCCGCAGGGAATCGAGGCGTTCTTCGGTCGCAACTTCCTCAGGAGCGTCCCCCCATGTCCCATCCGTCCCACCCCGTGTCGCGCGCGCCGGTCCATTATTCCCCCTCGGTCGAAAAGGTCGAGGCGAATGAAGCCGAAGCGATCGACGGGCTGAACGAGGTGGTCGGCGAGATGCAACACACCACCCGCGAACATTATGGCAACCCGGTGCGCGGGCTCCATGCCAAGGGCCATGGGCTGATCAAGGCGCGGGTGACGATCCTCGACGGGCTGCCGCCCGAACTGGCGCAGGGTCTGTTCGCAACCCCGGGCGAGCACGATGCGGTGCTGCGGATCTCGACTGGCCCCGCCGATATCCTCGACGACAGCGTCAGCGGCCCGCGCGGATTGGCGCTCAAGATTTTCGACGTCGAGGGCGAGCGGCTGCCGGGATCGCCGGCCGAGGACGGCCAGGATTTCGTGATGGTCAACGGCCCGGCCTTCGGCCAGGCGACCCCGGCCAAGTTCCTGCCGGGGCTCAAGGGCCTCGCCGCGACCACCGACCATGTCGAGGGCCTCAAAAAGGCGGTGTCGGCGACGCTGCAGGTCGTCGAGGGCGCGCTCGAAACCGTCGGCCTCAAAAGTTCGCTGGTGTCGATGCTCGGCGGCGCGCCCAACACCCATCCGCTCGGCGATATCTATTTCAGCCAGGTGCCGTTCCGGTTCGGCGACTATATCGCCAAATTCTCGGTCGCGCCGGTCTCGCCATGGCTGGTCGATCTCAAGGGCGACAAGGTCAATGCCCATGGGCGCCCCGACGCGCTGCGCGAGGACGTCAACGAGGTGGTCGGCACCCGCGGCGGCGAATGGGAGTTGCGGGTCCAGCTCTGCACCGATCTCGAGGCGATGCCGGTCGAGGACCCGACCGTCGTCTGGGACGAGGCGGTCAGCCCGTTCCGCCCGGTCGCCCGGATCGTCGCCGAACCGCATCCGAGCTGGCAGCATGGCGTGACCGAGCGCGAGGAGGCCGATCTGGCGTTCAGCCCGTGGCACGGTCTCGCCGCCTTCCAGCCGCTCGGCGCGATCAACCGCGCGCGCCGGACGGTCTACGAGAAGTCGCAGGCGTTCCGCGGCGCAGTGAACGCTTGCCCGTTCCACCATGCCGAATTCCAGCCGGCGGAGTGATCGCATGGAAGAGAAAAACCCCGGACAGACGCCCGATGCAGCGATCGCCCGCAGCGACGACGCGACCGCGCAGCGCACCGCGCCGCTCGGCGACGCCAAGCCGCTCGGCAAGGAGGATGCCGGCGATCTTGCCCGTGGCGAGAAGCGGGCGAAGGCCGACAATGACGCGATGAGCGCCGGCGGCTTCGGCGATCACAAGGGCACTGAAGGCTTTTGACAGTGACCGGCGGGCCGACGCCCGCCGGAGCACATCACCAGATCCGCGGGCGATCCGCCGGTGCGACGTAGAAGGCGTCGCCCGGCTTGACCCCGAACGCCGCATACCAGGCGTCGATGTCGCGCACCGGACCGATCGTGCGGAAGCGCGACGGGGTGTGCGGATCGGACGCGACCTGCTGCTTGACCGCGTCGGGGCGCTGCTTGTCGCGCCAGCTCTGCGCGAAGGCGAGGAAGAAGCGCTGGTCGCCGGTCAGCCCGTCGATCACCGGCGCCGGCTTGCCGCCGAGCGAGCGGATATAGGCATCATGCGCGATCAGCAGTCCGGCGAGGTCGGCGATATTCTCGCCCATCGTCAGCTTGCCGTTGACGAACATTCCCGGCACCGCTTCGAACTTGTCATATTGCTTGCCGAAAATCTCGGCCTGCGCGTCGAAGCGCTTCGCGTCCTCGGGGGTCCACCAGTCGCGCATCTTGCCGGCGGCATCGATCTTGCGGCCCTGGTCATCGAAGCCATGGCTGATCTCATGGCCGATGATCGCGCCGGCGGCGCCATAATTGACCGCGGCATCGGCCTTGGGATTGAAATAAGGCGGCTGGAGGATGCCGGCGGGGAACACGATCTTGTTTTCCTCGCCGCCATTATAGGCGTTCACCGTCTGCGGGGTCATCAGCCACTTGCCGCTGTCGACCGGCTTGTTGAGGTCGGTGAGCGAATAGCGCCATTCGAAGGCATGGCTGCGTTCGACATTGCCGTAGAGATCACCGGCCTCGATCCGCAGCCCCGAATAGTCGCGCCATTTGTCGGGATAGCCGACCATCACCTTCATCGCGCTGAGCTTGGCGAGCGCCTCGGTCTTGGTCGACGGGCTCATCCAGGGCGCGCCCTTGATGCGATCGGCCATCGCCGCCTTGAGATTGGCGATCAGCTGTTCCATCGCCGCCTTCGACGCCGGCGGGAAATAGTCGGCGACATAGGCGCGGCCGACCTCCTCGCCGAGCGAACCGTCGACCAGCGTCGTGCCGCGCTTCCAGCGCGGGCGCTGTGCCGAGACCCCCGACAGGCTGCGGACGAACTCGAACCGGCTGTCGACGAAGCGCTTCGAGAGATACGGCGACGCCTGGTAGATGGTGTGGAAGCTGTTCCACGCCTTGAGCGTGTCGAGCGGGGTCTTGGCGAAGATCGCCGCGATCGCCGGCATCGCCGATTTCTCGTTGACGATCATCGTGCCCGGGTCGGGAACCCCGGCGGCGTCGAGATAGGTCTTCCACGGGAAATCGGGGGCGAGCGCGGCCAGTTGCGCCAGCGTCATCGGATTGTTGGTCTTTTCGAGCTCGCGCCGATCGGCCTTGGCCCAGCTGACCTTGGCGATCTCGGTCTCGAACGCCAGGATCGCGTCGGCATGGACCGCGGGATCGGGATAGCCCGCCATCGCCAGCGCCCGTTCGACAAAGGCGCGATAGGCGGTGAGCTGCGGCTTGAAACCGGGCTGGAGATAATAATCGCGGTCGGGCAGGCCGAGGCCGGCCTGGCCGACATAGAGCGCGTTGATGCCGGGCCGGTTCGGATCCGAATAGACGTCGATCGAGAAGAGCGGCAGCCCGAACCCGCCCGCCTGCGCGCCGTTGAGCGCGGCGAAGCCGGTCTTGTCGGACGCCGCGGCGATCTTCGCGAGATCGGCCGCCAGCGGCTTGGCATCGAGCGCGTCGACGGTCTTCTCGTCCATGAAGCTGCGGTAGAGGCCGCCGATCAGGCTGGTCGGCGGCGCCGCCTCGATCAGGCTGCGCAGCTGGATCTGCGACAGGTTGAACACGTCGTAATCGACCCCCGCCGAGGCCTGGTCCGACGGAATCTCGGTGCGCTTGTCCCAGGCGCCGCTCGCATAGGCCGCGAAATCATTGCCCGGCTTGACCGACAGGTCGCGCGCCGAAAGATCGACGCCCCATGGCTCATAGGGTTTGGCGTGGGCGGCGGTCGCCACCTTGCCGTCGATGACCGGCGCCTCCTGGGCGATAAGCGGAGCGGTCGCCAGTGCGGCGGCGGCAACCGAGGCGAGAAGAAGCAATTTCATGCGTGACCCCTGCGATGCGATGACAGTGTTGCTAGCCTAAAGCACCGCCGCATTCCAGCCACCCGGCGCCAGCCAGGATCCCGTCGCGTGGGCTTACATTGCCCGTCTCCCTTGAGCGGGCCCGTCATCCCGGATTTAATCCGGGATCTCACTTCTTCTTCCGCGCGCCAAAGGCAAAGAGATTCCGGGTCGAGCCCGGAATGACGAAGGGGAGAGCGCCTATCGGAACAGGCCCCGGGGTGACGACGAAACCGCAAACACCCGACCCCTCCCCTCAAAAATCGACGATCGGCTTGTCGGGCGGCGGCTGATTGTCCTTCGACAGGAACAGGAACTGGCCCGCATCGACCGCACCGTCCTTCTCGACCAGGTCGAGGGTGCCGCCCTTGAAGCGCCAGCTCGCGACACTCCCCGACACCAGCGCCCCGCCGCGCGCCTGCATCTTGCGGGTGGTGATCGCCGGCTTGCCATATTTCTCGCTGAACGCCGCCAGCAGCGGCAGGAAGGAGCGCGCCTCGAACCGGGCGCTCACCCGGTACAGCCGGGCCTGATAATAGTTCATCGTCAGGTAGAAGACATGCTCGCCGCCGATCGTCGCGAGCCCGATATTCGCGCAGCTCATCTTGACCGTGCCGCTGCACGGGCGGCCGTTGAGCTCGGTCATCGTCGTCGGCGTCTCGCTGTCCTGCCCGAGAAATTCGAACACCGGCAACGGCTTCGGCGCGACCTTCTTCGGGCTGGGCGCGGGCTTGCGGCCCTCGGCCAGCGACGGGGTCAGGATCGATGCGATCATAAGCAAGGCCGGCAAGGATTTCCGCATGCGCCACTCCTGGTTCGGACGATCCCGAAAGACCCCGTTTCCCCTTCAGCGCCGGCTGAAATCCTAGCCATTTTCGGCGACATTGCCACCGCCTTCGGCCGATTAGGACCGCTGCGAACCTTTCTCCTGTTCGCGGTGCCGGTCGACCAGTGCGGCGATCGCGGGGCCGATGCCGATCCGGCCCTTACGGGCACCGGCGCCTTGGTCGGCGAAATCGATCCAGCCCTCGTTGAAGCCGTCGATCATCCGCATCCGCGGCATCGGGTTCGCCATGCCCTGTGCGCGGAAGATCGCCTCCCATGCGGCGCGCGGCACCGCCTCGGCACGCACCGGGCGACCGAGCGCATCGGCGAAGGCGGCGGCGATCATCGCCGGACTGACCCGCGCCGGGCCTTCGAGTTCGACGACGCGCGTGCCTCTCCAGTCCTCGCGCAGCAGCGCAGCGGCGGTGCTACCGACATCGGCGGTCGCGACCATCGCCACCGGTCGGTCGAGCGGCTGCAAATGGGAATGGATCACACCCTCCCCAGCGGCCGACGCGATATCCCATTCGGCATTGTCGATGAACCACGCGGCGCGCAGAAAGGCGACCGGCATCGGCAGGTCGGCCAGCCCGGCCTCGAGCAGGCCGAGCGCGCTCAGCAGATTGGGCTCGGTCGCCTCGGCGCCGATCGTCGACAGCACCACCAGCTTTGGCGGCGCGGCCCGCAGCACCGCCTCGCGGATCACCGCGATCCGCGACCTCGCCTCGGCAAGGCCCGGCATGGGATCGAACGCCGGCGGCAACAGGATGAACGCCCCCTCGACACCAGCCAGCGCCGCGGCCAGCGGATCGACCGCATCGACATCGGCGATCGCGACGTCGCAGCCCCGGGCCGCCCAGGGCGCGCCCTTGTCCGCATCGCGGACGATCGCGCGGACACTTTGCCCGTCGTCGAGCAGCGTCCGCGCCAGCGCGCCGCCGACCTTGCCGGTGATCGCAGTGATGGCAAACATGATGGTCTCCTTGTTCCTGGCTGATGACCATCATGACTAGCCGCTTGGCACTGCGGCTTCGAACGCCGATATGTCACCATAGTCCGGACACAGATTCAGGAATGGGCGATGACCGATGACCTATGATGGGCGGCTGCTGGCCGGGGTGACGGTGCTGATGGCGGTGGTCGAGGCAGGCAGCATGGTGCGCGCCGCCGAGTCGCTCGGTCTGTCGCCCTCGGGGGTCGGGCGCGCGGTCGCCCGGCTCGAGGCGCGGGTCGGGGTGCGGCTGATCGACCGCACCACCCGGACGATGCGGCTGACCGACGAGGGGCGTCGCTTCCACGCGGCGGTCGGGCCGCATCTCGACGGAATCGAGGCGGCTGCCGCCGAAGCCGCCGGGGCGGGCGCGCATGTCCGCGGCCGGCTGCGGGTCAATATGGACCCCTTCTTCTCGCGCACCATCCTCGCGCGGCACCTGCCGGGCTTCCTCGCCGCCTGGCCCGACCTGCGGATCGAACTGATCATGCGCGACGCGGTCGGCGATCTCGTCGCCGACGGCTTCGATCTGGCGTTGCGCTTCGGCGATCCGCCGCCGGGGTCGTTCGTCGCGCGCAAGCTGGTCGACACCCGCATCCTGACCGTCGCGGCCCCTGCCTATCTCGCCGCGCGCGGCCGGCCGTCCCATCCGTCGCAACTCGGCGCGCATGACTGTATCGACTTCTGGGACGCCGCGCATGGCCGCGCCTATGACTGGGAATTCCGCCGCGGCGCCGAGATCCTGCCGGTGGCGATCCGTGCGCGGCTGATGACGTCGGATTCGGGGACGATGCTCGACGCCTGCCGGGCCGGCGCCGGCATCTGCCAGATCATGGCGCTCGGCACCGGCGCTGCGGTCGCCGACGGATCGCTCGTCGACCTGTTCCCCGACTGGGATGGCGAACGCTTCGTACTCCACGCGATCCACCCGTCGCGCCGCCACCGCCCGGCCAAGGTCGGCGCCTTTCTCGACTTCGTCGAAGGGGTGCTGGCCGGGCGATGACGCGCGGCGGAGGGCCGCCTTTCGCAGTCCTCCTCAGGCCGTCCGCGCCAGCTTCTCCGCCGGATCGCCGGGCCGCACGAGGTGGATGTCGGTCCCGAACCCCTCGCCCAGCCCCGGCTTGAGCACCTGCCGGCCGTCATAATGGCCGCCATTCTGGGTGCGGAAGGCGATCGGTGCATCATCGAACAGCCCGGCCAGCCGCGCATCCCAGGCCGCGGCGACCGCGGGCCAGTCGGCCTCGGCGAGATGGTTGCTCTGGAAGATCGCGAAGGGCGGCAGCACCGCCATGCCCGGATAGAAGAACATGCCGTGCTGGATCGGCCAGAGGATCTCCTCGAGCCGGCCATTGACCCCGCGATCGCCATAATGGGGTTCGCGGCCGCCGATCGTCACCGCGAGCATCGCCCGGCGGCCGCTGAGCACGCCCTCGCCATAGCGCTCGCCCCAGCGTTCACCGCCATGCTGGCCGACGCCATAAGCGAAGCCGGCGGCATAGACCCGATCGATCCAGCCCTTGAGGATCGCCGGCATCCCGAACCACCATAAGGGGAAGCTGAAGATCACCGCATCGGCCCGGAGCAGCTTCGCCTGTTCGGCGGCGACGTCGGACATCTGCGTCCCCGATGCGAAGGCGTGACGCGACTCCGCACCATAAGCGAGCCGCTCGGGCCGCGCCCGGTCCCGGAAATCGTCGGCATCGGCGACCGCCTTCCAGCCCATGGCGTATAGGTCGGAGACCTCCACCGCATGGCCCTGCGCGGTCAGGGTGGCGACCGCGCGGTCCTTGAGCGCGCTGGTCAGCGACCGGGGTTCGGGATGGGCATGAACGATCAGGATATGGGCCATGATTTCCTCGAATATTTCGCCGGCGCATCGCGACGATCGCCGTCGACGGCCTATCTGGCGACGGCCCAGCCATAGTTGAAATCGAATATCCTCTGTGCTGGTATAAATCCTATGGATATCTTTACGCTCGACCTGACCCTGCTCGCCACGCTCGACATGCTGCTCGCCGAGCGCAACCTGTCGCGGGCGGCGCGGCGGCTGAACCTGAGCCAGCCGGCCTTGTCGGCGCGGCTGGCACGGCTGCGCGACCTGTTCGGCGATCCGCTGCTGCTGCCCGCGCCGCGCGGGATGATACCGACCCAGCGTGCGCTCGAGTTGCAGGCACCGCTGCACGAGGCGCTCGAAGGGGTACGCCAGGTCGTCCAGCAGGGGGCGGCGTTCGATCCCGCCCGCGCGACCGCGACGGTGGCGATCGCCGCGAGCGACTATGGCCAGCTCGCGGTGCTGATGCCGCTCGCCCGGGCGCTGCGCCGCGAGGCGCCGGGCATCCGCATCGCCGCGCGGACGATCGATGCGATGGCGCTCGCCGGCCTGACCGAGCGTGGCGAGATCGACCTGGCGCTGATGACCCCCGAGACCGCGCCCGACATGCTGCGGATGCGGCGGCTCTACCGCGAGGATTATGTCGCGATCGCCCGACACGACCATCCGGCGGTGCGCGGCACGCTCGATCTCGATGGCTTCTGCGCACTCGACCATGTCATCGTCTCGCCGCAGGGCAGCGGCTTCCACGGCCCCACCGACGACGCGCTAGCGGCGGTCGGGCGCAGCCGCAACGTCGTGCTGTCGGCGCCCGGATTCCTGGTGGTGCCCGAGATCGTCGCGCGGTCGGACATGATCGCTCTGGTCCCGCGGCGGATCGTCCGCGACCGCGCCGACCTGCTTCAGCTGCTCGCACCGCCGGTGCCGGTCGCCGGCTTCGAGATTGCGATGGTGTGGCACGATCGGACCACCACCCACCCGCTCCAGCGCTGGCTGCGCGACAGGATCGTCGCGATCGTCGCCGATCATGCCGCCGAATAGCCGGGCATCGTTTCGGGAGGATCGGGCAAGAGAAAGCGAGGATCGGAAGATCGGCTGCGCCGGAGGCTCCCTATATCGGGGCGACACCCGAGAAATGGAGAGACTGGTCATGACCGCAATCTTCGGCGCCACCACCACGACCGACGAACTGCTCGACGGCGTATCGCTGGCCGGCAGGCATATATTGGTGACCGGCGTCTCGGCGGGCCTCGGCATCGAGACCGCCCGCGTCCTCGCCGCGCATGGCGCAAGCGTCGTCGGCGCGGTGCGCGATCTCGCCAAGGCGCGCGCCGCGACCGAGGCGGTGCGCCAGCAGGCCGAAGCCGCGGGCGGCAGCCTCGATTTCGTCGAGTTCGATCTCGCCTCGCTCGCCAGCGTGCGCGCCTGCGCCGACGCGCTGGTCGCCGACGGCCGCGGGTTCGATGCGGTGATCGCCAATGCCGGGGTGATGGCCTGCCCGCAGGGCCTGACCAAAGACGGGTTCGAGACCCAGTTCGGCACCAACCATCTCGGCCATTTCGTGCTGGTCAACCGGATCGCGTCGCTGCTGAACGACGGCGCGCGGGTGGTGAGCCTGTCGTCGGCGGGGCATCGCTATGCCGATGTCGATCTCGACGATCCGAATTTCGAACGCACCCCTTATGAGCCGTTCGTCGCTTATGGCCGCTCGAAGACGGCCAACATCCTGTTCGCGGTCGAATTCGACCGCCGCCATCGCGACCGCGGCATTCGCGCGACCGCGGTCCACCCCGGCGTGATCTACACCGAGCTGGTCCGCCACATGAGCGAGGCCGAGGTCGAGACGCTGATCGCCCAGGTCGCGGCCAGCCATGCCCCGGGCGAGCCGCCCTTCCTGCTCAAGACGATCCCGCAGGGCGCCGCGACCTCGATCTGGGCCGCGATCGTCGCCGATGCCGATGCGGTCGGCGGTCGCTACTGCGCCGATTGCCGGGTCGCCCCGATCAGCACCGACGGCGTCCGCGACGGGGTGCGTCCCTATGCGATCGACCCCGACCATGCCCGCGCCTTGTGGGCGAAAAGCGAGGCGATGGTCGGCGAGACCTTCTGAAGCGCCTGCTCCACTAACCCTTCTTCGTCATCCCGGATGCCATCCGGGATCTCACATCTTCTTCCGCCGCCAAAGGCAAAGAGATTCCGGATCAAGCCCGGAATGACGAAGGAAGGGAGCGCCCGGCAATCATCGGCGGCGGCCAGACATGAAACCGCATCGCCAGCAATATTTCCTCACAAAGCCGGGACATCGGAGCAAAACAGGATCGCCATCTTCTGTTTCAGTAACAATGAGCAGGAGAATATGATGTTGCTTCGCCTCGCCCTCGCCGCTTCGCTGGCCGTCGGCGCGACCGCCGCCTCGGCGGCCGGGATTTCGGAAACCCACACCCGACTGATGCTGCCGCCCGCGAAGGGCCTGGCGCCGGTCTATCGCCCGATCGCCGCCGACAAGGATTGCGCGGTCAAGCCGGCGCAGGTGACCCCGCCGGGCAAGACCGCGCTGCCCGACACCGCTTATGCCGCACGCTGCGCTTCACGCTGACAGTGATGGAGAGGGGCCGGCCGCCAAGGCCGGCCTGAAACGGCAAAGGGGCCGCGGTTCGCACCGCGGCCCCTTTTTCGTTACGCTACAGATGATGCTGCGGAGCCGGCCCCGATGGGACCGGCTCCTTTGCCGTCAGAAAGCCGCCGAGATCGAGAACACGACCTGCTTGCCCGAGATCGGCTTGCCGTTCTTGGTCGAGCCGAAATTGGGACGCAGATAGGTGCCGTCCGACGTGCTGATGTTGGTGTCGGTATAGGCGACCCCGAGCACGACCGGGCCGAGCGCATAGTCGGCGCCCGCCATCCAGTCGAGATATTCGCCGGTCGGCGCGACGCTGGTGCCGTTCGGGCCGAGGCCCGAATTGCCGTGCGAATAGCCGAGATGCGCCTTCACCGTGATCGGCGTGTTCGGGATGCCGCCGCTGACGTCGCCCCACAGATAGAGATTGTCGTTCTTCTTGCCCGGCGCGTCGGGGATGCCCGTCGCATAGGAAGCCGCGTTGTTGTACCATTTGCCGAGCGCCTGCTGCTTGGGCGCATAGGCGACGCCGGCGAGGATCGTCGCGGGGCCATAGGTGGTGCTGAGCTTGATATAGGGCTCGGCGAAGTCGGTGTCCGACGCGCCGCCCGGATACATGTACCACAGCAGGCCGGCGTCGACGGTCAGGCCGTTGCCCAGCGTCTTCTTGAAGCCGCCATAGAGGTCGAGTTCGGTGTTCGAGCCGCCGAACGTGCCCCAGCCCGACAGGTTGGACGCCCAGGTGCCGGCATAGAGCCCGCTCTCATGGGTGACGCTCAGGCCACCCTGGACCGCCAGTTCCTCGTCGGACTGCGAAACGCCGCGGAAACGATAGTCGGACACCAGCGCCACCGAACCCGAGACGGTGAAGGGCCCGGCAGGTGCCTCCTGCGCCGCGGCCGGAGCGACCGCCAGCAGCGAGGCGGCGGTGGCAAGCATGATCTTGGTGCGCATTCAAATCCCCTTATATTGCCTATGTCCCTCCTCCCGTTCAGCGTCGCGATTTTATCGGTGCGGATCCAGTAGCTGGTCCGGCGATCACTATTGAACGATCGAGGACTAACATCGCCCGGCGGTTTGATAATGGGATTTGCGACCGCGTTTACTATGTTGTCACGAATAGTGACTTTGATGATACGGTTATTGTCTGGTGCAATGCTGCAATGTTAACGATATTGTCTAATTCATGTCGAAATGTTTCCGGATGTCGGACAATTATCGGCGCAGGCGGGGCGTGCTCCGTCCGAAACTGGTCCGGCCCGAAGCTGCGGAAGGGGGACCTCCGCGACTCCGGGCCGGTGGGACAGCCTCCGCGCGAAGGGCGCTGCGCGGGGCTACAGGGGGGCCGACCAGGCGTGCCGGCCCCCAAGCTCGATGTGTCTCGTCAATGCGCCGGGGCGAGCCCCTTCAATCGCGTGGGATCGCCATTGAACTCGATGCTTCCGCCACCCGCGCGGCGACGCTGGAGCCATTCGCTGAGCATCTCGGCGCAGGTATGGTCGATATGGCGCAACCGCTGGATGTCGATCCGGACCGGGCGCCCGGCCGGGGTGGCGTCGAGCGCCGCCGACAGCCGCGGCAGCGACAGGAAGGTCGCGGTGCCGTTGAGCACGATCACGCAGCGCTGGTCGTCCTCGCTCTGGTCGACCTTCAGCCGCAGCCTGCGGGCATGCGGGATCAGTTCGATCAGCGTCAGCGCGAGGCCGACGATCACCCCGGTCAGCAGGTCGGTCGCGACCACCATGATCAGCGTCGCCGCCCAGATCACCGCCGGCAGCGGGCCGTAATTCTGGAACAGGTGACGGACATGGTGGAGGCTGACCAGCCGCCAGCCGGTGACGACGAGGATGCCGGCGAGCGCCGCCATCGGGATCTCGCGCAGCAGCCAGGGCAGCAACGCGACGAAGGCGAGGATCCAGGCGCCGTGCAGGATCGCCGACAGCCGGGTCATCGCACCCGCCTGGACGTTCGCCGACGAGCGCACGATCACCCCGGTCATCGGGATCGACCCCGCGGCACCGCACAGCATGTTGCCGATGCCCTGCGCGCGCAATTCCTTGTTATAGTCGGTGCGGACCCCGTCATGCATCCGGTCGACCGCCGCCGCCGACAGCAAGGTCTCGGCGCTGGCGATGAAGGCGATGGCGAGCGCGGTGACGAGGATCGACGGATCGATCAGCCGCGACAGGATATCGGGCCCCGGCAACACGACGGCGGCGACGATCGATTCGGGCACATTGACCCGCACCACGTCGAGCCCGCCAAGGAAGGCGACCAGCGTGCCGGCGACGACCCCGACCAGCGCGCCCGGCACCAGCCGCAGCGCCGCGGGCCGGAACTTCTCCCAGGCGAGCATCGTCCCGATCGTGATCAGGCCGACGAGCACCGCCAGTTCGGCGCCGGCGATACTGGTCGACAGGCCGAGAATCTGGCCCGGCATCGCCGCGAGATTCTGCAGACCGCTGGGCAAGGGCTTGTCGTCGAACATGACGTGGAACTGGCCGACGACGATCAGCACGCCGATGCCCGCGAGCATGCCGTGGACGACGCCCGGCGAGATCGCGCGGAACCAGCCGCCGAGGCGGAAGATGCCGGCCGCGACCTGGAAGATGCCCGCGAGGATCAGGATCGGCCCGAGCGCGGACAGCCCCTGTTTCTGGACGATCTCGAACACGATCACCGCCAGGCCGGCGGCGGGGCCGCTGACCTGGAGCGGTGATCCCGCGAGCGCGCCGACGACGAGACCGCCGATGATCCCGGTGATCAACCCCTTTTCGGGCGGCACCCCCGAGGCGATCGCGATGCCCATGCACAGCGGCATCGCGACGAGGAAGACGACGATCGACGCGGTGAAGTCACGCGACAGCGTCTTGCCGCTGAACATGGACAGCAACGATGTCATTCGGCGGCTTCCGCATGCGCGAACTGCGCGGCGGCGAGGCGCTGCACGGCGGGAACCGCGATCGGCAGCGGACGCTCGGCGCTCAGCAGTTCGAAGGCGCCGGTTTCGCCGTCGAGGCCGAGGATGGTCCCGTCATGGATGTCGACGAACCAGCCATGGAGCGCGATCCTGCCGCGCGCGATCTCGGCGGCGACCGACGGATGGGTGCGCAGATGGTTGATCTGGGCGACGACATTTTCCAGGCTGACCGCGCGGACGCGCTCGGCCTCGTCGAGGTGCGGATAGGCTTCGTTCACCACCTCGAGCGCGGCGTGCGAATGGCGCAGCCAGGCGGCGACGTTCGGCATCCGGCCGAGGCCTTCGAGATTGTTGAGGCCCTTCATCGCGCCGCAGTCCGAATGGCCACAGACGATGATGTCGCTGACGCCGAGCACCATCACCGCATATTCGACGGTCGAGGTGACCCCGCCATTGGCCGAGCTGTAGGGCGGGACGATATTGCCGGCGTTGCGGCAGACGAACAGATCGCCGGGCTGGGCCTGCATGATATGTTCGGGAATGACGCGCGAATCCGCGCAGGATATCATCAGCGCCTTGGGGCTCTGACCATCCCGCACCAGCTTGCCATAGAGCGCAGCCTGGCCGGGAAAAACCTGCTTCTCAAAGCTGAAGACGCGACCGAGAAGCTCGTTCATGGGAGTACTCCTTGCAACATGCGCCCACATCGGGGGCGGATGATACAAGGATGGCGATCGCATTTTGCCGCAGTGCAGCGTTTTTGTAACTTAGTGTTTCTACGCGCTTTTCGGCAATCTAATCTCGACTTTCAGCCCGCCCTGCGGCCGGTTCGACAGGCGTAGCGTGCCGTCCTCGCGCTGGACCGCGGCGTCGGCGATCGCGAGGCCGAGCCCCAGACCAATGGTGTTGCGGCTGCGCGCCGGGTCGAGCCGCTGGAACGGCTTGAGCACGCTTTCCATCGCCGCCTGGGGAATGCCGGGGCCGTCATCCTCGACCGCGATCACCACTTCGCCGGCGGTCGAGCGCAGGGTGACGGTGACCGACTGGCCATATTGGAGGGCATTGTTGACGAGATTGCCGATCGCCCGCTTCATCCCGCTCGGGCGGACGCGGACGTCATAATGGTCGGGACCGATATAGCGCGCCGCGCGGCCATGGTCGCTGGCATCGTCGACGATCGTCGCCAGCGTCACCGCGATGTCGATCGGCACCGGATTTTCGGGATCGCTATCGCCGCCGAAAAAGGCCGACAGCGACGACAGCATCGCATCGACCTCCTCGAGATCGCGGGTCATCGCCTCGCGCAGCGCATCCTGATCGATGCCGTCGGCACGCAACCGCATCCGCGCGATCGGGGTGCGCAGGTCGTGCCCGACCGCGGCGAGCGCCTGGGTGCGGTCGTCGATCAGCCCCGTGATCCGCGCCTGCATGCCGTTGAAGGCATGGATCACCCGGCGCACCTCGCTGGGCCCCTGTTCGGCCAATGTCGTCGGCCGGCCATGGCCGATCGCGTCGGCGGCGGTCGCGAGGCTGCGCAACGGGTTGAGGATATGGCGGACCAGCAGCCCGCCGAGCAGGATGATCGCGAGCGCCGGCACCAGCGCGAGCAGGATGCGGTTGGCGAAGAAGGTGCTTTCCTCGAGCAGCCGCGGCGCGATGAATTCGACCCAGCTGCCGTCGCCGAGCCGCATCTGTCCGAACACGACATTGTTGCGCCCCGGCGACTTGAGCCAGAGGCGCAGCTGGCGCTGGGCGAGCGCCGGTTCCCAGACCGTGACCTGCGACCGCATCTGCGGCAGCGCCGGGGCTGCCGGCGGCGGCTGGCCGCGCTCGGCGCGCCAGCGGATCGTATAGCGTTCGGTGGTGAGCTGGTCGGCGAGGTCGGGCCGGTCGGCGATTTCGCCCGCGGCGAGCACCTTGTTGACGATCACCAGATGCTCGGCGAGGCGATGCGCCTCGTCCTCGCGCACCGACAGCCGGCTGGCCCGCTCGTAGAGAAGCGTGCTGACCGCGAATTCGATCACGACCGTCAGCAGGACGATGGCGAAGATCTGGCCGATCAGGCCGATCGATCGCCGATGAAACAGACTCAAAAGCGGTGCACTTCCTCGTTGAGCATATAGCCGGTGCCGCGCACGGTAACGATCGGCGGCACCCCGCCGCGCAGCGACAATTTGCGGCGCAGCCGGCTAATCAGCACGTCTATGCTGCGGTCCGACGAGTCCGACAAGCGGGTGCGCGACAATTCGATCAGCCGTTCACGGCTGAGCACCCGCTGCGGATGATGGAGGAAGCTCGACAGCAGGTCGAATTCGGCTCCGGTCAGGTCGACCACCGCGCCGCTCGGGCTGAGCAGCTCGCGCCGCGGAAAATCGACCAGCCAGTCGCCGAAACGCGCCTTGCCCTCGCCGCCCGCGCCGTGGCGGCGGTCCATGCCGCCGCGGCGCAGCACCGCGCGGACCCGGGCGATCAGCTCGCGGGTCCCGAACGGCTTGGGCAGATAATCGTCGGCGCCCAGCTCGAGTCCGACGACGCGGTCGGTCTCGCTGTTCTTGGCGCTGACGAAGATGATCGGCACGTCGCTGCGCTGGCGGATCTGGCGGCACAGGTCGATGCCGTTGGTGCCGGGCAGCATCACGTCGAGCAGGACCAGGTCGACCGGCGATGCCTCGAAGCCTATCCACATCTCGGGAGCCGAGCTGGCGGGACGCACTTCGAAGCCATTTTCCTGCAATGCGCGCGAGGTAACCGTGCGCAGGCCGGGATCGTCCTCGACGAGAAGAATGGTGGGTGCTGTCACGTCTGTTTGTGATCCGATTGTTGCGATGATGTCTTGTGTAACACCGAACTAGGTACGCGTTTCCCGGGGGTCAACCGCCCAGCCCCAAGGCTTTCCGCACAGCAACAATTTGTCATCAACCGGCCGCTGGACAGCAAAAGGCCGCCTCCAGATTCGCCATAACGGCCCCGATGGCGGGGTATTGCCAAGGAGATGACGATGCGTTTTGCCAGGATCGCGATGACCGCGCTGCTGATCGGTGCCCCCGCTGTCGCGCTTGCGAACGTCGAATTGCCAAATAAAGTTTACGGGCTGACCCCGGAAAGGGTGCGGGCGGCCGCGCTGGTCGAGGACGACGCGCTCGAACATGTGACGACGATCTCGACCAAGCCCGCTTATGACCGCTTCAACCGGTCGCTCGACACCGTGGCGCTGGCCGACAATCATCTGCGCGCGGTGATCGACAAGCGCACCGGCGCGACCCGCTACGAGGTCCACCAGTTCACCCGCTACTGGGGCCCGCGCCGCGACTATACCCTCGCCCATTATGAGAGCGTCGACGGGCTGAAGACGGTCAAGCCGCTCCACGCGCGCGACGGCACCGACGCCTGCCCGAACGAGGAGACCAACGGGCTGTGCTCCTTCTCGAAAAATGTCGCGTTCGAGGTCGACGAAGCGACGATCCGTCGCCTCGCCGCGAGCTATGCGCCCGGCGCGAAGACGAGTTGGGCTTTCAAGCTCAAGGACAGCGCCGGCGGCGACGTCCGCGACGCGCTGGTCCCCGCCGAGGCGGCCGGCCTGCTCCAGGCGGTCGACGCCTATCGCGCGACGCTGGCGCCCAGGCTCAGCATGAAGTGACGGGATTGGCCGGTTCCGTGGGTGCGGGACCGGCCCTTTTTCGCGCCTCTCTTTAACTTCGTCATGCTGAACTTGTTTCAGCATCCACCGTGCGACAAGGGGCCGTTCCCGAGAGGAAGAGTAGATCCTGAAACACGTTCAGGATGCGGTTTCAACGGCAGCGCACCAAATCTTGCCTGCCGCCCGTTTCAACCGGCCCCGCCCAGATAGCTCTCCGCCAGCGCCGGATCCGCCGCGACCTCCGCAGCCGGCCCCTGCGCGACGATGCGGCCCCCGCTCAGCACATAAGCGCGGTCGGCGATCGCCAGCGCCACATCGGCCATCTGGTCGACGATCAGCATCGCCACCCCCTCGGCGCGCAGCCGGTCGAGCTGGTCGAACAGATCCTCGGTCGCCTTCGGGGAAAGCCCCAGCGAGGGCTCGTCGAGCAGCAGCAGCCGCGGCTCGGCCATCAGCGCGCGGGCGATCGCGAGCATCTGCTGCTCGCCCCCCGACAACAGCCCGGCGCGGCGATGCATCAGCCGGCGTAACACGGGGAAGCGATCGAACATCGCCTCGAGCCGGTCGGCGGCGCCCGCGCGGCGGGTGAAGCCGCCGAGGCGGATATTGTCGCGCACCGACAATTCGGGGAAGACCTGCCGCCCTTCGGGCGACAGGGCGATGCCGTGGCGGACGCGCGCGGCGGCACCCCAGCCATTGGCGCGCTGCCCCTCGAACAGCAGGTCGCCCGCCGCCGGCGCGAGCAGCCCCGACAGCACCCGCATCAGGGTCGACTTGCCCGCACCATTGGCGCCGAGCAGCGCGACGGTCTCGCCGGCCTGGATGTCGATCCAGATATCGTCGAGCACCGGCGCCGCGCCATAGCCGGCACCGACCGCGCCCAGCCGCAGCAGGTCGGCGCGCGGGCGCGCGTCGGCAAGGTGGACGCGCGGCGCCCGCGCCGGGCCGCTGCCGAGATAGGCGGCGCGGACCGCCTCGTCGGCCTGGACCTGCGCCGGGGTGCCGTGCGCGATCGGGATGCCCGCGGCGAGCACGACGATGTCGTCGGCGGTGCCCATCACCAGCCCCATATCATGTTCGACCAGGCCGATGCCGATGCCAGTAGCGGCGATCGCGCGCAGCAGCTCGGCCAGCGCCCGCTTCTCGGCCTGCGACAGCCCGGCGGCGGGCTCGTCGAGCAACATGATGTCGGGATCGGTGGCAAGCGCGCGCGCGATCTCGACCAGCCGGCGGTCGACATGGGCGAGGTCGGCGGCCAGCGCGGCGGGATCGCCGGCATAGCCGCAGGCGATCAGCAGCGCACGCGCGGCGGCGCGCTCGTCGCTGCGGTCGGCCAGCGCCCGGTCGAACAGCCCGCCCGGCCGCCCCTTGCGCATCGCCAGCTGGACATTGGCCTCGACGCTGAGACTCCCGAACAAGGCCGAGCTCTGATAGCTGCGGGCGATCCCGGCGCGGGCGAAACCGAAGGCGCGGCCGAGCGGAAGCGGCGCATCGCCGATCGCGATCGCCCCGGCCTGCGGGCGATAATAGCCGCTCAGCATCGCGAGCGCGGTCGACTTGCCCGCGCCATTGGGCCCGATCAACGCGGTGATCCGTCCGGGGACGACCGCGATGTCGAGCCCATCGACCGCGCGCACCCCGCCGAATCCGATCGCGAGACCGCTCGCGCTCAGCCCGGCGCGCGGGCGCGCCGCGGCCAGCGCGATCCGTGCGGGAGCGGGACCGATCCCGGTCCGAATCCCGACCAGCCGGGCGAGCGCACCGGCGACGCCGCCCGGCGCCACCCACAGCACCACCAGCACCAGCAGGCCGTAAGCCAGCGTGCGATAGGCCTCGAACGCCGACAGTATCTCGGGCAGCAGGCCGACGATCAGCGCGCCGAGGATCGGCCCCGACAGCGTCCCCGCCCCGCCGATCACCACCACCAGCACAACCATGATCGACAGCGAGAAACCGAAGCTCTGCGGGGTGACGAACGCCGCCATCGGCGCGAACAGCCCGCCGGCCAGCCCGGCGCAGAAGGCCGACAGCGCGAAGGCGGCGATGCGGATGCGCACCGGATCGATGCCGATCGACGCCGCCGCGACGTCCGAATCGCGCACCGCGCGCAGCGCCGCGCCCCAGGGGCCGGCGGCGATCCGGCGCGCGGCGACGAAGGCGGCGGCAGCGGCGAGCAGCGCGATCGCCACCGCACCGCGATCGCCGAGATCGATCCCGAAGAGATGGATCGAGGGGATGTCGAGGATGCCGTTCTGGCCGCCGGTCAGCGGCTCATACTCGATCAGCGCCTGCTCGACGATCAGCCCGAAGGCGATCGTCACCATCGCCAGATAGGGGCCCTTCACCCTGAGCGCCGGGATCGCCAGCAACACCCCGAGCGCCGCCGCGACCGCGGCGCCGACCGGCCAGGCGATCCAGAAGCTGATCCCGTAGCGCGAGGTTGCGATCGCGACCGCATAGGCGCCGATCGCATAGAAGCCGGCATGACCGAACGAGATCTGGCCGTTGAGGCCGATCAGCAGGTTGAGCCCGATTCCGACCAGCGCGAGCAGCGCGATCTGGCCAAGCACGAACACATAATAATCGTTGAGCAGCAAAGCCGCGGCGAGCGCCCCCGCCAGCCCGGCGAGCGCGAGGCCGGCGGCGAGCGCCGGGGCGAGCAGCAGCCGGCTCATATCTTGCGCACCGCGGCGCGGCCGAGCAGCCCGTCGGGGCGCACCGCGAGCGCGGCGATCACCACCGCGAAGCTGATGATCAGGGTGAAGCCCGATCCGAGGCCCAGCGTCACAAGCGCCTCGCCGACCCCGAACAACAGGCCGGCGATCACCACCCCCCAGGCGCTGCCGAGCCCCCCGAGGATCGCGACGGCGAACGCCTTGAGGCCGAGGATCATCCCCATGTCGGTCTGCACGTTGAGCAGTGGCGCGATCATGATCCCGCCGACGCCGGCGAGCATCGAGGCGATGACGAAGGCGATGCCGATCACCGCGCCGGCGGGAATCCCGACCAGGCTGGCGGCGTCGCGGTTCTGCGCGACCGCGAGCATCGCGATCCCGCCGAGCGTGCGGCGGCGGACGAGGTCGAGCAGCGCGGCCAGCCCGATCGCGACCGGCGGGATCAGCAAATGGAGCGGGTGGACGCCCAGATCATGGCCGGCGAGGCGCACCGTGCCCTCGGCGAGCGACGAGCCGAGGCTGCGCGGCTCGGCGCCGAAGATCATCATCGCGACATTATCGGTGACCAGCCCGAACGCGACCGTCGCCATCAGCCAGGCATCCGACCGCTGCGCCAGGAACGGCCGCACCGCGATCCGTTCGACGACCAGGCCATAGCCGCCGCAGAGGATCAGCGCGACCGGGATCGCGGCGACCATCGGCAGCCCGGCCTGGACCAGCATCAGCGTCGCGACCGCGCCGAGCATCGCGCATGACCCTTGCGCGAAGTTCATCGCCCCCGACACCGACGCGGTGATGTGGAAACCGAGCGCGATCAGCGCATAGACGCTGCCGAGCGCCAGCCCGCCGAGGATCGCGGCGATCATGGGTGCGCACCCTGACGATCGCCCGCCAAACCCCAATCGCCACCCCGGACTTGTTCCGGGGTCCACTGGACCGGTAGCGCTCCGCTCGAAATCGATGCGCTCGTTGCCCGGTGGACCCCGGAACAAGTCCGGGGTGACGGATAAGGGACGTGCGAATGTCGATGCGCCATCACGCGCCCGCTCAAACCGCCGGCGCCGGCGCGACCGGCCGGATATGATCGCCCTCGAACTGCGCCCAGATATAGTCGGTCTCGGTCAGCGCATCATGGCCGCCGCCGGCGAACGGCTTGTCGTAGCGCTTGATCAGCCCGTCATAGCCGTCGACCTTGGCGAAGCCCTGGCGGATCGCGTCGCCGTCGATCGATCCGGCGGCGGCGATCGCCAGCGCGGCGAGGTGCATCGCATCATAGGCGTTGGCGACCCCGACCGCCGGGGTGACGTCCTCGGGGCCCTTGATCTCGGGATATCTCGCCTTGAGCGCCGCCATCACCCGATCGCGAACCTTGGCCCGCTCGGGCGACGGCGTCCCGAAGAAGCTGTAGGTCTGGATGAACTTGACCCGCGACGCATGCGCGCCCGCCAGTTCGCCGAAGCGACCGCCGGCCGGGCCCCAGTGCGACACCACCGGCACGTCCCAGCCCATCCGGTCGAGCGACTTGACCACCTGCGCCGACGGACCGACCGTCGCGACCATCATCAGCACGTCGGCGCCGGCGGCGCGCAGCCGGCTCAGCTGCGGGGTGATGTCGACATCGGTGCCTTCGAACTTTTCGTAACCGGCGGCGGGCAGGCCGGCCGCGGCGAGCGCGGTCGCCAGCCCCTTGGCGTTGGATTCGCCCCAGGGGTTGTTCTGCAGGATCATCCCCGGCTTCTTCGCGGCATAGCGCGCCTTGGCGAAGCCGACCATCGCATGGTCGACCCGCTCGTCGACCGCCGAGACCCGGAACACATAATTGGGATCGGTGCCGTTGGCGGTGATCGCGGTGCCCGCCGCCCAGGGGACGACGAACGGGATCTTCGCCGCGGTCGCGACCGGCACGATCGCGCGGGCGACCGGCGTGTCGAGCCCACCGAACAGGATCGCGACGCCCTCCTTGTGGATCAGCTCGCGCGCGGCGATCACCCCTTTGGCGGGATTGCTCTCGTCGTCGCGGCGCACCAGCTCGAGCATCCGCCCGCCGAGCAGCCCGCCGGCGGCGTTGATTTCGTCGATCGCGATCGTCAGCCCCTTCGAGATCGCCTCGCCGGCGCGCGCCGATTGTGCCGACAGCGCGGTGATCAGCCCGATCCGGATATTGCCGTTGCGCTTGCAGCCGCCGACCGCGACGGTGGCGGCGGCGCCCAGGATCGCGGCGATGATGGCTCGGCGGGAAGGATCGAACATGATTCGCACCTCAGCAGGATTGTCGGACTTTGCCGTTGGCGATCAGAAACATTATTTACGACAAATCGTCAACGATTTTATTATTTATTGATTTACGATTTTTGATCCCATAAGGTGACATCATCGGATCGACGGCGTGTCCCGCAGCCGCGTCGATCCGGCCGGAGGATGGTTTCGGGCAGATGTGCAAAGCGTCGCCCGCGAAAGGCATGACAGATGGAACGGAAGATGCTGGACATGGACTCGGATCAAGACGCCCCGGCCCCGCGCAGGACGCGCGGACGCCCGCCCAAGCCGCGCGCCGAGGCGCCCGCTCCGGTGGCATCGCAGGCCGACGCCGACGCCGCGGTCGATATCGAACGGAAGATCTACCAGACGGTGTTCGACGGGGTGCTCAACCAGCGGCTGACGCCGGGCACCAAGCTGCCCGAACCGGCTCTGTGCGAACTGTTCGGGGTCAGCCGGGCGGTGATCCGCAAGGTACTCCAGCGGCTCGCGCACGACCGGATCGTCGAGCTTCGCCCCAATCGCGGCGCGGTGATCGCCGCCCCCACCCCCGAGGAGACCCGCGAGATCTTCGAGGCGCGACGCGCGCTCGAAATGGCGCTGGTCGAGATCGCGGTGATGCGGCACGGTGGCAAGCCGATCGAGGAGCTCGACGCGCTGATCGACAAGGAGCGCGAGACGCTCGACAACAGTTATCAGCCCGCCTGGGCGCAGCGCGCGCGCGATTTTCATCTCAAGATCGCGACGCTGGCGGGCAACCCTATCCTCAGCGCCTATCTGACCGAGCTGATGTCGCGCTGCTCGCTGATCGTCGCGCTCTACGCACCGGCGGGCAATGCCGAATGCGAACATGCCGAGCATCGCAAGATCGTCGCCTATATCGCCAAGGGCGACGTCGCCTCGGCCCGCGCCGAAATGGCCGCGCATCTGCGGCATCTCGAGGACAGCATCATCCTGCAGCGGCCAGCCTCGGCGCAGTCGCTCGCGCAGATGCTCAACCTCGGATGATCGCCGCCGAACCACCCTTCCCGCCCACCGATCATGTCGATTTCGGGGCGCTCAGCGCCTATCAGCGCTACAAGCTGATGGCGAGCCTGATCGTGCCGCGGCCGATCGCACTGGTGACCAGCATCAACGCCGACGGGGTGGTCAATGCGGCGCCGTTCAGCATGTTCAACATGCTCGGCGAGGACCCGCCGCTGGTGATGATCAGCGTCAACCGGCTGACCGACGGCGCGCTCAAGGACACCGCCGCCAACATATTGCGATCGAAGGAATTCGTCGTCCATATCGCCGACGAGGCGATCGCCGCGCAGATGCATGGCTGCGGGGTCAGCCTGCCCCCCGACCAGAGCGAACTGGCGCTGGTCGGGCTCACCCCCACCTCCTCGCTCGGGGTCGCCCCGCCGCGGATCGCCGAGGCGCCGGTCGCGTTCGAATGCGTGCTGTGGGAGGTGATGGAGACCGACAGCCGCTATATCTTCTTCGGCAAGGTGCTCCACCTCCACGCCCGCGAAGGGCTGGTCGATCCGGTCGCCTGGCGGGTCAACCTCCAGACCTATTTCCCGGTCGCCCGCTTCGGCGCCAGCTTCTACGTCAACACCCGCGAACGCTTCTCGCTCGAGGGCGACGGGGTGGCGGAAGTGCGCGAGACGCCGATCGATTCGATGTAGGCTTGGCCTGGGCTGCTCCGCGAGAAGGCGCCTCCCCTCCCCCATCACCGTCATGCTGAACTTGTTTCAGCATCCACTCTCATACTCGGGAACGCTCCCCCGTCGCACGGTGGATGCTGAAACAAGTTCAGCATGACGGCGATTTTTGGGTGCTGGCCGGGCGACTCTGACCAATGCCGTCGCCCCCATGCGCATTCCCACGAATCGTCAACGATTCGCGAAACGAATCGTCGCAACCGCCTCCGACCGACGCTTTTCCGCGGCTTTCGCCACCGCCAAGCTCCTCCCCACATCCGTTAACCCTCGACAAAATCAACGTTTACGAATTATTTTTAAATCGTTGACGATTTTTGCTTGGATGATGAACGGAGTTGAACCTATTGTTGCACTGCGATGACGCTCTCGCCGGCTGCACAGGGGCAGACCGGCGGCACCGATAGGGGGTGCGGCAGCAGGCCGGGCGGGTTCGATAAAGGGGTTCGACATGACACGTCCGTGGAAATACGCGTCCGGTGCGGCCTTCGGGGCGATCAGCCTGGCGATGCTCGCCGCGCCGTCCGCAGTGCACGCGCAGATCATCACCGGGTCGATCAACGGCCGGCTGACCGATGCCGGCGGCGCGCCAATGGCCGGCGTGCCGATCACCATCGTCCATGTCCCCTCGGGCACCACCACCAATGTCGTGACCAGCGGCGACGGCGCCTTCGCCGCGCGCAACCTGCGCCCGGGCGGCCCGTACAGCGTCACCGCCAGCGCGCCGTCGGGCAAGCGCACGGTCGAGGTCGCCGCGATCAACACCGGCGACGCCTATCAGCTCGACTTCGCGATCGAGGACCAGGCCGCCGAGATCGTCGTCACCGGCGCCACGGTGCGCGGTGCGGGGCTCAAGACCGGCCCCAGCTCGAACTTCTCGGCCGCGCAGATCATGACCGCGCCGTCGATCAGCCGCGACCTCAAGGATCTCGCCCGGATCAACCCGTTCGTCGCGATCGATCCGACCAACAGCGACGCTTTGGTGTGCGGCGGCGCCAACAACCGCACCAATTCGCTGACGATCGACGGCGTCCGCCAGAACGACGATTTCGGGCTGCAGGCGAACGGCTATCCGACCCAGCGCTCGCCGATCTCGCTCGACGTGGTCGAAACGCTCGGGGTCGAGCTCGCCCCCTATGACGTCAATTACGGCCAGTTCGGCGGCTGCACCCTCAACGCCACCACCAAGTCGGGCGGCAACCTGTTCCACGGCACCGCCTTCTTCGAATATACCGGCCAGCAGCTCCAGGGTAAGGATTTCGAATATACCGACTTCCAGGACGGCACCGATCAGAAACGGGTGCTCGGCGGCAAGTTCCACGAGAAGACCTATGGTGCGACCCTGTCGGGACCGATCATCAAGGACCGGCTGTTCTTCACCTTCAACTATGAGAAGTTCGAACGCAGCGAACCCTCGCTGGTCGGCCCGACCGGATCGAGCTTCGCCAACCAGGTGCCCGGCGTCACCGCCGCCCAGGCCGACCAGGTCCGCCAGATCATCCAGAACGTCTATGGCTATGATCCGCTCGGCTATCAGGCGACCAAGCTGCCCAGCAAGGACGAGAAATTCTTCGGCAAGCTCGACTGGAACATCACCGACGGCCAGCGCGCGGTCGTGTCGTACCAGCAGACCAAGGGATCGACGATCCAGTCGAACGGCAACGTCCTGACCGGCAGCAGCACCTCGCTGGGGCTGCTCTCCAAATGGGTCGAGCGGCAGAATAATCTGTGGGTCTACAAGGGCCAGCTCTTCTCCGACTGGACCGAGAATTTCTCGACCGAGCTGTCGGCGTCGTACAAGAAGATGGACAATCCCAGCCAGCCGCTGGCCGGCGCCGACTATGCCCAGTTCCGGGTGTTCCTCAACGGCACCACCACCGGCCCCAGCATCTATGCCGGCACCGACGCCGCCTATCAGGCGAATGCGCTGACCACCTATCTCCAGCAATATCGCGCCAAGGCGACCTACAGCGCCGGATCGCACAAGATCACCGGCGGCTATGAGCGCGAGACGCTGAAAATCTACGACCAGTTCGTGGTCAACGCCAACGGCGCCTACACCTTCAACTCGATCGCCGACCTGCAGGCGCGGATCGCCTCGTCGCTCAGCTATTCGAACGCGCCCAGCAACGACAAGGCCGACGCTTCCTTCACCTTCCACACCACCACCAACACCCTCTATCTGCAGGACGAATGGTCGGTGACCCCGCGGCTGACCCTGAAGGCCGGCCTGCGCTACGACTTTTACGACCAGAAGGACGCGCCGCCGACCAACCCGATCGTCACCGCCCGCTACGGCATCTCGAACAGCGAGAATCTCGACGGCAAGCATCTGCTGCAACCGCGCTTCGGCTTCAACTGGAAGCCCGACCCGACCCTCACCGTCTATGGCGGGGTCGGCCTGTTCGGTGGCGGATCGCCGACGGTGTGGACCGCCAACACCTATTACAACACCGGCCTCGCGCTCGGGAACGTCAACTGTACCCGCAACGCCAGCGCCTCGGCCGCCTGCCTCGCCGCGATGAGCAATGTCAGCGCGACCGCGGTCAATGGCGGGATACTCGCGCTCAACACCGCCAGCGCCTCGCTCGGCCAGGGGCTGATCAACGCGCTCGACAAGGACTTCAAGCCGCAGTCGACCTGGAAGGCGTCGATCGGCGTCCAGAAGAGCTTCGACCTCGGCCGCTTCGGCGACGGCTGGCGGCTGGCGAGCGAATATATCCACAGCTCGGTGCAGGATGCGGTCGCCTGGTACGAACTCTACGGCGCCGCCAACCAGGGCCCTAACGCCCCCGACGGCCGCCCGACTTTCCTGCGCACCCGCGACAACCGCGCCGACATCCTCGTCACCAACACCTCGAAGGGCCATGCCGATCAGATCGCCTTCGCGCTGGGCAAGGCGTGGCGCGCCGGCCCGCTCGAGGGGCTCGACATGCAGTTCTCGCACACGATCATCAAGTCGAAGGACGTCAACCCCGGCATCACCACCGTCGCCGCGTCCAACTATAGCGGGGTGGCGACCGCCGATCCGAACGATCCGCCGCTGGCCACCTCCAACTATGAATATCGCAACCTGACCAAGCTGGTCGCGAGCTATGAGAAGAAGCTGTTCGGCGACTATCGCACCCGCATCTCGCTGTTCGGTCAGCGCCGCTCGGGATCGCCGTTCAGCTACACCTTCGATGTCGCCGCCAACACCGCGGTCGCCGATACGCTGGTCGGCGAGGCCGGATCGATCGCCGCGCGCAACCGCCAGCTCGTCTATGTCCCGACCGCGGTCAACGGCGCGGTGACCGCGACCAGCGATCCGATCGTGCGCTATGCGTCGGGCTTCGATCTCAACGCGTTCAACGCCTTCCTCAAGCGGACCGGGCTGATCGACTATGCCGGCGGCATCGCCCCGCGCAACGCCTTCCGCTCGCCGCACGTCACCCAGATCGACATGCGGATCAGCCAGGAATTGCCGGCGTTCATCAACAGCCACGTCAAGACCGAGGTCTATCTCGACATCGAGAATCTCGGCAATCTGCTCAACAACAAATGGGGCGTGATTCAGCAGATCGCCTCGCCCTATGTCTCGGCCAATGTCGCCGCGCGCAACTGCCAGTTCGCCGGGGTCTGCTCCACCCAGGGCAATTTCTACGAATATACCGGCTTCACCAGCCGCGCCGCGACCAGCTTCAACAATGTCTCGGTGTGGCAGATGAAGGTTGGAGCACGGGTAAAGTTCTGAGATGGGTTCGCCACGAGAGGATGACGAGATGAGTTCGAGCACCGACATGACCCGCCGGACCCTGCTGGCCGCGACCCTCGCGGCCGGCGCGGCGACGGCGATCTCCCCGGCCCTCGCGGCCGACCCCACGCCGTCGGCCGACGGCGCCAGCCTCGCGCTGCGCAACGTCCGGCTCGAGACCGGTTACGACCGCGACGCCAACGGCGTCTCGGGCACCCGCACCGAACTGGCGACGGTGATCATCGACAGGGGCAGGATCAAGGCGATCCTCCCCGCCAGTGCGCCGGTGCCCGCCGGCCTGACGGTGCAGGACGCCAAGGGGCTGCTGATGCTGCCCGCCTTTCGCGACATGCACATCCATCTCGACAAGACCTATTATGGCGGGCCGTGGGTGGCGCCGCGCAAGCGCACCAACGGCATCCAGGGCCAGATCCTGCTCGAGCAGAAGCTGCTCCCCGAATTGCTGCCGACGCTGGAATATCGCGCGGGGCGGATCGTCTCGCTGCTCCAGACCAACGGCACCACCTTCGCGCGCGGCCAGTGCAATGTCGATCCGGTCAGCGGCGTCGGCCATGTCGAGCGGCTCAAACATGCCCTCGACCAGCGCAAGGCGACCTTCGGCTATGAGATCGTCGCCTTCCCCCAGCATGGCTTCGTCAGCGCGCATATCGAAAAGCTGATGGCGCAGGCGATGGACGCCGGCGCCACCCATGTCGGCGGCATCGATCCGACCACCCTCGACGGCGGCATGGAGAAATCGCTCGACACTATGCTCGGCATCGCGCTCGACAAGGACAAGAAGGTCGACATCCACCTCCACGAGCCGGGCGCGAGCGGGATCGCCGCGATCCGCTACATGCTCGACGCGACCGATCGCGAGCCGCGGCTGAAGAACCGGATCACGATCAGCCATTGCTTCTCACTGATGTCGATCGGCGATGCCGAGGTCGCCGAGCTGGCCGACCGGATGGCGAAGAACGGCTTCTCGATCGCCTCGACGCTGCCGTTCGGGTCGCGGATGATGCCGGTGCCGATCCTGATGGCGCATGGCGTTCCGGTCTATACCGGCACCGACAGCCTGATGGACCATTGGTCGGTGTTCGGCACCGGCGATGTGCTCGAAAAGGCGAAGCTCGCCTGCGAACTCTATCATTGGAGCGACGAGCTCACGATCTCGCAGTCGCTCAGGATCGCCACCGGCGGCCCGATCCCGCTGAGCTCCACCGGCGAGCGGCTCTGGCCGAAACCCGGCGACGCCGCCGACATCGTGCTGGTGCCGGCCAGTTGCTCGGCCGAGACCGTCGCCCGCCAGCCCCCGCGCACGCTGGTGCTCCACAAGGGCAATGTCGCGGCAGGGGCGTTCCCGGCCTGAGCATTTCCGCCGCCCCGACCGGGCGCCATGGGCATCGGGTCGGGGCGGTCGCCACGCTCTTCATCCCGGACGTCGCCCGACAGGCGCCGATACGGCTCTCCTGAGTCTGCTCTTCGAGGTCCGGCCGCCGCCCGCCCCGAATTTCCGCCGATTTTACAATCATGTCGTTGCGCCAAAGTAACAATAACGCCATGATCCATCGCTATCGGGGGACGGTCGGGGGCTCGATTTGCGAGCGACCGTCCATGGGCGAGGGGGCAAACCCGCATGGAAACTGGCAGGCGAGATTTTCTGGGCGGAGTCGCTTCGGCGGCCGCGCTGGGCCTATGGCCGGAACGGGCCTTCGGTGCCGCCAGCCGCGAGAAATCCTATGGGATGATCCAGATTTCGGCGAGCGGGATGACCGTGGCTGCCTTTCAGTTCGACCTGCAGAAGATCGCCGCCGCCGAGGGTCTCTCGGGTTTCCAGCGGATGGCGCCGAAACGATCGGGCGACCCCTTTTCCACCCTCGCCAGCCCGCTCCGTCCCGGTGCGGAAGGTGATATCGCCCAAGAAACGATCGACGGCGTCGTCGGCTTCATGGGCAAGCTCAAGGATAAATATGGCATCCCGCCCGAGCAGATCGCGGTCGTCATCTCCAGCGGGGTGATGAGCTACTCGGCGTCGCTGATCGACCAGCTCCGGAGCAGGATGAAGGCCCGGACCGGCCTGGATATCGATGTCGTCGATGCCCATAGCGAAGCCCGGCTGACTTTCGACTGGGTGGTGCCGGAAATGCGCCGCGACAAGGTGTTGCTGGTCGATATCGGCAGCGGCAACACCAAGGGCGGCGTCTATGATCGCCGCGGCCGGAAGGGCCGCTTCCTCGATCTCTCCGCCGCCTTCGGCACCAAGACGATGGCCGGCGCGGTCAAGCAGCGCTGGCCGGCCACCCGCACCGACGATTTCGGCCCGCGCTCGCTCGAATTTTACGGCGATACCGTCGCCCCGCTGCTGGCGCCGCAGATCGCCGCGGTTCCGCAGATGATGGACCGGCCGCAGCTCTGCCTGACCGGCGGCATCGTCTGGGCGATGGCGACGATCCTGAAACCGCAGGCGATGGCCGACAAGCGCGAATGGGTGAAGCTCCAGCCCGACGATTTCGCCCGGCTGCTCAAGCTGATCGAGGACGGCACGCCTTATGGCGCGGGGCTGCCCGCGACGATGAGCGAGGGCGACAAGGCGTTTACGCTCAAGGCCCTGACCGCGGTGCGCAACACCTTCAACCCGCACCAGCTCGCCGCCGGCGCCGCGATCGGCGATGGTCTGGCGAAGCAGCTCCGGTTCGACACGCGCGCGCAGCTCGTCTTCGCAAGCTTCGCGAACAACACGTGGAGCTCGCAATATCTGATCGAGAAATTCGGCTGACGGCGATCGTGCGCCGCCAGGCGCACGCCACCGCAACGACGCACGGGGGTGAAGGACATGGTCGGGACGACACGGACATGGTTGAAATGGGGGTCGGCGGCGGTCGCGCTGATCGCGGCGGTCGGCGCCCATGCCCAGTCGCGCATGGCCAATTTCGACCAGCGCATCCTCGCGACCCATAATGCCGAACGCGCCCGGCTCGGCATCGGTCCGCTGCGGTGGAGCCCGGTCCTGGCGGCCAATGCCGCCAAATGGGCGAGCCACCTCGCCGCGCTCGACGAGCTCGAACATGACGATTCGCTCGATGTCGAAGGCGAAAATCTGTGGCGCGGATCGAAGGGCGCCTACACGCCCGAAGACATGGTGACGCTGTGGATCGACGAGAAGAAGGCGTTCAGGAACGCCACCTTCCCCAATGTCAGCATCTCCGGGCAATGGGCCGATGTCGGCCATTATACCCAGGTGATCTGGCGCAGCACCGGGCTGGTCGGCTGCGCCTTCGCGCTCGCGGGCGAGGACGAGGTGCTGGTGTGCCGCTATATGGAAGGCGGCAATATCCTCAACACCATGACCTATTGAGCCGGCGCCGTCGGGTGATGGCAGGCCGGATCGGTCGAGCCGCTATTTTCCGGCTTCCTTCGCCAGCCGCGCGTCCATCGCCGCATCGAACTTCGCCGCATAGGTCTTGCACGCGCCCGGATCGACGAACGGATTGGGCGTCGCGCCGCGCTGGAACGCGGCCATCTTGACGTCGCCGCCGCCCTGATCGGGATGCGCGGTGAACAGGATGTCACACGGCAGCGCTGCGACCACGCCAACGGTCTTGCGGAAGGTCGCGACCCAGGCGGGATGGTCAGTGAAGCGATAATCGTCGCCCGACACCGGGTTGAGGCTGGAGGCGAACACCATGTTCAGGCATTTGCCGCCCTCGCACGATCGCCAGGTCCAGCTCATGCTGCCCGCGGTATGGCCCGGGGTGGCGCGCGCGCTGATCGCCGTCGTGCCGAGCCGGATCGTCTCGCCGTCCTTCACCGCGCGCAGCCTGGTGACCGGCGGGAATTCGGAGAGGATCGACGCCTGCGGATCGTCGGGACCGCTCTTGCCCCGGCGCAGCACCTCGGCGCCGGCAGCGCTCGCGATCACCGTCGCGCCGCTGTCACGCGACAGCGCGGCGAGCCCGCCGCCATGGTCGTAATGCGGTTCGGTGCTGAGGATATATTTGACGTCGCCAAGCTTGAAGCCGAGCTGGCGGACATTCGCCTCGAGTGCTGCGACCGACTGCGGCACCGCGCCGTCGATCATCACCAGCCCGGCATTGGTCTTGATCAGCGCGACATTGAGTCCGCCAAAGCCCACAATATATGTATTGCCGTAAATCCGCACCGGGGTCTGCGGAGTCAGCCAGCGCTTGGCGAACTCGGCCGCGACCGGGCGGGTCAGCGGATCGTCGGCATCGGCCGCAGCCGCGATCGGCGGGGTCGCCACCCCGACCAGCGCTGCCGCTGCGAACGCCCCGATCGAACCCAGTCCCAGATAGGCCGCCACCGATTTCACCACTTCGTCTCCCCGATATGATGCGTGCATGGTGCGGGCGCCAGCCCCAGCGCGCAACGCATCTTATCTCGACAAAGCCATGAATCTGATTCATGCCTTTGTCATGGATCGCGCCCAGTTGCCGCTCAACGCCCTGCGCGCCTTCGAGGCGGCGGCGCGCCATCTCAACTTCACCCGCGCGGCGATCGAACTCCATGTCAGCCAGGGCGCGGTCAGCCACCAGGTCGCCCAGCTCGAACAAAGGCTCGGCGTGCCCTTGTTCCGCCGGCTGCCGCGCGGGCTGGCGCTGACCGACGAGGGGCTGGCGCTGGTGCCGGTGCTCGCCGACGCGTTCGACCGGGTCGGCGAGACGCTCGACCTCTATGCCGGCGGCCGCTTCCGCGAGGTGCTGACGCTCGGCGTGGTCGGCACCTTCGCGACCGGTTGGCTGTTCGAACGGCTCGGCGGTTTCACCCGCGACCATCCGCATATCGATCTTCGGGTGATGACCAACAACAACCGGGTCGATCTCGCCGGCGAAGGGCTCGACCTCGCGATCCGCTTCGGCGACGGCGCCTGGCACGGCACCCATGCCGATCCGATCATGGACGCGCCGCTCACCCCCTTATGCGCGCCCGCGATCGCCGAGCGGCTGGCCGACCCCGCCGACCTCGCCCGCCAGCCGCTGTTCCGCTCCTATCGCGGCGACGAATGGCCGCGCTGGTTCGCCGCCGCCACCACCCCCTGCCCGCCGCTGCGCGGCACCGTGTTCGACAGTTCGGCGCTGATGGCGTCGGCGGCGATCGCCGGCTTCGGGGTCGCGCTGGCGCCGGCGGCGATGTTCGATCGCGAACTGCGCGCCGACCGGCTGGTGCGGCCGTTCGCGGTCGAGGTCTCGGTCGGGCGCTACTGGCTGACCCGGCTGATGTCGCGGCGCGAGAGCAACGCGATGCGGGCGTTTCGGGAATGGCTGGGCGAGGCGGCCAACCAGACCGCGGGTTCATAAATGGCGACGCCGGCTACCGCTTGGTGGCGACCGTCCCCCAGCCGTCATAATGTACGCCATATTGCGCCTCGATACGCAATGCCGCTTCGGTAAGGCCATATATGGCGGCAGGATCCGTGCCCTGCTCGGTTTGAACATCCAGCGCGACCTCCCCTCCATCCAAGGCGACGCGCTGCACGACCCGCCATCCCAAGGCGGCGATTTCACTCTCAAGCTTGGAGACATTGTCGGGCCGACCGACAAACCGCACGTCGACAGGGCGCTTGATGGATGGGACGTCGCCGTTTCGCTTGAGCGATTCCAGAACGTCGGCGTCAGCCTTTGCCTCAGCCTCGAGACGCGCGGGATCGAGCGCCGGCGTCGAGATGACGGCCATTTGCGCGAGGATGAGCGGCAGCAAAAGCGACATACCATCTTATTGCCGATCCGCCGAATGCGCGCAAATGGTACTTGGCGCCCGTCGCTTCCATCGGCGATTGCCGGTCATCAGTGCTATCGAGCCGCTGATTCCAGCCTGGCCGCCCCGCCCGACCATCACCCTGAGCATCTCGAACGCGCGCGCCAGCCGGTCATGGCCGATCGCCCCGCCGATCGATATCCGCACCGCCTGTTCGGTCCGCGCCGGGTCGACCGCGAAAGCATGGCCCGCGACGATCGAAAGCCCGGCTGGGCGCAGCGTCGCGGCGAGATGCGCGGCGTCGACCCCGGCGGGCAGATGCAGCCAGATATGATAGCCCTCGGGATGCGCGGCGTGGTCCATCCCCGCCAGATGACGCGCGGCGATCCGCTGGCGGGCGATCCCCTCGTCGCGCACCGCCGCGACCAGATCGGCGAAGTTGCCGTCGCGCAGCCACAACGTCACCAGCGCGGCGTTGGCGCTACTGGCTGACCCGGCTGATGTCGCGGCGCGAGAGCAGCGCGATGCGGGCTTTTCGGGAATGGGTTGTACAGGACGCCGCTAAGCCCGGCGGATCGCCGTCAGGCCGATCGCTTTGCGTCGGATCATCGTCGTGGAGAAAGCACTCTGTTTGGTCGTCCGGCGATGCTGCTCGATCAACCCTGCTTGCGCCGGAACGGATAGGAAAATTGCGCGCGATATCCGTGCGGCACATGTTCGGGCACCCCATAGCCTTCGGGCCAGCGCCCCTCGGGCAAATGAAAGGTCCCGAACAGCCGGTCGAGCCAGGGGAAGTGGATCGCGAAGTTCACGTCAATCGCTTCCTCCTCGAGCCCATGATGCCAATGATGATAGCGCGGCACCACCAGCCAGCGGCCGAGCCGATCGAAATCGCCGCGCAGATTGGCGTGGATCAGCGACGAATAGACATAAACGAGCGCGATATAGGCCTGGAGCATCGACGGCGCGAAACCGAGCGTCATCATCGGCAGTGCGGTGAAGCCGCGCAACGCGATGATTTCGAGAAAGTGCATCCGCGCGCCGGCCAGCCAGTCCATCGCCTTCGCCGAATGATGGACCGCGTGGAAGCCCCACAGGAACGGCACACGGTGGAAGGCGCGATGGAACCAATATTGGGCGAGGTCGGTCAGGATCATCACCTCGACGAACTGGACCAGCCAAGGCTGGCCGCCGACAGCGATCCGGAACGCATCGAGCGCACCGCTATGCGCCATCACCGCCTTCGACGGCGCGAAGGCGAGATAGGTCAGGATCTGGACCATCATCGAGCTGACCAGATAATAGAAGAGATCCTCGCGCCATTCGCTGCGGAACAGCCGCTGGTCGCGCCGCCGCGGGAACAGCCGCTCGATCGGTGCGAACATCAGCCCGGTCACCACCAGATTGACCATGAAGAAGTCGAGCCCGAAGAAGATGCCCCAGCTGCGCGTTTCCTGCGGCTGGACATTGGCCCCGCCGAGCAGGGCCGCGGCGATCCCGATGATCAATGCCGTGAAGCCGATCGCCTTGGACGGCCGCAGCAACAGGCTGAGCAGCGCCAGCGCATAGCTGCCGAGCAACACGGCGTGGACGCCGACCCGAAAACCCGGCAGGTCGCGCAGCAGCGCCAGTTCGGGCATCGCGAACCAGTCGGGCCAGCGCAGCGCGACCACGAAGCCGAACCCCACCACCGCCAGCAGCAGCGCGAAGAACCCCGCGAACCAGCCGCTGCCGAATCCGCGCGCCTCGAGCGGTGCCTGAAGGTCGCGACCCAGCGCGGATAGTCCGAAGTCGTTGTTGCTCATGCCCCGGGCTTAACAGATTCGTTGGACCGTGCGAGGTGATTGAAATCACGCGGCGATATCCCGAACGATGACGGCTTGCCCCCGGTCGCGAACTCGCTGAAACAGGCGCCATGAGCGCGATCGAACTGGCGGGCATCTCGAAACGCTTCGGCGGTGGCGGCCGCCCGGTCCAGGCGCTCGACGATTTCAGCCTCGCGGTCCCACGCGGCGGGGTGTTCGGGCTGCTCGGCCCCAATGGCGCCGGCAAGAGCACGATGCTGCGGATCATCGCCGGGCTCGTCCGTCAGGACGCAGGCACCGTCCGGCTGCTCGGCGAGGCGGCGGGCCCCGAGGCGCGGCGGCGGCTCGGCTTCCTGATCGACGCGCCACTCTTCTATCCCTTCCTTACGGGCCGCGATCTGCTGACCGTGCTCGCGCGGACCTCGCATGTCGCGGTCGATCCGGCGCCATTGCTGGACCGGGTCGGGCTGCAGGGCGCCGGCGACCGCATGATCGCCGGCTATTCGCTCGGCATGAAGCAGAGGCTCGGTATCGCCGCCGCACTGCTCACGCGGCCCGAGATCGTCATCCTCGACGAGCCGACCAACGGCCTCGATCCCGATGGGATCCTCGACATGCGCCGGCTGCTGCGCGACCTCGCCGATCGCGACGGGATCACCGTGCTGCTGTCGAGCCATCTGCTCGACGAGGTCGAGCGCGTCTGCGACCGGGTCGCGATCGTCAACAGGGGACGGCTCGCGGCGCAAGGCAAGGTCAGCGACCTGCTGCTCCAGGGCGAACGGCTGTGGATCGACGCCAGCCCGGCCGACGCGGTGCTCGCGCGGCTCGGCGACCGCGGCGCGCGCGAGGATGGCGGCGTGGTCGCACAGATCGGCCGGGCCGAGGCGCCCGCACTGCTCGCTGCGATCGTCGCCGACGGCGCCCAGCTGTTCGAGGCACGCTGGCTGCGGCCCGACCTCGAGACGGTCTTCCTCGCCGAGACCCGCGGCTGATGCGCCAGGGTCTTCTGTCATGAGGCTGTCGGTTTCCGCCGAGATCCTCAAGCTGCGCCGCCAGCACGCGGTGCTGTTCTGGGGCTTCCTGTTCGTACCGCTGTTCACCACCTTGCTCGCCTGCGTGCTCGACGGTGGCTTCTCCCCCGCCCCGCCGGGCGTAACCGCGCGCGCGGTCGCGCCGCTGCACGCCGCGGTGCGCGCGCTCCGGGTCGGTGGCAACCCGATCGCCCATCTCTTCTACGCGGTCGGCGCGGCGGCGCTGTTCGCCGGCGAATATCGCTATTCGGGCTGGCGCCACCTCGTGCCCCGCACCACCCGGTCGAGCCTGCTGGTATCCAAATATGCGACCTTTGCGATCTTCGCCGCGCTCAGCCTGACCCTGGCCGCGATCGGCGACGCGGCGGTAACCCTGTCGCTGCCGCTCGGCCGCGGCCTGCGGCCGGTGGTCACCGATGCCGACGGCGCGTCGGCGCTGCTGCTGCTGACCTCCTTCTTGATCTCGCTCGCCGAACTGATGACGCTGGCGGCGATGGTCGCCTTCCTCGCCACGCTCGCGCGTGCGGCGATCGGGGCGATCATCGCTCCCTTCCTGCTGTCGCTGGCGGCAAGCCTGACCGAGGCCTGGCTCGCCGGATCGGCGGGCGCGATCCCGCTGCCCACCTTCGCCGGCGACGCGCTGCGGACCTGGGCGACGACGCCCGACCCCGCCCCTGCCATCATCCATGCCGCATTGATCGGGGTCGCGACGCTGGCCGGCTGGAGCGCGGCCGGTTTCGGCGGGGCGATCTGGCTGTTCGCGCGGCAGGATCTGGTCGGCGAATGATCGCGGATGTGAGGGCGCACCGGATCAGCACGGCATCTGCATTCGATCTGCGCGGCGGCCGATCATGATCGCCGCGAACGCATCGAAAGGCCCCGCCATCCGCTCCCGATCATCCTATGCCATCGCCGCGACCGCCGTCTTCCTGATCGAGGCCGGCATCGCCGTGTTCGTCCATGACAACTTCGTCCGCCCCTATCTCGGCGACAGTCTTGCGGTGGTGCTGGTCTACCTGGCGATCAGGGCGGTGACCCGGCTGGGTGTCCTCCCATCGGCAGCGTCCGCCTTCACGATCGCGTGCGCCATCGAGCTCGGCCAATATTTCCGATTGGTGCACTTTCTGGGCCTCGACGATGTCCCGTTCGCCCGCGTGGTCCTCGGCATCGGCTTCGATCCCAGGGATTTCATCGCCTATGCCGCCGGAGCCGCTGTCGTTCTCGTCGGCGAAATGACCCTGCGCGGGGTGGACATCCTCAAATCATTCCCTGTCCGACGATCATCCTGAGCCTCCCGAAGGCTTGCGCCAGTGGCCATGTCGGATCACCCCGCCAATAGAGATGCGCACTGCCTGCCGTCTCGAGCTTCGGACACCAGGACATGCTCTGAATTGTCTTTGTTTTTCGGATTTTCCGAGCCGCCGGGTGATTCCACCTGACTTGAAGATGCTTCTAGGCATCTTCCTTCGGGGGACATGCCCGAAGCAGGCTCTCCGCACCCCAGAGATTGATGATCTTCGGATCGCCCGTGCGGGTGAAAATGGCCGGCGCGAGAAAGCGGACCATATAAAGCCCCGGCGCGTCCGCTTCTGCGACAAACGGCGCCGTCATCGTCCGGCCGGGCACGATCGTCATATAGTCGCGGTTTCTGCCGTCGGTGTTGTCCAGCCAGAAGGATCGTCCCGAACCTTTGTCGATGAAATGGCCATCGGCCCTGACATTGACCTTGGCCAGCATGATCGGCGGCGCTCTGGTGAGGTGGATACTTACGATTTCAGATCCGAGATTCTGGAATTTGATACTTCCCATGATGATGCACGTCTTGCCTTTGAATGACGACGCATCGATCTGCACTTGAATTCCGAATGCCTTCGAATCCGATATCGCCTTATCATAGGCGATGCGTGCGGATGCACTCTCCAGGACGACAAATCGATAGAAGCCCCACGCTCCTCCGACAAGTATCGCAACGATCAGCAGCCCTTCCTTGATGGTCTTCAGGCGCTGCTCGACATCTCCCCATGTCATGCCGATCTCCAATCTCTCGCTTCGCGATGATCGAATGATAGCATGATATTTGTCGCAGGGGACGAAACGCAGCTTCGCCTCGATATCCGGCTACCCGAGATCGCTTCGACGATACGGCCGCAAGCCGGTTGCGAACAACCGCATTCGCCCGCCGATCACGCGCCGCCCACCATCGCCCTGAGCATCTCGAACGCGCGCGCCAGCCGGTCATGGCCGATCGCCCCGCCGATCGATATCCGCACCGCCTGTTCGGCCCGCGCCGGATCGACCGCGAAGGCATGGCCCGCGACGATCGAAAGCCCGGCGGGGCGCAGCGTCGCGGCGAGATGCGCGGCGTCGATGCCGTCGGGCAGATGCAGCCAGATATGATAGCCCTCGGGATGCGCCGCATGGTCCATCCCCGCCAGATGACGCGCGGCGATCCGCTGGCGGGCGATCCCTTCGTCGCGCACCGCCGCGACCAGATCGGCGAAATTGCCGTCGCGCAGCCACAACGTCACCAGCGCGGCGTTGAGCGGCGGCGCCATCACCGCGGTCTCATGGATATCGGCGGCGAGCCGCGCCGCGGCCGCGACCGACGGCGCGCGGACATGCGCGACGCGCAGCACCGGCGAGATGATCTTGGCGACGCTGGCGATGTGCCAGGTCAGTTCGGGGGCCAGCGCGGCGATCGGCGCGATCGGTTCGGCGGGCAGCCGGCCATAGGCATCGTCCTCGACGATCGCCACGCCGTGCCGCCGTGCGCTCGCGGCGATCGCCGCACGCCGATCGGGGGCAAGGGTCGCGCTGGTCGGGTTGTCGTTGGTCGGGACGATATAGAGCGCCTTGACGCCGCCGCGCACCACGCGATCGAGTGCGTCGGGGTCGACGCCGCCGGCATCGGTGTCGAGCGCGACGACCTCCAGCCCGAAGCGCCGCGCCAGCGCCAGCATCCCCGGATAGGTCGATCGCCCGGCGGCGATCGCATCGCCCGGCGCCAGGATCGTTCCCAGGATCGCATGGAGCGCATTTTGCCCGCCCGCGGTCAGCACGAGTTGATCGGCCTCGGTCGGCAGGCCGCGCGCGGCGAAGGCGGCGGCGGCCTCCTGCCGGTCGCGCACCCCGCCGCCGCTCGGCTGATATTGGAGCAGCGGCGATTGGCCGCCGGCGCGCAGCAACCTGGCCCACCCGTCGCGCATCGCCTCGGGCAACAGCGCGAAGCCGGGCTGCGGCGGCATGATCATCCCGCTGTCGCCGGTCAGGTCGGCACTCGGTAGCCCGGCGGCGTTGCGGACATAGCTGCCGAGCCGCCCCGCCCCCTCGATCAGCCCGGCGTCGCGGGCGAGGCCATAAGCACGGGTGACCGTGGTGAGATCGACGCCGAGCTGCGCGGCGAGATCGCGCTGCGCCGGCAGCCGCTCGCCGGGACGCAACGCGCCGGTCCGCACCGCCTGGTCGATCGCGTCGGCGATCGCGCGATATTTGGGGGCCGATCCCTCGGCGACATGGGTGAGCCAGTTTTGCATGGAGCGGTGCGCCGATTATGTATGGTTGCTACCTCCATACATAAAGCCTACCTCCCCGCCAACGCCTTCGGGAGCCGTCAGCATGTCCGACCCTATCGACACCGTCACCGCCTGGCCCAGGCTCGAGCCGATCCGCACCGGCATCGCCGGCCATTGTCCCCGCTGCGGCAAGGGGCGGCTGTTCGACGGCTTCATCAAGCTGCGCGCGGGCTGCGATCAATGCGGGCTGAGCTATGCTTTCGCCGACCCCGCCGACGGTCCGGCCTTCTTCGTGATCTGCTTCGGCTGCATTCCCGCGGTCACCTTCGCGCTGATGCTCGAAATCCTCGCGAGCCCGCCATTGTGGGTCCATCTCCTCACCTCGTTGCCCTTCCTGCTGGTCACCTGCGTGCTGCCGCTGCGGCCGCTCAAGGGCTGGCTGGTGTGCAGCCAATATTTCTTCAAGGCCGGCGAAGGGCGGATCAGCCGTCCCTGGTATCCTTATGGCGACAAGGGACCGGCGGTGATGCCGCCCGTGGCGCGATGACGCCCGACACGATGACCACAGGCGCGACGATCGCGGCGGCGCGCGCCGCCGCGGCGACGCTGCTGGCCGAGCGCGGCTACGCCGCCGAGGCGGCGACGGTCGCGGCCGGCGATGGTGACGATTTCATCGAGGTCCGACTGGCCGAGGCGCTGATCGCCATTCTCGAACGGCGGCCGCGGGCCGCCGCCGCGCCACGCGCGTTCCGCCGCATCGCCGGCGAGGAGTGCTGAGCTGTATCTGGCGCTGTGGTGGGCCAACATCGTCGCCGTGATGATGCTGGCGATGGGCAAGGACCGGAACCCCGCGCTGTGGCTGCTGGCGGCGATAGCCGGCGGCCCGCTGGCGACCCTGGCGCTGCTCGGCCTGCCGGCGACCGGCCGCGATCCGGCGATCGGCAGCGAGCCCGAGGCGATGGAGCTGTGCGACGCCTGCGAACAGCCGGTACGGCGCGACCGCGATGCATGCCGCTTTTGCGGCGACCGATCTTCGCTGCTCACTCCCCCGTGAAGGTCGGCGTCCGCTTTTCGATGAACGCCGCCACCGCCTCCTCATGGTCCTTCGTCGCATGTGCCAGCGCCTGCAGCCCCGACGACAGTTCGAGGATCTTGTCGAGATCGCTGCGCCACGCCTCGCGCAGCAGCCGGCGGGTCATACGGACCGCGAAGGGCGGGTTGGCGGCGATCCGCGCGGCGAGCTTGTGCGCCGCCGCCATCAGTTCGTCGCCGGGCACGATCTGCGACACCAGCCCGAACCGCAGCGCCTCCTCGGCATGCACCGGATCGCCGGTCAGCGCCATTTCGGTCGCCTTCGAGAAACCGACGATCCGCGGCAGCAGCCAGGCGCCGCCGTCGCCGGGCACCAGCCCGATTTTGACGAAGCTCTCGGCGAACCATGCCTTGTCCGACGCGATCCGCAGGTCGCACATGCAGGCAAGGTCGCACCCCGCGCCGATCGCCGCACCATTGACCGCGGCGATCACCGGGATTTCGAGCGCCTCGATCGCCAGCGGGATACGCTGGATGCCGTCGCGATAGTTGCGGCGGGTGCGCGCCGGCAGCGGGTCGGCGAGGCTTCCGCCCCCGCCCTTCCCCATCGCCTTGACGTTGCCGCCCGACGAGAAGATCGATCCTGCCCCGGTCAGGATAGCGACCCGTACCGCCGGATCGGCGTCGGCCCGTTTCAGCGCATCGACCAGCGCATCGACCACCGGCCGGTCCGAGATCGCGTTGCGCTGTTCGGGCACGTCGATCGTCAGCACCGCGACGCCCTGTTCGAGGCTGTAATGAACGGGTTCGGCCATCTGGGTCCTCGATAATGCATTGATCATTTTGGAAATCGCGCGGAAATCATATTCACACAATCGCGTAAATGGCACTATTGCAACAAAAACACTGTGCTATGCGTAGTTGATCTAGGTTAGGCAGGACACCCGATGCGCATATTATGTGTCGATGACGAAGCGTTGGTGCGCATGGTCACGAGCGATCTGCTCCGTGAGCTGGGGCATGAGGTGCTCGAGGCGCCCGGGCCCGAGGAGGGCCTCGCCAGCATTCGCGCCGCCGCCGAACCGTTCGACCTGCTGCTCACCGACATCATGATGCCCGGGCCGATCGACGGCCGCGGCTTCGCCAAGCTGGCGATCGAGGCGCAGCCCGGCCTGCCGGTGATCTATTTCAGCGGATATTCGCGGATCGTCACCGCCGACGACACCGGCGCCCGCGTCCTGCCCAAGCCCTGCTCGATCGGCACGCTGCAGGCGGCGATCGCCGGTATTGCCTGACGCAGGGCCAGCGAACGACTCCGTTACGCCTCACATCGTCAACGATATACGTCAAACACCCCACCGCCCTGCCCGCCGTCACGGTGATGTTGCGGTATCGCCGCCATCTTCGCGCTTGCAACACAGTGGTAACATGGCGATGGATTGCACTGCATCCCGAACCGGGACCGATCGCGCCGCCAGAAGCGTCGATCAGGACATCGACGTGATGCTTTTCGCGGCGTATCGCAGCGCCCGACAAGCCTGGCGGAGGGGATGATTGGGCAAATAGGTGGCCGGCCGATCGCAGGATCGCGTCCGGCCGTTGTGGTGAATGGGAGCGCGTGGATGTCCTCGACGACGATATGGTCCTGATTTCGCGTCGCACTGCGCCATTCCTCGCCCAGTCCTGTTGCAGTCTGGCCGCACTCACCCTGCTGGCTTCCTGCGGATCGAAGAAGGACGGGCGCGACACCGCCCCGCCCGAGGCCGGCTATGTCGTGCTCAAGACAGAATCGGTGCCGCTGATGGTCGAACTCGCCGGGCGGACCTCGGCGTTCGAGACCTCCGAGGTGCGCCCGCAGGTATCGGGGCTGATCAAGGCGCGGCTGTTCACCGAGGGCAGCATCGTCCATGCCGGCGAGACGCTCTACCAGATCGACCCGAGCCTCTACCGCGCCAGCGTCAACCAGGCGCAGGCCAATCTCGAAAATGCCCAGGCCAGCCGTGAGGCCGCGCAGGCCAAGGCCGACCGCTACAAGCCGCTCGCGAAGATCGAGGCGGTGGCGCAGCAGGATTATACCGACGCCGCCGCGACCGCGAAGCAGGCCGCCGCGACCGTCGCGCAGAACCGTGCCACCTTGGAAACCGCGCGGATCAACCTGAACTTCACCAAGGTGCCCGCCCCGATCACCGGCCGGATCGGCCGGTCGCTGTTCACCACCGGCGCGCTCGTCACCTCGAACCAGGCCGATCCGCTGACCACGATCCAGCGACTCGACCCGATCTATGTCGACATCCAGCAGTCGAGCGCCGACCTGCTCGCGCTGCGCCGCAGCCTGGCGGCGGGCGGGGTCGTGCCGTCGTCGACCGCGGTCAAGCTCAAGCTCGAGGACGGCAGCGACTATCCCGCCGCCGGCCGGCTCGAATTCTCCGAAGCGATGGTCGACGCCAATACCGGCACCGTCACGCTGCGCGCGCGCTTCGCCAATCCGCAGGGGCTGCTGCTGCCCGGCATGTATGTCCGCGCGCGGCTGTCGCAGGCGACCAGCCAGCGCGCGATCCTGGTGCCGCAGACCGGCGTGTCGCGCAATCCGCGCGGCGAGGCGACCGTGCTGGTGGTCGGCCCCGGCAACAAGGCGGTGCAGAAGACGATCACCGCCGATCGCTCGATCGGCGACAAATGGCTGGTGACCGCAGGCCTCAATCCCGGCGACAAGGTCATCGTCGAGGGGCTGATCAAGGTGAAGCCCGGCAAGCCGATCAAGCCGGTGCCGGCCGGATCCAAGCCGCTGCCGATGAAGGGCAAGGGCAAAGGCGGTGACGGCTCGGGTGGTGGTGGATCGGGCGGCGGTGGTTCGGGCTCCGGCGGCGGGGCGCGCGGCTAAGCCATGATCTCACGGATATTCATCGACCGACCCATCTTCGCATGGGTGATCGCGATCGTGATCATGCTGCTGGGCGTCGGCGGCATATTGACCATGCCGGTCGAGCAATATCCCGACATCGCGCCGCCGTCGGTCAACATCCGCGCCAACTATCCCGGCGCCTCGGCCGAGACGGTCGAGACCAGCGTCACCCAGATCATCGAGCAGCAGCTCACCGGGATCGACGGGCTGATCTATTTCTCGGCCAATTCGAACTCGTCGGGGTCGGTCGGCATCACCGTGACCTTCCAGAAGGGCACCGACCCCGACATCGCCCAGGTTCAGGTCCAGAACAAGGTCCAGCAGGCGCTGTCGCGCCTCCCTCAGCAGGTCCAGCAGCAGGGCCTGACCGTCACCAAGTCTAACGCCGACTTCCTGATGGTCGTCGGCATCTATGACGAAACCGACCGGATGACGAGCGCCGACGTCTCCGATTTCCTGGTGTCGAACCTGCAGGATCCGATCGGCCGGCTTCCCGGGGTCGGCGACGTCAATGTGTTCGGCGCCCAATATGCGATGCGCATCTGGCTCGATCCGTACAAGCTTTCGGCGGTGTCGCTGATGCCGAGCGACGTGATCACCGCGATCCAGGCGCAGAACACGCAGGTAGCCGCCGGCCAGATCGGCGGCCAGCCGAGCCCCGACGCGCAGATGCTCAACGCGATCGTCACCGCGCGCTCGCGCCTGACCAATCCCGATGAGTTCCGCAAGATCATCGTCAAGACCCAGACCGATGGATCGAAGGTCCTGCTCGGCGACGTCGCCCGGGTCGAACTGGGCAGCGAAAGCTACAACTCGACCAACCGCCTCAACGGACATCCCGGCACCGGCATCGCAATCCAGCTCGCCCCCAATGCCGACGCACTCAAGACCGCCAAGCTGGTCCGCACCTTCATCGAGCAGAAGGCGAAGAGCTTTCCCGACGGCGTCACCTATGCCTTCCCCAACGACAGCACCCGCTTCATCAAGCTGTCGGTCCGCGACGTCATCGAGACGCTGATCGAGGCGATCATCTTGGTCGTGCTGGTGATGTTCGTGTTCCTGCAGAGCTGGCGCGCGACCCTGATTCCCGCGGTCGCGGTGCCGGTGGTGCTGCTCGGTACCTTCGGCATCCTCGCCGCCGCCGGCTTCACGATCAACACGCTGACCCTGTTCGGGATGGTGCTGGCGATCGGCCTGCTCGTCGACGACGCGATCGTCGTGGTCGAGAATGTCGAGCGTGTGATGGACGAGGACCCCGACATTTCGCCGCGCGATGCGACGATCCAGTCGATGGCTGAGATCAACACCGCGCTGATCGCGATCGCGCTGGTGCTGTCGGCGGTGTTCCTGCCGATGGCCTTTTTCGGCGGATCGGTCGGCGTCATCTACAAGCAGTTCTCGATCACGATCGTGTCGTCGATGGTGCTGTCGGTGGTGGTCGCGCTGATCCTGTCGCCCGCGCTCGCCGCGACCCTGCTCAAGCGGGCGAGCGAGGAGGAACGGGCGAAGCGCGGCCGCTTCGTCGCCAAGGCGCATGACTATGGCGACCGCTTCAACGCCTGGTTCGCGCGCACCTCCGATCGCTATCGCGACCAGGTCGCCCGGCTGTTCGGCCATATGACCGCGGTGATGCTGGTGTTTGGCGTGATCGTGGTGCTGCTCGTCGTGCTGTTCCTGCGGCTGCCGACCAGCTTCCTGCCCGCCGAGGACCAGGGCATCGCGCAGCTCCAATATAATCTGCCGCCGGGCGCCACCCAGGCCCGCACGATGGAGGCGGCCAAGAAGATCGAGCAATATTTCCTCACCCAGGAAAAGAAGAATGTCGCCGCGATGCTGATGGTCGTCGGACAGAGCCAGGCCGGCACCGGCCAGAATGCCGGCCGCGGCTTCATGGCGATGACCGACTGGGCCGATCGCAAGGGCAGCGAGAACACCGCCGAAGCGATCACCAAGCGCGCAACCCGCGCGGTCGGGCACCAGTTGCGCGACGTGCAGTTCTTCGCGCTCAACCCGCCCGCGGTGCGCGGCCTCGGCCAGTCGACCGGCTTCACACTCGAATTCCAGAATTCGGGCGGCCTCAGCCGCGAGGCCTTCAAGGCCGCCCGCGACAAGCTGATCGACGCCGCGTCGAGCGATCCCGCGCTCGCCCAGGTCCGCCAGAACAGCCTCGAGGACACCCCCACCCTCGGCGTCGATATCGACCAGGAAAAGGTCGGCGCGCTCGGGATCAGCCAGGCGGCGGTCGACGCGACCCTGTCGTCGGCCTGGGGCGGCAATTATGTCAACGACTTCGTCGATCGCGGCCGGGTCAAGCGCGTCTATGTCCAGGGCGATGCCCCCTATCGCAGCCGGCCCGAGGATCTGAACAACTGGTTCGTGCGCAGCACCACCGGCCAGATGGCGCCCTTCTCGGCCTTCTCGACCAGCCACTGGACCCGCGCCCCGAGCACCTTGGCGCGCTTCAACGGCCTGCCGACCTACGAGATCCAGGGCCAGGCCGGCGAGGGCAAGAGCTCGGGCGAGGCGATGGACCGCATCGCCGAGATCGCGTCGCAGATCCCGGGGATCAGTGTCGCCTGGGCAGGTCTCTCCTATCAGGAGCGGCTGTCGGGCAGCCAGACCCCCTATCTCTACGCGCTGTCGCTGCTGGTGGTCTTCCTCTGCCTCGCCGCACTCTACGAAAGCTGGTCGATCCCGTTCGCGGTGATGCTGGTGATGCCGCTCGGCCTGTTCGGCGCGACGCTGGCGGTGCTGTTGCGCGGACTCGAGAACGACATCTTCTTCCAGGTCGGTCTGCTCACCACCATGGGGTTGTCGGCGAAGAACGCGATCCTGATCGTCGAGTTCGCCGAGCAGGCCGAGAAGGCCGGCAAGACCCCGACCGAGGCCGCGCTCGAAGCCGCCCGCCTGCGCCTGCGTCCGATCATCATGACCAGCCTTGCCTTCATCTTCGGCGTGCTGCCGCTGGCGATCTCGACCGGCGCCGGCGCCAAGAGCCGGGTCGCGATCGGCACCGCGGTGATCGGCGGCATGACCACCGCGACCGTGCTGGCGATCTTCTTCGTGCCGTTGTTCTTCGTGCTGGTGCGCAAGCTGTTCGGCGCCAAGGGGCATGACGTGGCCCCGCCGGCCGCCCCCGCGACGGAGGCCGAGGCATGATCCGCACCGGACGACTCCTGGCGACCGCGGCGCTTGTCGGTGTGGCTTTGACCGGCTGCACGATGGCGCCGGACTATAAGCGCCCTGCCCCGCCGGTCCCGGTAAGCTGGCCCGCCGGCGACGCCTATCTGCGGCAGAGCGAGGCGACCTTGCCCTCGGTCGGCTATCGCGACATCTTCCGCGATCCGAAGCTGCAGGCGATCATCGGGCGCGCGATCGCCAACAATCAGGATCTGCGCGCGGCGCTCGCCAACGTCACTTCGGCGCGCGCCCAATATCGGGTCGCGCATGCCGCGATCTTCCCGACGCTCGATGCGACCGGGCGGGTGTCGACGGTCAAGAGCGCGAGCGGCGGCGGTTCGGTCAACACCGGGACCACCGGCAACAGCAGCGGCGGCAGCGGTGGCGCCAACACCAGCTATACGCTGCAGGGCGGGGTCACCTCGTTCGAGGTCGATCTGTTCGGCCGGCTCAACAGCCTGAGCAACGCCGCGTTCGACGAATATCTCGGCACCGAGGCGGCATTGCGCGCGGTGCGACTGACGCTCGTCTCCGAGGTCGCCAATGCCTATCTCCAGCTCGCCACCGATCGCAGCCTGCTCGCGATCGCCCGCGATACCGAGGCGAGCGCGGCCAAGGGCGTCGAGCTGACCTCGGCGCGGCTGAAGGGCGGGATCGCCCCGCGCACCGATCTGCGCCAGGCCGAGACCGTGCTGGCGACCGCGCGCGCCGACATCGCCTCGCTGACCACCGCGATCGCGCAGGACCGCAACGGGCTCGAACTGCTGGTCGGCGCCCCGGTAACCGATGCCGAACTGCCGGCCTCGCTCGACGACACCGACGACCAGCTGTCCGAACTGCCCGCCGGGCTCGATTCGTCGATCCTGCTGCGCCGCCCCGACGTGGTGCAGGCCGAATATGTGCTGCGCGCCGCCAATGCCCGGATCGGCGCGGCACGCGCCGCCTTCTTCCCGCGGATCGCGCTGACCGCGATCGCCGGTCTCGCCAGCGGCGGCCTGTCGACCCTGTTCGACAACGGCGCCTTCACCTGGTCGGTGCAGCCCTCGGCGACCCAGACGATCTTCGATTTCGGCGCCAATGCCGGCAACCTCAAGGACGCCAAGGCCCAGCGCGACCGCGCGGTCGCCGACTATGCCAAGGCGATCCAGACCGCCTTCCGCGAGGTCGCCGACGCGCTCGCCCGGCGCGGCACGATCGACGAACAGCTCGCCGCCAACCGCCAGCTCCAGGACTCGGCCGCCGACAGCTTCATGCTCGGCACCGCGCGCTACAAGGAAGGCATCGACAGCTATCTGACGACGCTCGACGCCCAGCGCACCCTCTACAGCGCGCGCCGCACTTTGGCGTCGACCCGGCTCGAACGCGCGCAGAATCTGGTGGCGCTGTACCAGACGCTGGGTGGGGATCAGACGATCGAAGACAAGGCTCTGCCGAAGGCGCGGTGAGGTTACAGCGTCGTGCGCAGCTCCACACTCGTCATCCCGGCGGAGGCCGGGATCTCAGAAGGCAAGGGCGCGCCCCTCAGGCCAGCTTGAACCCTTCCTTGTTCGCCGCCGCGGTCAGCTTCGCATTGCCCGCCTCGCCGAGCCCGGCGTGGAGCGGCGGGAAGATCGAGTCCTCTTCCTCGCGGATATGCGCCTCGAGATCGGCGCGGAATGAAGCGATCTTGTCGAGGAAGACCGGCGACGCATCGTCGAGATTGTCGAGGTCGTAGAGATATTGCTTCACATAGCCATGGTCGTGATTGAGCTTGTCGGCATCGGCCTTGTCGCCCCAGTCGCGTAACGCGGTATAGACGACATTCTCCTCGGTGAAGGCATGTTTGCCGAGCGCATGTTTGAGCTGGGTCAGCAGCACCGCGCGCTTCGCCGGCTGCGCGTCGCTGGTCGCCTCGATCTGGTCGAAAATCGCGAGCGCCAGTTTGTGCTCGACCTTGAGCGCCTCGAGCCAGTCGCCCGCGACCACGCTCGGCGCCTGGACGATCGCCTTGCGGCCGAGATTGACGGCGAGACCGGTGACGATCCCGGCGGCAGCCGCGCCGAACAGCGCGGCGGTGCGGCCGGTGGCGGCGGACTTCGCGCGATCGGCGACCTTGGCCGTGCCCTTGCGGGCGGCGGCGGGCGCCGCGCTCGCCTTGGCGGCGGCGCGCCTGATGCTCTTGTGGGCGGTCTTCGCCAGCGAGGCGGCGCTGTCGGCGGCTTCCTTCGCCGCCGGCGCCACCGCCGCGGCCGGTACCGCCGCAACCTTGGCCGTGGCCGATCGCGCCTTGCCCGCTACCTTGGCAGCGGTCTTTTCGACCTTGACCGCCTCGGCAGCCACCGCGTTGCTCGCCTTGGCAACCGTCTTGCGCACCGCCTTCACCGCAGGAGCCGCCGCCCCCTCGACGTTGGTTATGGTCGAGCGCTTGCGCGCGGGTTTGGCCGGCGTCGCGGTCTTCGCGCGGGCCGGCTTGCCGTCGGCGACCGCCGCCTCGAGCGTCTTGCGGTCGTTGCCGACCTCGGCGATCAGCGCCCGCGTCTCGTCGCGCGTCAGGTCGTGCTTGCGCGCAAAATAATCGACTTCATAGGTTTCACCCGACGCGACCGTATCGCGATCGCCGGCACCGCGCTTGCTCAAATCGTCGACCATGATGCTGCTCCCGAATGTTCGGGCGCTCAACCGTGCAGAAAATCCGCAGTTCCAGCCGTTTCGGTACCGTGTGGATGATTCTCGCTGATCCAGATCAAGTTCCATATCGCCGATCGATCGCCCGCGGCGCACATTCTGTAATGTTTTGGAAATGATTTGGAAATGTTTCTGACCCGATCCGCGCCTACCGCCGCGCGATAATCAGGGGGAACATCATGACCTATCCACTCCGCGCCAACCTGTTGTCGTGCTCGGCGCTGGCGGCGCTTTCGCTGGTTGCCGTCCAGGCCGATGCCGCGACGATCCGCGGCCGTGTCGTCGACCAGGCCAAGGGCGCGTCGCTGCCCGGCGCCACCATCCGCGTCGCCGGATCGTCGGCCTCGACCACCAGCGCCACCGACGGCAGCTTCACGATCGACAATGTCTCCGCCGGGCCGCAGCAGCTCTCGGTCGACTATGTCGGCTATGACAGCGCCAGCGCGACCGCCGAGGCTTCCGATGCACCCAAGCCGGTCGAAATCGGCCTCAAGGTCAGCGGCAATGACGGCGAGGCGATCGTCGTCACCGGCACCCGCCTGGCCGAGGCGCGCGCGCTCCAGACCAAGCAGATCGCGATCAACAATGTCGAGGCGCTCTACGCCAACGATGTCGGCAAGCTGCCCGACCAGAATGTCGCCGAAGCGGTCCGCCGCCTGCCCGGCCTGTCGGTCGCCAACGACCAGGGCGAAGGCCGCTACGTCATCATCCGCGGCATCAACCCCAATCTCGTCAATGTCACCCTCAACGGGCTCACCCTGCCCGCCCCCGAGCCCGACGGCCGCCAGGTCAAGCTCGACGACATCCCCTCGGCGCTGATCAGCGCGGTGGTGGTCACCAAGTCGCTCACCCCCGACCAGGACGCCAACGCGATCGGCGGCGAGGTCGACATCCGTACCCTGAGTGCCTTCGACCGCAACAAGCCCTTCTTCGTCGACGCGCGCGGCGCCTATGGCCGCTACAAGATCAACAAGAAGAACCCCTATGAGCTCGACGGCCAGCTCGGCGGGGTGTTCGGCGCCGACGACCAGTTCGGCGCGGTGATCTCGGTCAATTTTTCGAAGCGGCCGATCGAGTCCGAGAATTTCCAGGGCTCGACCGCGTATAACGCCGCCGGCCAACCCGACCAGTACGGCCTGCGCGACTATAATCTCACCCGCAAGCGGATCGGCGCGGTCGGCAATTTCGACTGGCATCCGAACGACGCCACCAAGATCTGGCTGCGCACCAGCTATTCGAAGTTCACCGACAACGAGATTCGCGACCAGAACCGCGTCGACAGCCTCGCCTATCCGACCGCGACCCCGGGCACCTTCACCGGCCGCGGCAGCCTGCTGATACGCCGCCGCGAGGAGAAGGACAACACCAAGTCGGCGCAGCTCGGCGGCAATTTCGATCTCGGCGCCGGCCATCTCGACCTGTCGGGCGCCTACACCCGCGCGATCAAGAATGACCCGCTGCGGTCCGAATTCAACTTCCGCACCTCGAGCACCACCGCGATCCGCGGCACCTACGACCTCACCCAGTCGCCTTATGCCTTCGTCCAGACGACGACCTACGACCCGACCACGATCCAGCTCAACAGCGTCAATTACGACAAGCGTCACGCCCAGGAGGATCTGTGGCAACTGCGCGCCGATTATACGCTGCCGGTCGCGATCGGCGACGGTTCGACGATCAAGGCCGGCGCCAAATATCTGAACCGCCACAAGACCAACAATCGCGACTTCCAGCAGTTCGGTCGCGGCACCGCCAATTTCTTCGCATCGAACGCGACCTATACCGGCGATACCGATTTCTATAACGGCGACTATATATTCGGCCCGCGGATCGATTACGACCGCGCCCAGGCCTATGCGACCAGCACCGCCAACGCGCTGGCGCAGAGCGCGTCGAACCGCACCAGCACCGTCAACAACAGCCTGGTCAACGACTATGACGTCCGCGAGAAGATCAGCGCCGGCTATGTGATGGCGACGCTCAAATTCGGCGACCTGACGGTGATGCCGGGGGTGCGGGTCGAGCACACCAAGGACAGCAACAAGGCCAAGCTGATCACCGCGACCTCGACCGTCGGCGACGGCTTCAACAGCTTCGGCGGCAAGAGCTACACCGACTTTTTCCCCGGCGTGAATGTCCGTTACGAGCCGGTCAGGAGCGTGGTGGTACGCGGCGCGGTCACCACCGCGATCGGCCGCCCCAACTACCCCGATCTCGCGCCGTTCATCTCGGTCGACACCACCACCAGCCCGGTGACGATCACCAAGGGCAACCCCGCGCTCGATCCGTACAAGGCGGTCAACGCCGATCTCGGCATCGAATATTATCTGCCCGGCCAGGGCGTGCTGTCGGTCGGGCTGTTCTACAAGAATATCGACAACCCGATCTACAGCCAGTCGGTCGCGGTCGCGAACGGCACCTTCGCCGGCCAGACCTTCGCGACCGCCAATGTCGTGACTCCGCTCAACGCCGACAAGGCGATCGTCAAGGGCATCGAGTTCAATGCCCAGACCCGCTTCACCTTCCTGCCGGCGCCGTTCGACGGGTTCGGCGTCTCGGCCAACTACACCCACATCTCGGGCCATGGCGAAGCCTCGTTCCGCAGCGGCAATTTCCCGCTCTTCTTCCAGTCGAAGAATATCGGCACCGCCCAGCTCTTCTTCGAGAAATATGGCTTCGCGGCGCGGATCGCCTATTCCTACCGCTCCAAATATCTCGACGCGCTCGGCGCCACCGCCGCGACCGACCAATATACCGACAATAATGGCCAGCTCGACGTCCATGCCAGCTACCAGATCATTCCGCAGGCGACCGTCTTCATCGACGGCACCAACCTCAACGATGCCGCCTGGCGGCGCTTCATCGGGGTCAAGAGCCAGTTGATCGAGCGCGAGCGCTACGACTATGCCGTCCGTGGTGGCGTACAGGTCCATTTCTAGGATGACGACGATGTCGAGCGCGGCGAAGTTCCTGCTGGCGGCCGCCACCGCCGGGTTCGCCTGCGCGGCCCAGGCGGCGCCCGCCGCACCCACGCTCAGGACCGAACGGGTGGTGCTGCTGATGCGGCACGGCCTGCGCCCGCCGACCAAGAATCCGCCGATGGCCGGGGTCGCCGCCGAGGCCTGGCCGGCCTGGCCGGTCAATCCCGGCTGGCTGACCCCGCACGGCGCCGCCGCGGTGCGGATATTGGGCGGCTATGACCGCGCCCTGCTGGCGCGATCGGGGCTGTTCGCGGCCAAGGGCTGCCCGGCCGCCGGCAGCGTGGCGCTGGTCTCCGACAGCGACCAGCGCACGATCGCGACCGGCGACGCCTATCTCGAGGGGCTCGCCCCCGGCTGCGGCATCGCCAATGTCCACCGGCCGCAGGACCAGCCCGACCCGATGTTCGGCGCGATCGAGGCCGGCGCCGGCGGGTTCGACGCCGCCCGCGCCCGTGCCGCGGTCGAGCAGGCGCTCGGATCCGGCGGGATCGCCGCCGCCGAGGCCGAACAGCGCGACGCGCTCGCGCGGATCGACCGCATCTATTGCGGATCGGCGACCAGCGGCTGCGGGGTCACCGCCAGGCCGAGCGGACTGGCCGACATCCAGCCCGGCAAGCGGCCCAAGCTCACCGGCGCGCTCGACCTCGGATCGACCGCCGGGCAGATCCTGCTGCTCGAATATGGCGATGGCAAGCCGATGGCCGAGGTCGGCTGGGGCCGCGCCAGCCGCGCCGACGTGACCGCGGTCGGCGCGCTCCACGCCGCCGAGTTCCGCATCCTCGCCCGCCCGCTCTACATCGCCGCGCGCAACGTCGCGCCGATCGCGAAGACGATGCTCGGCGCGCTGACCGATCCCAAGGCCGCGAAGCTGACGGTGATCGTCGGCCACGACACCAATGTCGCCAATCTCGGCGGGCTGCTCGACCTCCACTGGCAGGCCGATGGCCTCGCCGCCGACGATCCGCCACCGGGCGGCGCGATCGGTTTCGCGCTGCTGCGCGACGCCAAGGGCGGGCGTTTCGTCCGTGCGATCTTCCGCAGCCAGTCGCTCGACCAGATGCGCGGGCTCAAGCCGCCCGCGGCGAAAGATTTCGTGCAGCTCGCCATTCCGGGCTGCCCGGGCCCGTGCCGGCTCGATACGTTCGAGCGGCTGATGAACGAGCAGCTCAAGGCCGACTGATCGCGGCACGACGTTGCGCACGAACCGAACGCGATCGCTTCCGGTTTCGCAGGCGCAAACCCACACGGCTATATTTCCGCCGACACCGGCCGATTCCGCGCGCCGCGCGTTCGAGCGCGATGCAGATCGATATCCACCACCGCACACGCTACCGGTTCGCGCGCCCGGTGGCGCTGCTCCCGCACCGGCTGTTGTTCACCCCGCGCAGCAGCCATGAGCTGCGGATCGTCGACAGCGCGCTGACGCTCGATCCACCGGCGACGATCGCCTGGACCGACGACATCTTCGGCAACCGCATCGCCACCGCCAGCTTCGCCGCCCCGGCCGACCGGCTGACGATCGACATCGCGCTGACCGTCGAGCAATCGGCGCCCGAATGGCCGGTCTATGCGATCGCGGTCGAGGCGCATGGCTATCCCTTCGCCTATGACGACGACGATGCGACCGATCTCGGTGCGCTCAGGGTCCCCGAGCCGGGGCAGGCGATCGCACAATGGGTCAAGGGCTTCATCGCCGGTGATCGCACCGATACGCTGGCGCTGCTCAAGGACATCAACGCCGGCATACTCGGCCATGTCGCCTATCGCACCCGCGACGAGGAAGGCACCCAGAGCCCCGAGCAGACGCTGGCGCTCGGCAGCGGGTCGTGCCGCGACATCGCCGCGTTGTTCATCGACGCGGTCCGTCACCTGCGGCTGGGGGCCCGTGCGGTGTCGGGCTATCTCCACGATCCGCAGATCGTCGATGCCGAGGGCGGATCGACCCACGCCTGGGCCGAGGTCTATCTGCCCGGCGCCGGCTGGATCGCCTTCGATCCGACCCATCGCCGGGTCGGCGGCGCCTATCTGATCCCGGTCGCGGTGGCGCGCGGCAACCGCCAGATCATGCCGGTGACCGGCGGCTATCTGGGCGAAGCCGGCGACGCGACGGGGATGGATGTCGAGGTCGCGGTACACGCGCGGGAAACATAGGCAACCAGGCAGCCTTCTCGACAATCGTGCGTTGACCGTAACGATGACAGCAGGAGCGGGCATGGACGAGATCGAGGGCGCACGACACGACAAGCTGCTGCGCATCCAGGCGCTCAAGATGGCGGAATCGACCCACGCCTATGTCCGGGGCAACACCGTGCAATTCTACCACTGGCTCGCGGCGTCGCGCTTTCGCGCCGACCTGCCGGTAGGGCCGCCGGTGTGGATCTGCGGCGACTGCCATCTCGGCAATCTCGGCCCGGTCGCCGACGCCGACGGCCGGGTCGAGGTGCAGATCCGCGACCTCGACCAGAGCGTGATCGGCAACCCCGCGCACGACCTGATCCGGCTGGGGCTGAGCCTCGCCACCGCCGCGCGCGGATCGGCGCTGCCCGGGGTCACCACCGCGCGGATGATCGAGGAGATGGTCGAGGGCTATGACCATGCGATCGCCCGCCACGAGAGCGACGACGATATCGAGCCCAATGTCGTGCGCGCGGTGCGGCGCCGCTCGATCGGCCGGCGCTGGCACCATCTCGCCGAGGAACGGCTCGACGATCCCAAGCCGAGCATCCCGCGCGGCAAGAAATTCTGGCCGCTCGCCGACGAGGAGCAGGCCGCGCTCGACACATTGTTCGGCAGCAAATCGGTCAAGGCGATGATCCGGTCGCTCGGCGACCGCGAGGACGGCCACCGCGTCAGGCTGGTCGACGCCGCTTATTGGGTGAAGGGCTGCAGTTCGCTCGGCAATCTGCGCTACGCCGCGCTGGTGGCGATCGGCGGAACGAAGAAGGCGCCCGACGAATATGCGCTGATCGACCTCAAAGAGGCGGTCGCAGCCGCGGCCCCCGCCGCCGCCGGGGCCGACATGCCCCGCGACCATGCCGAACGCGTCGTCGCCGGCGCCCGCGCGCTCGCGCCGCATCTCGGCGACCGGATGCTCGCGACCCATCTGCTCGGCAAGCCGATGGTGCTGCGCGAGTTGATGCCGCAGGACCTCAAGATCGAGCTCGAGCAATTCTCGCGCCAGGAGGCGACCCGCGCCGCGCGTTATCTCGCTTATGTCGTCGGGGTCGCGCATGGCCGGCAGATGACCGCCGATGTCCGTCGTTTCTGGCGCGCGGCGCTCGCCGAACGCCGCGGCGGCACGATCGATGCGCCGTCCTGGCTGTGGAACAGCGTGGTCGAGCAGGTCTCGCTCCACGAGGCGGCCTATCTGGAGCATTGCCGGCGCTTCGCACTGGCGAGCGCGGCTTGAGATTGAAAAATCCTCCCTAAACCGCAGGTTTGGGGAGGGGGGCCGCTCGCAGAGCGGTGGAGGGGTCTGCGCAGCGTTTGCGGAACGGAGAAACCCCTCCACCGCTACGCGGTCCCCCTCCCCATCTGCGATGGGGAGGATCAGGGTTCACCCCTTAGCGCGCAGCCGCCTGGCGTTCGAGGTCACCCGCTTGTGGATCGGTGCCATCGCCCGGTTCGATGCGCCTGCGGCATGTTCGGTGCTGGCCAGCGCGAACGCCATGTTGCGCGAGGCAAGCGTGCCCCATTCGTCCATCGTCGGCAGCCGGCCGCGCAGCATCATCGCGCCGAAATTCTCGAACTCGCGCATCCAGGCGCCATGGGCCTCCCACAGGTCGGTCGCGGCGGCGAGGCCGGCCTTCGACAGCGCCTCGGTCTTCTCGGGCACCATCCGCAGCAGTTCGCGGGTGTCGGCCTCGCCGGGGCGCGACAGCGCGACCCCGATCATCTCTGCCCGCGCCCGGATCACCTCGTTCGAGGCGACCAGCATCTCGACCGCGCGGACATTGGTCTGGGCCATTTCGGCGCCCGCCGCGATCAGGCGCTGCCAGGTGGTGAAGGGATTGAACATGATGCGTTCCTCGACGGCGGCAGGACGGACAAAGAGACGATACAGACCCCGTCACCTTTAACGACAATTCAGATGACGCCCTCGATCAGGCCGAGCGACAGCGCCTCCTGGGCTTCGATGTACCAGTTGGATGGCGCCTTATCGAGTACCGTCGCCATCGTCACGTTCGATCCCGCGATCAGGTTGGCGAAGCCCTCGTTCTGGATCTCGATCGAGCTTTCGATCTCGTGCAGCGTCGCCTTGACGGTGGCGATGCAGGTGGTGAGCGGCCCCTCGATATGGAGCTGCTTGCTGAGCTTGCGCTCGTGGATCATCAGCCGGGTGCCGCGGGTCAGATAGCGGTTCTGGCGCGCGAAGAAGCTCATGAAGGTGGTGCCGGCCGAATAGATCGCCGCCTTGCCGAGGAAGACGAAGCGGCGGTCGGGATCGAGGTCGCTATGGTAGCGGACGTCCTCGCCCATCATCCGCGCGACCTCGGGATCGCCGCCCAGGGTCGACAGTTCGACGACGATCAGCCCCTTGGCTGGCGCCGCGTCGAGCTGGTCGCGGAAACTCTGGTACATCGCATAGTCGACGGTGTCCGACAGCATGACCGCCGGGTCGCGGAACATCGGCGCGGTCAGCGGCCCCGTCAGCGCCTGGGCAGCGTCGCTCATGCGGCGAGCATCGCGCGGATCCGATCAACGATCGCGCTCTGGCTATAGGGCTTGGGCACGAACAGGCCGTGGTCGGGCATGGCGGCGTCGTCGACGCGATGATGCCCCGAGGTCAGCAGCAACCGGATATCGGGCCAGCGCCGGTGCACCAGTTCGAGCAGTTCGCGGCCGTCGAGGCTGCCGGGCATGTCGACGTCGCTGAACACCAGCTGGACGTCTTCGGCGGTCTCGAGAATGGCGATCGCCTCGTCGGCATTCTCGGCTTCGATCACATGATAGCCAGCGCCCGCGATCATGTCCGCCGCGTCCATGCGGACGAGCGTGTCGTCCTCGACCACCAATATGCTGGCGGAGCCGTCCGCCGGATGTTCACGCATATGCTACTCCCAACGCCTTTCGCCGATATGGCCAAAGGCACAAATCGCGCTGATCCGGCGACATTGTCATAATGCTCGGGCAACACGATCGGATGCATGGAAATCGACATCACGGTGTCGAAACTTGGGACACCGCATTTTTTCTTCACATAGGTCTACGACGACTTGCCAACGACTTCCCCCGCCTGCGCAGGAACGAGCTGCCAGGAGGTTCGTTGAATCCGCGATCCCATATCGGGTGGACAGGAGAGATATTATGGAACGCGATGTCCCCAAGGAACCTTCGACGAGCGATCATGGCCATGCGCCAGGCGCGTTCGGCCAGCCCGATGGAAGCTTTTCTGCCGATGGCGGGATCAACCAGGGCACCGGCGACGCGCCGCTGACCCCCGAACAGGCCGCCGAGTTGCAGCGCCGCCGCGCGCTGGGCAATGCCGTCGACAATAATGCCGCCAGCCACCAGGGCGGCATGGGCGCGCAGGGCGGCCAGGCCGATTTCGGATCGGCGGGCAATCTCGCCGGCGGCTTCGGCGGCACCAAGTGACGTCGCACCGACATTGACGATCGCGCCGCGGGTTCGCGCCCGCGGCGGGTACTTTTGTGCAGTCCAGCACATAAAAAGCGCGGAAATAGGGCTTTTCGTCCAACGGGTGATCCCCTCGGCGTTGCTCGCTTGACGCATCGGCGTGCGCCTGCTCAACCGCAATCGTGTCGATGGTCGGCGATGTAGGCTGGCCGGGTGAGATGGTAGACGAACGTGGTGGACGATATTTCCGCAATCGATAGCGCAGACCCTGGCCACGGCGACTGCCGGCTTGCTGCCCTGCTCGGCTATGCGATTCTCGACACGGCGCCAGAACAGGGTTTCGACGATATCGTCCATATCGCGGCCCATGTCTGCGCCGCCCCGATCGCGCTCGTCAGCCTGGTCGAGACAAACCGCCAGTGGTTCAAGGCGAGGGTCGGCCTCGCAGCAAGCGAGACGCCGATCAATCAATCGGTCTGCGCGCTCGGACTGGGCAGTGCCGAACTGCTGATCATCCCCGACCTGACGATCGATCCCCGAACCATCGAGAACACGCTGGTGACCGGCGAGGCCGCGCTGCGTTTCTACGCCGGTGCGCCGCTGATCGCTCCCGGCGGCGAGGTCATCGGCATGTTGTGCGTGATCGACGTCGTGCCCCGGCCCGAGGGGTTGACCGAAGCGCAGCAATCGGTGCTCGCCGCGCTCGCTCGCCAGGTGATCGCTCAGTTCGAGCTGCGTCAGGCGATCGCCAAGAAGGTCAAGGCCGAAGCGGACCAGCAATTGCTCAACGAAGAGCTGAGCCACCGTCTCAAGAACACGCTGGCGATGGTGCAGGGCATCGCCAACCAGACGCTGCGCGACATCGACGACCGCGTCGCGGTGGAAGCCTTCGACGACCGGCTGATGGCGCTGAGCACCGCGCACGACATATTGCTGCAGGGAAGCTGGGCCAGCGCGGACATACGCGCGATCGTCGCGGGCGGCATCGCGGTGCAGGGGTGCCTGCACCAGTGCGAAATCGCCGGCCCTGACCTGCTGATCGGCCCGCGCGCGGCGCTGTCGATGGCGATGCTCGTCCATGAACTGACCACCAACGCGATCAAATATGGCGCGCTGTCGGATCGGGCGGGCGTTGTCGCGATCGACTGGCGCGTCGAAGGCCACGGCGAGGAAGAGCATTTCGTGATGCACTGGGTCGAGCGCGGCGGCCCAGCGGTGGCGACGCCCGAACGGCGTGGCTTCGGATCGAAGCTGATCGGCATGGGCATTGCCGGATCGCGCGATGTCGAGGAACGTTTCGATCCATCGGGGTTGTCGGCACGTTTCAAGGCACGGCTTTCGCGGATGAAGGAAAGCTGATGGGCAGTGATATCAACGGAATCGCGGCAGAAGCCGACCGCAGGCCGACCATCCTGGTGGTCGATGACGAGATCTTCGTGCGACAGATGGCGGTCGATGCGATCGAGGACGCCGGCTATCATGTGCTCGAAGCCGGCGACGCCGACGAAGCGCTGCAGTGCCTCGAAACCCATGGCGACATCGCGGTGATGTTCAGCGACATCAAGATGCCGGGATCGATGGACGGCCTCGACCTCGCGGCGGTGGTCGAGGCGCGGTGGCCGCAAGTCGCGGTGATCCTGACCTCGGGCCATATGCATGTCGACGATCTGCCGCCGACGGCGATCTTCCTGCCCAAGCCCTATCGGACCAGTGTGCTGACCGCGCGGATCGACGAACTGAACGGCTGACGAACCGGGACGCCGCCCGTTTGGCGGCCATCCAATTCCAGTCTCGCAATGTCACGACATCGGCGTTCATGTCGCGGTGGAACGCGATGCGCGTTGTCGCGTCCTGCTGTTCGCGGAAGAGGAGAACCCACAATGCCGATCAAGGCCCAGCCGATTAACTGCACGCTGAAGCGTGGAACGGGAGAAACCAGTTCCACCGACAAGATGATCGGCCTGCTCGCCGCCGAATTGAAGTCGAAGGGGGTCGAGGTCGCCGGGACGATCCGGATCGCCGATCACAATGTCCTGCCCGGCGTGCTGTCCGACGAGGGCGATGGCGACGAATGGCCGGCGCTGCGCGCGCACATCCTCGACGCCGACATCCTGATCTTCGGTACGCCGATCTGGATGGGCCAGGCGTCAAGCGTCGCCAAGCGGGTGCTCGAGCGGATGGATGCGTTTCTCGACGAGACCGACGACCAGGGCCGGATGCCGAGCTATGCCAAGGTCGCGATCGCCGCGATCGTCGGCAATGAGGACGGCGCCCATTTCATTTCGGCACAGCTGTTCCAGGCGCTCAACGATGTCGGCTTCACCATCCCCGCGGTCGCCGCCTGCTATTGGGTCGGCGAGGCGATGGGATCGACCGATTTCAAGGATCTGAAGACGACCCCCGAAATGGTCGCCAAGACCGCGAAGATGGTCGCGTCGAACGCCGCGCATCTGGCGGGGCTGCTGAAGGCGAAGCCCTATCCGGGATAAGGTGGCCCGCCATTCCGCGTTCGCTTTGCTTATTGTTCCCGCCCTTGAGATCACAGCCGCCGAGCGATAGCCTATGTCCAACGATGAAACGCCCGATCCCCGCGTTGACGACGTGACGCAATCGCCTTCGTCCCCTACAGCCGTCCCGATGCAATCGATCGGCAGTTCCCCCCCCCCGACCGGCACCGGCGACATGCGCCGGCTGATCGGCGATCATGACTGGTCGGCGACCGCGCTCGGCGCGCCGGCGGGCTGGCCGCAATCGCTGCGCACGACGATCGCGGTGATGCTCGATTCGCGCTTTCCGATGTGCATGGGATGGGGCGACGGGCTGACCCTGGTCTACAACGATGCCTATGCGCCGTTCCTGGGCGCGCGCCACCCGACCGCGCTCGGCAGGCCGATCGCGTCGGTCTGGGCGGATGTCTGGGACGACATCGAACCGCTGATCGACCAGGCGATGGCGGGCACGCCGACCTGGTCCGAAGACGTTCCGCTGACGATGACCCGCAACGGCTATGCCGAGGAGACCTGGTGGACCTTCTCCTACAGCCCGCTGCGCGACGATGGCGGCACGATCGTCGGCTTCCTCGACATATGTAGCGATTCGACCGCCAAGGTGCTGCAGGAACGGCGGCTCGATGCCGAGCGCGAGCGGCTCGCCGAGATGTTCGAACAGGCGCCCGGATTCATGGCGATCCTGCGCGGGCCCGATCATGTCTTCGAACGGATCAACCCGGCCTATCGCACGCTGATCGGCGATCGCGACGCGATCGGCCGGCCGGTCGCCGACATATTGGAGGATGCCGCCGCCCAGGGCTATGTCGGGATCCTCGACACCGTCTACCGCACCGGCGAACCCTATGCGGCGAGCGGCGCGCTCTATGCGCGGCAGGCCGCGCCGGACGGCCCGGTCGAGAACCGCTTCCTCGATTTCGTCTACCAGCCGATGACCGACGCAACTGGCACGGTCACCGGCATCCTTGTCCAGGGGATCGACATCACCGACCGGCGCGCCGGCGAGGAGGCGCTGCGCGCGAGCCAGGCCCGCCACCGCCAGATCGTCGACAGCGCCACCGACACGGTGATCATCAGCACCGACCTGCAGGGCCGGGTGACGAGCTGGAGCGAGGGCGCGCGCCGGATCATCGGCTATGACGAGCCCGAAATGGCGGGCAAGCCGATCGACCTGTTCTTCACCCCCGAGGATCGCGCCAGCGGGCGCATGCACCAGGAAATGGCCGAGGCGCTGGTCAGCGGCCTCGGCTCGCACGAAGGCTGGCGGGTGCGCAAGAATGGCAGCCGGTTCTGGGCGAGCGGCCAGATGCAGCCGATCCGCGACGAGCACGGCAACGCCACCGGCTTCGTCAAGATCGTCCGCGACCGCACGATCGAACGCGAGGCGATCGACGCGCTCGAGGCGTCGCAGGACCAGCTGAGCCTGGCGCAGAGCGCGGGCGGGATAGGCGTCTTCATCGTCGACGTCACGACCAACGCGATCCGCGTCACCCCCGAATTCTGCCGGCTCTACGGCGTCGCCCCCGGTCTGGCCCGCCGACCCGAGGAGTTCGAGGCGCTGGTGCTCGCCGAGGATCACGATTTCAGCTCGCACGAGGACACAAGGCGGCTCGGCACCGCACCGACCGAGTCCCAATATCGCATCCGGCGGCCGTCGGACGGCGAGATACGCTGGATCCAGCGCAGCGCGCGGCTGGTCCGCGGCAAGAATGGCGACATCGTCCAGATGCTCGGGGTCGCGCAGGACATCACCGAACGGAAACAGGCCGAGGAGACGCTGCGCGCGAGCGAGGCATTGTTCCGGACCTTCGCCCAGTCGATGCCCAACCAGGTATGGACCTCGCCGGGGAGCGGCCATCTCGACTGGTTCAACGACCGGGTCTACGACTATACCGGCCTGGGCCATGACGATCTCTCGGTCGACAAATGGGCCGATATCGTCCATCCCGACGATCGGCCGATGGCGGGCGCGCGCTGGGCGCATTCGGTGCGGACCGGCGACCCGTACGAGACCGAGTTCCGCATCCGCCGCGCCGACGGTGCCTATCGCTGGCATCTGGTGCGCGCGGTGCCGATCGCCGGCGATGTCGGGGTCGCGCGCTGGATCGGCACCAACACCGACATCGACGAACAGCGCGGCGCGCTCGAAACCCTCGAAACCGCGGTCGCCGAACGCACCGCCGATCGCGACCGGATGTGGCGGCTGTCGACCGACCTGATGCTGGTGTCGGATCTTGCCGGCCGGGTGCTGTCGGTCAACCCGGCCTGGACCCGCATCTTCGGCTGGCAGGACAGCGAGATCGTCGGTCGCAACTTCCTCGACCTGATCCACCCCGACGACATCGCCGCGACCCAGGCGGAGGTGGCGAAGCTCGCGCAGGGGATCACCACCCTGCGCTTCGAGAACCGCTATCAGGCCAGCGACGGCAGCTATCGCCCGCTGAGCTGGACCGCGGTGCCCGACAGCGCGCTGATCCATGCGGTCGGCCGCGACATCAGCGCCGAGAAGGCCGCCGCGGCCGAACTCGAGGCCGCGCAGGACGCGCTGCGCCAGGCGCAGAAGATGGAGGCGGTCGGCCAGCTCACCGGCGGCATCGCCCATGACTTCAACAATCTGCTGACCGGGATCATCGGCTCGCTCGAGATGATGCAGCGGCGCACCCGCCAGGGTCGCGTCGCCGATGTCGATCGCTATGCGACCGCGGCGATGACGTCGGCCAACCGCGCCGCCGCGCTCACCCACCGGCTGCTCGCCTTTTCGCGCCGCCAGCCGCTCGCCCCCAGGGCGGTCGACACCAACGAGCTGCTCGGCGGCATGGACGATCTGCTGCGGCGGACGATCGGCGAGGCGGTCCGGCTGGAGATCCGCACCGCCGCCGCGCTGTGGCCGACCAAATGCGATCCGCACCAGCTGGAGAATGCGATCCTCAACCTCGCGATCAACGCGCGCGACGCGATGCCCGACGGCGGCGCGCTGACGATCGAGACCTGCAATGCCGATCTCGAGGCCGACGACGTCGCCCAGAGCCGCGAGGTGCGGCCGGGCCAATATGTCTGCATCGCGGTCAGCGACACCGGCAGCGGCATGTCGCCCGACGTGATCGCCAAGGCGTTCGATCCCTTCTTCACCACCAAGCCGCTCGGCCAGGGCACTGGCCTCGGCCTCTCGATGATCTACGGTTTCGCGCGCCAGTCCGAAGGCCATGCCCGGATCGAGAGCGAGGTCGGCCGCGGCACCACGGTGAAGATTCTCCTGCCGCGCCACCATGGCGATGCCGACGCCGCCGAAGCGGCGCGATCGGGCCTGAGCGACCAGCATCTGAGCAGCGGCCGCGAGCGGGTGCTGGTGGTCGAGGACGAGGCTGCGGTGCGTGCGCTGGTCGTCGATGTCCTCGACGAGCTCGGTTATGAGGCGATCGAGGCGGTCGACGGCCCGTCGGGGCTGGCGATGCTCGACCGCGACATGGCGATCGACCTGCTGGTCACCGACGTCGGCCTGCCCGGGCTCAACGGCCGCCAGCTCGCCGACGCCGCCCGGGTCAAACGCCCCGGACTCAAGATATTGTTCATGACCGGCTATGCCGAAAACGCCGCGATCGACGGGCTCGACGCCGGCATGGAGCTGATCACCAAGCCGTTCGCAATCGAGACGCTGGCGCAGCGGATCCGCGAGATCATCGACGGCTGATGCCAACGGTCGAAATGCCTGACTCTTTTTTCCGTTCGTGTCGAGATCACACTCCTCTGGTTCGAAGATCCGCGTCGGCGACGACGACCAGCGCTTTCGGCCGCCATCCCCCGAAGCGGGCGTAGAGCGTCGGCAGCACGAACAGGGTGAGCAGGGTCGCCGAGACCAGCCCGCCGATCACCACCGTCGCCAGCGGCTTCTGCACCTCGGCGCCGGCGCCATGGCCCAGCGCCATCGGCACGAAGCCGAGCGACGCGACCAGCGCCGTCATGACCACCGGCCGAAGCCGCGCGAGCGCGCCCTCGCGTGCCGCCTGCGCACGCCCGACGCCCTTCGCCAGCAAATCGTGGATCGACGACACCATCACCAGGCCGTTCAGGACCGCAATGCCCGACAGTGCGATCAACCCGACCGCCGCCGACACCGAAAAGGGCATGCCGCGCAGGACGAGCGCGAGCACGCCGCCGATGAGCGCCAGCGGCACGCCGGTGAACACCAGCACGGCGTCGCGCAGCGACCCCAGCGCCGCGTAGAGCAGCATCATGATCACCGCGAAGCAGAGCGGTACGACGATCAGCAGGCGATCGCGCGCCGACGCCAGATTCTCGAACTGCCCGCCCCAGATCAGATAGGTGCCGGGCGGAAGCTTGACGCTCGCATCGATCGCTGCGCGCGCGTCGGCGACCACGCCGGCGACATCGCGGTCGCGCACATTGGCCTGGATGACGACCCGCCTTTTGCCATTTTCCCGGCTGATCTGGTTGGGACCGTCGACGACGGCGATGTCGGCGACGGTGGACAGCGGAACGAACGTGCCCCCCGATGTCGGCACCGGGATCTGCGCGACCTGGGCCGGATCCGAGCGCGAAGCCTCGGACAGGCGGATGACCACCGGAAAGCGGCGATCGCCCTCGAAGATCATCCCGGCCTCGCGTCCGCCGATCGCCGCCGCGACCGTGTCGCGGACGTCGCCGGCGCTCACCCCGATTCGCGACATCGCCATCCGGTTGGGCCGGATATCGAGCATCGGCAGGCCCTCGGTCTGTTCGACCCGCACGTCGGCGGCGCCCGGCACCGCGCGCAGCGCCGACGCGATCTGACGGGCCGCGGCGTTCATCTCGCCGAAATCGTCGCCGAACAGCTTGATCGCGATATCGCCGCGCACACCCGCGATCAGCTCGTTGAAGCGCATCTGGATCGGCTGGGTGATCTCATAGGCGTTGCCCGGCAGCGTCGCGAGATGCGTCTCGATCCGTTCGACCAGCTCGGCCTTGGCGAGCCCGGGATCGGGCCATTCCTCCCGCGGCTTGAGGATGACGAAGGTGTCGGTGGCGTTCGCCGGCATCGGATCGCTCGCAATCTCGGACGTGCCGGTGCGCGAGAAGGCGAAGCGCACCTCGGGCTCGCGCGCGAGCATCTTTTCGACCTGGAACTGCATCTTCTGGCTCTGGTCGACCGAGGTGCCCGGAATACGCACCGCCTGGACGAGGATATTGCCCTCGTCGAGCTGCGGCAGGAATTCCTGGCCGAGGGTCGCGAACGCCCCGCCGGCGAGGACCAGCGCCCCGATCGCGATCCCGATCGTGGTGCGCGGACGCCCCATCGCGGTGACGAGGCCCGGCTCGTAACGCCCGCGCAGCCAGGAGACGACACGCCCTTCCTTTTCCGCGATCGGCCCGCTCAGGCCGATCGCGATGGCGGCGGGGACGAAGGTCAGCGACAGGACGAACGCGACGACCAGCGCGATGATCACGGTCAGCGCCATCGGCTCGAACATCTTGCCCTCGACGCCCGAGAAACCGAGCAGCGGCGCATAGACGAGGATGATGATCGCCTGGCCATAGACCGACGGCCGGATCATCTCGCGCGCCGAGGCCGCGACTATGCCGAGCCGCTCGGCCAGCGGAAGCCGCGCGGGCCGCTCATGCTGCGCATCGCCCAGCCGGCGCAACGCATTTTCGACGATGATGACCGCGCCGTCGACGATCAGGCCGAAATCGAGCGCGCCGAGGCTCATCAGATTGGCCGATACGCCCGCCCGCAGCATGCCGATGCCGGTCAGCAGCATCACGATCGGGATCACCAGCGCGGCGATCAGCGCGGCCCGGACATTGCCGAGCAGCACGAACAGGATGACGATCACCAGCACCGCGCCCTCGGCAAGGTTGCGCGCGACCGTCGCGATCGTCGAGTCGACCAGATCGGTGCGATCGAGCACCGGCTTCACCACGACGTCGACCGGGAGCGACCGGCCGATCTCGACCAGCCGCCGGCCGACCCCCGTCGACACGGTGCGGCTATTCTCGCCGATCCGCATGACCGCCGTCCCGACCACGACTTCATGGCCATTTTCCGAGGCCGACCCCATCCGCAAGGCCTGGCCGGTGCGGACGGTGGCGATCTGGCGGAGCAGGATCGGCACGCTTTCGCGCGTCGCGATCACGCTATCGGCGAGTTCGTCGGCGTTGCGGATGCGGCCGTCGACACGAACCGCGAGCCCTTCGCCATTGCGGTCGACGATCCCGGCGCCGGCACTGGTGTTGCTGCGCTCGAGCGCGGTCGCCAGTTCGTCGAGGCCGATCTTCATCGCCGCCATCCGCTGGACATCAGGCACCACCAGATATTGCTTGGTATAGCCGCCCAGCGAGTCGATGCCGGCAAGGCCGGGCGCGCCTTTCAGCTGCGGGGTGACGATCCAGTCCTGGACGGTGCGCAGATAGGTCGCCTTGTCCGCTTCGCCGACGAGATGATCGCCCTCGGGAGTGATATAGCTCCCGTCCTTCTGCAGCCCGGGTTCGCCGTTGCGATGGTTGACCTTGTCGAGCTCGCGATATTCGACGGTCCACATGAAAATGTCGCCAAGCCCCGTGGCGATCGGCCCCATTTCGGGATCGATGCCGTCGGGCAGGCTTTCCCGGGCGGTCCGCAGCCGCTCGGCAACCTGCGCGCGCGCGAAGTAGATATCGGTGCTCTCGTCGAACACCGCGGTCACCTGCGCGAAGCCGTTGCGGCTGAGCGAGCGCGTATGTTCGAGGCCCGGGATGCCGGCGAGCGCGGTCTCAATGGTGAAGGCGACCTGCTTTTCGATCTGGTCGGGCGCCAGAGCGGGCGCCACGACATTGATCTGGACCTGGTTGTTGGTGATGTCGGGGACGGCGTCGATGGGCAGGCGCTGGAGCGCGAAGATGCCCAGCAGCGCGGCGGAGGCGGTCAGAAGCAGGACGAGCCAGCGCTTCTCGACCGCGAAGGTGACGATGCGGCCGATCATGGTTCAGTCCTCGTCCTTCGCTTCGCCCTTGCCGAGTTCGGCCTTGAGCGTGAAGCTGTTCGAGGAGGCGATCCGCTCGCCGCCGTCGAGCCCGGCGACGACCACAACATTGCCGCCGATCGTCCGTCCCAGCGTCACCGGTACCGCGCGGAATCCAGTCGCGGTGCGGACGAAGACGAACGGCTTGTCGGCGATCATCTGGACCGCGGCCGATGGCACTGCGACGGTGCGATCGCCGGTCGCCGGGATCAGGATCGAGGCGGTGACGGTCTCGCCGATGCGCCATGTCCCCCTGCGGTTGTCGATGGTCGCGATCACCGGAACGAGCCGGGTGGTCTCGTCGAGGATCGGCGACACGAACGTCACCCGCGCGTCCTGCCGTCGATCGTTCTGGACCACCTCCACCCTGGCACCGGGACGCACCCGCCCCGCATCGGCCGGGAGCAGCGACATGGTGATACCGACCCTCGACAGGTCGGCGACCCGGAACAGTTCCGCATCGGCCGCCACCTGCGCCCCCAGCGTCGCCGAGCGGGCGATCACCTGCCCGGTCAGCGGCGAGCCTATGGCGATCCGGTTGAATCCGCCACCGGCGCTACCGGTCGCCGACAATTGCTGCCGCGCGAGCCGCAGGGCGATATCGGCTTCGGCCGCCGCCGTGCGCGCCGCGATCAGATCCTGTTCGGGCGACACGCGTTCGGCGAACAATCGCTCCTCCCGGCGCAGATGGGATCGGGCCAGCGCCGCCCGAGCCCGCGCGGCCTCGATTTCGGCGGCAAGCGATGCGGCTTCGCGGCTTTCGATGATCGCGAGCGTGTCCCCACGCCGAACCGACTGACCGAGATTGCGCGTCAGCGACACGAGGCGGCCGCCGATCGGGGCGGATACGACCTGCACCGCCTGCGGATCGCCCTCGATCGTCGCGGGGATTTCGATCGCACCGGCCTCACCGCCGATGGTCGGCCGGGTGATGGCGATGCCGGCATCGGCGATCTGCTGGGTCGACAATGTGACGACCGCAGCATCGCCCGGTTTCGCTTCGGCCTCGACGGCCTCCGGCGTGTCGCCGGCAGGGGCCGGCTTGCCGCAGCCCGCCAGCAGGACGGCCAGGATCGCGGGCGCTGCGGCCCGATGGAGGTTCATGCTCATTGGGCGGATTCCATGGTGGCGGACGCGGGCGTGGTGAGCCGTTCGAGGCGCGCCCTCGCGTCATGATAGGTGGAGAGCGCGTCGATCGCGGCGGCACGGGTGTCGGCGAGCGTGCGTTCGGCATCGAGCAGATCCAACTGACCGAACTTGCCTTCGCGGTAGCCGATGCGGGCGATCCGCGCGGCTTCGGTGGCGGCCGCCAGCGCCGGTCCCGCGGCATAGCGCGCGGTGGTCGCGGCATTGGCGACCTCGGCACGGGCCGAGGCGATGTCGCGCGTCGTATCGAGCAACGCCGCCCTGCGGATCGCTTCGGCCTGATCGCGCTGGGCGGTCGATACGTCGCGCGCGGCGCGGCCGCCGTTGAAGAGCATGAGCGGGATCGAGACGCCGACCACCGCGGCGGTGTCGTTGGTCTGCTCCAATCGTCGCGCCCCGGCGCTGAATATGATGTCGGGGACACGCTGGCTGCGCGACAGGTCGAGCTGGGCATTGGCGGTCGCGAGGTCGGCCCGCGCCACAGCGGCGGCGAGCGTATCGCCAGGATCGACGGGCCGCTCGGGGCCGACCGCATCGATGCGGTCGAACCAGCCGAGATCCAGCGCGCCGACAGGCCCGCCGACGAGCAGCCCCAGATTGCCGGCGGTCACCGCGGCGGTGCGCTCGGCGCGTTCGACGGTGCCCTGCGCGGCAATGCGCGCGACTTCGGCGCGCTGCTCCTCGAACGGCGACGCGCGTCCGGCGGCGACCCGGACGCGCGCCGCCCGAGACGCCTCGTCCGCGATCCGGACCTGATCTCGCGCGACCGCCAGCCGCCGATCGGCCGCGGCGGCCTCGGTATAGCTCCGGATGACCCGGACGCGCAGATCGGCGCGGGTGATCTCGGCGTCGAGCCCCGCCTGGTCGCGCTGGGCGCCGGCGACCGCGACCCGGGCGCCGCGCTTGCCACCCAGTTCCACCGGCCATGCGAGGCCGGCGGTCGTTTCCGATGCGCGCAGCCCCTTGTAGAGGCCGCTCCCCGCGACATTCTCCGACTGGACCTCGACGGCCGGGTTCGGGCGAAGCGCGGCCACCCGGCGCCGGGCCTCCGCCGCGCGGATATTGGCGGCGGCCGCCTCCTGTACCGGCGATGCGGCACCGGCCCGCGCCAGTGCCTCGGCCAGGGTGAGAACGGGCGCCGCCGTCGGGGGCGGACTGGTCTGGGCCTGCAGCGACGATGCGCAGACGCCGGCGGCCAGGACGGCCGCGACAATGCGTTGCATGGAATATGCTCCTGACGATGAAAGGAAGGCGCGAGGCGCGCCCGGTCCGGTCGTCAGGCCTGCGGCGGTCTCAGCGCAGGGCCGTCATGATGCCCGGCCAGTATCACCGACCGGCCGGACGCGAACCGGCGAGCGGCCGATGCGCGGGTCAGGCGAAGATCGTCGGCGACCGGGGTGCCGATATGATGGCCGTGGCATGCGGCATGGTGGTGCGGATAGCCCTTCTGATCGTCGGACGGCACCTGGTCGCCATCGCCGTCGACATGCGATGCAACCTCCGACTCCGACATCTCGCCGCACCCCACCGCCTCGACGGCATGGGCGACGCCGGACCAGCTTGTCAGGACCAGCATCAGGCAGGCGAACAGGGGCAACAGGCGACGCATCGGCCGCGTGCCTATCATGCCGCGATCCTTTTGGCAGGTCCCGATCGAGCCTGCGCCATGTCGCGTCGCGCGGCGAGCATGATCTGGAGACCGCCCGAAAGGCCGAGACCCGCCATGATCGCCGCGACGATGAGGTCGGGCCAGGCGGTGCCGGTGCCGAAGACGCCGACTGCCGCGAGCAGCACGGCGATATTGCCGATCGCGTCGTTGCGCGAGCAGATCCACACCGAGCGCATATTCGCGTCGCCGGTGCGGAAGCGGTAGAGCATGACGGCCACCGCGCCATTGGCGACCAGCGCGACGAGCCCCACCGCCCCCATCATCTCCGCCTGCGGGTGGGCGCCGTGCCCGATCGCCCAGAGCGTCGCGCCCAGCACATAGAGCCCGAGCAGGCCGAGCGTCGCGCCCTTGAACAAAGCGGCGCGGGCGCGCCATGCGAGTGCCATACCGGCGACGCCGAGGCTGATCGCATAGTTGGCGGTGTCGCCGAGGAAATCGAGTGCATCGGCCTGGAGCGCGCGCGATCCGCCGATCAGCCCCGCGAGCAGTTCGGCAGCGAACATCGCGCCGTTGACGGCGAGCGCGATCCACAGCGCCCGGCGCCAGCGGGGATCTTCATGGGGCTGGGGGGATGCGCAAGCCTTGCAGGCCATGGTCGTCGGCTTTCTCGAATCGATGCGACAGCCTATATGAACCCCGTAGTCGCTACAGGGTAAAGCCGAAAATGAAAGCATTGACGATCGGCAGGCTGGCCGCCGCCGCCGGCACCAAGGTCGAGACCGTGCGCTATTACGAGAAAGCGGGGTTGATCGCGCCGCCGGCGCGCACCGACGGCAATTACCGTTCCTACCGGCCCGACGATCTCGACCGCCTCGCCTTCATCCGCCGGACGCGAGCGCTCGGTTTCTCGCTCGACGAGGTGCGGGCGTTGCTCGACATGGCGGCGGAACGCGACCGCGACTGCGCCAGGGTCGACGCGCTCGCCAATGCGCATCTCGCGGCCGTCGACCGCAAGATCGCCGACCTCGTCGCGCTGCGCGAACGGCTCGCATCGGTGATTGCGAGCTGCGCCGGCGGCACCGTCGCGCAGTGCCGTATCCTGGAGGCTTTCTCGCCTGAACGATAATGGGCGGGCGATCGGCCGGACCACCGACGGCCCCTGCCCGCGCCGTTCAGGAATAACGCTGCTCGGTCCAGGGATCGCCGCGCATATGATAGCCGTTGACCTCCCAGAAGCCGGGCTTGTCGGCGCCGAGAAAGTCGATCCGCTTGATCCACTTGGCGCTCTTCCAGAAATAGAGATGCGGGATCACCAGCCGCGCCGGGCCGCCATGGTCGCGGGCGAGCGGCTGCCCCTGCCAGCCATGCGCGATCAGCGCGTCGGGGGCGGCGAAATCCTCGATCGGGACATTGGTGGTGTAGCCGTCATAGCCGTGCAGCATCAGGAAGCGCGCCTCGTCCTTCGGCCGGACGAGGTCGATCAGCGCGGCGGTGGCCACCCCGGCCCAGTCATTGTCGTAACGCGACCAGGTGGTGACGCAGTGGATGTCGGACCTTTTCTTCGCCTGCGGCAGCGCCATGAACCCCGCCCAGTCGAGATCGACCGGCCGTTCGACCATCCCGCCGATCGCCAGCCGCCAGCGATCGCGGGCGATGTCGGGCTGCTTGCCGAGATCGAGCACGGGCCAATTGCGCACCAGATGCTGGCCGGGCGGCAGCCGCTCGCTGTCGGGCCTCGCGCTATGGCCGGTGATGAAGCGGCCTTCGTCGGCCCAGCGCCGCTTGGAGCGGGTCAGCTTGCTGGGGTCGGGCAGTGGCTCGTCGTCCATGGCGCCGAGGTTACACGCTTGCGGCCGATGGCTCCAGACCCGGCCGCGATGACGATCAACGGCGTGGACGGTCCGGGCGTTTCGGCAGTTCGGCGCGCGAGAGCACCCCGTCATGGTTGGCGTCGAGCATCAGGAAGCGCTGGCCGGCCGCGGTGACGAACTCCTTCGCGCTGACCCCGCGGTTGAGGTCGGCGTCGGCGGCAATGATCGGTTCGGGATAGGCGAAGAAGCCGAAGCGCGCGGCGCCTTGCGGCCGCTCCGCCATCGCGCCGCCCGACGGACGGGAATTTTCGCCGCCCCCTTCGCCCCCGCCCCCTTCTCCGCCGCCTTCGCCACCGAAACCGCCGCCGCCGGGACCACCGCCACCGCCGCCCGGGCCGCCGCCACCACCGCCGGGACCGCCGCCGCCATGGCCACCGCCACCACCCGGGCCGCGCCGCCGGCCGCCGCCACCGGGCCGCCCGCCGCCTTCGCCGCCACCAGGGCCGCCGACCCGGATCTCGGGGACGATGGCGGTCTCATAATGGTCGAGCTCGTCGGGCGCGATCTCGCCATCCTTGTCGGTGTCGAGCGTGCGGAAGAAGCGCAGCGCATCGCGCTGGAACTCGATCAGGGTCAGCCGGCCGTCATGATCGGCGTCGGCGGCGTCGAACCAGGTCGTGACAAGCGCTTCGCCGCCGCCTTCGCCGCGAAACGGCTCGCCCATCGGGCTGATGAACAGCCCGCCGAACATCGGCCGCCCGCCCGGTCCGCCGGGGCCACCCTTATGCCCGCCGGGTCCGTCGCCATGCCCGTCGGGACCGCCGCCCGGGCCGCCGGGACTTGCCGCGGCGGGCGGGACATCGGCGTCGGGATCGGCCTGCCCGGCCCAGCCCGGGGACGTGCCCGCGGCCGCCGCCAGCAGCGTGAATATGACGATCGACCTGCGCATGGGACCCCGGACCTTTTCGATGATGATCGAAGGGCGGTTAGCGCGCGGTCATGTCAGGCGATTTCCATCATGTTGCAGGCTCGAAATGTTCGCCGCCCGGATTGCTGGCGCGATGTCAGCCGCCGACCGGCTCCGGCTCGCGGTCGCACGGCACCTGGCCGCCGATCCCGATGTCGCGCGCCGCCTCGGCGATCAGTTCGTAGGAGCGCAGCCGCTGCGCATGATCATAGACGTCGGAGACGATCATCAGCTCGTCGGCGCCGGTCTCGGCGACCAGCGCGGCGATGCCCGCGCGCACCGTCGCCGGCGACCCGTAGATCGCGCGCTCGAGCATCTGGCCCGCCTGCATCTTTTCGGCGGGCGACCAATAGGCGTCGATATCGTCGATCGGCGGCCCGCTGAGCCCGCGCGCGCCGCGGAACAGGTTGACGAACGACATCTGCTGGGTGGTGGCGAGCCGCCGCGCCTCGGCATCGGTCTCGGCGGCGATGATGTTGACCCCGACCATCGCGTGCGGCCTGGCGAGCTGCGCCGAGGGCTCGAAGCGCTCGCGATAGATGCGCAGCGCCGCCATCAGCTGCTGCGGCGCGAAATGCGAGGCGAAGGCATAAGGCAGGCCCAGCATCGCCGCGAGTTGGGCGCCATAGGTGCTCGATCCGAGGATCCACAGCGGCACGTCGGTGCCGGCGGCCGGCACCGCCTGGACCTGGGCCGAGGCGGCTTCGGCGCGGAAATAGGATTGCAGCTCGACGACATCCTGCGGGAAGCTGTCGGCGCCCATCGAGCGGCGCAGCGCACGCACGGTGATCTGGTCGGTGCCCGGCGCCCGGCCGAGGCCGAGGTCGATGCGGCCCGGAAACAGCCGCGCGAGCGTGCCGAACTGTTCGGCGATGATCAGCGGCGCATGGTTGGGCAGCATGATCCCGCCCGCCCCCAACCGGATATGCTTCGTCCCCGCGGCGATATGGCCGAGCACGATCGAGGTCGCGGCGCTGGCGATGCCGGGCATGTTGTGATGCTCGGCCACCCAGAAACGCCGATAGCCCCACCCCTCCGCATGCGCCGCCAGATCGCGCGCATTGTCGAGCGCCCCGCGCGCGTCGGTCTCCTGGGTAACGCGGACCAGATCGAGGATGGAAAGGGCGGTCATGCGGATCTCCTGCTGTCGTGCAGCATGTAGGGACGATCCCGAGCGATGCTAATGGGAGCGGAGATTTTTTAGAGCAATCGTCGCCCCGGCCTCCGCCGGGGCGACGGTGATTTTTACCGCTCCCACGCCATAATCGACACCGGGAAGAAGAACCTCACCCCATCCTCCGCCCGCCAGGCGCCGACCCCGATCCGGTCCTCGCCGCCGGCGATATCGGCGTCGAACATCGCCTCGAGCGCGGCCATGTCGGCCGGGTCGGCGAGCGTGCCGAGCGACGCCTCGAGCCGGTAGCCGTCGATCGCGACCTCGGTCAGCCCCGTCTCCCGCCCGATCGCACGCAGCTGGTCGAGGGTGAGCGCACTGGCGTGCGAGGGATCGCGCAGCGTCTCCATCCGGTCATAGGCGGCCTGGCTATCGGCGGTCGGGGTCGCGTCGATGACGACGATGCGGCCGCCGGGTCGGCAGACCCGCCGTATCTCGTGCAAGGCCGCCGCCGGATCGGGGAGATGGTGGAAGCTGTAGCGGGTCACCACCCGGTCGAAGGCGCCATCTGTGAACGGCAACGCAGTGGCGTCGCCGACCTGCCAGGCGAGATTGGCGAGCCCCGCCGCCGCCTGGCGCGCCCGCGCCTGCTCGATCATCGCCGGGGTCAGGTCGATCCCGGTGACATGGCCGGCATGCGGGGCGATCGCGCAGGCGACGATGCCGGGGCCGCAGGCGACGTCGAGGATCTCGTCGCCGGCCGCAGGCGCGATCGCGGCGAGGCTCATCGCCATCGCATCGTCGGCGGCGTGGAGCGGCAGATCGGCAAAGGGCTTCGCCCAGCGGGTGAACTGGTCGACGATGCGGCGATCATGGTCGGTTCGGTCGGTCGTGCTTTGAGTCGTCATGCTCTGCTCCTGTTGGCAGATCCCCTCTAGCTCTCCGCGATTTGGCCGACTAACGACATCCGGTCAAAAACAGGCGATTATCGGCCATGCGACATCTAGACGACCGACAGACGGTGGCGGCGCTCCACGACTATGGGCTCGATCGGCCAAGCGGGCCGGCGTTCGCCTTTCGCGACATGGCGCTCAACACCTTCTACGACTGGCACGACCATCCTTATCACCAGCTGATCTATGCGACCGGCGGGGTCACGCTGATCGAGACGCGGTCGGCACGCTACCTGCTGCCCGCGGGCCGCGCGGCGTGGATCCCTGCGGGGACGCTGCACCGCACCGGCGTGTCCGACCATGAAGGCGCCTCGCTCTATTTCGAGCCCGCCAGCATCGCCGATCCGGGCGACCGGCTGCGCATTCTGGTCGCGACGCCGGTGATGCGCGAGATGATCCTCCATGCGATGCGCTGGCCGCAGGGCAGCGCACAAGCCGACCCGCTCGCGGCGAGCTTCTTCGCCACGCTGGCGCTGATGTGCGGCGAATGGCTCGAAAGCGAATTGCCGCTGAGCCTGCCCGGCGCCAGCCATGCCGGGCTCGCCCGCGCGATGGACGATGCGCTCGCCGACCCGGCCGCCGCGACGATCGCGCGCGCCTGCGCGGTCGCCGGCATGTCCGAACGCAGCTTCCGCCGCCATTTCCTCGGCGAGACCGGCATGGGCTGGCAGCCATGGCTGGGCCAGGCGCGGATATTGTCGGCGATGACCCTGCTCGCGGAGGGCCGGCGGGTGACCGACGTCGCGCTCGACGTCGGTTATGCCTCGCCGAGCGCCTTCGCCAAGGCCTTCGCGCAGCTGACCGGCGAGAGCCCAGCCGATTATCGTCGACGGTGCCGGGCGGCATCGGGCTGAAGGTCCGGCGGTGTGGGCTCAGGTGTCGTCTTCGGACGCCGCCAGCGACGTGATCTGGCGAGAGCGGAACAGCAGCGATCCGATGTCGTCGAAGATATGGTCGATATCGTCGGCGGACAGGACCCACGGCGCCGCCGCATCCTGAAGAAATCGAGTCCTTTCCTCGATGGTCTTCGACCACCAGCCATTCTGGAAGCTGCCGTCGAATACCCCCTTGGCGATCAGCCGCAGGTCATCCCGCACGAAGCAACCGCCCGATGGCCGCAGTGGGTCCGGGAGTGCGCGATCGAGTTGGCGGATCAGATCGGTCACCCGCGCGTGAAAGAGGATCTCCGGATCGAAACGCTCCCCGAATTTGGCCTTCATCAAAAGGGTGAGCATGATGTCCGCACCGCCATTGAGGCGGATTGAATCGGTCGAGGGATCGTAGCTCGGGAACGAAGGCATCTGGACCTCGGATCGTGCAGCAGAGGATTTCTGGTCGGTATCGCCGACGGCCCACGGGCCGCCCCATTGTCAGCAGGGCCGCCCTATTTGAGAAGCCCGATCGCGAGCGCGGTCATCGATCGCACGCCCGTTTCGAGGGTCGGTTCGGGATCGGGCTGGAAATGGTCGTTGTGCGGGCCGGGCAGGCTCTCGCCCTTCGCGCTCGCCGCGGCGAAGCGGTCGGGGTTCATCGCGCCGAGCGTATAATAGACGATCGGGATGCGGTGATCGAGCGCGAAGCGGCCGACATCCTCGCTCGGCATGATCGGTTCCTCGACCACGACATTGCCGGCGCCGATCGCCGACGCCAGGATCGCCTGCGCGCGGGCGGCGAGCGGCTTGTCGTTGATCAAGGGCGGGGCCGATTCATTGGCGAGCACGGTGACGACCGGCGCCTTCTCCGGCGGCAGTCCGGCGGACAGGGCGACGCCCGCGGCCATCCGGCGGATGCCGTCGAGGGCGATACCGCGGGCCTTTTCGGAAAAGGCGCGCACGGTGAGCTGGAGCTTCACTTCCTCGGGGATGATGTTGCGCTTGGTGCCGCCGTGGATGCTGCCGACGGTGATCACCGCCGGATCGAGCGCATTCTCCTCGCGGCTGGCGATCGTCTGGAGCTGCGCGATCAGCAGTGCGGCGATCACCACCGGGTCCTTGCCGTTCTGCGGTTCGGCGCCGTGCGCGCCGACGCCGCGGACGAGGATGTCGACCGAATCCGCACCCGCCTGGACCGCGCTGGCGGCGATGCCGACCTTGCCCGCCGGCAGGCCGTTGCTGTCGTGGAGGCCGATGATCATGTCGGGGGTACCGAAGCGCTGGTAGAGCCCGTCCGCCAGCATCGCCGCGGCGCCGTCGACGGTCTCCTCCGACGGCTGGCCGACCAGCATCAGCGTGCCGTGCCAGCGCCCCCGCGCCGCGGCCAGCGCGCGCGCGACCCCGATCAGGTTGGTGGTGTGGATGTCATGGCCGCAGGCATGCATCACCCCGACCGACTGGCCGGCATCGTTCGTCGTCACGACATGGCTGGCATAGGCCACCCCGGTCTTCTCGACGATCGGCAGCGCATCCATGTCGCCGCGGATCAGCAGGGTCGGCCCCTTGCCGTTGCGCAGGATGCCGACGACCCCGAAGGCGCGGCTGCTATCGGCATAGACCCCGACATGATCGGTGACGTCATAGCCGGCGGCGCGCAACTCGGTCGCCAGCAGCGCCGAGGTCCGCTCCTCATGATGCGACAGTTCGGGATGGGCATGGATCGACCGGTAGATGTCGATCAGCGGGGTCGGCGGCGCCGCCAGCGCCGCGGCCGGAACCAGAGATGCGGACAGAGCCGCCACAAGATAGCGCATGAAGCCCCCGATAGCTGAGATCCATCTTGTCGAGCGAACGACGCGCGGCGGCAAGCGCAGATTGCGGTTCAGGCGAGCGGACCGATCCCGCGCGCCTGGAAAATGACGAAAGCCGCGAAGCTGACGATAGCCGCTGCGATCCACATTCCCGACCGCTCGACAGACATACTGTGATCGCGGCCCGTCGCCCGCACCGCCGGCCCCAGCGATATCCACAAGGGCGCCACCGCAACCCCGATCGTCATGAAACATTCGACCGCGGCGGCGACCGGCGCGCGCACCCAGCACAGGCCGGCGATGGTGAAGGACAGGGTCGCGGCGGCATGGACGATGCCGAAACGCCGGCGCAGCCCGCCCGGCGGATCACCCTGGCGAACGAAATCGATCAAGCTGTGTGCGACCAGCCGGATCGTGCCGGCATAGACCGCCAGCCCGAGCGCGAAGGCGATCGGCCGCCAGATCGCCGGCCAGTCGAACTGGCGCGCGATCGCCGCCTCGTCATAGCCGCCGACCAGCGGCGACGAGACCAGCTCGCCCGCGAACCAGCACAGGTTGATCCCGCCGAGCGACAGCAGGAACCAGCGCATCGTCACGGTCTTCGGCGCGCCGAACCGCAGCAGCGCGCAAGCGAGGCCCGCGAGGATGAGGTTCATCAGCGGCCCGGCGGCGTCGACGGCGATGCCGCCACCCGCGCAGGCGAAATGGGTCGCGGTCAGCAGCGAGATGCTGCCACCGACCGCAAGGCAGGCGCCGCCATGACCGAACGCCTCATGCCCGAACGCCGACAGGCAGGTCGCGATCACCCCGATCGCGGCGAGCGTCCAGCCCTTGTCGTGCCTGCTCATCCGCCTGCCGTCATGACGACAAATAGCCATACCACAGGATCAGCAGCACCAGCCGCGACGCGAACGCCGAGCGGCTGATCGTCGCGAGGCCGATCGAGATCAGGCTCGCCGCCGCGCCGGTCGCCAGCGCGAGCAACAGCGGCTGCGGCGACAGATGAGCGACCGCCGCCGGAATCGCGAGCAGCAGCGACCAGCCGAGCCCGGCGATCAGGAAGGCCACCCGGCGCGTCATCGGCGTGAACAGCGCGGTGTGGGTGAGCGCGAGCAGCCCGCGCGCCTCGCTGCGCCCGGCATGGGCGGCGAACCCGAAGATCAGCAGCAGCGCCGCGGCCGGGCTGCCGATATGGCGATAATCGGCGAGCAGCCCGGCTCCCGCGGCGGCGATCGCCAGCAGCTTGAAGATCCGCCCCGCGCCGATCAGCCGATACTCGGCGGCGATCAGCCCGGCGAACGGCATCGCCGCGCCGCGCGCGGGCGGTGCGGCGGGATCGGCCGGGCGCGGCGTGCCGCCGGCCAACCAGCGCGCGATCCGACCGCTGCCCTTGATCCGCCGCGGCACCCGGTGCGGGCGGTAGAGCAGCCCGGCGAGCCCGACCAGCGCGACCGCGATCCCCGCCCAGGCGAAGCGCGACGCGACATAGCCGGGCGAGGCGATATTGGTCATGACGTCGAGCGGCACCCGCCCCGGCCGGAGATCGTTGATGCCGCCGATCGCGAAATCATCGTTCTTGGGATGCGCACCGAGCAAAGGCCGCACATAGCCCGCGGCATCGTAGAGATTGGCGGTGAAACTCGATGGCTGGTCGCTGACCGCCGACGGCATGACGATCGACGCCATCCAGATGACGAAATAGAAGAATTCGCCCAGGCCCCGGCGGGCGATCGGCAGCGCGTCGAACAACAGCCGGACCGCCGCCAGCCCCATCAGCGTCGGCGCGGCGACCAGCCACAAGGTCAGGCTGATCTGTGCGACGTCATAGGGGCCGCTGACGATGAACCAGCCGAGCAGCCAGCCGGCCAGGGTCAGCGTCGCCAGCATCCCGAACAGTATCGCGACATCGGCGGCGAAGCGGCCATAGACGATCGCGATCCGCGAAGCGCCGCTCACCTCCTCGACCTGCCAGGGCTGGCGGCGGGTGACGTTCGACCGCAGATAGAGGAAGCCGACCGGCACCAGCAGCAGCGACACGACGATGCCGAGCGACACGCCGAGCGTCGCCGAGGTCATCACCGGCAGATGCTTGCCGATCGCGATCTGGACCCCCGATCCGTCGTCGCGGGCGATCATGAAGCGCGCGCCGACCGGACCGGCGAGCAGCAGCAGCCACAATCCCCAGCTGCGCGAATAGCGGGTCAGGCTGGTCAGCAGCGACGAGCGCGCGACCGCGAGCGCGGTCATTGCCGGACCACCTTGCCGCCCTCGACCCGCAGCACCGCCACCGCATGCGGCGCGAGCTCGTCGGCGAGATGGGTGGTCATCACCACCGCCGCGCGCTTCGCGCGTTCGAGGATCAGCGTGCCGAGCCGGCGCGCGGTGTCGCCGTCGAGTTCGGCGGTCGGCTCGTCGAGCGCGAGCAGTTCGGGCGCGCCGAGCAGCGCCTGCGCGAAGATCAGCCGCCGGCGCATGCCGCCCGAGAAGGTGGCGATGCGGTTGTCGATATCGGCATGGAGCCCGATCGCTTCGGTGATCGCCCCGAACTGGGCGTCGGCGGCGGCGAGATCGAGCCCCTTCAATGCCGCCATGTGCAGCGCGAAGCCGCGCGCGGTCAGGTCCTCGGGCAGATCGACCGCCTGCGGCGCATAGCCGAGCGACCGCCTCAGCGCCTTGCGCGCGCCCGGCAGTTTCTCCCCCTGCCAGAATATCTGGCCACTGCGCGGCTTCTCGGCGGTCGCGATCAGCCTGAGCAGGGTCGACTTGCCCGCGCCGCTCGGGCCGACGAGCAGGGTCAGCCCGACCGGAAAATCGGCGGTGACGCCGTCGAGCACGCGCTTGCGGCCATAGGATTTGGTGATGCTGTCGAGGCGGAGAATGGTCATATGGGTGTGTTATTGTAGCAATACGGATGTGGCAAGGGTGCGACCCTTCTTCGCGCCACAAACGTCATCCCGGTGGAGGCCGGGATCTCGGGCGGCAAGGGCGCGCGCTAACCTCCCGAGATCCCGGACGGTGCCTGTCCTCGGACGGGGCGAAGCCTCGATCCGGGGGCCGGGATGACGTCATCGGTAAGCTCCCTCACCCCCGCGCCACCACTTCGACCCGGATCCGCGTCAGCCGAATCGCCGCGATCCGCCAGCCGGCCGCGGTCCGCACATATTCTTCATGATAATGGCCATAGCCGACCATCAGCGCATAAGCCGCGCCCTCGGGCATGTAGAGGCGGTCGGTCATCGACCAGATGCCGGTCGCGCGGTCGCCGCCGTCGAACTCGACCTCGAACATATGGCCCTGGTGGACGCTGACGATGCCCGCCCTGGCGAGCGCGTCCATCGCCAGGATCTCGCCGCCGTTGCGGCGGATGACGACGTTCATCGCCGGCAGATGATCGATCCCGGTCGCCGGATCGGTGCAGCAGCCGCGATAGTCGAGCACGCAGTCGTCGGCGAGCACGGTCGCCATCAGCGCCGAATCCGCACTGTCGACCGCGCGGAAATAGCGGGCCTTGAGCTGGCGCAGCGCCTCGATCGCGGCGAGGCGTTCAATCTCGGTCATTTCGGCTCCTTCGGCAGGGCATAGGCGATCAGGCTGTCGCCGGTCTTGGTGCCGATGATGCCGTGGCCGCCGGCGGCGATCACGACATATTGCCGGCCCGCGGTGGTGACATAGCTCATCGGCGTCGCCTGGCCGCCGGCGGGCAGCCGGCTGCGCCACAGCTCGCGCCCGTTCGCGACATCGAAGGCGCGCAGATAGCGGTCGATCGTCGATCCGATGAACACCAGCCCGCCGCCGGTGACGACGCTGCCGCCCATGCTGGGCGTGCCGCCGGGCAGGGGCAGATGGGAGGCCATGCCGAGCGGCCCACTGTCGCGGCCGGTGCCGAGCGGCCGGCGCCAGACGATCTTGCGGTCGGCAAGGCGGATCGCGACCAGCTCGCCCCAGGGCGGTCGCTGGCACGGCATGAACAGCGGGCTGAAGAACGGCATATAATGGACCGCATAGGGCGTGCCTTCCTGCGGGCTCCAGCTCAGCGCTTCGAGCGGCGACAGTCCCGGATCGGGCGGCGCGCCCACCGCGGGCATCGCGCGCGCATGGCGCGGGGCGTCGCTTCGCCGCGCCAGCCGGAAACCGATCGCCTGCCGGTTGATATTGGCGATCGCGATGCCCCGTTGCGGGTCGATCGCGAGCCCGCCCCATTCGATCACCCCCATCGCCCCGGGAAAGGTGATCGAGGGCGTCAGGCCCGGCGGCGTATAGGGGCCGTCATAGCGCGCGCCGCGAAAGGCGATCCGGCAGGCGAGCTGGTCGAGCGGGCTCAGCCCCCACATATCGGCCTCGGTCAGGCGCGGCGGCATCAGGCTGAGGCTCGAAAAGGGCTGGGTCGGCGACAGCCGCTCGCCGGGGGCCGCCCCCTCCTGCGCCACCGGCCGCTCGACCACCGGCACCAGCGGCCGGCCGCTGCGCCGGTCGAGGACATAGATGTCGCCGGTCTTGGTCGCCTGGACCAGCGCGGGCACGCGCCCCTGCTTCGTCGGCCAGTCGATCAGCGCCGGCTGTGCCGGCACATCCTCGTCCCACAGATCATGATGGACCGTCTGGAAATGCCAGCGCGGCCGGCCGGTCCGCGCATCGAGCGCGACCACCGCGCTGCCATAGGTCTCGTCGAACGGCCGCCGCCGGCCGCCGAAAAAGTCGGGCGAGGGATTGCCGGTCGGGACATAGACCAGGCCGAGCTTCGGGTCGGCGGCGAGCGGCGCCCAGGCATTGGGGGTGCCGCGGGTATAGGTCTCGCCCGGAGGCGGCGCGCCGGCACGGTCGGGGCGGCCCATGTCCCACGCCCAGGCGAGCCGGCCGGTGACGATATCATAAGCGCGGATCACCCCCGAGGGAACGTCGACCGACTGGGCGTCGGCGACCTGCAGGCCCAGCACGATCCGATCGCCGATGACGATCCCGGGCGAGGTCGCCTGCGCGAAGCCCGGCCGGACCGCGCCGAGCCCGTCGAGCAGCGAGACGAAACCGCCTTGGCCGAAACCGGCGCAGAGCCGGCCGCTGCCGGCGTCGAGCGCCATCAGCCGCCCGTCGATCGTCGGCGCGAGGATACGCCGCGCGCAGGCGCCCTGCCTGCCGATCTCGGCATAGGATAGGCCGCGGCAGACGAAGCCGCCCGCGCGGCTGTCGGCCTTCGGATCGAAGCGCCAGCGCGGCTTGCCGGTCGCGGCATCGAGCGCGACCACCCGGCTGTCCGGACCGCACAGATAGAGCGTCTCGCCGATCTTCAGCGGGGTCGCCTCGAACATATATTTGGCGCCCGGCCGCGTCGCGAGCGCGGCGGTCCCCATATGATAGGTCCAGGCGACCTTCAGCCCGGCGACATTGCCGGCATCGATCTGGCGCGCGGACGCGAAATGGGTGTTGCCGGGGCCGTCGCCATAAGCGGGCCAGTCGCTCGCCGCAACCGCGGCCGGCGGCACGACCTCGCGGGTCGCGGGCGCGGCGCCCGTGATGAAGATCGTCGCGAGCGCGGCCAGCGCCGCGACCGAAGCCCCGCCGCCGACGAGCAGCCGGGTGCGCCGCGCGACGGGCCCCGCCAGCAGGATGACGATCAGCAGCACGCCCGGCGCGAGCAGCCGCGCCTGCAGTCCCCAGGGATCGAGCCCGATCTCGGCGAAGCTCCACAGCAGGGTCGCCAGCCAGCCGGCGATCGCGAGGCGCAGCGCCCAGCGGCTGCCCCGCCACAGCAGCGCCGCGAGCAGCGCGAGCACGAGGCCGGCGGCGAGATAATAGACCGATCCGCCCAGCACGATCAGCCGCGCCCCGCCCCACAGCAGGACCAGTGCGACGATCAGGCACAGGCCCGCCACCATTCGCCGGATGATCGTCATCGTCGCTCTCCCCTGCCCGTTCTTCGCGGATTCTGTTAACGGCTATTACACCGCGTCGGAGCGCCGCTTGTCCAGCGGGGAGTCGCGCGATGAGCGGATGCAGCGCCTCCGCCGTCATGCCGGCGGGTACGGCATCCCCCCTTCGGCCCGGACCTTCCTCGAGCCTGAAGCAGGCAACGGCATTGAGCCGGTTTAAATCTTGAACTAATGCCGGGCCAACCGCCAGAGTGCGGGCGGGGAGAACAGCATTGAGCGATGACGATATGCGCGACGCCGCGCCGACGAAACGCGGTCGCGCCCCGCTCGACCTGACCGACGGCCCGATCACCCGAACCCTGCTCGCGTTCGCGCTGCCGACATTGGCGTCCAGCGTGCTCCAGTCGCTCAACGGCGCGATCAATTCGGTGTGGGTCGGGCAGTTGCTCGGCACCACCGCGGTTGCCGCCACCACCAATGCCAATCTCGTCATGTTCATGGTGTTCGCGCTGAGCTTCGGGCTGAGCATGGCGCTGTCGATCCTGATCGGCCAGAGCATGGGCCGGCGCGATATCGACGGGATGCGGCGCTTCGTCGGCGCGGGCGTGACCCTGTTCGCCATGGCCGGCCTGATCGTCGCGATCGGCGGCTGGTATGCGATGCCGGCGATCCTCGGCGCGCTGCGAACCCCCGCCGACGTCTATCCGCTGGCGCTCGACTATGGGCGGATCTCGATGATCGGTCTGTTCCCGGGGCTGATGATGTCGTTCCTGCAATCGGCGCTGCGCGGCACCGGCGATTCGGTCACGCCGCTGCGGTTCATCATCCCGTCGACGGTCATCGACATCGCGCTCAACCCGCCGCTGATCCTCGGATGGGGTCCGGTGCCGGCGCTGGGGATCGCCGGGTCGGCGATCGCGGGGCTCGTCGCCAACGCCGTCGTGCTGCTGGTGCTGCTGCGCTTCCTCTATCGACGCGATCTGCCGATCAGGCTGCGCGGCGCCGAATGGCGCTATCTGCGGCCGTCGGCCTCGACGATCGGCGCGATCATGCGTCGCGGGGTGCCGATGGGGCTGCAGATGGTGGTGGTGACGCTGACCTCGCTCGCGACGGTCGGGCTGATCAACCGTTATGGCACGATCACCGTCGCCGCTTATGGCGCCGCCAACCAGCTCTGGACCTATGTCCAGATGCCGGCCTTCGCAATCAGCGCCGCGGTCAGCACGATGGCGGCGCAGAGCATCGGCGCCAACCGCTGGGACCGGGTCAACCGGATCATGATCAGCGGGGTCTGGCTCAACTTCGCGCTGACCGGCGGGCTGGTGCTGATCTTCACCCTCGCCGACCGGATGCTGCTCGGGCTGTTTCTCGGCAACGAACGCGACGCGGTCGAGGTCGCGCGTCACATCAACCTGCTCGCCGGCTGGTCGCTGGTGCTCGCCGGGGTCGGCATGGTGGTCGGCGCGGTGCCCCGCGCCAACGGCGCCACCGTCGTCCCGCTGATCATCACCTTCGTCGCACTGGTGCCCGGCCGGATCGGGCTGGCGTTGTGGCTGTCGGGGCGACAGGGCGCCGACGGGATCTGGTGGAGCTTCCCGAACGGCTATTTCGTCTCGCTGCTGCTGACCGCGCTTTATTATTGGCACGGCGGCTGGCGCCGGATCCGCCTGCTCGCCCCGGCCGCCGCCGAAGAGGTCCGCGAGATCGTCGCCGAGGACGAGGCGCTCGCCAGCCGGCCGCCGGCTTAGGGCGATTCTCCTCCCCTTCGTCGCCCCGCACTTGTTGCGGGGTCCATGGCTATCTCCGCGCACGCCGCCGCCAAAGATCGAGCGCAGCACAGCCGGCCCGCTTTCTTTTAGCCATCGCGCCAGGCGCACCAGCCATGGACCCCGCAACAAGTGCGGGGCGACGATAAGGTCCTAAAATTCCGACCAGTCCTCGTCGGCCGCCACCGCTACCGCCGCACTACCACGCGCGATCCGGCGCCCCGCCGAGGCGGCGCGCGCCTGGAGCTGGTGGACCGGCGCGGCCGATCGCGGCGCCGGCGCGGCCGCCCTGCCCTCGCCGACCGTGAAGCGCGCGACCTCGGCGGCGAGCGCATCGGCCTCGACCGCGAGGCTGCGCGCCGCGGCGGTCGATTCCTCGACCATTGCCGCATTCTGCTGGGTGACCCCGTCCATCTCGGACACCGCGCTGTTGACCTGCTGGAGCCCGGTCGCCTGCTGCTCGGCCGAGGCGGCGATCTCCGACACCAGGGTGCTGATCTCGGCGATGCGGCCGATGATCCGTTCGAGCGCCTTGCCGGTCGCGCTGACCAGTTCGACCCCGGCGTCGACCTGCTGGCCGCTCGCGGTCACCCGCGCCTTGACGTCCTTGGCGGCGTCGGCCGAGCGCTGGGCGAGCGCACGCACTTCGGAAGCGACCACAGCAAAGCCGCGGCCGGCGTCGCCGGCGCGCGCCGCCTCGACCCCGGCGTTGAGCGCGAGCAGGTTGGTCTGGAAGGCGATGCCGTCGATCACGCTGATGATCTCCGAGATCTCGGCCGAGGTCCGCTCGATCCCGCCCATCGCATCGACCGCACGGCGCACCACCTCGCCCGATTCCTCGGCCTCCTTGCGCGCCATGCCGACGATGCCGTTGGCGCGGTTGGCGCCCTCGGCGGTCTGGCGGACGGTGGTGGTGATCTCGTCCATCGCCGCCGCGGTCTCCTCGAGCGACGCCGCCTGCTGCTCGGTGCGCTGCGACAGTTCGTCGGATGCGAGCCGGATGTCGCTGGCGCCGGCATTGATGCCGCCGGTCGCCTGGGTGACGCTGGTCATCGCCTGGCGCAGCGCCGCGGTCGCGGCGTTGAAATCGCGCTTGAGCTTGGCGAACGGGCCGGTGAGTTCGGCATCGACCTGCGCGGTCAGATCGCCCTCGGCGAGCTGCGACAGGCCATGGCCGATACTGTCGCAGATCAGCGCCGCCTGGGCCTCCTTGGCGCGCTCGGCGGCGCGCAGCTGGTCGCGGAACATCGCCATCGACTGCGCCATCTGCCCGACCTCGTCGGCGCGGCCGCTGTGCGGCACGTCGATATCGGTGCGGCCCGACGCAAGCTGGCCCATGCTGGCGCGCAACTGGTGGAGCGGGGTCACAACGCTGCGCCGGGTGATCCAATAGCCGGCGACCAGCCCGGCGATCGCGAGGATCGCGGTCGCCGCGATCTGCATCGTCTGCGCGGCGGCGGCGGTCGCGTCGGCGGTCGCGCGCAGCGTCACCACCGCCTGCTTGAGCGCGTCGATCTTGGCGTCGGCGATCTTCGAGGCGGCGCGCTCGGCGGGCCGGACCTGGCTGTGGAAATCGCCGAGCGCACCCGCCTGGTCGCCGGCGGTCGCGCGCCCGGCGACCCTGGTCAGTTCCTCGACCACCATCTTCTGGCTGCCATAATATTCGTCGGGCAGCCCGCCATGATGGGGGCTCGCCTCGATCGCCGACAGATCGTCGGCCATCTGCTTCGTCCGCGTCGCGAATTTCTCGGCGATCGTGCCGCGCTCCTTGGCGTCGGTCTCGGTGATCAGGTTCAGCGCGTCGCGCTGCAGCGACCGGCTGAGCGAGCGTAGTTCACCCAGATCGAACACCAGCGCCTGCGCGTCGATCGCCGCCGCATCGGCCGCGGCGACATTGCGCTGCGCGTGCATGGTCAGCGCGGCGAGCGCGAGGAGGAGGAGCATCGAGATGATGAGCGGCGCCATCAGTCGCGCGGTAACACTTCGGTTGAACATGGTCGTCCTTCGGCTTCGGATGCCCAGCCCATGCCATGCAGCCCTTAGACAAAAGTGAATCCGCCTGCCCCCGCGATACGATTGATGGTTAACGCTTTATTGGCGAAAGGCCGGCGATAATGGCCGGCGATGGCGGCTTCCCAAGACATGACGGCCCGGCAGGGCGCACCCGTTCTCGCGGCGGTGCTGATCGTCCGCGACGAGGCGCGCTGCATCGCGCGCTGCCTCGCCAGCCTGACGCCGTGGGTCGATCGCATCACCGTCGTCGACACCGGATCGACCGACGCCACCGCCGACCTCGCCCGCCAGGCCGGCGCCGAGGTCCATCATCTCGCCTGGCCGAACGACTTCTCGATCGCGCGCAACCATGCGCTCGATCTCGCCGATGCCGACTGGAACCTCGTCATCGATGCCGACGAATGGATCGCCGCGGGCGGCGATGCCTTGCGCGCCTGGTGCGCAGGGCCGGCGCGGCTCGGCACGATCTGCGTTCATAGCGGCTATGACGCCCCCGGCGCCGCGGCGACCGGCGCGCCGTCGCCGACCAACCGCAGCTGGCTGACCCGGCTGCTGCCGCGCGGGGTGCGCTATCGGGGGCGCGTCCACGAACAGCCGGTGTCGGCGCTGCCGCGCCAGCGGCTCGATCTCCATGTCGGCCATGACGGCTATTTCGACGCGCAGATGGCGGGCAAGCGCGATCGCAATCGGCCGCTGCTGCTGCGCGACCTTCAGGATCATCCCGGCGATTCCTATATCCTCTACCAGCTCGGCCAGGACGCCGAGATCCGCCATGCCTATCCCGAGGCCTGCGATCGCTATGCCGCCGCGCTCGACCGGACCGCGCCCGACGCCAACTGGCTCCACGAACTGACGGTGCGCCATCTCCACTGCCTCGGCCAGGCCGGCCGCGCCGGCGACGCGATCGACCTCGCCCACGACCTGATCGACATCTGGCAGGATTCGCCCGACTTCTTCTTCACCTTCGGCAACCTCCTGCTCGAACAGGCGATCGTCGATCCCGCCCAGGCGATCGACCATTGGCTGCCGATGGCCGAGGCAGCGTGGGAACGCTGCCTCGAGATCGGCGAACGCCCCGACCTCGAAGGCAGCGTCGAGGGCCGCGGCAGCCACCTTGCGCAACATAATCTCGACGTCATCCGGTCGCAGATGGCGATGCTCGCAGCCTGAACCGACCTGCCGCCCCGATACGCGAAGTCAATCCGGGACATCAACGGCCCGGACATATCAGCGCCAGTCAAATGAGACTGCAGCGACAATAAAAATCAGATCATGTGATTTTCCGCGCTTCGGTTAGCTTCGCGATGCGCATATCAGCGAATGATAGTTCATAATCCGGAATAATCGGACAGATGGACGAAAGCGAGGGGAGGATCGTCACGCGGGGCCCGATCGGCCTGCCGCATCTGCGTCCGGGCGCGACATTGCGCCCGTGCACCGCCAACCACCTGAATATCCACCATAATCATATAAGCACTTTCTTTGGGGAGAGAGATCATGAACAGGACAGACCTGAAAAAATCGCTGTTGGGCGGCGTCGCATGCCTGAGCGCCGCGACTGCCGCGCCGGCCTGGGCGCAGAGCGACGACATCGCGCCCGAGGACATCATCGTCACCGCCCGCCGCGTCGAGGAGCGGCTCCAGGACGTGCCGATTTCGATCACGGTGTTCGACCCGAAACAGCTCGCCAACCGCAACATCACCGTCGCCAACGACCTGGCGACCTACACTCCGTCGCTGTCGACCAACGAGCGTTACGGCCCGGAGAAAAGCAGCTTCTCGCTGCGCGGCTTCAACCAGGACCAGTCGACCGCGCCGACGGTCGGCGTCTATTTCGCCGATGTCGTCGGCGTGCGCGCGCAGGGCGGCACCACCTCGGGCAACACCGTCGGCGCCGGCGCCTTCATGGACCTGCAGAATGTCCAGGTGCTCAAGGGCCCGCAGGGCACGCTGTTCGGACGCAACACCACCGGCGGCGCGATCCTGCTGGTGCCGAAGAAGCCGACCGGCGAATATGAAGGCTATGTCGAGGGGTCGGCCGGCAATTACGACATGAAACGGCTCCAGGCCGCGGTGAACCTGCCGCTCGCCGACAGCTTCCGGGTGCGGCTGGCCGGCGACCGGATGGGCCGCGACGGCTATATGCACAATCTGTCGGGGGTCGGCGCGAAGGACTATAACGACCGCAACTATCTGGCGCTCCGGCTCAGCGCGGTCGCCGACCTGACGCCCAATCTGCAGACCTACACGATCGCGCATTACAGCAAGTCGGACACCAACGGCTATGCGTCGCGGATCGTGTCGTGCGATCCCAACGCCACCACCGGCACCCGCGGCCTGACCGCGACCTCGGCCTGCGAGCAGATCGCCCGCCAGAATGCGCGCGGCGACAGCCTCTACGACGTCGAGACCGCGGTCACCAATCCCTATCTCAAGATCGACCAGTGGCAGGTGATCAACACCACCATCTGGAACGCGACCGACACGCTGACGATCAAGAATATCGCCAGCTATGGCGAGTTCCGCGAGCGCGGCCATTTCGACCTCTACACCACCAATTTCAGGGTGCGGCAGGGCGGCTTCAACATGGCGACGATCAACCCGCTGCTCGCCTTCACCGCCCCGGCCGGCACCCCGTATAAATATATCGAATTCGATGCCGCCCCCGGCCAGGACGCCTCGTCGCAGTCGACGATCACCGAGGAACTCCAGATCCAGGGGACCGGGCTCGACGGCAAGCTCAACTATGTGGTCGGCGGCTATCTCGAATTCAGCCGCCCGCGCGGCAACAGTTCGGGCCGCACCGGCATCTTCCTCAACTGCACCAGCCCCGAAAATCTCGCCTGCTCGAACCCGCTGCAGATCGGCTCGATCTCCGAATCGCGGACCCGGATATCGTTCGACAATCATGGCGTGTTCAGCCAGGCGACCTATAATATCGACGAACGCTTCGCGGTGACCGCGGGCGTCCGCTACACGTTCGACAAGATCGTCGGCAGCACCACCAGCACCCGCGCCTCGCTCGATCCGACCGGGCGCAACCCGGCCTCGTTCCTCGACGCGGCGACCGGGGTGCGCATCACCCGCCAGTGCACCGACACCTTCCGCCATGGCAGCGGCTTCGTCCAGGATCCCGAATTCTGCCGGACCGCGCTGACCAACAAGTCGACCGCGCCGACCTGGCTGATCGACCTCGATTACAAGCCGAGCGGCGACCTGCTGTTCTACGGCAAATATGCGCGCGGCTATCGCCAGGGCGGGCTCAACTTCACCAATCCGGGGCTCGAGACCTGGAAGCCCGAACATCTCGACTCGTTCGAGATCGGCAGCAAGACCTCGTTCCGCGGAACGGTGAGCGGTTATCTCAACGTCGCCGCCTTCTACAACAATCTGCGCAACCAGCAGGTGTTCGGCGGACTGACCTCGGGTGTGCCCAGCGTCGCCGGCGGCGCCGCGATCATCAACGCCGGCAAGTCGCGCATCTGGGGCGTCGAGGTCGACGGATCGGTGACCCTGTTCGAAAGCCTGCGCTTCGACCTCGGCTATGCCCATCTCGACACCAAGGTGAAGGAGATCGACATCAGCGGCATCAGCCTGGCCGGCACCCCGTTCATCGCGATCGCGCCGACGGTGTCGCCGGGCAGCGAGTTCACCTTGTCGCCCCGGAACAAGGTGACGCTGACCGGCACCTATACGCTGCCGCTCGACGCGAGCTGGGGTCGCTTCTCGGTCGCCGGCACGATGACCTACACCTCGCGCCAGATCGCCAATGGCAGCGTCCCCGCCAATGTCGGGGTGCTGCCGTCGCGCACGCTGGTGAACCTCAACATCAACTGGGAGAAAGTCGGCGGAACCCCGATCGACGCCGCCTTCTTCGTCACCAACCTCACCAAGAAGGTCTATGCGGTCAACACCGGCGGCGGCTACAACTCGGCCGGCCTCGGCGACCTGTTGATCGGCGAACCCCGCATGTACGGCTTCCGCCTGCGCTACAGTTTCGGGCGGTGAAGAGTACCGACCGCCGCTGAACGCGACCGGCATCCCGCATGGCGCGCGGCCATGCGGGATGCCCTTCCCCATCATCGCCACAGCGACGCGAACGGGCTTGCGCATCGCCCGGCGGCTCCGTAACGACACCGCGTCCGTCGGCGGTTGAACCGCCAGGGCGGACGTCAGATCGCGCCGGTGCCCCGCGAGGGGCTTGAAAGGGAATGCGGTGCGGGAGGCTGGCCCTCCTCAATCCGCGGCTGTCCCTGCAACTGTAAGCGGAGAGCGAGACGCACATCGCTTCCTTCCCGAGGTGGAGGGAGGCAGCCACTGGGCCGGACGCTAAATCCTGCGAGGCCTGGGAAGGCCGTGCATCGAGCGACGACCCGCGAGCCAGGAGACCTGCCGGCGTCTGGTCGCTCTTGCCCTGGCCCAGGGGATGGCCGCGGCACGGTGAACTCCGTCTGAGCGACGAAGCCGAGGCGGGGGCCGCGTCGGTTCGTGCCGCGGGCGCTCGACGGCGTCCGCCCGCCGGCGCGCGCCGACCGTTGATCGACGGCACGCCCCTGCCCCATGTCGCTCGACGCCGGGGGAAATATGATGCGGAATATCGGATATGGACGACCGGCACAGTGGCTGGTCGCCGCGGCGGCACTGACCTGCTGGACGCATAGCGCGCTCGCCGCGGAGCGTGACGAAGCGACGGCTACGGCCACAGCGCCGGCAACCGGCGAAACCCAGCCGGGAAGCCAGGCCGAGAAGGAGATCGTCGTGTTCGGGCGCGGCGAGGCCAAGATCGGCCATGCCCATGCGGCGAGCGAAGGCACGGTCAGCGGCGCCGACCTGTTGGTGCGGCCGCTGCTGCGGGTCGCCGAACTGCTCGAGGCGGTCCCCGGCATGATCGCCGCCCAGCATTCGGGCAGCGGCAAGGCCAATCAATACTTCCTGCGCGGCTTCAACCTCGACCATGGATCGGACTTCACCACCTATATCGACGGGGTGCAGATGAACCTGCGCACCCATGGCCATGGCCAGGGCTATCTCGATCTCAACGGGCTGATCCCCGAGATCGTCGCGCGCGAGGATTTCCGCAAAGGCCCCTACCGCGCCGATGGCGGCGATTTCGCGCTGGCGGGCGCCGCCTATATGACCACGGTCGAGGGCTATGACCGGCCCTGGGCCTCGCTCGAGGCCGGCTCCTATGGCTGGCGCCGGGTCGCCGCCGGCGGCACGATCAAGGATATCGGCGGCGGCGCGCTGACCCTGGTCGCGCAGGCCAAGGCCTATGACGGGCCGTGGCAGGAGGCCGAGCATCTCCGCCATTATTCGGGCTTCGGCAAATATAGCGTGCCGACCGGCGCGGGCGAACTCGATCTGACGCTCCACGCCTATCGCGCGACCTGGCGCCCGACCGAGCAGATTCCCGAGCGGATCGTCGGATCGCCGGTCTGCAAGGACATCTTCTGCTCGCCCGATCCCTCGGCGCGCGGCGAGACCACCCGCTTCGTCGGCAATGTCGCGCTCGACGGCGCCAACGGCCGCGGCAATGTCTATGCGCAATATTATGACTGGTCGATGTATTCGAACCCGACCTACGCCAATCCCGACGGCAGCAGCGCCCAGATCCGCCAGTTCGACCGGCGCTGGGTGTTCGGCGCCACTGGCCAGCGCCACTGGGATCTCGCCCCCGGGTTGCAGGCGACGATCGGCACCGAGAACCGCTATGACGACATCGCCAATGTCGGGGTCTACCAGACCGCGCAGCGCGCCTTCGTCGACTCGCTCGGCGCCTTCCGGGTGCGCGAGCTGTCGGGCGCGCTCTATGCCGAGACGACCTGGACCCCGCTTGCCGGGCTGCGGCTGACCGGAGGCCTGCGCGGCGACTATTATCATTATGACGTCGCCGCCCGCGATGCGGCGGCCACCGCGCTCGGCGAGGGCAAGGGCCATGACGCGATCGTCTCGCCCAAGGCGTCGGTCGCCTATGCGGTGAGCCCGCAGGTCGAGCTTTACGGCAGCTGGGGGCGTGGCTTCCATTCGAACGACGTGCGCGGCGCGGTCAACGAACAGACCCCGGTGCCGGTGCTGGTCCGCGGCACCGGCCGCGAGCTCGGCGCGCGCTACCAGCATGGCGGGCTCAGCCTGACCGCGACCTGGTGGTGGCTGACGGTCGCCAGCGAACTGAAGTTCGTCGGCGATTCCAACGCGGTCGAGCCGTCGGGCGCGAGCAAGCGCCATGGCTATGAGCTGGTCGCCTTCTGGCGCCCCGCCAAATGGCTGGCGATCGACGGCAACTACACCGCGAGCCATGCCCGCTACGACAATGGCGACCATATCCCCAACGCGTTCGAGAACGCCGCCTCGCTCGGCGCGGCGATCGTCCTCGACCGCTGGGAGGCGAGCGTGCGGCTGCGCCATCTCGGCCCCTATCCGCTGATCGAGGACAACAGCACCCGCGACAAGGGCAGCACCGTCGTCAACGTCCGCGCCGGGTGGAAACGATCGCGGGTCGAACTTTATGGCGAAGTGCTCAATATCCTCAACAGCCGCGACAAGGACATCGCCTATCAATATGAATCCTATATCCCGGCTTTCGACGCCGCGGGCCCGGTCGACGGCCGGCTGAGCCGGGTCGTCGAGCCGCGGACGCTGCGCTTCGGCACCAGGGTCAGCTTCTAGAACTGGGCAGGACGGTGGCGGGCGGCCCCGTCGCTCGCCGCCCTTTGCGCTTCGCGGCCGCCGGTATCTTGTTTCGACATGGCGCGCAAAAGCCGATACCCTGTTCGATATCGAACCCATAGCGGATCCGGTACGGCAGGGGATGGCGATGGCAGAGCATGCGATGCAGGCACGGCCCGACGCGCGGCAGGACACCGCCGACCATGCCGGCCGCGCGACTGCGGAGCGATCCGGCGCGTCGTCGTTCGGGGACATGCTCAACGCCAGCCCACGGGTCGCCGCCCAGCGCAAGCTCGCCGAGGATATCGGCAACGGCCCGCGCGCGGCGGAGCTGCGCGGTACCGATGCGAAGATCAACGCCGCACCGCCGCCTGCCCCGCACAGCCGCGGCGGCCTCCCCCATCAGCTCAAATCGGGGATCGAGGCGCTGTCGGGAATGTCGATGGACGCGGTGAAGGTCCATTATAATTCGTCGCAGCCCGCGCAGCTCAATGCCCATGCCTTCGCCCAGGGCCGCGACATCCACCTCGCCCCGCGCCAGGAACAGCATCTGCCGCACGAGGCGTGGCACGTCGTCCAGCAGGCGCAGGGCCGGGTCCGCCCGACCGCGACGATGGCGGCCGGGGTCCCGCTCAACGACGACAAGCACCTCGAGGCCGAGGCCGACCATATGGGCGCGCGGGCGCTGCAGGCGGCGCCGCGGCAGCTGACCGCCCGCATCGGCCCCGACCGGTCGACCGGCGAGGCGCCGCGACAGCTGCGGGCGATCAACCTGGGCGGCGGCACGGGCGTCGTCCAGCGCAGCCTCGGCTTCGAATATGAGCTGGGGACGGTCGAAACCTATACGAAGGGCGATGGCGGCGTGAAGGCGCCGCTGGCCAAGGCGACCATCCTGCAGAATCGGGGGCTGTTCAATGCCACCGCCGACGATCCGCCGACCGGATCGGCGCCGGGTGCCATGTCCGATCTCGAGCTGATCACCCCGCCGATCAACGACACCATTCCCGCCAACCGTGCGGTGCTCGAGCGGACGCTGACCGCGATGACCGGCTATTTGCGGACGCTGCGTCGCCATCCGCTGGAGACCGCGACCGGCGGCGGGCGTTTCATCGGCGCCGCGAACGCCGTCGCCTATGACACCGGCGTGCTGCAGGCGACCGCGGGGCTGAGCATCGGCGGCCTCGCCAACCTCGCTTCGGACGATACCGCCCAGGCCGCCCATGCCGAATATCAGGCCCGGCAAACCGACAAGGATACGCTGGCCGGACGCCGCTGGGTGTGGTGGCGCGGCGCCAAGAATCGCGCGCTCGACGCGCGGGCGGATCATGCCTCCAAACAGCGGGACTATGCCGCTGGTGCGACCGACCTGCCCTTCTATGCTGCCGTGCGGGCACGGCTCGGGGCTCTGCCTGCAGCCGATGCACGACTGATCGCCGCGGTGATGAGCCGGATCATCGCCATTCCGATCACCGCCCGGACCCGGGCTCTGCCCTATCCGAAGGCCGCGGCCGGCGGGCTGTTGTCCCGCAGCGACTTCGCCACGATCATCACCGCGATGCCGGCTGGACTCATGGACCATTTTCCCGATGCCGGCGCGTTCAAGGCGCCGATGCTGGCCGCGATCCGCGCGATGGTCCCCGCTCTGGATGTGCAACTCGGCGACCCGGTCTTCCCCGGACCGGTCGATGGCAAGGACCAGATCACCCTCACGCTGGATGAGTGGTTCGACGGCCTGTACGACGCCGGCGAGGGCGCACGCGTGGACCGGCTGACCGAAGCGAACTATCCCGGCGACGACGATGCCGATCCCGAGAGCGAGCAGCTCGAATCGCTCGGTGCTTACGGCAATCGCACCGATGCGCCGGCGGCCGGCGTAACCCGCCGCCCGATCTTCGAATTCCGCAATCTCGGCTCGGTCCCGGCGAGCGACCTCGTCGCCCATGGCCTGGCGATCTGGGACCTGGTGGAGCGCGCCAATCGGGGCACCGAATGATCGCGGATCAGAACGGCCGCTCGCCGATGATGTTGCCGCCCTCCAGATAGCGGCAGACCAGGAACTGGTCGTGGCGGTTGCGCGCCATCGCGCAGCCCATCGACCCGGTCGATCGCCACATCATCTGGGTATAATGGCCGACATTTTCGAGATTGCGGCTGCGGCTGTTGTCGGGGAAGATGCCGGGCCGGTAATCGCGCCGCTCGCGCGCCCAATAGAGCGCGCCCTGCTCGACCGGATAATAGCCCGCGGTCCCCATCCACAGATTCTCACCCTCGGGATCGGGGTCGCCGGGATCGCTCTGCGAATGGACCAGCCGCCCGGTTCGCGCGAGATGCCGCGCCCACAGATCGGCCTCGCCCGCCAGCCGGTCGCTCCAGCGCAGCGCGCCGATGCCGAGCGTCGAGCGCTCGCGGTTGTGCACCGCCAATATCCGCGTCTCGAAATCCGCCGCCGGGTCGATCGCGCCGACCAGCAGCGGCCATAGCAACAGTCCGGCCAGAACCGGCCTGCGCGCAGGCGTGAAAACATAGGTCATCATCCGCGAAATTGCATCGCGTGCGAAAGCCACCGCCATCGGTGTTTCCCATGATAAGGCATCGATATTTCCACCGAGCTGCCGAAGCGCCGGCCGTTCACCATGAATTACATGCGAACGGCGGAATTCAAAGCTTCGTTCCGGGAAAGGGAGGACATTATTGGGTTCTGTCCGGTTCTAATCAGAACCTATTTCGATGGACTGGTCGCGTGCGCCATCCCAAAATCCAAGCTTCGCTATATGCGCAGCCAGCCCCCCCACCCGTCGCCCTGGCCTTGTGCCGGGGTCCATGGCTGGTACGTCCGGCATTCCGGGCGGAGGAGAAAAGCCGCCGGCTGCGGCACGCTATCCTCGACGGCGGCCTGCGCGGTGACAGCCATGGCCCCCGCAACAGGTGCGGGCGACGATCATCTTGACGCAACCGCTATATCTCTTGCGGGTCCGCATCGGGCGAACGCGGCCGGCCCGCCGGACCGACCGCGTGCCGATCAGGGGGCGACCACCTCGAGCGTCGCGGTGTAGCTCAGCCGCCGCTTGGTCGCCTTGGGCGCGCTCGGCTTGTCGTCGGCGACATTGGCGTTGAGCCAGTAGAAGCCGGCGACCGGCCAGGCCACGGTCACCACGCCGTCGGCATCGGCGACCAGCTCCTGCGCCTTTTCGCCGTCGCGATAGCGCTGGCCGCCGGGGACGACCGTCACCTTGAGCGCCACGGCGGGCTTGCCGTCGACGAGGAAGCGGAACTTGCCCGGCTCGTCGGCGACCAGATCGTCGGGATGGGTGATCGGCACCATCTCGAGCCCCTTGCCGGTCGGGCGCAGCACCGTGTCGGTCGGCGCGCCGGCGGTCACGAAGAATTCGTTGCGATTCTGGCTTTCGGTCAGGACGAGATCGGTCGCATTGGCGGGAATGTCGGCGACGGTGGCGACATTATGGCCGGGGGCGATCGCCTGGCGCGGCGGACCGCCCTCGCCTTCGCCTGGTCCTCCCGGTCCCTGGCCGGGCGCCTGGCCTTGACCGGCCCCTTCACCGCCTCCGCGCGGACGATTGCCGCCCGGGCCGGCCCCCTCGGGACCGCCGGCCGGACCGGCGCCGGCCATGCCGGGACCGCCCGGACCACCGGCACTGCCAGGTCCGCCCGGACCACCCGGGCCGCCGCGCCCGCCACGGCCGACCGACCAGGGCTCGCCATCGACCTTGAACGTCCCCGACACCGACGCGTTGCTCGTCCCGATCCGCCAGGTCCCGGGCTTGTCGATCGCGACATCGAAGGTCGACCGGTAACGGCCGCGCGCGGCATTCTCGATCTTGCCCATGGTTCCGTCGGGCGCCCATACCTTGATACCGTCGGTCGGCATGGGGAAATGATCGGCGCGGAACACCTGCGTCGAGGTGCCGGCATCGACCGCGACATAGTCGCTGGTGTCGGCCAGGGTCGTCGTCGACGGCAACAGCCAGGCGCGATGCGCGCCGGCGGGGGCAGCCAGCGCGACGATCGCGACCGCCGCGCACAAAATCCTCTTGTTCAGCATGATCCGGGCCTTTCGCGGCAATGGGGGTCGGTCGGAACGGATCGCCGGGCGCTCGGCGCGCCATCTGCACGGCGGGCTCTGCCCCACCTGTCCGATGATATCGTCATTGCCGATCCCGCCCCGTCCTCGCCTCCCTACTAATCATGGGCCATGGTTGTTGCAACTGCCTATCAAAAGCAAAATACGACGCTTATTCCTCTGCCGTCTCGGCGATGAACTGGCGCCAGCGATCGTCCATCGTGAAACCGGGACGGCTGGTCCACACCCTGTCGATCAGCGCCTGTGCCCGCGCGCGGGACCAGCCGAGCCGTGCCGTCGCATAGAGTGCGTAGAAGGCGGTCACCCGGAAATTGGCTTGGCAATGGACCAGCACGCGGCGCCCCTTCGCCGCCTCCATCAGCGCGATGAAATCGGCAAGCTGCTCGCGCCGCGGGTCGGTCCAGGCGACCGGGATATGCGCATAGTCGATGCCGAGCGACACGAGCAGTTGCGCCTGATCGGGCAGGGATGTCGGCAGCCCGTCGGGCGCGAGGTTGATGACGAGGTCGTAGCCCGCGTCGCGGGCATCGGCGAACTGCGCGGCGGTGGGCTGGCCGCCCAGCGCGGTCGCCGCGTCGATCTGGATGAAGTTGAGGATGTCCGCGATCGCCATGCCCCGCTCGTCCCTGCCTATGTCAGCAGCACCGGTAGCGCCGACATGCCGCGCTGCTCCAATCCGCCGGTGATGAAGGGCGGCGGCGCGTCGGGGTCGAGCCGCAGATCGGGGAAGGCATCGAGCAACCCGTTGATCGCCGCCTGGATCTCGCTGTGCGCGACATTCTTGCCGAGGCATTGATGGGTGCCGATCCCGAAGCCGAGATGATGCTGGCGCTTGCGGTGGAGGTCATAGGCGTTTGGATCGTCCCAGCGCGCCGGATCGCGGTTGGCGGCGCCCAGGCAGATTTCGAGCACCGATCCCGCCGGGATCGCGACCCCCTCGAGTTCGGCATCGGCGGCGACCAGCCGGCTGAACACCGGGTCGGTCGGGTTCCAGCGCACCGCCTCCTCGATCGCGTCGTCGATCAGCCGGCGGTCGGCCCTGACCGCTTCATACTGGTCGCGGTGGGTGAGCAGCGCCCACAAGGTGATCCCCATCTGCCGCCACGACGTGCCGCCGCCGGCGAGCATCACCAGCTTGGCCTGGATCAAGATGTCGCGATCGCTGAGCGTGCGCCGCTCGCCGTCCAGGTCGAACTCGGCGGCGATCAGCCCCGATATGACGTCGTCCTGCGGGTCGGCGCGGCGCCTGGCGATCAGATCGGACAGCATGCGGTCGACCACCTGCCCCGCCGCCTGACGCTCTTGCGGGGTCACCCGCCCCGGCGCGCCGCTCTTGAGCAGCGCATGGCGGAAGGTCAGCGCATCGTCGCCCTGCAGGCCGATGCCGCGGGTGACGGTGTGGACCGGGATCCGCGCGCACAGCTGCAGGTTGAGTTCGGCGCGGTCGCGCCCGCGCAGGCTGCCGATCAGGGTGGCGACGATCTCGTCGATCCAGTTCTGCCGCCACCATGTCATCGCCCGCGGGCGGATGAACATCCGCTGGAGGGTGCTGCGATAGGCGAGATGCTCGGGCTCGTCCATTTCGAGGATGCCAAGCGTCTTCTCGGGCTCGTCGGGCGAGCGATGCATGATGCGCGACGAGAAGGTCTTATGGTCGCGGAACGCCGCGTCGCACGCCTTCCACGACAGCGCGGTATAGCCCTGCCGGCCCTTCGCCATCGCATGGCGATGATGCTCGGGCAGGCCGAGCAGATCGCGCAGCAGCCCCTTGTGGACCGGGGCGCGGTCGCGCAGCCCGTTCAGGCCCGGATAGATGTCGCCCTCGACGAGATTGCCCATCTCCTCGGCCTCGCGGCGGACGTCGTAAAGCTCCTCGTAGATGTGGTCGTCGGCGACCAGGACATCGGCCATCTTCTCTTTCCTTCCAGCTTCAGCCCGCGATCACCAGGTCGGCGCCCTTTTCGCCGACCAGGATCGCCGGGGCATTGGTGTTGGCCATCGGCATCAGCGGCATGATCGAGGCGTCGATCACCCGGAGCCCGGCGACCCCGCGCACCCGGAGCGCCGGATCGACTACCGCCGTGGCATCCCCGCCCATCCGGCAGGTGCCGACCGGGTGGAAACCGATCCCGACCCGCGAGCGGATCAGGGCGGCCCATTCGCCGTCGTCGGCGGGCGGCGCCGACGGCGAATTCATGCCGGTGACGAAGCGCGCCAGCGCGGGCGCGCGATAGAGGCGGTCGACCGCCTTCACCCCGCTGACCAGCGCCCGCATGTCGTCGGCATCGCCGAGCAACCGGTGGTCGATCAGCGGCCGCTCGTCCGGGTCGCGGCTGCGCAGGGCGATGCGGCCGCGGCTCTTGGGCGGGCTGACATTGGCGAAGATCGTCATCCCCGGCCGTTCGGCGGGGCGCATCGTCGTCATGTCGTGGCAATTGGGGCTCATGCTGAGCTTGATGTCGGGATGCGGATTGGCGGGATCGGAGCGCAGGCTCGCCATCGCCAGCACCGGCGAGGTGGTCAGCAGCCCGCGCCCGAGCAGAAAATAGCGGGCGAGGTGCGCCGGCATCCGCATCGCACCCGCCATCACGTTGAAGGTCGGGACATTGACGAAGCGGCTGGTCGCGAAGCTGGCATGTTCCTGCAGATTGCGGCCGACCTCGGGGCGATCGGCGACCGTCTCGATGCCGAGCTCGCGCAATTCGCCGGCCGGCCCGATCCCCGATCGCAGCAGGATCGCCGGCGACTGCATCGTGCCCGCGCTCAGCAGCACCTCGCGGCGCGCCCGCACGATCTGCGTCTCGCCGTCGCGGCGGAACGCGACCCCGCTCGCCCGGCCGTCCTCGAACAGCACGCGGTCGGCCTGCGCCTCGGTCAGTATCGTCAGATTGGGGCGCTTGCGGACCGGGTCGAGATAGGCGCGCGTCGTACTGTGGCGGGTTCCGTGCGCCTGGGTGACATGGTTTTCGAAGCTGCCGTCGATGTCGCCGGTGCAATAGTCGGCGATCCGCCGCAGCCCGGTCTCGCCGCAGGCGGCGACGAACGCCTCGACCAGCGGATGGCGGTTGCGCGAGGCCGCGACCGCGAGCGGTCCGTTCCTGCCGAGCACCGGCGCGCCCGGCCCCTCATAGGCTTCGGCGCGCTCGAAATAGGGCAGGACGTCGGCCCAGCCCCAGCCGGTGCAGCCCGCCGCCGCCCAGCCGTCATAATCATGGCGGGCGCCGCGGGTATAGACCATGCCGTTGATCGACGAGCCGCCGCCGAGCATCCGCCCCGAATGCCAGACGATGCTGCGCCCATCGATCGAGGGATCGGGCTCGGTCCGGTACATCCAGTTGCGGTCGCGATTCCCCATCAGCTTTGCGACCCCCGCGGGCATCTTCGCGAACAGCCCGGTCGGCCGGCTGCCCGCCTCGATCAGCACCACCCGGACATCGGGGCGCGCCGACAGCCGGTTGGCGAGCACGCACCCCGCACTGCCGCCGCCGACGATCACATAATCGGCCTCGATCCCGATCGGCCCGGTCATCGGCGGATCCCTCCCCCGGCGCGGCGCTTGCCCATGACGCTCTCCCGCTCCGATCGGAGCATAAGTTCATATATATGAATTTTATTTCGCTATATAGCCACTTCTATTGCGTCGGCGCGGCGCGTCAAGGGGCTTGGCGCGAAGGCGCAAAAGCAGGGCACGAAAAGCCCGTCGTTCCGGCGGAGGCCGGAACTGCCCAAGGCAAAAGCGCGACGTTGAAGAAAGGAAGACCGCCGCCGGCCGCAGCCATACGAATGAGCTTGGCCTGCGTCGTACGGCGATCGCGCGCTTGTCTGCTGCATGCCCGCCTTGGGCGGCTCCGGGCGATGCCTGTCCTCGGACGGGCAACGCATCGATCCGGGGGCCGGAGCGACGGGTGATCGGTGCGCCCGCTATTCCCCGGTGAAATTCAGCTCCAGCCCGACACCGTGCGGATCGGTGACGAACACCTGGGTGAGCCCGGGCGACAGCCCCTCGAACACCGAATAATCGCGCCCCTGCGCGGTCAGCCGCGCGAGGGTGCCGGTCTTGTCGGTGCAGTTGAGCGCGACATGGTCGAACGGCCCGGTCGCGGTCGATCCGGGGTCCATCAGCCGGAAATGGATGATCGGCTCGCCATTCTCGTCATGGAGCCAATGGCCCTGCTGCCCCATCACCATCGGGCTGCGGCCGTAGGTGAGACCGAAGACGTCGACATAGAAGGCCACCGACGCGGCGATGTCGGTGGTGCGGATATTGATATGGTTGATGCCGCGGACCGCCATGACGCCCTCCCCGCCTATCGCAGAATCTCGGCGAGGGTGCCGCCGTCGACCTTGATGTCCGAGCCCGACAGATAGGAGGCCCCCGGCGAGCACAGGAACACCGCGACCGCGGCGATCTCGTCGGCGTTGCCGTAGCGGCCGAGCGGCGTTTTTGCGAGCATCGCCGCCATTTGCGGGCTCGCCTGCTGTTCGGCGCGGCCCATCGCGGTGTCGATCAGCCCCGGCGAGATCGACATGATCCGCGCGCCGCGCGCGCCGAACGCCATCGCCTCGCGCTCGACCATGCGCAGCACCCCGCGCTTCGACAGCGAATAGGCCGGCCCGGGGTTCGGCATCATCGCCAGCAGATCGCCCGAACTGCCGGCGGCGATCGCCGCGTCGAGCGCGGCGTCGATCTCGGGCGAGCGCATCATATAGCCCGACGACGAGGCGATCAGCACCGCGCAGCCGCCGGCGACGATCCGCGGCCGGACCAGATCGACCAGCCGCGCGGTCGCATCGAAATTGACCGCGAAGATCGTCGCGGCATCGCCCATCGTCGGCGACAGGCCGGCGCTGTGGACCAGCGCGCCGATCGGCCGGTCGCCAAGCGCCGCGATCAGCCGCGCGCCGAAATCGGCATCGGCGATATTGCCCGCGAGGATCTCCGCCGATCGGCCGGGCCCGCGCAGCGGCGCCGCCACCGCCTCGAGCCGCCCCGCATCGAGATCGCACAGCAGCAGCGACCAACCCTGCGCGGCAAGCTGCCGCGCGCTGGCGGCGCCCATACCGCCCGCGGCCCCCGTCACGATCGCCAGTCCTGGGATATTGTCCTGCGAAGCCATGCCGTCCTCTCCCGGCGCCGGTCCCGTTCATGCGGACTCTGCGGCGCCCGACCGGCATATCAGCTGCGGGCGCGCCTCAAAAGGCCGGCGGCCGCAGCATCGCCGCGACGATCCCGCGATCCCCCGGATGTCTTAGCATCGTCGGGATCGCAGGATCGTCAGCGCTTGTCGGCGGAGGCCGGCACCAGCTTCAATATCTCGCCGTCATTGCTGTCGGTCAGCACATAGACCGCCCCGTCCGGCCCCTGGACGACGTCGCGGATCCGCTTCCTGAGATCGCCGAGCAGCCGCTCCTCGCCGACCACCGTGTCGCCCTTCAGGGTCAGCCGCGTCAGCCGCATGTCGCGCAGGCCGCCGACGAACAGGCTGCCCTTCCACGCCGGGAACAGCTTGCCGGTGTAGAAGATCATCCCGCTCGGCGCGATCACCGGGTCCCAATAATAGACCGGCTGCTCCATCCCCGGCGCCTGGGTGATGCCGCCGGTGATCGTGCCGCCATTATATTCGATGCCATAAGCGATCGTCGGCCAGCCATAATCGCGGCCCTTGCGCGGGATGTTGAGCTCGTCGCCGCCATTGGTGCCATGCTCGATCTCCCAGATCTCGCCGGTCTTCGGGTTGATCGCCGCCGCCTGGACGTTGCGATGGCCGTAGGACCAGATTTCGGGCCTGACCCCGGGCTTGCCGACGAACGGATTGTCCCTGGGGATCGAGCCGTCGGGATTGATCCGCACCAGCTTGCCGAGCAGCCCGTCGAGCCGCTGCGCCTGCATCCGCCCCTCGGTGATCGAGCGTTCGCCCATCGTCACGAACAGGGTGCCGTCGGGCGCGAACACCAGCCGGGATCCGAAATGCAGCGTCGAGGCCAGCGACGGCGCCTGGTGGAAGATCACCTCGACATTCTCGACCTTGGGCGCCGACCCGTCGACCAGGCGCCCGCGCGCGACCGCGGTGTTGTTGACGCCATTGCCGCGCGGCTCGGAATAGCTCCAGTAGATCAGATGGTTGGTCGCGAATTTCGGATCGAGCGCGACCCCGAGCATCCCACCCTGGCCGCGCGCGTCGACCGCGGGGGTGCCGTCGATCGCCGGCGACAGCGCGCCGTCCTTGCCGACGAGCCGCAGCCGGCCCGGCCGCTCGCTCACCAGCATCCGCCCATCGGGCAGGAACGCCATGCCCCAGGGAAAGGCCAGCCCCTTGACCGCGGACACCACGTCGAACGCGACCCCGGACTTGTCCTCGGGCGCGCGGGTCTGCCCGGCAAAGGCCGGCTTCTGGGTGGTGCCGTGCGGCGGCGCCTGGTCGAACGACGCGACCTGCGCCGATGCGGCGATCGCGGTGGCGGCGAGCGTGGTTGCCAGAAGGGTCTTCTTGAAGTCGATCATCGGGATTTCGCCGCCTTGGGTAGGGTATAGGATATCGCAACGGCACCGAAGCTGCCGGCATTGGCCGGTTCTCGCATCGCGGCCCATTTCGCCTGCACCACATAAGCGGTGTTGCCGACCAAAGTCACCCCGGTCGGACTGTCGGGCAGATCCGCTTTGAGCAGGTGGATCGTCGCACCGTCGCCGTCGATCGTCAGTTCGACCAGCCGGCCCTCGCCCTCGACCAGCAGCAGCGTCTTCGCGCCGACCGCGCGCATCCCGTCGGGCTTCACCAGCGGCCGCCCGGTCGCGATCGTCACCGGCTTGCCGGCCGTTCCGTCGGCCTGCACCGGCACCCGCACCAGCGCCCCGGTCTTGAAATTATTCGCATAGAGCGCCCCGTCGGCAAGCTGGACGAGCCCGTCGATCCCGGCGCCGAGATCGCCTGCCCAAGGTCGGAAACGGTCGTCGCTCTTGCCCAGCCGCATGATCCGGCCGCCGTCGAAATCGCTGGCATAGAGGCTGCCGTCGCGCGCGATCGTCAGGTCGTTGCAGCGCCCGCCGCCCTCGAAGCCGAAGCTCGCGCGAAACGCCCCGGTCCTCAGGTCGAAGCTCTTGATCGCGGTCGCCTCGGCCGGCTGGTCGGCGGTCGCGCGGGCGCCGGGGGCACACACCCACAACAGGCCCCGCTTCGCGTCCGCCCACAACCCCATCGACTGCTTCATGCCGCCGGTGCCCGACGCGATCCACGCCTGCGCGGCCTTCGAACCGGGCAGCGCACGGTAGATCGTGCCTTTGGTGACGCTGCCGAACCAGACCGTTCCGTCGCGCGACGAGGCGATGTTCTCGGGGAACACCGCGCTGTCGGCGATGACGATATCGCCGGCCGGTTCGTCCGCCATCGCCGCCATCGGCAGCAGCGCCGCCATGAACGCCATCCCCACGGCTCCGCGCCGATATCGCCACTCATCCATCGTTACGTCCCCCGATCATGGCCCCTTTGGCGGCGTACACCGCGCGAACTACAGCGCGTCGCAGACGGTCGCCGTTCCTCGCTGATGCTTGTAGCTATATATTTCCGTATATATCACTAGGGAATCAGCGGCTCCGGCACCAGCCCGCTTTTGGGCGTCCCGGAACGGGAGGATGTGATGGCACGCAAGGTGAGGATCGACATGACCGGCGTCCGCCATGGCCGGCTCGTCGGCATCGACTATTCGCACAGCCACGGCGGCCATGCCCATTGGCTGTTTCAGTGCGACTGCGGCGATGAGGCCGTGATCAATGGTGCGGCGGTCCGATCGGGCAAGACCGCGAGTTGCGGCTGCCTGCACAGCGAGATCTGCGCGGCGCGCCTGCTCAAACATGGCCGGCGCGCGAAGAAGCGCCACGACGCGACCTACCGCGCCTGGCAGGAGATCAACGACGCCTGCCGCAATCCGGCCTCGGCGCGATATCCCGGGTGCGGCGCGATCGGGATCGCGGTCTGCGATGCCTGGAGGAGCGACTTCGAAAGCTTCCTGCGCGACATGGGCGAGCGACCCGACGACATGATCCTTGCCCGGCGCGACGATATGGCCGATTTCTCGCCCGGCAATTGCCTGTGGGTCGGCAACCGATCGCGATCCGCGCGCGCCGAAGCGGGCTGGAAAAAGCGCCAGGCGCCCGACGGCGCCGTCGCGGCGGCATGACGGAAATGGAGAGGATCATCATGGACTATCGGCTGTTGATCGACGGCGCGCTGATCGCCGGGGAATCGACCCTCGACGTCATCACCCCCGCGACCGGGCAGGTGCTGGCCGCCGCGCCGCGGGCCGGTGCGGCGCAAGCCGAAGCGGCGATCGCCGCCGCGAACCGGGCCTTTCCGGCATGGTCGCGGCTGGGCTTCGCCGAACGGCGCCCCTATCTCGAACGGCTCGCCGCCGCGATCGACGAGCGCGCCGACCAGTTCGCGCGGCTGCTGACCCAGGAACAGGGCAAGCCGCTCGACCAGGCCCGCTACGAGGTGATGGGGACGATCGCGGTGCTGGGCTATTATGCCGGCCAGGAACTCGCACCGCGGATATTGCGCGAGACCGACGACGTCCGCATCATCGAGCAGCGCTATCCGCTCGGGGTCGTCGCCGCGATCACGCCGTGGAATTTCCCGCTGCTGCTGCTGATGCTCAAGATGGCGCCCGCGCTGATCACCGGCAATGTCGTCATCGCCAAGCCCGCCCCCACCACCCCGCTGACGACGCTGCTGCTCGGCGAGATCGCCGCGCAGATCCTGCCGGCCGGGGTGTTCCAGACGCTGGTCGACCAGAATGATCTCGGCGCGCTGCTGAGCGGCCATCCCGACATCGCCCATGTCAGCTTCACCGGATCGACCGCGACCGGCAAGAAGGTGCTCGGCAGCGCCGCCGACAGCCTCAAGCGCTTCACTCTCGAACTGGGCGGCAACGATGCCGCGATCATCCTCGACGATGCCGATCTCGACAAGGTCGCGCCGAGCATCTTCCAGGGCGCAACCGCCAATGCCGGGCAGATCTGCCTCGCGGTCAAACGCGTCTATGCGCCGCGATCGATGGTCGATGCGCTGTGCGATGCGCTCGCTCGGCTGGCGAAGGACGCCGCGGTCGGCGACGGGCTGCAGCAGGGCACTACGATCGGCCCGATCCAGAACAAGGCGCAATATGAAAAGCTGCTCGCGCTGATCGAGGAATCGCGCGGCCAGGGCACGATCGTTGCGGGCGGCGAGCCGATCGCCGGCGACGGCTATTTCATCGCGCCGACCATCGTCCGCGACCTCCCCGACGACGCCCGGCTGGTGCGCGAGGAACAGTTCGGGCCGGTGCTGCCGATCCTCGCCTATGACGATCTCGACGACGCGATCGCCCGCGCGAACGACAGCGACTATGGGCTGGGCGGCACCGTATGGACATCGGACGTCGCCCGCGGGATCGCGGTCGCCTCGCGGATCGAAAGCGGCACCGTGTGGGTCAACAAGCATCTCGACCTGCCGTTCGACATCGCCTTCGGCGGCGCCAAGCAGTCGGGGATCGGCCGCCAGCAGGGGATCGAGGGCATGGAGGACTTCACGCAGATCCGGATCGTCAACGCCGCGCTGGCGTGAGTTTTCGGGGCCGAACGCCCTCTCTTCTCCGCCCTTTCTTCTCCGTTCGTGTCGCGCGTAGTTGAAACACGTCGTACTGGTGGCACCTGTCCCGACTACGCTCGGCACGAACGGATTGGGCGTTTCGGCGGTTGGTACGAGATCAAGATGGGGCGCCACCGGGTATCGGCCGCTCACCGAACCGCCGAACCAGCGGCGACGCGAGGTGGCTCTCGTGGTCCGATGCCTGCGCCGCGTCTCAGGCGATGAAGAAGCGGCTCAGCCCCATGTCGCGCAGCCCCCGCCGATAGGCCATCGAGCTGCGGTCGGCCGGGATATGCGCCTCCATCTGCGGGTCGAGCGGCAGGCATTCGGGGCGTTGCGCCTCGACGATCGCCCTGTCCTCCTCGAACACCCGGCGATTGAAGTCGTAGACGTCCTCGACCGGCCGGTCGGTGTCGAAATTGCGCGCGATCGGCGCGAACAGCCGGGTCACCCGCGCCGATACCGGGCTCGCCGCGTTCATGATGACGAGACGCCCGTCGTCGGGGAAATGGACGGTCAGGGTCGCGGTGAACGGCAGGTGCACGCTGAAATGCCGCAGCCATTCGAACCCGGCGCGGCCGCGCTCGACCGCGCCGATCGGATAATTGCCGACCGAGCTGCGATAGTCGACCGCGAAGCCATATTCGTGCCGCACCGGCTTATAGGCCGGCACCTCGACATTGTCGGGATCGCCGAAGGTCGCGCTGTGGACGAAGCCGAAATGGGCAACGTCGAGAAAGCCTTCGAGCTGGCGTCCGGCAAAGCCGAAAATATCCATCCACGGGCAGGTGATCTGCTGGAAGCCGGCATCGTTCCAGTGCGGCATCGGCGGCAGGATCGCCGGCCCGTCATCCTCGGGCGCGAGGCAGGTCCAGACCAGGCCATAGGCCTCGACCGCGGGATAAGTGGCGAGATGGAATTGCGCCGGGATCGCCTTGTCGGGATGCGCCGGAATCCTGATGCAACGGCCTTCGGCGCCGAAGCGCAGGCCATGATAGGCGCAGGCGATCGCATGGCCGTCGAAGCTCCCCATGCTCAGCGGCACCCCGCGATGCGGGCAGAGGTCGTTGGCGACGGTGAGCGCGCCGTCGGCGGTGCGATAGACGATCAATTTCTCGTCGAGCAGGGTCGCCCCGACCGGCCCGGCATCGACCTCGCGGACCAGCGCGACCGGATACCAGTGGCGCGCCAGGATATGCCAGTCGGCCTCGTCGAAGGTGCAGCCGCGCGGCAGCGCACGGCGTTTCACGATATCCAGCATGTCGATCGTCCCCGGCCGCGTCATGCGGCGCGCGACACTCTTGCTGGACGGGTGCGATGAATTCCATATCATAGAATTCCACCACCCGTTGCAAAAATGAGCGCACCCATGACCCCGGTCAGCTTCTCGCGATTCCTGCGCTATTTCGTGGTGGTGGCGCGGCTCGGATCGATCCGGAAGGCGTCGGAACAGCTCAACGTCTCGGCATCGGCGATCGACCGCCAGCTGCTCAAGGCCGAGCGCGACCTCGGCATCGCCCTGTTCGAGCGGCTGCCGACCGGGGTGCGGGTGACCGCGGCGGGCGAGATGCTGCTCGACGCCGGGCAGCGCTGGCACCGCGAATTCGACCAGGTCGTCACCCGGATGGACGATCTCAAGGGGCTGCGGCGCGGCCATGTCCGGATCGCGGTGATCGACGCGCTTGCGCAGGCGCTGGTCCCCGGGATCGTTCGCGACATCCGCGCCGAGCTGCCGGGGATCACCTTCGAGATCAACGTCCGCGACAATCGCGAGGTAATGCGCGCGATATCGTCGGGCGATGTCGATTTCGGGATCGCACTCGACCCGCAATCGGCCCGCGACCTGCAGGTGCGCGCGCATGCCGACATCCATCTCGGCTTCGTCACCCCGGCCGACCATGCATGGACGGCGCTCGACAGCGTGCGGTTCAGTCGCTGCTCGGGCGTCGACATGATCGCCCCCGCCGAGCCGCTGGCTTTGTGCGATCAGGTCAAGGCGCTCGAGGCGAGCAGCGGGGTGGCGATGCGCGCAGCGGCGCGATCGGACAATATCCAGCTGATCAAGACGCTGGTCCGCGAACGGGTCGGCATCGCCATCCTCGCCTGGATCGACGTCGTCGACGAGGTCCGCCGCGGCGAACTCGGCTTCGTGCGGCTGAGCGACGCGGTGCTGCGCCCGCTCGCGCTCGCCTTGTGCGTCGATCCCGCCCGCCAATTGTCGGTCGCGGCGCGGATGGTGCTCGACCGGGTCGAGGCGCAGCTCATGCTCCTCGACGCGTAATCCCTCACCCGAAAGTGAAGGCGAAGGCCTGGACGCCCGGATCGAGGAACTCGATCGCGAAGCTGCGCTCACGCACCCCGCCCGCCTGGCGGACGAGCTGGTAGAGCCTTTGCCCGGTCACGGTGCCGCTGCCGTCGGCGGCGACATCGACGCCATGGTCGGCGCCCGGCGCCTTGCCGTCGATCGTCACCCGGAAGCGGATCGCGCGGCCGTCGCTTGCAGGACCCAGCACCAGATGGACGTCGCGCGCGGCGAAGCGGTAGACGATCCGCGCCGGCGCGGCATCGGCGGTGGCATGCTCGCGGCCGACCGTCCAGCGGCCCGCCAGCCCCCAGGCGTTGAGCTTGCCGAGCGCCGGCGCGGCATAATCATGCGCGACGTTGCGGACCGCGCCGCCGGGGGAGGCGAATTTCGCCGCGCGGGCATAGCCGATATAGGTTTCGGGCGAACCGACCGCGCGCCCGGCGCCGGCGGCCCCGACCCCTTCGGCGGCGACCCTGACCGTGCGCATGTCGCCGACCGCATCGCCATTTTCGGCGAGCAGCCGCTGGATCAGCTTTTCCGATCCGGCATAGTCGCCCTCGCCGAAATGATGGTGGCGGATGCGACCGCGGCCATCGATGAAATAATGCGCCGGCCAGTAATGATTGTCGAACGCGCGCCAGATCGCCCGGTCGTTGTCGAGCGCGACCGGATAGGCGATGCCGAGATCGGCGACCGCCTTGCGGACATTGGCGGGATCCTTCTCGAACGCGAATTCGGGGGCGTGGACGCCGATCACCACCAGCCCCTGCGCCTTGTATTTCTCGGCCCAGGCCCGGACATAGGGCAGGCTGCGCAGGCAGTTGATGCAGCTATAGGTCCAGAAATCGACCAGCACGACCTTGCCGCGCAGCGCTTCGGGGGTCAGCGGCGGCGAATTGATCCAGCCGGTGGCGCCTGCGAGCGACGGAAATGTCCCCTCGCCCCCGAGCGGCCCGCTTGCGCGCATCGCCGCCGACGGCATGTCGTCGGCCGGGTGGAAACGATCGAGCAGCGACTGTTCGACGCGCGCGGTGCCCGACAGCGAGATTCGGGTCAGCAGCCCGGTGTCGAGCCCGAGCGCGATCGCCACCACCCCGACCAGCACCGCGGCGCCGAGCGCGCGCCGCACCCATTCGCTGATCCCGAGCGAGCGCTTCATCGCCGCGAACACCCGGCCGCCGACCAGCAGCGCGAGCGCGAGCGAGGTCGCCGCCCCCGCGGCATAAGCGAGCAGCAGCAACGAGGTGCCGACGCTCGCCCCCTGCAGAGCGGCCCCCGTCAGCACGAGCCCGAGCACCGGCCCCGCGCACGGCGCCCACAACAGCCCGGTCGCGACCCCGAGCAGCAGCGAGGCGGCGAAGGTCGAGGCATTGCTCCGGCCGTCGGTCGCCGACTGCGACAGCCGCGACCCGAGCGCCACCAGCGGCCGGGTCGCGCGATCGGCGAGTGCGGGAAACAGCAGCAGCAGCCCGAAACCGGCGAGGATCAGCAGCGCCGCGATCCGGCCATAGCTGTTCGCCTGCACCGCCCAGCCGCCCCCGACCGCCGCCAGCGTCGCCACCCCCGCGAAGGTCACCGCCATGCCGAGCAGCAGCGGCAGCCCGCTGCGCAGGAAAGGCTGATCGGCGCGCGCGAACACGAACGGCAGCACCGGCAGGATGCACGGACTGACGATCGTCAGCGCGCCGCCAAGATAGGACAGGAGCAGCAAGATCATCGGGGCGGTCGTCCTGGTTTGGGGGTGTCGTCGATCGCTATACGGGGCACGAGCGGCGTGGGTTACGAACGACCGAATTCGGGGTTAAGCGAGATTCCGATCCTCCCTGAAGCGAAGCTTCGGGGAGGGGGACCACCGAAGGTGGTGGAGGGGTCTTCCAACCGCAAGATCACCTCAGTCGTCGAGGCTCTGCGCGACCCCTCCACCGCCCTAAGGGCGGTCCCCCTCCCCAGCAAAGCCGGGGAGGATCTGAAAGCCGCCTCACACATAACGCGGGATCGGCCCCCATTGCGGGGTCTGGTCGGGCAGATCGACCTCGATCTCGTCGACATAGCACCAGCCCCAGCCCTCGGGCGGGTCATAGCCCTCGATGATCGGATGATGGGTCGCATGATAATGAGCGGTGGCGTGGCGGTGCGGCGACTGGTCGCAGCAGCCGACATGGCCGCAGGTCCGGCACAGCCGCAGATGGACCCAGGGACTGCCGATCTTCAGGCACTCCTCGCAACCCTTCGCGCTCGGGGTCACCTCTTCGATCGTCCTGCTGTGGCTGCAACCGCTCATGCGCATGATTCCCCTGTGATGGTGGTGTGACGGTAGACGCCGCGCATCCTCGGGATGCGCGGCGCGGGTTTCAACCCCGGATGAACGCCAGCAGATCGGCGTTGAGCCGGTCATGATGGGTGATCGGCAGCCCGTGCGGCGCGCCCGGATAGACGATGAGGGTCGCGTTCGGGACGATCTCGGCCGATCGCCGGCCGGCGGCGTCGATCGGGACGATCTGGTCGTCGTCGCCATGGACGACCAGCGTCGGCACGTCGATCTTGCGCAGATCGGCGGTGTAGTCGACCTCGGAAAACTCGCGGACACAGTCATATTGGCCCTTGATGCCGCCCTGCATCCCCTCGCGCCAGAATTCCTGGCGGGTGCCTTCGGAGCGCACCGCACCCGGACGGTTGAAGCCGAAAAAGGGCAGGCTCAGGTCGAGGTAGAATTGCGAGCGGTTGTCGAGCACCGACTGGCGGATGCCGTCGAACACCGCGATCGGGGTGCCGGCGGGATTGGCGTCGGTCTTGACCATCAGCGGCGGCACAGCGCTGACCAGCGCCAGCTTGGACACCCGCGCCGAACCATGGGTCCCGACATAATGGGCGATCTCGCCGCCGCCGGTCGAATGGCCGACCAGGACGATGTCCCTGAGGTCGAGATGCTCGATCAGCTCGGCGAGGTCGGCGGCATAGCGGTCCATATGGTTGCCGTCCCAGCTCTGGTCCGACCGGCCATGGCTGCGCCGGTCATGCGCGATCACGCGAAAGCCGTTGCTGCCGAGAAACTGCATCTGCGCATCCCAGGCGTCGCCGCTCAGCGGCCAGCCATGGCTGAACAGCACCGGCTGCCCCTGCCCCCAATCCTTGTAGAAGAGCCGGGTGCCGTCGCTGGTGGTGAAGTAGGCCATGATATCCTCCGTAACCGAGCGGACCTGGGCGGCATGCCCGTCCGATGAGCCGGATATCGGCGTGGGGCGGTGCGGGCGGTATCATATGAAGGTTTGGGACGGGCGGCTGCCGCTGGGTCGGAAGCAGGGAGGAGCGCCGCCCCACCCTCGTCATCCCGGCGGAGGCCGGGATCTCAGGAGGCAAGCGCGCGCCTTGTCCGCATGAGATCCCGGCCTCCGCCGGGATGACGAATGTGGACGGACCATGCCCCACCACCCCGCCACCAAAGTCGGTGCCACCCCAAACCTGCGTATGATGGCGACGGCCGCTGCGATGCCCGATCACATGCTCCGTCAGCAGGGCAAGGCTGACGGGAGGACCAGCCGATGACCATGACCGACTTCGCGACCCACGCCGCGCCGATGATGGTGCTGCCGCCGCTCGCCGACCCGAGCAGCGCCGACGAGATCAACCACCGCATCGCCAACAGCCTGCAGCTGATCTCAGCGATGATCTCGATCGAGGCGCGTGCGATCGTCGATCCGGTCGCGCAGGTCGCGCTCGACCGTACCCGCCAGCGGATCGGCGCGATCGCCGGGGTCCATCGCCAGCTCTACCAGGCGGGCGAGACCGGCGCGGTCGACCTCGCGGTCTATCTGCGCGATCTCGGCCGCGACCTCGAACAGGGTTGCGCCGACAGCGATGCCGGGCGCCAGATCCTCGTCGAGGCGGCGCCGGTGGTGGTCGCCCCCGAAGAAGCGACCTCGATCGGCATCATCGTCTCCGAACTGGTCGGCAATGCCTGCAAATATGCCTATGCGCCCGGCCAGGCCGGCGACGTCCGCATCCGCCTGGCGGCCGCGCCCGGCGGCGGCTACCGGCTCGAGGTCGAGGATGACGGGTGCGGCATGGTCCCCGGCCAGGCGCCGCAGGGCAGCGGCCTGGGCGGGCGGCTGATCGAGATGATGGCGGCGCGGCTCGGCGGGCGCCCCGACTGGGACGAGGCCCATGCCGGCACCCGCTTCGTGATGCGCGTCCACGCCCCCGCCGGGCCGGCCGGCCAGGCCGCCGCTCCCTATCACGCCGCGCGCTGAGGCTTTGTCGTTGCGCCCCCGACCGCCTTTCGCCAATTTACCCGCCGCCAGCGTGGAACCCGTGTGGCTGTCCTGGAACCGGCCCTGGCGTGGAGCGACGATGAGCGGATATGCGGAGGCGCGCCGGCAGACGGCGCGGTGGCAGAGCCTGGCGGCCGGGATCATGGCGTTCGCGATCTTCGCGCTCGACATCGAAAGCCCGCTGCAGGGCGCGGTCGCGGTGCTCTACACCACCGTGGTGCTGCTGGTCGCGCTGACCAATTCGCGCGAGGTGGTCGCCGCCGCCGGCCTGGTCTGCTCGGGTCTGGCGATCGCCGGCTATTGCGACAGCCATTGGTCCGAACCGCTCGGATCGGCGGCGATGCGGCTCGGGGTCAGCCTGTTCGCGATCGGCGTCGCGACGATCCTGTCGGTGCGCAACCGGTCGGCGCGCGACACGCTTACCGAACAGGCGCGGATGCTCGAGCTCACCCATGACACGGTGATCATCCGCGACCGCGACGACAAGATCCTCTACTGGAACGATGGCGCGCAGCAGCTTTATGGCTGGCGCCGCGACGAGGCGCTCGGGCGCACATCGCATGACTTGCTCGCCACCGACGGCCATGAGGATGCCGCCGCGCATATCGCCGGCGCCGACAGCTGGTCGGGCGAGATCAGCCGCACCCGCAAGACCGGCGAGCGCATCGTGCTGGCCAGCCGCTGGCTCGCCCGCCACGACCATGAAGGCCGGACGATCGGCGTGATCGAGACCAGCGCCGACCTCACCGCCCAGCGCGAGGCCGCCGAGGAGCGCCGCCGGTCCGAAGAACGCTATCGCACGATCTTCAACGCCGCGGGCTTTCCGATCTGGGAGGGCGACTGGTCGACCGCTTATGCGCTGCTGCGTCCAGGCGAGACGCCGACGCCCGAGACGATCGACCTTATCGCCCGCACCGCGACGATCCGCGACGCCAACGACGCCGCCGCGCGGCTGTTCGGGCTCGCCGGCCGCGCCGATCTGATCGGCGGCACGATCGTCGCGCACCACAGCCCGGCGTCCGAGGCGACGCTCGGCCATATCCTCGCCGCGCTGCTCGCGGGCGACGGCACCGTCGAGGAGGAGACCCGCTTCGTGACCGCCGCCGGTGAGACGATCGACGTGCTGCTGCGGGTGACGCTGCCGCCCGATCATGACGGCTGGAAAAGGGTGCTGGTGATGGCGATGGACGTCACCGAACGCAACCAGGCCCAGGCACGGCTCGCCCAGGCGCAGACCGAACTCGCCCATGTCGCGCGGGTGACGATGCTCGGGCAGCTCGCGGCGTCGATCGCCCACGAGGTCAACCAGCCGCTGTCGGCGATCATCACCTATGCCAAGTCGGGCAAACGCTGGCTGGCGCGCGAGGCCCCCGCCGCCGCCGAGGTGTCCGACTGCCTCGACCATATCGGGTCGAACGGCACCCGCGCCGCCGAGGTGATCGACCGCATCCGCACGATGGCGCGCAACGCCGATCCGAAGCAGAACCGGATCGCGCTCGCCCCGCTGATCGACGAAACGATCGCGCTGCTCCACCGCGACCTGCAGGCGCACGACGTCGCGATCCGCCGTTCGGTCGCCGCCGAACTGCCCGCGGTGCTCGGCGACCGGGTGCAGATCCAGCAGGTGCTGATGAACCTGATGCTCAACGCCGAACAGGCGATGGCCGAGCTGCCACGGCGCGAGCTGTGCGTCGAGGCGCGGCGCGAAGGCGACGGGGTGGTGGTCGAGGTCCATGATTGCGGCCATGGCCTGGCCGGCAAGGATCCCGACGCGCTGTTCCAGCCCTTCTTCACCACCAAGGCCGACGGCATGGGCATGGGCCTGTCGATCTGCCGCTCGATCGTCGAGCGGCATGGCGGCACCCTCACCGCCGCCGGCAACGACCAGGGTGGTGCGACCTTCCGCTTCCTTCTTCCCGTGGCAGATGATGAAAGGGCAGCGGCATGACCGAAGACGGCTGCGTCTGCGTGATCGACGACGATGCCGAGGTGCGCGGTGCGCTCGGCAGTCTGTTCCGCTCGACCGGGCTCGCGGTCGCGCTCCACGAATCGACCGAGGCCTTCCTCGCCGCCGGGGTGCCGGCGATCGCCTCGTGCCTGGTGCTCGACATCAGGCTGCGCGGCGAGAACGGGCTCGACTTCCAGGAACGGCTCGCGGCGGGCGGCCATGCGATCCCGGTGATCCTGATGACCGGCCATGGCGATATCCCGATGACGGTGCGCGGCATGAAGGCCGGCGCGCTCGACTTCCTGCCCAAGCCGTTCAGCGACGACCAGATGCTCGCCGCGGTCGCCGCGGCGATCGAGAAGGACCGCGCGCGCCGTGCCGAGGCCGCGGGCAACGCCGCGCTCGAGGGCCTCTATAAAGGCCTGACCCCGCGCGAGCGCGAGGTGATGGGCTTCGTCGTCACCGGGCTGATGAACAAGCAGGTCGCGGCGCGCATGGGCCTGTCCGAGATCACCGTGAAGATCCACCGCGGCAACGTCATGCGCAAGATGGCGGCGCAGTCGCTCGCCGACCTCGTCCGCATGGCCGAGCTGCTCGCGATCCGCGACGAGAACATCCACCGGTATAATATTTGAGTATGATACCGGCAGCGCCCGGACCGGCCCATCTGTTGCCTTTGCAGGGCCCCCGCCCTGCCGGTTCCTTCGGAGTTCAGCCCGTGAGTCAGTCCCCCATCATCGCGATCGTCGACGACGATGCCGACGTGCGGGGCAGCCTCGACAGCCTGATGCGCTCGGCCGGCTTCGTCGCCCGCGGCTTCGCCAGCGCCGAGGCGTTGCTCGGTTGCGGCACCGAAGGCGAGCTGGCCTGTATCGTCACCGACCTGCACATGCCGGGGCTGACCGGGCTCGACCTCCAGGCCGAGATCGGCCGGCGCGGCTGGCTCCAGCCGATCATCCTGATGACCGCCTACCCGACCGACGCCGCCCGCGACCAGGCGCTGCGCGCGGGCGCGGCGGCCTTCCTGGCCAAGCCGATCGATCCCGACGCGCTGCTCGACGCGATCGAGCGGGCAGTGGGTTAGGCGGCGGCGAGCATCCGCGGACACGGCGCCAGCGCATTACAACGACTTACCGTCACCCCGGACGTGTTCCGAGGTTCACTGTGCCGGTATCGCCAGACTTGCGATCTTTGCGAGCGCGATCCGGTGGACCTCGGAACACGTGCCATAGGTGCTAACATAGCCGCGGGGGCGCTTCTTCTGAAGCCTTCTCCCGCTCTTTGCGGGAGAAGGTTTGGATGAGGGTCTTCTTCTGTTTTCTCTGTCTCACCGTGCAGCAGATAGAAGAAGAAGAAGACCCTCACCCGGCCTCTCCCGCGAAGAGCGGGAGAGGGGAAGAAGAAGCGCTCCATCGGCTAGTTAGCGCCTATGGGAACAAGTCCGGAGTGACGGCCGTGGGACGCGGTTCGTTGGCTCAAACATTACGGACGCCCGCGCCCCGCCCCCTCAGGGCAGCAGCTTCGCCGTCGCCACGAACGGCTTGGCCTCGACGATCCCCCAGGCGCCATAGCCGTCGGTGGTCGTGAACTGGATCCAGATGTCGCGGTCCTTCTGGTGGATCAGGAAGGTCTCGACCGGTTCGCTGCCGATCGAGCTGACGCTGTCGTCGAAGGTCTGGCGGGCGTCCTGGATCGCCTTCTGGTTCTCGTCGGACACCTTGCCTTCGGAGATTTTCACCCCACCGGCGAGCGCGACCAGCGCCTCGACATTCTTCTGCAACTCGTAGCGCGAATAATCCTTGCCCTCGGCATTGTGGATGCCGGCATCGTAGACCTTGCCCTCGACCCATAGGAAATGGTCGCCGACCCAGACCGGGTAGCGCGCGATATCGAGGGTCTTCTCGCTGCGCGGCGCATAGCCGGTCGGCAGCGACAGATAGGGGAAGCTGCCGAGCTTGACCGTCGAGACCGCGACCTTGCTCATGTCGAACGGCGCGGCCGGTGCGGCGACGGCATTGGCGGGCTCGGCCGTGGCGTCGACCGGCGGCGCCTCCACCACGGGCGTAGCGGCATTGGCCGCGGCTTCGTTGGTGCCAGCGGGATCGGCCGGCTTCTTGTGGCACGCGGTGACGGTCATCGCGCCTACGCACGCGATCGAAAGCATCCATCGCTTCATCTGGAAATACCCCGTTCTACACGAGCCGCCCGGGATGGCGGCCCGGCGCGAGATGGATGGCCTCGGCGCGCGCGGGTCCAGAGGGCTTGCGACGAAGCGTGGCCTCGTGCGGTTGTGGCGATGGCTGCGTAACGGACTGTAACGGAAACAGCAGGAATCCGGGATTTCGGCGGACTTCACGGCATCGCCATCCCTGACGTGAATCGGAATCTCGGCGCCTACCGGATTCATGGTTCGACCGAAATTTATCGTTTTTCGATAAAATCCTTTGACGCACCCACCGACCTTCTTTATCGAATATCGATAAGGAGAAAATGCCATGATCCATCGAAATACCCTGGTTCGTTCGTCGGTGCTGGCGGTCCGCGCCGCATCGGTCGCCAATATGATCTTCCTCGCCGCCGCGCTCGCCGGGCTCGCCGCTTCCTGGCTGTTCGCCGGGCAGTTCACGACGATGCTGCTCGGCGAGGGCACCGGACCCGACGTCGCATCGCGGGTGATCGGCGGGCGCTGGATGCTGCTGCTGGGCGTGGCGATGGCGGCAGCGATCTTCGTGCTGCTGCGCGCGCTCGGCGAGATGGTCGCGACGGTGGCGGCAGGCGACCCCTTCATCGAGGCCAATGCCGGGCGGCTGCGCCGGATCGGCTGGGCGTTGCTCGCGCTCCAGCTGCTCGACCTGCCGGCCGCGCTCATCGGCCGCGCCTTCCCCAGCCTCGGCGACGCCGCCCCCGATGTCGGCATCTCGCTCGGCGGCTGGATCTCGGTGCTGATGATCTTCGTCCTCGCCCGCATCTTCACCGCCGGTGCCGTGATGCGCGAAGAGATCGAGGGGACGATCTGATGCCGATCATCGTCACCCTCGACGAGGTGCTCGAACGCAAGGGCATGAGCCTCACCCAATTGTCCGACGCGATCGGCGTCACCCTCGCCAATCTTTCGATCCTCAAGACCGGCAAGGGCAAGGCGGTCCGCTTCTCGACCATGGAGGCGATCTGCACGGCACTCGACTGCCAGCCCGGCGACATCCTGATGTTCAAGCCGAACGACTGATCGTCCGACACACCCCATTTACAGGAACCCATCCCATGAAGACGATTTCCATCTGGCGGCTCAACCTGCTGCGCAGCGGCTATGCCCTGCTCGTCGTCGGCCTCGGTATCAACATGTGGCCGCAACTGATCGCCGAAGGCCCGCAGCTCGAGCTGATGCACGGCGCCGCGCTGTCGATGCTGTGCGCGATGGGTCTGCTCGCGCTGATCGGCCTCAAATACCCGCTGCGCATGCTGCCGCTGCTGATGTTCGAAATGGCGTGGAAGGCGATCTGGCTATTGCGGATCGCGCTGCCCTTGTGGTCGGCCGACCGGCTCGACCCGAGCTTCATGGGCACGGTCTTCGCCTGCCTGATCGCGCTGGTCTTCCCGTTCCTGATCCCCTGGGACCATGTGTTCGACACCTATGTCCGCAAGGCGGCGGATCCGTGGTGGCCGAACCGTCGTACCGATGGAAAATCGGGGTCCACCGGCGCGAGCATCGCCTGACCGACCATGGGCTATGGTTCGCCGCAGGCGCCTTCCGGAAGGACTTAGCGTCCTTCGTCTGCGGCAACCGATGCCAAACGATCGAGCCAGGCCTGCGCCTGTTTGGGTTCGCCGACCGATTGGGGACCGACCGGACCGCGCGACGCGACAAACTCCTGATGGAGTTCGAAGACCGGCATCAGCAGCGTTTCCCTCGCCTTGTCGATTTCCTCGCCGAGGTCGGTCAGATTGGCGATGACGGGTGCGATCGCCGCGCGCGCCGCGCGATCGCGGTTGTGATCGAACAGGCCCCATTTGCCCGCGGCGGTGGTCCGCAGCGCATCGACAAGCGCGGCGACATAGTCCGCTTCGAGTTCCAGACGGCGAACATCGAGACGGGCGAGACGATCAGCTTTGGCCATCCAGCGACGCTATCGGCATGTGTTCGACCCGGCAAACGCCAATTCATATCCCGGCCGGTGACGGGAGGCCGCAAGAAGGAAAAGGGGCGCCATCGACGATGACGCCCCTTTTCCAATTCATGCCGTCCCGATCACCGCACCGCGGTCGGGCGGCAGCTCTCGTAGAGGAACCAGCTGCGGCGCTCGGTCTCGTCGATCCACACCTCGATCAGGCTGGCGGTCGCGACATCGCTATATTCGTCGCACAGCTCATGGACGCGGCGCATCTCGGCGACGAGCTGCTTGTTGTCGCCATGGAGCTCGGCGAGCATGTCCTGCGGATCGACATAGTCGGCATTGTTGTCGAGGATGCGCTGGCGGCCGGCGATGTCGGAGATCGAGCGGATCGTGGTGCCGCCGATCTTGCGCGCGCGCTCGGCGATCGGATCGGTCATCGCGAAGATCTGCTCGCCCTGCTCGTCGAGCAGCAGATGATAGTCGCGGAAATTCGGTCCGCTCATATGCCAGTGGAAATTCTTGGTCTTGAGGTAGAGCGCGAACACATCGGCGAGCAGCCCCGCCAGCCCCGCCGAGATATCGCGGGTCGCATCGCCGCCGAGGTCGCTCGGGGTGCCGAGGAAGCGTTCGGCGAGCTTGGTGCCGGTGGTGACTATGCTGGTCATCGTGCGTCTCCTTCGAATGGGGCGGCAAAGCGCCGTTCCTTGGGGCTGGAGATAGGCCGCCGGCGGAACGATCCAAATTATACGGAGGTATGGATGGGGTGCCCCCCTTCGTCATCCCGGCCCCCGGATCGGGGCGTTGCCCCGTCCGAGGACAGGCATCGCCTGGGATCTCAGGCGGATAGGGCGCGCGCTTGCCTACCGAGATCCCGGCCTCCGCCGGGATGACGAGAGAGAGTTGACGAAGTGGACCCAATCACCGCCGCAGCAGGTTCGCCTTGGCCAGCTCGATCACCTCGCCCCCGCGTCCGCTCAGCACCGCCTTGACCATGTAGAGGGTGAAGCCCTTCGCCATCTCGAGCGTCACCTTGGGCGGCATCGCCAGCTCCATCCGCTCGACCACCGCGTCGACGACGACCGGGCCGTCATGCGCGAGCGCCTCGGCGATGCCGCGTTCGAGGTCGGCGGGGTCGGCGATGCGGATGCCCTTGATGCCGGCGGCCTCGGCCATCGCCGCGAAATCGGGATTGTCGAAGCCGGTGCCGAAATCGACGAAGCCCGACGATTTCTGCTCGACCTCGACGAAGCCGAGCGCGCCATTGTTGAAGATGATCACCTTGACCGGCAGGTCGAGCTGCCGGAGCGACAGCAGGTCGCCCATCAGCATCGAGAAGCCGCCATCGCCCGACAGCGAGATCACCTGGCGCCCCGGCTGCGCCGCCTGCGCGCCGATCGCGTGCGGCATCGCATTGGCCATCGAGCCGTGCCAGAACGACCCGAGCAGCCGGCGCTTCGCGGTCATCGCCAGATAGCGCGCGCTCCACACCGTCGGCAGCCCGACATCGGCGGTGAAGATCGCATCGTCGTTCGCCTGCTCGCTGATCACCCGCATGACATGCTGGGGATGGAGCCGGCCGCCGGCATGGCCCTGCGCGAGCGCATCGAGCTCGGCGCGCGCCGCGACATAATGGTCGCGCGATGCCTTCAAATGGCAGTCATCGGTCTTGGCGACGATCTTGGGCAGCAGCGCGGCGACGCTGTGTCCGACATCGCCGATCAGCCCCTGCTCGACCGCGACCCGCTTGCCGATATTCTCCGCGCGCAAGTCGATCTGCGCGACCCGCACCCCCTTGGGATAGAATTGGCGATAGGGGAAATCGGTGCCGAGCATCAGCAGCGCGTCGCACGCCCCCATCGCATAATAGCCCGAGGAGAAGCCGATCAGCCCGGTCATGCCGACGTCATACGCATTGTCCCACTCGATATGCTCCTTGCCGCGCAGCGCATGGACGATCGGCGCGTTGAGCGCGCGCGCCAGCGCGATCACTTCGTCATGCGCGCCCTCGACCCCGCCCCCGCACAGCAGGGTGACGCGCTCGCTTTCGTTGAGCAAAGCCGCCAGCCGGTCGATCGCGTCGGCGGGCGGCACCACCGCCGGTTTGGGCAACAGCAGCGCGTGCGGCTGCGGTGCGGGCGCGTCGGGCGCCGGCTGCAACGCGACGTCGCCGGGGATCACCAGCACCGACACGCAGCGCTCGGCGACCGAGCGGCGGATCGCCGCCTCGAGCGCACGCGGCATCTGCTCGGGGGTCGAGATCAGTTCGCAATAGCTCGAACATTCGCGGAAGAGCTGTTCGGGGTGGGTTTCCTGGAAATAGCCCGATCCGATCTCGGCCGACGGGATATGCGCGGCGATCGCGACCACCGGCAGCCGCGATCGATGCGCGTCGAACAGCCCGTTGATCAAATGGAGATTGCCTGGCCCGCAGCTCCCCGCGCACACCGCGAGGTCGCCGGTGACATGCGCCTCGCCGGCCGCCGCGAACGCCGCGACCTCCTCGTGCCGGACATGGAGCCAATCGATCCCGCCCTTGCGCCGCAAGGAATCGGTGAAACCGTTGAGGCTGTCGCCGACGATCCCATAGACCCGCTTCACCCCCGCGGCGGCCAGCGTATCGACCATCTGGTCCGCGACTGTCGGCATGCGATATCTCCTGAAGGCCGCGAGGAAACGCCACGGCGCGTCCGGTATAACGCGTCGACACCCCGATGCAGTTCATACCAAGATATGACCGAGTCCGGAGGAACTTAGTCGGATCGACTAGCGCGAAGCCGGGCGCCCATCCCCATAATCACCGCCATCGATATCTTGCGACGGAGACAGGCGATGACGGATTCGAGCGGTTCGACGGGTGGCGTCGGCGGTGTAGGCGGGGTCGGCGGTGCGGGCGCCAGTTCGGCGACGAGCGATGCCGCGGCCGAAGCCAGCGCCGTCAGCAGCATGGCGCAAGGCATGGTCGACGGCGCGACCGGCCCCGCCGGGGTCGATGTCGATGCGCTCGGCCAGGCGGTGGCGACGGCGCAGGCGACCGCGCCCACCGCCGAACTGGCGGCAAGCCTGCAGGCCGAGGTCGAGGCGCAGCTCAGCCCGGTCCAGGTCGGCCAGCTCCAGGCGGCGATCGACCAGGCGTCGCTGTCGGTGCCCTCGACGATCGAGGCGCTGACCGCCTCGCCGCTCGCCAATATCGAGACCCCGGCCGGGCTGTTCAACGCGCAGGGCCAGCCGATCGACGCGTGCGGCAATGTCCAGCCATCGCTGTCGGTCGACCGTTCGGTCCCCGCGAACCAGACCGATCTGGCAAAGACGGTCGAGACGATCGACCGCATCACCGGCGGCCCGATCTCGGGCCCGGCTTATGCGGCGGCCTATGTCGCCGGCGCCGATCCTAAGACCCTCGATACGATCCACGCGGTCGGCAAGACGATCGACGCCGCGCTCGGCGTCCAGAGCAAGGCCGCGACCGCGCGCCCTTCGACCGCGCCGGCGATGACCCCGGCCGACTGGAACTATACCCAGCGGTGAGCCGGCGATAGCGGAGGAGCGCGCCGCCCGATTATCATGGCGGGCGGCGGCACTTGCGTGTAGGCGGACGCAACCTCATCCCATGCCTGCGGTCGGTGCGCTTCGCGACCGGCCCCTCCAGGAGCGATCGCCACGCCCAAGAAACCCAATTACGACTTCGAACGCCGCGAGCGCGAGAAGAACAAGGCTGCCGAAGCAGCGAAGAAGGCGCAGGCCAAGCTGGACCGCAAAGCGGCCGAACAGCAGGCGCCACAGGACAACAACCCTCTCGACGATTAGGCACAGGCTCGACGCGGCAACGCGTCGACTTGCCCGCTGCGCCCGAAACCGGGTGCCGGCCGTTGTTTACAGGCGCACGCATCCCCATATGCGCCGACAGATCGGATATTTCATGGCTTTCCAAATCAAGCGCAAGGGGCCGGTCGGCGCCGCGCTCCACACGCGCAACAGCTTCGACGAGGCGGTCCACCTCGCCGCGGGCTTCATCGGCGAGCGCATCCCCAAGCTCAAGACGTCGATCGTCAACCTGAAGACCGGCGAGACCATGAACGAGGCCGATATCGGAGAGGCAGCGCTGCTGCTGCGTCCGCAGCGCGTCGCCGCCGACAAGGTTTGACCGCGGGCGGACCGCCCAAGGACGCCACCGCCAGATGGTGGGAAAGCGGCGTCGTCTACCAGGTCTATCCGCGGTCTTTTCAGGATAGCGATGGCGACGGCGTCGGCGATCTCGCCGGGATCGAGCAACGGCTCGATCATATGGCCGGGCTGGGGGTCGACGCGATCTGGCTGTCGCCCTTCTACCCGTCGCCGATGGCCGATTTCGGCTATGACGTCGCCGATTATTGCGACGTCGATCCGCTGTTCGGGTCGCTTGCCGATTTCGATCGGCTGCTCGCGGCGGTCCACGCCCGCGGGCTCAGGCTGATCCTCGATTATGTCCCGAACCACAGCTCGGACCAGCACCCCTGGTTCGTCGACAGCCGCACGTCACGCGACAGCGCGAAGCGCGACTGGTATATCTGGCGCGATCCCGGCGCCGATGGGCCGCCCAACAACTGGATCAGCGATTTCGGCGGTTCGGCCTGGGACTATGACCCGCCCAGCGGCCAATATTATTATCACGCCTTCCTGAAGCAGCAGCCCGACCTCAACTGGCGCAACCCCGATCTGCGCCGGGCGATGATCGACGTGGTGCGCTTCTGGCTCGATCGCGGCGTCGACGGCTTTCGGATCGACGTGCTGTGGCACATCATCAAGGCCGAGGGGCTGCCCGACAATCCGCCCAACCCCGCCTATCGGCCGGCAATGGGCGAGAAATTCAGCCTGTTGCAGCATCATTCGACCGACCAGCCCGAGGTCCATGCCGCGATCGCCGAGATGCGCGCGCTGGCCGATGGCTATGGTGCCGGCGACGGCCAGAAAGACGGGCGGGTGCTGATCGGCGAGATCTGCCTGCCACTCGACAAGCTCATGACCTATTATGGCGGCGAAGACCGGCCGGGCGTGCATCTGCCGTTCAATTTCGAACTGATCGAGGCGCCGTGGAACGCGCGGACGCTGGCGAACTTCATCGACAGCTATGAAGCCGCGCTGCCGCCCGGCGGCTGGCCCAACTGGGTACTCGGCAGCCATGATGCGCGCCGCGTCGCCGGCCGGCTCGGACAGGCTCAGGCGCGGGTCGCGGCGATGCTGCTGCTGACCCTGCGCGGCACCCCGACCCTCTATCAGGGCGACGAGATCGGCATCGGCGATATCGCGATCCCGCCCGATCGGCTGCGCGATCCGCGCGAGCTTCGCGAACCCGGCCTCGGCCTCGGCCGCGACCCGGCGCGCACCCCGATGGCATGGGACGGCTCCGGTCATGGCGGCTTCAGCAACACCGAGCCCTGGCTGCCGCTCCATGCCGACTGGCCGCTGCGCAATGTCGCGGCGCAGGCGGATGATCCGCGATCGATGCTGACGCTGTACCGGACGCTGCTGGCGCTGCGCCGCGCCCACCCCGCGCTGGCGATCGGCCTCTATCATCCGGTCGCCGCCGAGGGCGATGTCCTCGCCTATGAGCGCCGCCACGGCGACGAGCGCCTGCTGGTCCTGCTCAACCTCGGCGCCGGCGAGGCCCGGATGCCGGCGGTGCCCGACGGCGCGCGGATCATGCTCTCGACGCTCGACGCCTCGCCCGCGATCGACCGGCGCCCGACGCTGCTCCCCGACGAAGGCCTGATCCTGGCGCTTCCGGCATGAGCGGCACGCCGCCGCTGCGGGTCGCGATGCTCAGTTCGATCTCGTGGCGGACCCCGCCGCGCGGCTATGGCCCGTGGGAACTGGTGACGAGCCTGCTCACCGAGGCGCTGGTCGCGCGCGGGGTCGACGTCACCCTGTTCGCCACCGCGGATTCGCTGACCGACGGCCACCTCGCCGCGCTGGTGCCCGCCGGCTATTCGGAAGATCCGACGATCGACGCCAAGGTCTGGGAGATGCAGCATATCGCCCATCTCTTCGAGCGCGCCGGCGAGTTCGACATCATCCACAACCATGCCGATTTCGTGCCGCTCGCCTTCTCCCGGCTGGTCGACACGCCGATGGTCACGACGATCCACGGCTTCTCGTCGCCGCGGATCCTGCCGATCTACCGCCGCTATGACGATCGCGTCGCCTATGTCGCGATCAGCGACGCCGATCGCTGCCCCGATCTGAATTATGCCGCGACGATCCACCATGGCATCGACATTGCCGACTTCCCGTTCGATCCGACCGGCAGCGACGACCTGCTGTTCTTCGGCCGCAGCCACCCCGACAAGGGCGCCGCCGACGCGGTCAGGGCCGCGCAGGCGACCGGCCGCCGGCTGGTCATGGCCGGCATCGTCCAGGACGAGGGCTATCATGCGCGCGAGATCGCCCCGCATATCGACGGCGACCGCATCGTCCATGTCGGCGTCGTCGGCGGCGCCGATCGCGCCCGCACCCTCGGCCAGGCTTATGCGCTGCTCCATCTGATCGGCTTCGACGAGCCGTTCGGCCTGTCGGTGGTCGAGGCGATGGCGTGCGGCACCCCGGTCATCGCCTATCGGCGCGGATCGATGGCGGAGCTGATCGACGACGGCGTCACCGGCTTCCTGGTCGACAGTTTCGACGAAGCGGTCGCCGCGATCGGCCGGATCGGCGAAATCGACCGCGCCGCCTGCCGCAGCGCCGCGGTCGCACGCTTCGGCGTCGACCGCATGGCTGACGAATATCTCGCGCTCTACCGCGCGATCCTCGACGGCCGGCGCGCTACCGCCCGCTTCGACGCCCCGGTCCTGCGCGGGCCGAGCACGGTCGGGCCGCCGGCGAGCTGCGCGACCGGGCTCGGCGCGAACAGCGGCTCGGTGATCGATCGCGAGGGATCGCCGACGGACTTCGCGATCGCGTTCAGCTGGATGGACAAGGGGCTCGTCGGCACGATCCTTGGCGGAGGCGCCGCGCCCGATCAGCAACGGCTGTACGACCTCTACTGCAAGAGCCATTTCTCGAGCTTCGAACAGGCGTTCAATCCGGGTCCCCGGACCCGCGCGTTGAGCGGGGCAGTCTAATAGCAAGTCTTGGTGAGCCCGACTCGCCGAGATCCGGTATCAGCCCGTGCGGCGCTTCAGCAAATCGATCGAGGATGCGTCAGCATCTTCGAGATCGCGTATAAGGCTATCGCCGCCCCGGCCCGGATCCCCCGCCGGCCGACCGCTGAACTTGCCCTTGGTGCGGCTGGTCAGATGAAACTGCCTGCATCGGTCGCAGCGATAGGGGAGCAGCCGCAGCCCGACCCGCTCGGCAAAGGCCAGCGCCTCATGCCGCGTGGCGTAGCGCGCTTTCCGGATGCAGATGCTGAGCCGCGTGCGCATCTTCACCTTTCAAACAGGAAGACGTGGGGTCGGGTCATCCTATAAGAGCCCTTGCAGGCTTTGGGCAGGACAGATTCTTGACGCAACCGGTTCCCACCATCCCCGCCGTCACCGGCCGCAGCTTCGAAGCGACGGTCCAGCTCGCGATCGTCGCCGCGCGCGAGGCCGCCGGCCCGGTGATGATGATGTTCGCCGACATCGCGGTACAGGTCGATCCCGGCGACGACGCCGCGACGATCGCGCGCCATTATGACGAGACCAGCGCGCTGGTCTTCGCCCGGCTCGCCGCCCGCCCGCTGGTGACCGAACGCACCCCGATCCGCGGCGACATCGTCGAGACGCTGGTCGACGACCATTCGACCCGGACGATGAAGGGCACCGCCGGCATCGTCACCGAGGTCGAGGCGAGCGCCTGGAACGAGATCAGCAAGATCGTCGTGCGCTATGCCAGGCGCACGGTCGATTATGTGCCGGAAGACTTCAAGGACCTCCGGCACGTCCGTTAGAACTTGCTGCTCTGGTCGCCGCCCAACGCGCGCGCCGCACCCTCGATCAGCGCCGCGACCTCTTTGGGATGCGAGCGGTAGACCGAATGGCTGGCGCCGGCGATCTCGACGACCTCGCGGCTCTTCGCCCGCTTGGCATACATGCGTTCGAGATCGGGGCTGATGATGCGATCGGCCTTCGCGACCATGTACCAGCTCGGCTTCGCCTTCCACGCAGGGGCCGCGATCGGGGTGGTGAAGACCTTGGCGGCGGTGAAGCCCTGCGCCTGCGCCTCATAGGCGGCCTCGGCCGCCGGCAGGTCGGCGGCGAAGTCGGCATGGTAGCGTGCCGGATCGATATAGGCATAGCCGTCGGCGGTCTTCACGATCGCGTCGCGGCCGGCCGCGGGGAACAGCCGGCCGTTGCCGGTCTCGGTCTCGCCGGCATCGGGGGCATGCGCGGCGATATAGACGAGCCCCGCGGCCCGGGGATCGTTACCGGCCTCGGTGATGATCGCGCCGCCATAGCTGTGACCGACCAGGATCGCCGGGCCGTCCTGCCGATCGAGGATGCGCCGGGTCGCCGCGACATCGTCGTCGAGCCCGGTCAGCGGCTCCTGGACGATCGCGACATGATAGCCGTCGCGCACGAGGATGTCGTAGACCGGCCGCCAGCCCGACCCGTCGACGAACGCGCCATGGACCAGCACGATGTTGCGCACCGGCGCGGCCTGCGCGGCGACCGGCGCCGCGAGCATCGCGAGCGCCAGGGCGATGATCCCGGCCGGACGCCGGACAGGCCGTCGATGGGTGATGCTGGGCATGACTGTCTCCTCGATCCCGCCCCCTGGGATCCGACATAGCCATGTCCGGCGCGGAGTCAGCGCATATCAAGGTTTGGGGTCACCGTTCCGTGCCAGACTTCGGCGCCCGGTCCGGCCCCCACAAAACCCGTCATCAACTCAGTTGTTTTCGGAGATCGTCGCGGATCATGGCGTTGGCGATGACGATGAGTTTTCGCATGACGG
>NZ_JBXANN010000015.1:0-143399 GCF_058801765.1 Rhizorhabdus sp. GW822-FHT03C02
CGGCTGCATTCCGCGCTCGATTACCTGACACCGGAAGAATATGAGGCGAAGCTGCCAATGCGGGCGGGGCTCGCCCCGCCCGCATTGGCCACACTGTGATCTGTTTCCGATTTCCCTGTCTCAACCAAAGGGTGCACTTCAATACTCGGGAACGTTTCCCCCGTCGCACGGTGGATGCTGAAACAAGTTCGGCATGACGGTGGGATGGGGGGCATGTCATTCAACCGGAAGGTTGACTATCTGGTCCTGTATCTTGATATTAAACCATATGGTTGAACGACTCGACGAAACCTTCGCGGCGCTGGCCGACCCGACCCGCCGGGCGATGCTTGTCAGCCTGTCGGGCGGCGAACGCAGCATCGGCGAACTGGCGGCGCCACATGCGATGAGCTTCGCCGGTGCCTCGAAACATGTCCGCGCGCTCGAGCGCGCCGGGCTGGTCGATCGCCGCAGGGCGGGGCGGCAGATATTGTGCCGGCTCAAGGCCGAGCCGATGCGCGAGGCGCAGACCTGGCTGCGCCAGTGGGAGCATTTCTGGAACGCCCGTCTCGATATCCTCGAAAATCTGCTCAAGGCCGAACAGGAGAAACCCGAATGAAGCTCGCGCTCACCAGCATCATGGTCACCGATCAGCAGAAGGCCGTCGATTTCTATACCGGGACGCTCGGCTTCGTCGTGAAGCAGCGCTTTCCGGCGGGGCCCTATGAATGGATCTCGATGGTCGCGCCCGATGGGCCGGCCGATGTCGAACTCTCGATCGAACCGGCGGTGCAGGACTGGGCGATCGCCTTTCGCCAGGGCTGTTACGACAAGGGCATTCCGGCCATCGCCTTCCAGTCGCTCGACATCGCGGCGGAATATGCACGGCTGCTCGCGCGCGGCGTCGCGTTCACGGGACCGCCGGTGTTGCATCCGGGGATGCCGACGATGGCGCAATTCGACGATGGCGTCGGCAACTGGGTCCAGCTCTACGAGTTGCCGGCATGACCGGCCCGATCATCCTGACCGTCACCCGCGACTTCGATGTGGTACCCGAGGCGCTGTTCGATGCCTGGCTCGATCCGGCGATCGCCGGAAAATTCCTGTTCGCGACCCCCGATGGCGCGATGCGGACGGTCGAGATCGACGCGCGGGTCGGCGGTCGCGCGCTGATCGTCGAGCGCCGCGCGGCCGGCGATGCGCAACATCATCTCCTCTATGAGGCGATCGATCGTCCGCACCGGCTCATCTTCCTGTTCCGCGCCGATCCGGCCGGGGAGGGCGAATGGACCCGGGTGACGATCGCGATCGCCGCGAAAGGCGAAGGGGCCACCCTGACCCTCACCCATGACATGGATCCGGCCTGGGCCGCCTATGAAGAACCCACCCGCCAGGGCTGGACAATGATCCTCGCCAGCCTCGCCGCCGCCATGGAGAGCGTGACATGATCGCCATCGAACCGCTTGCCCCCGATACGATCCGGATCGAACGGCTGCTCGACGCACCGGTCGAGACGGTGTGGCGCTATCTCACCGAATCCGATCTGCGCGCGCGCTGGTTTGCCGGCGGCGAAGTCGAACAGCGTGAGGGCGGCGCGGTCGAACTGATCTTCGACCATGACAATCTGTCCGAGGACGACGTCCCCTATCCCGAGAAATATCGGGCCGGCAAAGGCGCGCGTGCCGCCGAGCGGGTGACGCAGATCGATCCGCCGCGTCTGCTCGCGTTCAGCTGGGACGGGGGCAAGGAAGGCGAGGCACGGTTCGAACTGTTCGCCGAAGGCGACAGGACCCGGCTCGTGCTGACCCATAAAGGGATTTCGGGCCCGGCCGGCATGGCCAATTTCGGCGGAGGCTGGCATTCGCATCTCGCGGTGCTGCAGGCCCGATTGGCGGGCGGTGGGGTACGCGACTTCTGGGCGCTCCATGCCCAGTCCGAGGCGGCGGTCCGCGCGATACTGGATCGCGCGGACTGATCCCGCGGGATCAGACCGCGTAGAGGCGTCGGGATCCACCACCGATGTCGTCGGGGAGCGCGCGCCCGATGAAATCGATCATGATCCGGGTCGATCGGATCGCGATCTGCAGTACATTCTCCATCGGGCGGTCGGGCCGTTCCGGCGCCGCGCCGGCTTCGAGCAGGTCGAGCAGGCGGCGTTCGTCGCCGGACAAGGTGCGGGCTCTGGCCGGCCCCGCACGGAAGGCGCGCTCCATCGACGCCTCGAACAGGGTGATGAGGCTGTCGAGGACCGGGGCGAGCGCGCCGAAGCCATAAGGCGCAAGGCCGGCGAACAGCGCCGCCTGCGCCGGCTCGCCGGCGTCATGCGCGCTTCGCCAGCGGCGCATCGCGAAGATCAGGATGCGACGCGTCCGGCGGCGCGCCGTGAGCAGGATTGTGGCCATGCGAGCTCCTTTCGTTCGCCCTGTGCGGCCCAGATGGCGAGCCGGCAGGGCGATCGGAAGGATCGCGCCGTTCGTTTCGGCGCATTTCCAAACGCTTCGTCGAATAGGCCGGTATCAGCCCGTGCGGCGCTTGAGCAAATCGATCGAGGATGCGTCAGCATCTTCGAGATCGCGTATCAGAGCTCCAGCGGTTCGCCCGGTACGATCGCGATCGTCGCGATCACGTCGCTTGCCGCGAGCGCCCGGTAGAGATGGGGGAAGAGCATGCCGCCACGCGACGCCTCCCATTTCACGTCGGGTGCGACCCGATCGGGATCGATGCGGAGCAGCACCAGCCCTTCGACCCCGGCGAAATGGGCGGCGAGGGTGCCCGCGACCTGATCGGCGGTCGACATATGGATGAAGCCATCGGCGCGATCGAGCGCGCTGCCTTCGAAGAGGCCGTCGCGGACGAAGCCGGCCTGGTCGTCGGCGGTCATGATTCGGTAGATGCTGGTCATCGCCTCCGCTTGCCACCGGGCGTGCGATGGCGGAAGGGGCATCGATGGCGGTCGACTCCCCCTGCACCAAGATCTGCGCGATCGATCCGGCCTCGGGACTGTGCCGCGGCTGCCTGCGCAATCTCGACGAGATCGCGCGCTGGGGGGCCGCCGACGACCGCTGGCGGCGCGGGGTGCTCGACCGGCTGCCATCGCGGCGCGGGCTGGTCAGGCCAGACTGATCGCCGGCTTGCCACGCTCGACGGTCGCGACGGTGCGCGTCGAGATCGTGCCGCCGGGGGTGTCGATCTGGTCGACGACGCGAAAATGGGTGGACCAGCTATCCGCGCGGACCTCGGCGATCGCATAGCCGCGGCGGTAATTGCAGAATTTGAGGAAGGGGTTGTCGGCCATCACCCGGTCGGCGCCATATTTCATCTCGCCGCCGCTGCCGTCCGAACTGATCGAGGTGGCGACGAACTCGACCGCGACCGCTTCGCCGCGACCGGCGTCGCGGCGCAGTTCGCCGGCGAAATTCTGATGCTCGTCGCCGGTCATCACCACGACATTGCCCAGGCCCGCCATATCGCCGAGCACCCGCTCGCGGGCGGCATCATAGCCGGCCCAGCTGTCCATGTTGAGGATCGGCTTCGGCCCGTCGTCATTGGGGCGCCGCCGGTCGAGCGGCATCATCATCACCTGCTGGGCGACGAAGTTCCAGCGGGCGCCGCCGCGCAATCCCTTGGCGAGCCATTGCTCCTGCGCGCTGCCGAGCACCTGGGCGCCGGGTGCGGCGGTCTCGGGGCAGGCCGGGTTGAAGTCGCCCCCGCACGGGATCGGGCTGCGAAACTGGCGGGTGTCGAGGAAATGGGCGTCGAGCAGGTTGCCGAGCCGGCGGCGGCGATAGATCTGCATCCCGCCCTGTGCGGGCATTGAACTGCGGCGCAGCGGCATATTCTCATAATAGGCCTGGTAGGCGGCGGCGCGGCGCTGGGCGAAAATCTCGGGCGGGACATGGGCCGGGGTATCGAGCCCGGTATAATTGTTGACGACTTCATGATCGTCGAAGGTGACGAACCACGGCGCGGCAGCGTGGGCGAGCTGGAGGTCGGGATCGGTCTTGTACTGGGCATAACGGCGTCGATAATCGTCGAGGCTATAGGGCTCGTCGCCGGCATGGGTCCGAACCTGGCCGCGGGCGATCCCATCCTGGTTCATCCGCACCGACTGGGCTTTGCCCTCATAGATATAGTCGCCATAATGCCAGACGAAGGCGACATCCTCGTCGGCGAGATGGCGATAGGCGGTGTAGAGCCCGTCCTCGTAATTCTGGCAGCCGGCGACCCCGAAGCGGATATGGTCGAGCGGCGCGCCCTCGCGCGGCAGGGTGCGGCTGCGCCCGAGCACGCTCTTCTCGCTGCCGATGAAGAAGCGGTACCAATAAGGCCGGTCGGGCTCGAGCCCGTCGAGTTCGACGTGGATCGCATGGCCGAGTTCGGGCCAGGCGGTGGCGGTGCCCTTGCGGACCACCGTCTTGCGCAGCGGATCGTCATAGACGAACCAGTCGACCGCGATCGGCTTCATCGGCACCCCGCCATGCTCGGCGAGCGGATCGGGCGCGATCCGCGTCCAGATCACGAAGCCGTCGGACGACGGATCGCCCGAGGCGATGCCGAGCCGGAACGGATAGGCGGCGAACACCTGCTGCGCGCGCAGGATGGCGGGGGCGGCGAGCAGGGCGGTGCCGGCGCCGATCAGGCTGCGCCTCGAGATCATGGTCGTCATCCGATCCTCCTGACGGGATTAGGTTGCGGTCCTATGACGCCGCCGCACGCTTCGCTCTTACGAGCCCCAGCCAGCGTGCCAAGCCTGGAATTCGGCGAAAAACCGCATGCTCGGCGACCAGGATCGCGACCAGGGTCGCGCCGAACATCGGAAACAGGATCGCCAGCATGGCGATAGCCGCGACCAGCAGCGGGCCGAAGCGCGGTCGGCCGAGCGGGATCGGCGCGCCGAGCAGGCCGGCCGGGCGCCGCCGCCACCACAGCACCGCGCCCGATGACGCGAGCAGGACGAGGCCGGCGGCGGTCAGCGTGCCGAGCAGCTGGTTGGCTAGGCCGAACAGCGCACCTTCATGGACGGCGATGCCATAGCCGACCGCGCGATCGATCCAGTGGCGGTCGGCGAAATCCTTGCTGCTCAGGATCGTGCCGCTCGCGCCATCGACCTTGAGGGTGACGCGCAGTGGGCGGTCGGCGGCATCGGACCTGGCGGTCCAGAGCCCGTCGGGTGCCGATGGCGGGGCGATCTGCACGGGCGCGGCGAGGCCGAGCGGGGCGACGTTCGGTACGATGCGGTCGAGCGCGGCGAAGTCGGCCGGGGCGTGGGACATGGCCATATGGTGCCCGCCATGACCCTCGTGCGTGCCGCCGGTCGTCCAGTCCTGCGGGCCGTCGACGGCGCCGGTGATCGCCCGCACCTCCTTCAGATAGCTGCCCCAGCCATTGGCCCAGGGGAGGCCGGTCAGGATGAGAAGCAATGCGAGGATGCTTATCCAAATCCCTGTAACAGCGTGGATATCACGCCAGAAGGCCCGGCCGCCCCGGCCGAGCCGCGGCCATATCACCCCAGCGAGACCGGTCGCACCGCGCGGCCACCATAGGTAGACGCCGGTCAGGATCATGACGATCGCCCAGCATGCCGCGGTCTCGACGATCCAGCTGCCGGGATCGCCGATCAGCAGTTCGCCATGGAGGCGGAACACCAGCCGCATCAGCCGGTCCTCTTCGGACACGGTCTTGAGAATGGCGCGCGTCTGCGGATGGACATAGACACGGACATCGCCGCCGCCGGTGCCGACGAGCAGTTGCACCGCCTGGTCGGTAGTATCGGGAAGCTGATATTGCTTGAGCGTCGATCCGGGCATCGCGGCGACCGCCGCCGAGGCGATCGATGCGGCGTCGGCGCGCGGGCCGACCTTCATCGCAACATGCGCATAAGGTCGGTCGATCAGGGCCTCTATCTGCGGTTTCCACAGATAGAGGGTGCCGGTGAGCGCGAGCCAGATCACGAACGGTATGCAGAGCATCCCGGCATAGAAATGCCAGCGCCACACCGCATTGTACCAGCGGGCTCCGGGCCGGACGACGCTCATAGCGACCACCCCGCTTCGACCAGGAAGGTGCGCTGCGGATAAGGGTGGAACACCCAGGCCTTGTCGTTGGTGAGGTTGTTCACCCCGGCCGACAGCCGCAGGCCGTCGCCGAGCCGCCAGTTGAGCTTCGCGTCGAGCGAGAAGAGTTCGGACGTATAGCCATAGGTGTCGCCGCGCTGGAGCCCGTCGAGGTCGGAATTGGGCCGCGAGGCGTAGCGTATGCCGAGCACCCCCTGCAATTTCGGGGTGATTGCGTAGCGCAGATTGCCGCCGAGCCGCCATCGCGGGATGCGCGGGAATTGCACCCCTTCCGAGGCCGGGTCGGCGCGGTTGCGCGCGGTGATCGCGTCGATCCAGGCGGCATTGGCGTCGAGGTTCAGCCCGTCGACCGGCCAGTCCTTCGTCTCGGCGATCAGTTCCACCCCATATTGGCGGGTGCGGTCGATATTTTTGAAGGTCGAGGTCGACACGCCGTTCTGGTTGAAGCCGACATAGGAGAAGATCGCGTTGCGGACGCGCTGCCAGAACAGGCTGCCGGTCAGCGTCACCGGCCCGAGCTCATGCCGCAGCAGCAGATTGGCGTCGCGGCTATGTTCGGCCTTAAGATCGGGATCGAAGCTGTTGATATTGAATGATCCATCGCCGTTGAGTGAGCCCTGAAACAGCTCGCCGACCGTCGGAAAACGGGTCGCGGTCGCGAGACTCAGTTCGGCCGCCCAGTCGGATGCGATCGTCCATTTGGCCGAGAGCTTGGGGCTGAACGCGCTGTCGTGGCGGGCGGGATAGGCGAGGGTGGTGGCGAGACCGATCAGCCCGCCGCCGAAGGCGCGCCAATCGTCATGGCGCAGGCCCGCGGTGAGGCTGATCGCATCACCCAGCCCGATCTCGTCCTCGGCGAACAGGCCGACAAGGCGGGTGCGCCCGAAGGTCCGCGTCCGCAGCGTCCGGCCCGAAGCGGCGCGCCAGTCGGTCGTGCCGAACACCGTCTGGTCGGTGTCGTAGCGGTTGGCGTTGACCCCGAAGGCGAGCGCATGGCGGCCGACCGACCGGGTTGCCATCAGGTCGGCGGTGTACCAGCCGGTCGGTCCCTGCCGGGTGAGCTGACCGGCGCCGTTGGCGAGGCCCGCGGCATAGCCGTTCGACCGGCGCGCATCCTGACGATCGAAGCGCAAGGTCGACAGGTTGGCGGTCAGATCGAACCCGGCGAGGGGTGCTGCGATCTTCACGCCGCCGAGCCACTCGTCCTTGTCGGCGATGCCGAGGTTGAAATTGCTCGCCGGGTTGAGCGTATAGACGGTGCCGTTCAGGCTGACCCGGCCGCCGTTGGCGGTCGATCCGTAGAAGGGGTTGCCGGCGGCGTCGCGCAGATAGCTGACCGGGTGGAGAGTCTTCTCGACGTTCCACCAATAGGTGAACAGCCCCTCGACATGGATGTCGCCGCTGTCGAAGCGCAATTGGGTGCGCAACTGGTCCTGGCGCGTGTCGACCCGCGCATAGTCCCCCGCCACCGGGGTGCGGGTGATCAGCGCGGGATCGATCACGCCGCCGCTGACCGGAGTCGCCGCGCCGGTGCCGCCGGCGACGAGCTGGTAATACTGCATCGGCTGCCCGTCATTGCGCAGCCGCCGGGCCGACACCCGGATCGAGAAGGGGCCGTCCTGCTGCTTGAGCGCGAAGCCGGCCTCGGCGGATCCCCCGAAGAAGCTGTCATGGGTGCCATATTGGCGATAGGGCTGGACGAAGCCCTGCACCGTGCCGAACGCCTCGGTCCGTCCGGGCGCGCGGGTGGTGATGTTGACGATCCCGCCCATCGAATTGCCCGGATAGCGCGCCGAATAGGGGCCATAGACGATATCGAACTGACTGACCTCGGATGGGCTCACCACCCCCCAGGCGGGCGGGAAAGCGAAGCTGTTGCCGAGGAAGTTGGAAACGACGAAGCCGTCGACCATCACCAGCGACCGCGCGCTCTGGCTGCTATGGGTGCCGCGAAAGCCGGGGACGGCGTTGTTGTCGCCGATATAGCGGGTGCGCACGAAGAAATCGGGCGCATATTTGATCAGATCCTCGACATTGAAGGCGTTGACCCCGGCGAACTGCTCCTGGCCTAGGCTGACCGAGAGGCCGCGCGGCTCGACGCTGATCGGGGCGCCGGTCTGGCCGACGACCAGGATGGCATCGTCGGCGGGCAGATCTTCGGCGAGGGCGGGCGACGGCAACAGCAATAGCAACGGCAATGGGGCCGCAAGCGCGCGGCGGCAGGCGATGGACATGATAGACCCCTGTTGAACGGACATGGGGCGCCGCGGGCGGATGCCCGGACGCTCAGCCGATCAGGGGCGGACCTCGCAGCGGTGGACGGACCTGCGCGGTCCCGCGCGGCAGTCGCAGCGCCACCGGCAACAGGCCGGTGGCAAGGATGAAGGCAATCGCGATCGCCAGCAGGAACGGATCGACCGCGGCCAGCGCACCGCCACCCAGCCCGGCAAAGGCGCAGGGGCTGTCGGCCTGGCTCTTGCCCTGTCCGTCATCGCGATGCCCGGTGCCGGGCAGGGCGATGGTGATCGTCTTGCCGGTAACGCCGCTGCACAGTTCGACGGTGAGGCCGGTCGCCGATGCGCTGGTCATATAACCGGCGGGAACCAGCGCGCGCACCGCGATCGCCAGCACCGCGATCAGGATCGCAAGCGCCGCATGGTGGCGGAAGAAGGCGCGCAGGCCGGTCATCGGCAGGCGGATTATCCCGCGTGCCATCGCGTGTCATGTATTTTCCACGCGCCAGCAAGATCAAAGCGGTGCAGCCTGTCCCAGGGGCAGGACGAGACGCCGATCAGGATCGATTCGCGTTCGGTACGTGGCTCCGCTTTTCTGGGGAGAAAGCCATGAAGCGCCTATCGATCTTGAGCTGTCTTGCTGCGGCGCCCTTGTTCCTGGCCTTCGCCGGTCAGGCCGCGCCGCTGACCGCCAATTTCAACAACAAGATTTCGGTCAACCTGACCGATGCCGAAAAGCAGGCGGCGCTGAAGAATGCCGGTGTGGTGGTCGGCAAGATTCCGCCGCCCAAGTTCAGTCTTAACATGATCACCCCGGGCAACCCGTTCGCCTATCTCTATTTCTACACGCCGATCGAATATAGCGCCGATCCGGTCGATCCCAGGGTCGGGATGTACGGCGGCGACGAGCCGCCCGAGATCGAGGTGCATTGGCAGGCGACGGCGGGGACCACCTATCTGATCGACTGCAAGGTGATGGTGAGCGTCGCCGACGGTGCGAACGCGGTGACCGTCGACATCAAGACGCCGATGCCGATCTCGAAGGGGCATCTGCTGCTCGTACGCAAGGCGGAGGCATCCGCTCCCGCGGCGAAATATTTCGTAAGGCTGCAGCCGATACCGGGGAAGGAACTGATCTTCCGGGGCTGCGATATCACCGCATTGTAGAGGCGTGGCGATCCGGGAGAGCCAGGGCGGCTCTCCCGGATCGAGGATCAGAAGCTTACCCGCGTGGTGATCCGGAAGTCGCGGCCCGACAGCGGCGCGAAATCCTTCAGATAGCTCGCGGCGCGGCGGGCGTTGACGTCGAAGATGTTGTTCGCCGACAGCACCACCGTGGTCGCCGCATTGTCGGGCAGCGGATGGATCGTCAGCGAGGCGTTGACCATGGTGAAGCCGTCGGTCGGGGTCTCGAAATCGGCGATCCGCTTCTGCTTGTCGGACCACTCGACCTCGACCCGGCCGCCGATCCGGTCGCTGTTCGCCTCGAGCCCGCCGAGCAGGCGGAGCGGCGGGATGCGCGGGGCGGGGCCGTTGCCGACGATATTGGCATGGACATAGTCGCCGAGCGCGTCGGCCTTGATCGTGTAGCTGCCGATCGTCGCCAGTTCGAGGCTGCCTTCGGCCTCGATCCCGTAATAGCGCGCCTTGGCCTGGTTGAACTGATAGACCGGCAGCCCGTCCTCGACCGCGCCGGTCTGGGTGTCGTAGATGAAATTGTCGAACCAGTTGTGGTAGATCGAGGCGTCGAAGGTGAAGCCCGGTCCCTTGCCATGGAGGACGGCCTCGACCCCGTTCGACCGTTCGGTCTTGAAGCCGGGGCCGCCGATCTCATAGGCCTCGGTGCCGGCATGCGGGCCGTTGGCGAACAGCTCCTCGGCCGCCGGCGCGCGCACGGTGTGGAGCAGGTTCGCGCCGATCCGCCAATTGTCGTTGAGGCCGTAGGACGCGCCGATCGAACCCGACAGCGTGTCGAAGCTACGGCTGCCGTTGAAGAATTGCGTCTGGCGCTCGAGCGGAAGCGCCTTGACCAGAGTATGCTCGTAGCGCGCGCCGCCCTCGATCTTGAGCCTGCCATAATCGAGCTGCTGGAGGGTGAAGATGCCGATCTGGTCGGTCGAGTTCTTGGGCAGGAAGGCCTCGTCGCCGACGACGTTGAAGTCGCGTGCGAACAGCTGCGCGCCGATCACGCCCTTCCAGGCGCCGCGATCGGTCTGGACCGCCTCGGCGCGGGCTTCATAACCATTATTGTAGAAGGCGGTGCCGATCGACCCGTCTTCGCCAAGTTCGTAATGGCGGTAATGGGCGAAGGCCGACCGCACCCGGATCGTCTGGAACAGCCCGCCACCGGTGTTGATCTCGCCGCGGAAATCGAGCCGGTTCTGGACGATGTCGAGACGCGGTGCCTCCTGGCCTTCGCCCGGCAGCGTCGCATAGCGGATCGGCACCCCATACAGGCTGTCATAATGGCTGTAGGACAGGCCGAAATTGCCGGTTTCGGTGATATAGGCGGCGCCGACGCCGGCGGTCCAGGTCTTGCCGGCGCTGTTGGGCAGCTTGCCCTTGATCGCGGCATTGCCGGCGAAGTCGATCGGATTGTCGGGATCGACCGGCAGGCGTGCGCTGGCCAGAGCCTCGGCGCGCTTTTCGGGGGTCAGCGCATAGCCGCCGATGTCGAGATCGCCGGTCTTGAGATAGGTGCCGTCGACATGGAGGACGAGCTTCGACGTCACCGGCACGTCGAGCGCGCCGCCGAGCGAGCGTTCGTTCGAGGCCGTGCCATAGCCCCCGGTCATGTCGAGATGAAAAGCCTCGTCGGGGACCGAGCGGGGGATGCGCTTATCGATGACATTGACGACGCCGCCGATCGCGGCCGATCCGTAAAGGAGCGATTCCGGTCCGCGCAGCACCTCGATCCGATCGGCGAGCAGCGGATTGACGACCACCGCATGGTCGACGCTGGTGTTCGACACGTCGACCGATCCGATCCCGTCGGTGAGCACGCGGACACGCTCGCCCTGCAGGCCGCGCAGGATCGGCCGCGAGGCATTGGGACCGAACGAGGTCGCCGAGACGCCGGCGGTATGGGAGAGGGTCTCGCCCAGGGTCGGGCGGACCGCCTCGGTCAGCGCGGCGCCGGCGAGCACCGAGGTGCCCGACAGCACGTCCATGCGGTCGCGGTGGATCGGTGCGCTGACGATGATCTCGCCGCCGGGCTGGGCGTGGTAGTCGGCGTCAGTGCCGGCGGGGGCGTCTTCGGCGGCCGAGGCCGGCTGGAGCGCGGCGACCGCCGCCGCGAGCGAGATGGTGGCGGACAAACGAGCGATTGATGTCATGCTATATCATTCCTGACCCTGAACCCGACGGGGTTTAGCGGCCATGTAATGTTATATCAATCGATAATGTTGCGATGCAACGACGAAGCGTCACGGGGCTGCGATCACCCGTGACGCTTCGGCGATCAGCTGCGCGCGAACAGATAGCCGAGCGGCGGCACCAGCACGTCGGTCTCGTCGAGCCCGGCGAAGCTGCTCGAGGTCGGGTCGCGGACGAAGGGAGGCAGATCGGCGGGAATCTTCCACCGCATCGAGCGTCGCGACAGGTTGAACACGCACAGCATCTTGTGCGCCTTGAAGCTGCGCACGATCACCAGCAGGTCCTTGGGGGCGTCGGGGAAGACCAGGTCGCCCCGCATCAGTTCGGGATGGCGATGCCTGAAACGGATCGCGCGGCGATAATGCGACAATATCGAGTCATGATTGCCGTCCTGGGTGTCGACCGCGATCGCGCGGTGCATGTCGGGAATCGGCAGCCAGGGCTTGGCGGTGGTGAACCCGGCCTGGAATTCGGTGGAGCCCCACGGCATCGGCGTGCGGCAGCCGTCGCGGCCCTTGAAGGCGGGCCAGAAGCGGATGCCGTAAGGATCGCGCAGATCCTCGAAGGCGATGTCCGCCTCGCTGAGGCCGAGTTCCTCGCCCTGATAGAGGCAGATCGTGCCGCGCAGCGCGACCAGGATCAGGATCGCCAGCCGGGCGATGACGAGGGCGTTGTCACCGCGCCTGGTGAAGCGGGTGACGTGGCGCATCACGTCATGGTTGGAAAAGGCCCAGCAGACCCAGCCGTCGGCGGCGGCTTCCTCGAACTTGCTCACGGTCTTGCGGAAATGGTCGCCCGAAAATTCGGATCCGAACAGATCGAAGGTGTAGCAGAAATGGAGCGCGTCGCCGCCCGACGTGTAGAGTCCGACCGTCGTCGGCGAGCGGTCGCCATCGCCGACCTCGCCGACCGCGACGGTGCCCGGATAATCGCCGAGCAGCGCGCGGAAACGCTTGAGGAAACCGATATTTTCGGGCTGGGTCTTGTCGTAGAGATGGTCCTGGAAGCCGTAGGGGTTGCTCTGCTGGATGTCGTGCGCGGCCGACATCGGCGCCGGCGGATTGTCGCGCAGCTGAGCGTCGTGGAAATAATGGTTGCACGCGTCGAGCCGGAAGCCGTCGACCCCGCGATCGAGCCAGAAGCGCGCTTCGTCGAGCAACGCCTGCTGGACGTCGGGATTGTGGAAGTTGAAATCGGGCTGCGACGTCAGGAAACTGTGCATATAATATTGCATGCGGGTGCCGTCCCATTCCCAGGCTGGCCCGCCGAAGATCGACAGCCAGTTGTTGGGGGCGGTGCCGTCGGGCTTGGGATCGGCCCAGACATACCAATCGGCCTTGGGATTGGTCCGGTCGGCGCGGCTCTCCTTGAACCACTCATGCTGGTCGGAACTGTGGCTGAGCACCAGATCGATGATGACCTTCATCCCGAGCTTGTGCGCGCGATCGAGCAGTTCGTCGAAATCGGCGAGGGTGCCGAACATCGGATCGACGTCGCGATAGTCGGATACGTCATAGCCCATGTCGGCCATCGGCGATTTGAAGAAGGGCGACACCCAGATCGCGTCGGTGCCGAGCGACTTGATGTGCTGGAGCCGGCGGGTGATGCCGGGCAGATCGCCGATGCCGTCGCTGTTCGTATCCTGATAGGATCGTGGATAGACCTGATAGAGGACGGCGCCCCGCCACCAGTCGACATCACCGGCCATCAATATCCTCCTCGATCAGGAAAGCGACGCTGCGCGGGCCGATCTGCATCGCCGTGCCGTCGAGCGGGCGCCAGCGGCACCCCTCGCGAACCGGTGGGGACAGATCGACCGTCGCCTGCGTGCGGTTGAAAGCGATCGCCACGCGGGCCGGCTGCTCGGGCAGATGGAGCAGCATCATCAGCAGCGCGGCATGGGGCTCGTGCCAGTCGTCATGGCTGAACTCGGCGCCGTCGAGCCGCAGCCAGTCGACATCGGCGGGGCCAAGCAACTGCGGGTCGGCGATCGCGCGATGCGCGGCGCGGATCGCCGACAGCCGCGCGACATGCGCCTCGATCTCGCGGTCGCGGCCGGTCCAGTCGAGCCAGGTGATCTCGTTGTCCTGCGCATAGGCATTGTTGTTGCCGCGCTGGGTCCGGCCGAACTCGTCGCCCGCGGTCAGCATGATCGCCCCGCGCGAGGCGAACAGCGTCGATAGCAGCGCCTTGACGTCGCGCCGGCGCGCCTCGGTGATCGCGGGGTCGTCGGTCGGCCCCTCGGCGCCGTTGTTCCAGGAGATATTGTCGTTGTGGCCGTCGCGATTCTGCTCGCCGTTCGCGACATTATGCTTGTGATGATAGGCGACCAGATCGGCGAGGCTGAACCCGTCATGGGCCGCGACGAAATTGACCGATCGGCTGCGGGTGCGGCCATGATGGCCGAAAATGTCCGACGATCCGGCGAGCCGGGTGGCGAGATCGCCGATGCTGTAGGGATCGCCGCGCCAGAAACGGCGGATATCGTCGCGGTAGCGGTCGTTCCATTCGAGGAAATCGTCGGCGAAATTGCCAAGCTGATAGCCGCCCGGGCCGATGTCCCAGGGCTCGGCGATCAGCAGCCGGTCGGCGAGCAGCGGATCGCGTGCGAGTTCGCGAAACAACGTCGCGCGCGGATCGAAGCCATGGGTGTCGCGGCCGAGGATCGGCGCGAGATCGAAGCGGAAACCGTCGACCCCGGCGTGGCTTACGAAATGGCGCAGCGTGTCGAGGATCAGCCGGCGGGTGGCGGGGTGGGCGCAGTCGAGGGTGTTGCCGGTGCCGCTCTCATTGGCGAGTTCGGCCGAATCGTCGAGCGTGCGGAAATAGGCATGGCTGTCGATCCCGCGCAGCGACAGCGTCGGACCGAGCCGGTCGCTCTCCCCGCTATGGTTGAAGACGACGTCGAGGATCACCCCGATCCCCTCGGTATGGAGCGTCTCGACGGTGGCGCGCAGTTCGGCGATCCCGCCGGGTGCGAGCCGAGGGTCGAGCGCCATGAAGCTGACCGGATTATAGCCCCAGGCGTTGACGAGGTTGAGCGGCCCGAGATGGCGCTCGTCGATCCAGGCGGCGACCGGCATCAGTTCGATCGCGCCGACCCCGATCGCCTTGAGATGGGCGATGATCGCCGGATGGGCGATCGCGGCGACGGTGCCGCGCTGCTCGGCCGGGATATCGGGGTGGAGCATCGTCAGCCCGCGCACCGATGCCTCGTAGATCAGACCGCCCGGTGCGAAGAGCGGCGGTGCGGGGACGACCGGCGCCGGCAGCGCGGTGACGATCGCCTTGGGCATCAGCAGCGCGGTATCGACATTGTCGTGGCGCGGCGCCGCCAGCCGCGGATCATAGGCATAGGGCCGGTCGATCGCGAGCGCATAAGGGTCCATCAGCAGCTTGGCCGGATCGAACCAGCGGCCGGCGGCGGGATCATAGGGGCCGTCGGTGCGGAAGCCGTAGCGGACCCCCGCCTCGACCCCGGGGATCGTCGCCTGGAAGATGTCGGCCGGCCCGCGCTCGAGCGGCATGCGCGCGAATTCGAGGCCCTGGTCGTCGAACAGCGATACCCAGGCCGCCTCGGCCGTCTCGGACCACAAGGCGAAGTGCACGCCGTCGGGCGTGACCGTTGCGCCGAAATGCTCGGGAGGCGGCAGATTGGCCATCAGGTGACAACGTCGGGCGCGGTGCGGCCGGTGTGGCGGGCGATGCCGGCGATCGGCTCGACCGCCGCGACCAGATCGGCGATCGCCGCCTGGGTGTCCTTGCCGAGATCGCCGTCGGTGGGTTCGTAACGCTCGATATAGACCCGGATCGTTGCGCCCGAGGTGCCGGTGCCCGACAGCCGGAACACGATCCGCGATCCGCCGACGAACAGGATGCGGATGCCCTGCGCCTTGCTGGTCGATCCGTCGACCGGATCGAGATAGGCGAAATCGTCGGCGGCCTCGACGAGGAGATCGCCGAAGGCCTCACCGGGCAGGGTCGCGAGCTTGCTGCGCAATTCGCCCATCAGCGCGTCGGCGGCGGCGCTGTCGACGCCTTCATAATCGTAGCGTGCATAATAATTCCGCCCGAACCGCGCCCAATGTTCGGTGGCGATCGCCTGGACGCTGTCGCGCCGTACCGCGAGGATGTTGAGCCAGAGCAGCACCGCCCACAGCCCGTCCTTCTCGCGGACATGATCCGAGCCGGTGCCCGCGCTTTCCTCGCCGCAGATCGTCGCCATGCCAGCGTCGAGCAGGTTGCCGAAGAATTTCCACCCCGTCGGGGTTTCGTAGAGCGGAATGCCGAGCGCGGCGGCGACCCGGTCGGCGGCGCCGCTGGTCGGCATCGACCGGGCGATCCCCTTGAGCCCGGCCTTGTAGCCCGGGGCGAGATGCGCATTGGCCGCGAGCATCGCCAGCGAGTCCGACGGGGTCACGAACAGCCCCTTGCCGATGATCAGGTTGCGGTCGCCGTCGCCGTCCGATGCCGCGCCGAAATCAGGGGCCTCGGCGCCCATCAGCTCGTCGTAGAGCGCCTTGGCGTGGACCAGATTGGGGTCGGGATGGTGGTGGCCGAAATCGGGCAGGGGGGTGCCGTTGCGCACCGTTCCCGCCGGAGCGCCGAGCCGCTTTTCGAGGATCTCGTGGGCATAGGGGCCGGTCACCGCGCTCATCGCGTCGAAGGCGATCCGGAAGCCCGATCCGATCAGCGCGCGGATCGCGTCGAAATCGAACAATTGCTCCATCAGCGCGGCATAATCGGCGACCGGATCGATGATCCGTACGATCGCATCGCCGACCGGGGTATCGCCGTCGCTGTCGAGATCGACGTCGGGGGTGTCGAGGGTCAGATAGCGGGCGATCGTCTTCGATTTTTCGAAGATCGCATCGGTGATCTTCTCGGGGGCCGGGCCGCCATTGGCGATGTTATACTTGATCCCGAAATCCTCGGTCGGCCCGCCGGGATTATGGCTCGCCGACAGCACGATCCCGCCGAACGCACCATAGCTGCGGATCACATGGCTCGCCGCCGGAGTCGACAAGATGCCGCCGCGCCCGACCAGGATCGTGCCGAAGCCGTTCGCCGCCGCCATCCGCACGACGATCTGGATCGCCTCGCGATTATAGTAGCGGCCGTCGCCGCCGACGACGAGCGTCTTGCCCGCGAAGCCGTCGAGCGAGTCGAAGATCGACTGGACGAAATTCTCGAGATAGCCCGGCTGCTGGAAGACCGGCACCTTCTTGCGCAGGCCCGAGGTACCGGGCTTCTGGTCGGCAAAGGGCGTGGTGGTACGGCTGATCGTCACGCTTCGATTTCCCCCGTGAACAGCGATCGATAAAGTTCGGCATAGCGGCGGCTGCTGCGATTCCACGAAAAATCCGCGGACATCCCGGCTTTTTGCATAGCCTGCCATGCACTGCGTTCGGCGTACAAGGCGAAGGCGCGGGCGATGGCGGCCTTCAGCGCGTCGCCCGAGCCGGGTTCGTGGACGATGCCGGTCGCGACGCCGGCCGCGACCGCCGCCTCGTTGGCGTCGATCAGCGTGTCGGCGAGGCCGCCGGTGCGGGCGACGATCGGGACATTGCCGTAGCGCAGGCCATAAAGCTGGGTGAGGCCGCAGGGCTCGAAGCGCGACGGGATCAGGATCGCGTCCGACCCCGCCTGGATCAGATGGGCGAGCGCCTCGTCATAGCCGGTGACCACCCCGATCTGGCCGCGATGACGGTCGGCGGCGGTCAGCAGCCGGTTTTCGAACGCGCCGTCGCCCGATCCGAGCACCACCAATTGTCCGCCGCCGGCGACGATCGCATCGACCGCGTCGATGATCAGGTCGATCCCCTTCTGCCAGGTCAGCCGGCTGACGATCGCGAAGATCGGCCCCTTCGACGGCCGCAGGCCGAACCGCCGGGCGATCGCGACGCGGTTGCGGCGGCGATTGCCGAGTGCGCGGGCCGAGAAACCGCCGGCGAGCGCGGGATCGGTCGCCGGGTCCCATTCGATCGTGTCGATGCCGTTGACGATGCCGTGGACCGATGCCCCGCGCGCGCGCAGCAGCCCGTCGAGGCCCATGCCGAACTCGTGGGTGCGGATCTCGCGGGCATAGGTCGGGCTGACCGTGGTGATGGCATCGGCATATTGGAGGCCGGCCTTGAGATAGCCGACCCCGCCATAATATTCGACGCCGTCGAGCGCGAACGCTTCGGGCGGCAGGCCGAGTTCGGGGAAGATCCGCGCCTCGAACCGCCCCTGGAAGGCGAGATTGTGGATGGTGACCACCACCGGTGTCCGCGGGCGCCGGCCATGGCGGACATAGGCGGCGGTGAGCGCGGCCTGCCAGTCATGGGCGTGGACCAGATCGGCGCTCCACCCCGGGATCGCGCCGGCGGCGATATCGGCGGCCGCCGCCGACAGCGCCGCGAAGCGCCGCCAATTGTCGGGCCAGTCATGCCCGGCGGCATCGCCATAAGGGCCGCCGTCGCGGGCGAACAGGGTCGGGCTGTCGAGCAGCAGCAGGTCGAGCCCGCGCATCTCGGTCGCGAGGATGCGGGCCGGGCCGCCGAACAGGTCGCGATAGCGATGGACGACCTTGGGCTTGGTGAGTTTCTTGAGCACCGAGGGGTAGGCGGGGAGCAGCGATCGCACAGCGACGCCCTGCGCGGCGAGCGCGAGCGGCAGCGCGCCCGCGACGTCGGCGAGCCCGCCGGTCTTGATCAGCGGGTGAAGCTCCGAGGTGACCGAGAGGACGCGCATCCGATCAGGCCAGACGGTCGATCATGTCCTGGGTGATCAGGCAGACGCCTTTCTCGGACCGGCGGAAGCGCCGCGCATCGGCGATCGGATCGTCGCCGACGACCAGTCCGGTCGGAATCCGCACCCCCTGGTCGATCACCACCTTGTGCAGCCGGGCATCGCGCTCGATCACGCAGCCGGGCATGATCACCGCCTCGGTGATCGACGAGAAGCTGTTCACCCGGACGTCGGGGAACAACAGGCTGCGGTGGAGCGAGGCGCCCGAGACGATGCAGCCGCCGCCGACCAGCGACGAGGTCGCCGAACCGGTGCGGCCGGCCTCGTTGTGGACGAACTTGGCCGGCGGGGTGACCTCGGCATAGCTCCAGATCGGCCATTGCCGTTCGTAGATGTCGAGCTGGGGCACGACGTCGGTCAGGTCGATATTGGCTTCCCAATAGGCGTCGATCGTGCCGACGTCGCGCCAATAGGCGGCCGGCTCGCTGTCGGCGCGCACGCAGCTCTGCGAGAAGAGATGGGCGATCGCCTTGCCGTTCTCGACGATATAGGGGATCAGATCCTTGCCGAAATCATGGCTGGAATCGATCAGGTCGGCATCGCGGCGCAGCTGGTCGGCGAGAAATTTGGTGTTGAAGACATAGATGCCCATCGACGCCAGCGCGACGTCGGGCTTGCCCGGCATCGCCGGCGGATCGGCGGGCTTCTCGACGAAGTCGATGATCCGCGCCTGCTCGTCGATATGCATCACGCCGAAGCCGGTCGCCTCCAACCGGGGGACCTCGAGGCAGCCGACGGTGACGTCGGCGCCGGCCTCGACATGCTGGCGCAGCATCAGCTCATAATCCATCTTGTAGATATGATCCCCCGCCAGGATGATCATATATTCGGGATCATAGGCCTCGATGATGTCGAGATTCTGGAAAACCGCGTCGGCGGTGCCCTCATACCATTGATGCTCGGACACGCGCTGGCTGGCGGGCAATATGTCGAAGCTTTCGTTGCGCTCGGGGCGCAGGAAGTTCCAGCCGCGCTGGAGGTGGCGGATCAGCGAATGCGCCTTGTACTGGGTCGCGACCCCCATCCGGCGGATGCCCGAATTGAGCGCGTTCGACAGCGCGAAGTCGATGATCCGCGCCTTGCCGCCGAAATAGACCGCGGGCTTGGCGCGGCGATCGGTCAGTTCGAACAGCCGGCTGCCGCGGCCGCCGGCCAGGACATAGGCCATGGCGTCGCGCGCCAGCGGCTGGGTGCGTCGATCGCTCATCTGTTCAGCCCTCCTGGTGCCGATGCCTGCCTTGGCCAGGGTTCGCTCGCTGCCCCGCGCCATCAGATCGCCTCCAGCATGATCGTCGAGAGTGGCGGCAGTGTGACGGACGCGTAACCATTTTCGTCGGCTCGAACCCGTCCGCTGTTGCCCATTCCGGTCCCTCCATAGATCGTTGCATCGCTGTTGATGATTTCGGCCCAGTCGCCCGGCCGCGACAGTTTCAGGCCATAGCCATGGCGGGGCACCGGGGTCATGTTGCTGATGATCGTGACGGGGGGCGCTGCCGGCGCGCGGCGCTCCCAGGCGAACACCGAATTGGCGGCATCGTCGACCACCACCCACTGGAAGCCTTCGGCCTCGCAATCGCGGGCATGGAGCGCCGGGCGGGTGCGGTAGACGGCGTTGAGGTCGCGCACCAGCCGGCGCACGCCCTCATGCGCGGGCGCGTCGCGCAGATGCCAGTCGAGCGCCCGTTCCTCGCTCCATTCGGCGCGCTGCGCGAATTCCTGACCCATGAACAGGAGCTTCTTCCCCGGATAGCCCCACATCAACGCGTAATAAGCGCGAAGGTTCGCGAATTTCTGCCAGTCGTCGCCGGCCATCTTGCCCAGGATCGAACCCTTGCCATGGACGACCTCGTCATGGCTGAGCGGCAGCACGAAATTCTCGCCGAAGGCGTAGAGCAGCCCGAAGGTGATGTCGCTGTGATGGTGGACGCGGTGGATGGGCTCGCGCGCCATGTAGCGCAGCGTGTCGTGCATGAACCCCATATTCCATTTGAAGCCGAAGCCGAGCCCGCCTTCATGGACCGGCTGCGACACTTTCGGCCAGCTCGTCGATTCCTCGGCGATCGTCATCACTCCGGGATGGTGGCCGTAAAGTTCGACGTTCATCCGCTGGAGGAAATCGACCGCCTCGAGATTTTCGCGCCCGCCCCGGTCGTTGGGCAGCCATTCGCCGGCCTTGCGCGAATAATCGAGGTAGAGCATCGACGCGACCGCATCGACCCGAAGCCCGTCGAGATGATATTTCTCGGCCCAGTACAGCGCGTTGTTGATCAGAAAGGCGGCAACCTCGCGCCGTCCGAAATTGTAGATCGCGGTGTTCCAGTCGGGGTGAAAACCCTTGCGCGGATCGGCATGCTCGTAGAGCGCGGTGCCGTCGAAGCGGGCGAGGCCGTGGGCGTCGGTCGGGAAATGCGCGGGCACCCAGTCGAGCAACACCCCGATGCCGGCGCGGTGGGCGCCGTCGACGAAGCGTGCGAAACCCTCGGGCTCGCCGAAGCGCGCGGTCGGGGCATAGAGGCCGGTGGTCTGATAGCCCCATGACGGATCATAGGGATATTCGCTGATCGGCATGAACTCGATATGGGTGAAACCCATGTCGACGACATAGGGGATCAGCCGGTCGGCCAGCGCATCCCAGCTCAGGAAGCCGCCATGCTCGTCGAGCTGCCACGACCCGGCATGGACCTCGTAGATCGATATCGGCTGCCGGCGCGGATCGGCCTGGCGCCAATGGTCGCGGTGCGCGGCGTCGCCCCAGGCATGGCTGGAGGGGGCAGTGGTGATCGATGCGGTGGCGGGGCGCAGCTCGGACCGGAAGGCGAAGGGATCGGCCTTGAGCGGCTGGACCTTGCCGTCCTTGCCGACGATCTCGAACTTGTAGGGCTCGTCCTCGCCGATGTCGGGGACGAAGATCTCCCAGATGCCGGTGTCGCGGCGCAGCCGCATCGCATGGCGGCGACCATCCCAGCGGTTGAACAGCCCGACCACCGACACCCGGCGGGCATTGGGGGCCCACACCGCGAAATGCACCCCGTCGGCGCCGTCATGGTGGATCTTGTGCGCGCCGAGCCGGTCGAACAGCCTGAGATGCGATCCTTCGCCGATGAAATAATCGTCCATCGGCCCGAGCACCGGCCCGAAACTATAGGGATCGCCGACCGTCCAGCGATCGGCCTCGTTCGCCGCGGCATAGCGTAGCGGCTGCGCCTTGCGGATCGACAGCCGGCCTTCGAACAGGCCGGCGGGATCGACCAATGCGAGCGTGCCGGCGGGCTTGCCGGCGAGGGTGAGCGCCGTAGCCGCGGTCGCGCCGGGGATGAAGGCGCGGGCGACCAGGCCCTTGTCGGCGGCATGCACCCCCAGCACCGCGAACGGATCGCCATGGGTCCCGTCAACGATTGCGGCGATCTCGGCTGGGGAGAGCAGGGTCACGTCGGGCCGTTCTGATCGAGGAGAGTCGCATGCATGCCGCGAGCGGGCGCGGCACGAACGGGGGCGGGGAGGCAGGTCGACGCGCTAGAGGGCATTCCAGATTTCGGTGGCATATTGGCGGATGGTGCGATCCGACGAAAACCATCCCATGCCCGCGACGTTCCGGATCGCCATCGCGTTCCAGGCGGGCTTGTCCTCCCACAGCGTGTCGAGTTCGCGCTGGGCGGCGGCGTAGCTGTCGAAATCGGCGGCGACCATGAACCAGTCATGGTCGTACAGCCCGTCGACCAGGCTTTTGTAGCGGTTGCGGTCGTCGGGCGAGAACACCCCGCCGGCGATCGCGCTGAGCGCCTGGTTGAGCTCGCGCGAGCTCTCGATGATCGCGCGCGGCCGATATTCGGACGATCGCTTCTCCGACACCTCGGCGGCGGTCAGCCCGAAAATCTTGATATTGTCGGCCCCGACATGGTCGCGCATCTCGACATTGGCGCCATCGAGCGTGCCGATGGTGAGCGCGCCGTTGAGCCCGAACTTCATGTTGCCGGTGCCCGACGCTTCCATGCCGGCGGTCGAGATCTGCTCGGACAGGTCGGTCGCCGGCATCATGATCTCGGCCATCGAGACATTGTAATTGGGCACGAACACGACCTTGAGCAGGCCTTGCACCGCCGGATCATGGTTGATCACCCGGGCGACGTCGTTCGCCAGCTTTATGATCAGCTTGGCGTTATGATAGCTGGGCGCGGCCTTGCCGCCGAACAGCTTGACCCGCTTCACCCAGTCGCGCTCGGGATGCGACCGGATCTGGTCGTAGAGTGCGATCGCCTCGATGATGTTGAGCAACTGCCTTTTATATTCGTGGATGCGCTTGATCTGGGTGTCGAAGATCGCGTCGGGATCGATGCGGACCCCCATGCGCTCGCGCAGCAGGTTGCTCAGCACGATCTTGTTGGCGCGCTTCACCGCGGCGAACTTCTCCTGGAAGGCGCTGTCGTCGGCGAACGGCTTGAGCGCGACCAGCGCCTCGGCATCGTCGAGAAAGGCGTCGCCGATCGCCTCGCGCAGCAGCGCGGTCAGCCCGGGGTTGCACTGCATCAGCCAGCGCCGCGGGGTGATGCCGTTGGTCTTGTTGTTGATGCGATCGGGGAACAACCGGTGGAATTCGGCGAACACCGTTTCCTTCATCAGTTCGGTGTGGAGCGCCGACACGCCGTTGACGCTGTGCGATCCGGCGAAGGCGAGATTGCCCATCCGCACCCGGCGGTCGCCGCCTTCGTCGATCAGCGAGATCGCGCTGATCTGGCCGCCGTCGAAATTCTTGTCGCGGCGTGCGCCGATCAGCAGCTTGGCGTTGATCGCATAGACGAGCTGCATGTGGCGCGGCAGCAGCCGCTCGAACAGCGGCACCGGCCAGCTTTCGAGCGCCTCGGGCAGCAGGGTGTGGTTGGTATAGCCGAAGGTGCGCTGGGTGATGTCCCAGGCCTCGTCGAATTCGAGATTGTGGATGTCGATCAGGATCCGCATCAACTCGGCGACCGACACCGCCGGATGGGTGTCGTTGAGCTGGATCGCAGCCTTGTCGGGCAAGGTGCGGATATCGTCGAAATATTGGATGTGGCGGCGGACGATGTCCTGCAACGAGGCCGACGAGAAGAAATATTCCTGGCGCAGCCGCAATTCCTGACCCGCGGGGGTCGAGTCCGCGGGGTAGAGGACGCGGGTCAGCGTCTCGGCCTTGTTGCTCTCGGCGAGCGCGCCGATATGGTCGCCGGCGTTGAACGCGTCGAGCAGGATCGGATCGATCGGCTGCGCGGTCCACAGCCGCAGCGTGTTGACGCGGTCGGCGCGCCAGCCGACCACCGGCGTGTCATAAGGGGTCGCGATGAAGCGCTCCTGCGGCTTCCAGTGGCGGGCATGATCGCCGCTGCCGTCGGCCGCCGCGAGGTCGACGACCCCGCCGAAGCCGATCTCGTAGCTCGCCTCGCGCCGTTCGAACTCCCAGTTGTTGCCGTGCGCAAGCCAGGTCTCGGGCAGTTCGACCTGCCAGCCGTCGGCCATCTCCTGGCGGAACATGCCGTTCACATAGCGGATGCCATAGCCATAGGCCGGCACGTCGACGGTCGCCATCGACTCCATGAAGCAGGCGGCGAGCCGGCCGAGACCGCCATTGCCGAGCGCGGCATCGGGCTCGAGTTCGCGGATGACGTCCATCTCGACTCCCAGGGTGGCGAGCGCGTCGCACATCTCCTGCATCAGGCCGAGGTTGGAGACCGCGTCACGCATCAGCCGGCCGATCAGGAATTCGAGGCTGAGATAATAGACCCGCTTGCGGCCGGTCTCATAATCTTTCTGGGTGCATTCGATCCAGCGGTCGATCACCCGGTCGCGGATCACCAGGATCGTCGCCGCCAGCCAGTCATGGGTCTTCGCGGCGACCGCATTCTTGCCGATCCGGTAGGTCAGCCGCTCGACGATCTCGGCGGCGAGCGTCGCCGAGTCGGAACCGCGCGGCGTGGGCTTCGGAAGGCTTTCGCTGCTGGCACGATTCATGATGTTCGACTCCCCCGCTTCGAAACGAGTCTAGCCCAGCCGGTGGCGCGTGCAACACCCATGTTGCATTGCAATAGATGGTGCCCCCAGGCGCCGCCCAGGGCCGCGTTGCCGAGGCGCCACCTCTGTCACGATCTGGACACAAATCGGGTCTAGTCGCTGCCCAGGCCTTCGTGAAAAGCCAATGAAGACTGTCATATAGCCGTCATTTCCGTGAAATGGCGGCGAGGGAAAACATATCCGGAGCGCGGCTATCGCGCCCATCAAGGGGTTCTATCTTGTCTTATCCTGCCTTCAAGACCGCGGCGCTGATCGGCGTCGCCTTCGGTGCGCTTATCTGCGCCAACGCCGCCTCGGCGCAGACCGCGCCCGCGGCCGCAGCCAGCGGCGCCGATGTCGACGATCTCGAGGTGATCACCGTCACCGCCGAGCGCCGTTCCGAGAATCTGCAGAAGGTTCCGGTGTCGGTCGGCGTCGTCGGCGGATCGGATCTGCGCGCCTTCCAGAGCGGCGGCGAGGACACGCTGCTCGCGCTGTCGGGCAAGGTGCCGAGCCTCTACGCCGAAACGACCACCGGCCGGATCTTCCCGCGCTTCTACATTCGCGGCCTGGGCAATATCGACTTCTATCTCGGCGCGTCGCAGCCGGTGTCGATCATCCAGGACGACGTCGTTCTCGAACATGTCGTGCTGAAATCGAACCCGGTGTTCGACGTCCAGCAGATCGAGGTGCTGCGCGGGCCGCAGGGTTCGCTGTTCGGGCGCAACACCACCGCCGGCATCATCAAGTTCGACACGATCCGTCCGACCCAGGAACTGTCGGGCCGGGCCTCGGCCTCCTATGGCAGCTACAACACGATCACCTTCGACGGCGGCATCGGCGGCCCGATCGTCGCCGACAAGATCGCGTTCCGCCTGTCGGCGCTCTACCAGCACCGCGACGATTATGTGGACAACGTCTTCACCGGCACCAGCGCTGACGGCACCGTCACCCCGAAGAAGAATGCGATGGGCGGCTATGACGAGCGCGACGTCCGCCTCCAGCTGTTGCTGACCCCGACTGAGGATTTTTCGATCCTCGCATCGGGCCATGCCCGCAACTATGACGGCACCTCGACGCTGTTCCTGCGCCAGGCGATCAAGAAGGGCAGCAACAAGTCCGACGCGTCGCGCACCCAGGTCGCGTTCGACGAGGCGAACAACAATCCGCAGGCCTATGACACCTATGGTGCGTCGGTGAAGGCGACCTATGATTTCGGCGGCGTGTCGCTGACCTCGATTACCGCCTACGAGACCACCAACGGCTATAGCCGCGGCGATACCGATGGCGGCGCCGCGGCGAACTTCCCGGTCAACGGCGTTCCCAACGGCTTCGGCGAGTCGCAGGGCCAGATCCGCGATCTCGACCAGATCACCCAGGAAATCCGCCTCGCCAGTGATGGCGACGGGCCGTTCAAATGGCAGCTCGGCGGCTTCTATTTCGACGGGCGCGACACCACCGATTTCTACCAGCGCGCCTATTTCCTGACGACCGCCGCGCGCAATCCCAACAACTGGGTGCGGCTGCGCGACATCAACACCTCCTATGCGCTGTTCGGCCAGGTCAGCTATCAGGTCACCGACGCGCTGACCCTGACCGGCGGCATCCGCGAGACCAAGGACACCAAGAAGACCCGGCTGGTGAAGACCGCCGACACCGCGGCGGGTGCGGTGACCTATACCGGTCGCCGCTATGTCCGCCTGTCGGACAAGCAGCCGAGCTGGGATCTGAGCGCGCTCTACCAGGTCGATCCCAATGTCAGCGTCTATGCACGGGTCGCCAAGGGTTTCCGCGGGCCGACCATCCAGGGCCGTTCGGCGGTGTTCAATTCGGACTTCACCACCGCCAATTCGGAAAAGATCCTTTCGTGGGAAGCCGGCTTCAAGAGCAGCCTGTTCGACAACAAGCTGCGCCTGAACGCGACCGCTTTCGCCTATACGGTCAAGGACATCCAGCTCAACGGTAACGACAGCAACGGCAATGGCGTGCTGTTCAACGCCGACAAGGCCAAGGCCTACGGCATGGAAGCCGATGCCGAGCTGCGCCCGGTGCGCAACCTGTCGCTGACCGCAGGCCTCAGCCTGCTGCACAGCGAGATCAAGGACAAGCGCGTCTATGCGCAGGTCTGTGCGCTCAACGGGGTGGTGGTCTGCACCGTCGAGGATCCGACGATCACCCGTCCGGTGTTCGGTTCGCCGGCGGTGTTCGCGCAGATCGACGGCAACCCGCTGCCGAATGCCCCGAAATATAATCTCAACTTCGCAGGGCGTTACGATGTCCCGCTCGCGAGCGGTGCCAAGCTGTTCGTGTCGACCGACTGGAACCTGCAGGGCTATACCAGCTATGTGCTGTACAAGACCAAGGAGTTCACCTCGAACGGCAATTTCGAAGGGGGCCTCAAGATCGGCTATAGCGGCCCCGACAGCCGCTACGAGATCGCGCTGTTCGCTCGCAACATCACCAACGAGAAGAACCTCAAGGGCGTGATCGAAAACTATATGGCGGCGGTCTACAACGATCCGCGCATCATCGGCGTGTCGTTCAGCGGCAAGCTCTGACCCTCGGGACCGGTGCATTCGCGACCCTGATGGTCGCGAATGCACCGGTTTCGTTTCCGCCGATCAATCCGCCTCGCCCTCGATCAGCATCTCGCTCAGCCATGTCTTCGCCCGGCCGATGAAGCGACGGGCCAGATCGGTGTCCGCGGCCCAGGCCTCGAAGCCATGCGGCGCGCCGGCCACGATATCGAGGCTGGTCTCGACCCCGGCCCGCTGCAGCCGCGCGGCATAGTCGCGGTCCTCGTCGCAGAACAGATCGACATCGCCGACCCCGATCCACGCGGGCGGCAACCCCCGCAGATCCTGGCGCCGCGCCGCCGCGGCATAAGGCGCAAGCTCGGCCGATCCGGGCGCCGTGCCCAGATAGGCGCCCCAGCCGAAGGCGTTGAGGCGGTTGTTCCAGAGGCGATGGCTGACGGCATCGAGCTCGCGCCGCGCGCCGGTGCGGTCGTCGAGCATCGGACAGAACAGCCATTGCGCGCCGGGCTTGATGCCGTCGCCGTCCTGGATGCGCTGGACCAGGCTGGCGGCGAGGCCACCGCCCGCGCTCTGGCCGCCGATCGCGATACGATGCGGATCGATCCCCAATGTCTCCGCCGATCGCAGCAGCCATTGCCAGCCGGCATGGCAATCGTCGAGCGGGGCGGGGAAGGGATGTTCGGGCGCGAGCCGGTAACCGGTGGCGACGACGGTGATGCCGAGATCTCGGGCGACCTCGATGCAGAAGCGATCGCTCTGCCGGACATTGCCGATCACGAAACCGCCGCCATGGATCCAGAACAGCGCGGCGCCCGATACGACGCGTTTGGGGTGATAGATGCGCAGGTCGGGGGCGTCGCCGCCCGGCACCTCGATCCGGACATCGTCCTGCTTCACGTCGGGAACCAGCCCCATCAGCCGCCGGACGATGCCGCGTCCGAGCGCCGAGCGGACCGGCAGCGGCATCGACATCAACCGGGTCGCCTTGCGCAGTTCGGGCGCGATCATCGATATCTTCATGGACAGGCCTTCTGCTCGGTCATTCGCCGTCGCCGACGAGGGTGAAGGGGCCCCACGCCGCGGGATGCGCGGTCGAGGGATCGTTGGCGGTGTTGCGGATCGCCTGGGTGGCCCGTTGGAGCGCCTGGGCGCGGGTGAGCGACGGATCGGCCTGCTGGCGCTGGATCGCGTCGGCGGTGATCCGCGCGGCGATGTCGTCGAACACCGGCCAGTGCGAGGCGAGCAGGTTGCGCGCGCCGGCGTAGAAGAAGGCGCGCGCCAGCCCCGAAAGACCCGGTGTGCCCTTGCCGTCGCCGGCGGCGGTATTGCACGCCGACAATATCACCCAATCGGCGTCGAGCCGGAGCGCGGTGATTTCGGACGCCGAAAGATAGCCGTCATCATCGGCGGTCGCCTCGGCCGGCGGGCTGAGGATCAGTCCGGGCTCGGCGATCCCCTGAAGCTCGCCGGCGGTCACGCCATGGGTCGCGAAGGCGATGATCCGATCGCCGGCGAGCGGCATCGACCGCACCCGCGCCTCGTTGGCGTCGGCGCCGAGATGAAGCGCGCTTTCGGGAGCCCCGAGCGCGGCGCGCAGATTTTCGAGTTCGGTACGGGTGCCCGGCAGGCTCGGAAGCTCGCGGATCCGGCTGACATCGGCCAGAGCGCCGCCGTCGCGCGACAGGCCGATCCCGGCGAGCGCGGACGGGCTGATGCCGCGGCCGACGCGGCTCGACGCGGTGGTGCCCAGGCCGCGCAGCATCGCGCTGTCGGCGAGCGCCGGATCGCCGAAGCCGACGAAGCTGATCGGGCCTGCCTGGTTCGCGGCCGTGCGTTTCGGCAGGCTGCGCAGGAACTGGAGCGACTGGAGCGACGGGATCTGGACCAGCGCGACATCATCCTCGAACCAGCCGGTGGCGCGCATCGCCGCCATGTCGGCATCGTCGCCCTGCGGGGCGCGGGTGACCAGCACTCCGAACGGCAGCGAAGCCAACGCGCCGTCGGCCGCGACGAACAATTGTTTGCGGCCTTGGATCGTCGGCAGGATCGGGGCGATCAACTGCTGGTAGAGCGCAAAGGCGGTGCTGCGATCATAGGCCCAGCGCTGCTGCTTCGCCTCGACCGGATCGGCCTTGGGGCTGGGGTCGAGATCGCTGCGCAGCCGCGCGACCATTGCGCGGACCTGTGACGCGGTCAGCGCCGACCGGCTCCATTGCAGCGCGTCGCGGGTGACGGCGATCAGATGGGTGCCATGGTCGGTCGGCAATATGATCAGTGCGGCCTCGTCGGGGCCGAGCAGCGCCTGGGCCTGCGCCACCGACAATGCCCCCGGCTGGACCAGCGCATGATATTCGGGGGCATCGACCCGCAGCCGGTCGTCGATCGCCGCGAAGCGCTGCTCGAGCGTCGCCTTGGCGGCGATCAGCCGTGCCCGTTCGGTTTCGGCCTGCTGGTCGTTTCCACCGACCACAGCGGCGAATTTCTGGTCGATGTCGCGCCAGATCGCGACCAGTTCCTCACGCTCGCGGGCCAGTGCGCCGAGTTCCGGGCCATGGCGTTCGGCGGCGGCGCGTGCCGCCGCCTGCGCCACCGCGCGGCTCGCCGGATTGGCCATGGCCTCCTGGATCGCCGCGAAGGCAAGACCGCTCGATGCCGGCGATCCGGGATCCCGCGCCCAGAGTGCGTCGGCGTAGAGCGCGAACAGATCGGCCTGGCGCAGCCCGCCGGAGGCGGCGGCAGCCGAACCGCCGATCGCCTGAACCCGGCCCAGCCGGCTATTGCGGGCATGGTCGACCAGCGGCGTCAGCATATCGAGCGCGCTGCCGCGACGTTCGGGAATCGCCAGCCGGGCCCTGGCGAGCAGCAGCGCATTCTCGTCATAGGCGAGTGGTTCGACCGCCTTCAGCCCGTCGAGAACCTTGCGCGCCGCGGCGAATTCGCGTTCGGCGGCGGGATGGTCGGCGCGGCCGAGCAGCGCGAGGCCGAGGACATTGTGGCCTCGATAGCTTTCATAATCGATCCGCCCGATCGCCGCGCGGCGGCGGACGATCTCGCGTCCGATCGTCTCGGCCTCGGCGTAGCGGCCCATCGCCAGCAGCACGCCGACCTTGTCGAACAACTCGTCGGTGCTGAGATCATTGTCGATGACGATGTCGCCGACGCCGCCCTGGGCGGCGAGTTCGGCATTATGACGCTTCTTCGAAGCGATCAGCGCGCTTTCGCGGTCATATTGCGCGAGCTGGCGGTTCGCCCAGGCGAGCGCGGCGTCGGTCTGCCCACTGTCGGTCAAGGCCTGGATATAGAGGCTGACGGTGTCGCGGCCAGGATCGCGCCGGTAGGATTCGCTGCGGATCGCCTCGGCGAGCACAGCACGCGCTTCGGCGGTGCGGCCCGACTGGGTCAGCAACTGGGCATAGAAGCGCAGTTGCCGCAGCATGTCGTCGTCGAGCGGGCCCAGCACTGCCCGGGTGATCGCGATCGACTGTTCGAGCGTCGCGATCGCCTCTTCGGGGCGGCCGGCTTCGGACAGGAATATCGCCTTGTAATCGAGCGCATTGCCATAGCGATAGCTTTGCGGCCCCGGATAGTCGGCGAGCAGCGCGAGCTGCTTGTCGACCAGCGCCAGATTGTCCGCCGGGCCACTGCGTTCGCGGTAGAAATCCTGTTCGATCCGGTCGGCCGCGGCCAGCACCGTGTCGGCGCGTTGCCGCCGCTGCCGCAACGCCTCGGCAGCGGGCACCTGGCCCGTTTTTTCGAGCAGATCGAGATAGAGTCGATAAGGGGTGTCGTCGATCGCCTTGAAGTCGAAGCGGTCGATCAGCCGATCGAGCGAGATCCGGGCCCAGGGCAACGCGCCCGCGCTGTCGCCGGCATCGGCAAGCGCCTTGGCGATGCTGTAGGCATCGAGCTGGACGGTGATGCCGTTGCCGAGTTGCCGGGCCAGCGCGATCATGTCGCGGTTGAAGGCGACCTCCTCCCCGGGCGTCGCGAACGACGGATGGATCATGCGATTGCGGTCGAGATAGAAGGCACGGTCGGCGCCGTCGATCAGGTCGAGCAGTTGTGGAAAATCGGCGCGCGGATCGAGCAGCGGCAGATAGGCGAAGATGTCGAGGCTGTAGCGGGTCGGATCGCTTGCGTCGCGATGCTCGCGGGCGAGATTGAAGGCCGCCGAGACCCGGCTCGCCGCTTCGCGATAATCGGCCCAGCCGGTGCCGGCCGATGATGCCTGCGCCTCGAGCACCATAGTCCGCAGCGAACCGGCGGCCGTCTCGCCGCGCAGCCCGAGGTCGAGCGCATGCGCCTGTTTCGCGGCGCCGATCGCCAAAGCGGGCTGGAGCGTGGCGATGGCGACGCCGGCCTGGTTGGCAAGAGTCGCGGCGAGCAGCGCGGGGGGAGGCGAGAGTGCCGCCCGCAGGCGATCGGCGAGCCGGGCGAAGATCGGCCCCGGCGTCTCGATATCGCCCGCGCGCCAGGCCGCGACCGCGGCGTTGCCGAGCGCCGCGATGGCCTCGGGCGCATCGGCGGTCGTCGCTGCCGCGCGGCGGACCCGAAGATCGTCCAGAGCGGCCTTTGCCTCGCGATAGCGGCCGAGCCGGCCCAGAACGACCGCGCGGTTGCCGAGCAGCGTCAGGCGATCGGCGGCGGTCGCATTCGGGACGGCGGCGAGCAAGGTCGTCGCCCGGTCGAGATCGGCGAGCGCCTTGCCGCCGTCGCCCGCCGCCAGTTCGAAGATCGCCGCAAGGTTCAGCCGGCGCGCCAGCGCGCGCGCCGCGGTCGGCGCCGGGATCGCTGCCAGCAGCGCCGAAGCCCGGGCATAATGGCCCTGATCATAAGCCGCGATCGCTTGGGCATCGACGTCGGCCGGCGTCGATGACGCATCCGCCGCCTGCGCGCGAACGACGCCGATCGGCACGCCGGCGAACATCGCCGTGATCGCGATGGTCGCGGCAAATCGCGCGCGATAGGATCCCGACGCCCCCCCAGGCAGCTTCATGCGCCAACATCCCCCCGATTGTCCGGCTTTTGTCGATGATCGGCCGCGTCTTTACAACAGGCTCGCTCAGCGCGGCATCGCGCCCCGCGCCCATTGGACGATCGCCGAAGCCGGCATCGCCCCCGATTGCCGCGCGATCTCGCGGCCTTTGGTGATCAGGATCATCGTCGGGATCGATCGGATCGCATAGCGCCCGGCGATTGCTTGCTCGGCCTCGGTGTCGAGCTTGCCGAGCCGCAACTGCGGCTCGAGTTGCGCCGCCGCGGCGGCGAAGGCCGGCGCCATCTGCCGGCACGGGCCGCACCAGTCGGCCCAGAAGTCGACGAGCAGCGGCAGGTCGGATCGGGTCGCGTGCGCGTCGAAATTCGCGGCGGTGAGGATGACCGGCTCGCCCCCGAACAGCGCCGATCCGCATTTGCCGCATTTGCCGCCCGCCGCCAGCCGGTCGGCGGGAACGCGATTGGCGGTGGCGCAGCTTGGGCAGATGACGAGACGGGGATCGGCGATGCTCATGACGGCTCTCTTCGCGGGGGCGCCATATCCTTGCCGAACCTCGTGGAGCGCGCAACCGGGGCGGGAGGACGCGAAGCGGCGCCATCCCATTTCGAACCAGATGAAATGTCTGTCGGCCCCGCGGAAACCAAGGGATATCCGGGCTGAATCCGCCCCAATTCCTAAAACAGAAAATCCGCCGCAACGATCTCCTGGACGCCGACGAGGCGGATCTCGAAATCGGCGATGGCGTCTCCGTCGATATCGCCGCTGACGAACAGGTCCGAGCCGGACAGGGCGTAACGCAGTTCGCCGGCATGATGCGAGAATGCGCCCGTACCGATGAAGCTCAAGGTTCCGCCGTAAAGGCCGCTCAGGTCGATCCGATCCTTTTCGGCGTGATGGAAGTCGGCGATGATGTCGCCGAAGCCGACGGCGCTGTCGGTGGCGGCCGAAACGATGAACAGATCGCCTCTGGTGCCGCCGTTCAGCATATCCTGGCCCGCGCCACCGTCGAGATAATCGACCCCGCCCTCTCCGAAAAGCTGGTCGTTACCGGCGCCGCCAGCGACGATGTCGCTGCCCGCGCCGGCCCTGATGATGTTGGCGCCGCCGTCGCCGGTCAGCCTGTCATCATATCGTGAACCGCTCAAATTCTCGAACCCGCTCAGCGTATCGATACCGCCGCCGCCGGTGTTCTGGGCGATCGAGATGTTCAGGTCGACGGTGACGCCGCCAATGGTCGATCCATAGCCGACGGTGTCGATCCCGGCATCGCCGAACAGCTGGTCGGCACCGGTGCCGCCGTCGATCCGGTCGTCGCCCGCTCCGCCATGGATGATGTTGGCGCCGGTGCTGCCCTGAAGGACGTCGTTATAGCGTGAGCCCGTCAGATTTTCGATGGCGGTCATCGAGTCGTTGCCGCTGCCGCGGGTGTGCTGGACGGTGCCGTCTATCATCAGGTTGACCACGACCCGCGACGTCGCATCGTCATAGGTGACCAGGTCGACCCCGTCGCCTCCGCGCAATATGTCGCTGCCGGCCCCGCCACGCAGGATGTCGTTGCCGGCCGCGCCGGTCAGTTGGTCGTTGCCGCCGCCCCCGGTCAATATGTTGTCGCCGTCGTTCCCGACCAGCCGGTCGCCGAAGATCGTGCCGATCAGGCCTTCGATCGACGCCAGCGTGTCGCGTCCCGATGCCGCCAGATTCTGCGCCGTCATGATCGCCAGCGAGACGTTCACGGTGGAGGCGGATCCGGCATAGGATACGATATCGAAACCGGCGCCCCCGTCGAGGAGATCGTTGCCGGCCCCGCCGTCCAGAACATCGTCGCCGGCGCCCCCGGCGATGATGTTGGCGCCGGCGTCGCCTACCAGCCGGTCATCGAATGCGGAGCCGGTGAGATTCTCGAACCCCGCGACCGTGTCGTTGCCCGAGCCTCCGCTATGCTGAAGGGCGGCAATGGCCAGGCTGACCGTCACGCCGCCCGGATCGCCGGCATAGCTGAGTGTGTCGATCCCCAGTCCGCCGGTCAGTCTGTCGCTGCCCGCGCCCCCGAGAATGATGTCGTTGCCATCACCGCCGTCGATGATGTCGTTGCCGGCATCACCGACGATCATATTGGCGCCGGCATTCCCGATCAGGGTATCGCCGAATCCCGACCCGCGGAGATTCTCGAATCCGGACAATATGTCTTTTCCGTCGGTCGCGGTCGTCTGGGCCGTCGTCAGCGTCAGATTGATTTTCACGCCGCTGCCCGCACCGGCATAAGAAACCATGTCCACGCCGGCGCCGCCGATCAGCACGTCGTCACCAAGGCCGCCGATGATGAGGTCGTTGCCCTCGCGACCATCGAGCCGGTCGTCGTCATCGGTACCGATCAGGATGTCGGGGCCTGCCGTGCCTTCGATGTTCGCCATGCCACCTAGCCTTATGGTTGGAGTTCATACCTCGATATCGATCGCGCATGGCGACCCCGAGACCGCCCCCCATTCTATATGGATCACCGGAAATTGTCGCTGATCCCGATATATAGCCTCTCGAAGTCAATCGCATGATGACAACCGCCGCCAGCGGACCGATGCTGGGAGGTTGCGCGCCGCGCGTCGGCGGGCCAGTGATGGGCGCTGGTCGGCATATGGATCGAGACGATGGCGTTGCAGGCGGTGAAGACGGGGGCGGCGGTCGATCCGCACGATGGGTTCGGCCTGCCGGGCTGGCTCTATCATGATCCCGAGGCCTTCGCGCTCGAACAGGCGCGGATCTTCCGCCGGTCGTGGCAGCTGGTCTGCCATCTGAGCGACATCCCCCATCCGGGCGACTGGCAGTCGCTGTCGGTGGCCGGCGAGCCGCTGGTCGCGATCCGCGGCGACGACGGCCGGGTGCGGGCGCTGTCGAATGTCTGCCGCCACCGCGCGGCGCGGCTGCTCGATGGTGCCGAGGGCTGCGCGCGCCGGCTCGTCTGTCCCTATCATGCCTGGACCTATGCGACCGACGGGCGACTGACCGGGGTTCCGAACCGTGCCGATTATCCCGGGCTCGACCTCGGGCGGCATGGCCTGCCCGAATATGCGGTCGAAGTCTGGCGCGGCTTCGTGTTCGTGCAGATCGAACGGGCAGGGCCGTCGGTCGCCGAGATGATGGCGCCGCACGAGGCCGAGATCGCGCCCTATCGCTTCGAGGACATGCGCGCGATCGGCCGGGTGACGATGCGCCCGCGCGAGGTCAACTGGAAGAATATCGCCGACAATTACTCGGACGCGCTGCATATCCCAGTCGCGCATCCCGGGCTCAAGCGGCTGTTCGGCCCGGGCTATGATATCGCCGCGGGCCAGTGGGTCGACCGGCTCGGCGGGCCGATCCGCGACGGCGCACCGGCTTCGCCGAGCGAGGCGCTGTACCGCAAGCTGCTGCCGCCGGTCGCGCATCTCACGGACGATCGCCAGCGTTTCTGGCTCTATTTCAAGCTGTGGCCGAACACGGCGTTCGACATCTATGCCGACCAGATCGACTTCATGCAGTTCCTGCCGGTGTCGCCGACGCGGACGATGATCCGCGAGATCGCCTATGCGCTGCCCGACGACCGGCGCGAAATGAAGGCGGCACGCTATCTCAACTGGCGGATCAACCGCCAGGTCAACGCCGAGGACACCGATCTGGTTGCGCGCGTCCAGGAAGGGATGGCGGCGCCGAGCTTCGTGCCCGGTCCGCTCGGTGAGAGCGAGGTCTGTCTGCGCAGCTTCGCGCGCAAGCTGCGGGCGCTGATCCCCGAGGCGCGGCTGCCGCACAAGCCGGCAGCGGGGTGGAGCGCGAACAGCGTCGCGGGAGAGATTTGAGGGTGGGGTTTCAAGAATGACAACGCAACAGGACGTCGTCGTCATCGGCGGCGGGCATAACGGGCTCGTCTGCGCCTTCTATCTGGCGCGCAAGGGGCTCAAGGTCCGGATCCTCGAGCGGCGGGCGGTGGTCGGCGGCGCCGCGGTGACCGAGGAATTCCATCCCGGCTTCCGCAATTCGGTGGCGAGCTACACCGTCAGCCTGCTCCAGCCGCGCGTCATCGCCGACATGAAGTTGCGCGAGCGCGGGCTGACGATCCTCGAACGGCCGATCTCGAACTTCCTGCCCTGGGAAGGCGGCTATCTGAAGCTCGGCGGCGGGCTCGATCGCACCCAGGCCGAGTTCCGGCGCTTCTCGGCCGCCGATGCCGAGATATTGCCGCGCTATTATGATGCGCTCGAAGGTGTCGCCGAGGTGCTGCGCGATCTCGCGCTCAAGATCCCGCCCAATGCCGGCGGCGGCATCGTCGAACTGATCCGCGCGGGCGCGCAGGGGCGCAAGGTCGCGGGCCTGTCGCTGCCGGCGCAGCGCGACATTCTCGACCTGTTCGTCAAGAGCGCGCGCAACTTCCTCGACGGCTGGTTCGAGAACGAGCATGTCAAGGCGGCGTTCGGCTTCGACGCGGTGGTCGGCAACTATGCCAGCCCCGACACCCCCGGATCGGCCTATGTCCTGCTTCACCATGTCTTCGGCGAGGTCAACGGCAAGAAGGGCGCCTGGGGCCATGCCGTCGGCGGGATGGGGGCGATCACCCAGTTGATGAAGGCCGCGTGCGAGGAGGTCGGGGTCGTCATCGAGACCGAGGCGCCGGTCGCGCAGGTGCTGGTCGATGGCGGGAAGGCGGTCGGGGTGCGCACCGAAGGCGGGGCGGAATATTTCGCCTCGGTGGTGGCCGCCAATGTCGGGCCGGGGCTGCTCTATCGAAAGCTGCTCAACCAGGCCGATCTCGACGCCGATTTCCGCCATCGGATGAAGGGGTTCCGTGCTGGTTCGGGGACGTTCCGGATGAACGTCGCGCTGTCCGAACTGCCCGATTTCACCGTTCTGCCGAGCCAGGGACAGGATGGCGGCGAGCATCATCGCAGCGGCATCATCATCGCACCGACCCTCGACTATATGGACGAGGCGTTCGTCGACGCCCGCGCTTATGGCTGGTCGAAGGCGCCGATCGTCGAGATGCTGATCCCCTCGACGATCGACGACAGCCTCGCGCCGCAGGGCAGCCATGTCGCGAGCCTGTTCTGCCAGCAATTCGCGCCCGAGCTGCCGGCCAATCCCGACGGAAGCCAGCGAAGCTGGGACGACGAGCGTGAAGCCGCCGCCGATCATATCATCGCCACCGTCGAGCAGCATGCGCCGGGCTTCGCGGCATCGGTGGTCGGCCGGCAGATCTTGTCGCCGCTCGACCTCGAACGGACCTTCGGCCTGGTCGGCGGCGACATCATGCATGGCCATATGGCGCTCGACCAGCTTTGGGCGGCGCGGCCGGTGCTCGGGCATGGCGATTATCGCGGACCGATCCGCGGCCTCTATATGTGCGGGGCGGGCACCCATCCCGGCGGCGGCGTCACCGGCGCACCGGGGCACAATGCCGCGCAGGCGATCCTCGCCGATCGCGGATGGGGGCGCTTGCTGCGGCGCTGAACCCTGCGACCTGACCGGATAGCGGCGGAGTCTCTCGACTTGAATTTAAGTAATACTTAAATTATCGAGTCGGCAGGCGACGAGGGATGACCGCGCATGGACGACCAATTGGCGATCGAAAGCGACGATCTCGGCAAGCGTTTCGGCGCGCGCTGGGCGGTGCGGGATTTGGCGCTGCGGGTCGAACCCGGATCGATCTACGGCTTTCTCGGGCGCAACGGCGCGGGCAAGACCAGCACGATCCGGCTGATGCTGGGGCTGCTCCGCCCGGATGCCGGCGGCGTCCGTATCTTCGGCGACGATGTCGCCGCCGACCGGATCGCGGCGGCCCGCCATATCGGATCGCTGATCGACGCGCGCGCGACCTATGACCAGCTGACCGGCCGCGAGAATCTCGACGGCGCGCGGCGGTTGCTGCGGCTGCCCGCCGGCGAGATCGACCGGGTGCTCGAACTGGTCGACCTGCGCGACAGCGCCGATCGCAAGGTCGGCCATTATTCGCTGGGGATGCGGCAACGGCTCGGCCTCGCGCGGGCGCTGCTCGGCGGCCCCAGGCTGCTGATCCTCGACGAGCCGATGAACGGGCTCGATCCCGCCGGCATTCGCGACATGCGGACGATCATCCGGCAGATGCCCGAGCGGGTCGGGGCGACCGTGTTCCTGTCGAGCCATCTCCTGTCCGAAGTCGAGCAGATCGTCACCCATGTCGGGCTGATGCACCATGGCCGGCTGGCGCGGCAGGGGGCGATCGGCGCGCTGCTGTCCGATGGCGCGGCGCGGATCGATCTGCAGGCGAACGATCCCGTCGCGGCGGCGCAGGCGCTCGCGGCGATGGACTATGCGGTGGCGACGACCGGGCAGGGGCTCCGCATCACGCTGAAACGCGGCACCGATGGCGAGATCGGAGCGATCAACCGCGATCTGGTCGGCGCCGGGATCGATGTCGTGGCGCTGGCGCGCAGCCGGCGCTCGCTCGAGGACATGTTCGAAGAGGTCGAGGCGCTCGACCGGGAGGCTGCATGATGCTGACATCGCTGCGCGTCGAAATCCGCAAGCTCAAGGGATCGCTGGCGCTGACCTTGTGTCTGGTCGCGCCCAGCCTGGTTGCGACCTTCCTCGGGCTGCTGTGTCTGCGGCATCGGCTGATGCCCTGGTCTGAGGCGATGGACGGCACCACGGGGCTATGGTCCTTCTTCATCCTGCCGATGAGCATCACCGCGCTCGCGACCCTGATCGCCCAGATCGAGCATGGGCCGCGCGCCTGGGACCATATCCTGTCGCTGGCGGTGCCGCGCTGGCGGCTGTTCCTGGCCAAGAGCATCGTGCTGATGGGGGCGGTCGCGCTGATGTCGGCGCTGCTGGCGATCGAGATATGGTTGGTCGACGGCCTGCTCCATGCCCTCGCCCCCGGACGCGCGCCGACCGGGCCCTTTCCCTGGCCGCAGGCCGGGCGGCTGCTCGGCGGGATGCTGGGGGCGTCGCTGTTCCTGGCGATGGTCCAGCTCTGGGTGTCGCTGCGCTACCGCAGTTTCGTGCCGGGGCTGACCCTCGGCGTGGCGGGCACCTTCTTCGCGGTGATGGCGAGCGCGTTGCCCGAAGGTGTCTATATCCCCTGGATGATGCCGCTCAACATCCTGTCCGAACATGCCGAACGCGGCAGGCTGGCATTGCTGCTCGGCCTGTCGGGCGGGGTGCTGACCCTGATCGCGATGACGCTGCATCTGAGCCGGAGGGAGATGGCATGAGCGCCGAAACCATGGCGGGCAACGACGCCTATTTCGTCCGGCGCGCGCGGCAGTTTCGCGTGGTGGCGGGGATCGTGATGGCGCTGATCGTCGCGATGATGGCGCTGACCCTGTTCGTGCTGTGCCTGCGGGCATCGGCATTCGGGGCGGCGGCGATCCAGCGGATCGCGCTGAGCTGGCTGCCGAGCCTTTTCTACCTCTGGGCGATCTGGACGGTGCGACAGTTGTTCGGCGTGCTGGCCGCTGAGGGGCCGGTGTTTCGGCCGCTGCTGGCATCGGCGCTGACCCGGATCGGCGGCGCGCTGCTGCTCGGCGCCGCGACGACGATCGCGACCGCGCCGATCATCCTGGCGCTGACCGTGCGTCGGGGCATGGGAAGTTTCGCGATCTTCAACGTGCCGGCGCTGACGATCGGCACCGTCGGGCTGGCGCTGATCGCGACCGCCTATATGCTGCGGCTCGCGATCCGGATCCAGGATGAGGCTGCCGCGCTCCGCCGGGAACTCGGGGAATTCGTCTGACATGCCGGTGAAGGTGACGCTCGACGCGGTGCTGGCGGCGCGGGGCGCCAAAGCGAAGGCGATCGCCGAGCGGATCGGCATCAGCGAAACCCAATTGTCGATGTTCCGGTCGGGCAAGGTGCGCGGCCTGCGCTTCGCGACCCTCGCGAAGCTTTGCCTGGTGCTCGAATGCCAGCCCGGCGACCTGTTGCGCTATGATATCGACCAGGGCGACCTGGTGGCAGAGGACGCTGCCGACTGATCGGGGCAACTCGACGCGCGGGCCCTCTCGGGAACCCGCGCTTCGGGACGGCGAACGGCGCTCAGGCGATCGCGAAAGCGAAGGTCGCGGTATGGGCGGCCAGCGCGCAGAGAGCGATCAGCATGGCATGGGTGTCGAAAAAGCGGGTCATAATATGGCTCCTGTTGGCGCCGCCCGAACGGCGAAGATGCGGTCGGTGGCGGCTTGAGAGGCCAGATGGCCGATCGCGAACGGCGGGCAAGCGCGATTCCGTTACGTGGTTGCCGCGCTTGAAAACCCCCGGAAAATGGGCATGGTGGCGGTTCGCGCTTCGCGAAATGGAGAGAGACCTACGTGAAACGGGTCCGCCGCTTCCTGCTGGAGATCTGGGCGATCCTGCCCGTGGCCGCCGTCGTCGGCTTTCTGGGACCGTTCGGCTCCTATCTCGGCGGCGATTTCTTCCAGCGAGTCGGACGCTGGTGGGCGCTGCTGATGGGCGCCTATATCCTTGCCCGGCCGATGCTGCTGTTCTGGCGATGGATGGCGCGCGCGACCGGGCTGCCGCAGGGCTCGCTGGTGTTCTGGGGGATGATCTTCTCGAGCTTCCCGCTCGCCTTTGTCTGGCGGATGGCGGGGTGGGACGAGATAAGGCTGCTCGGCGGCTATTCGGGGCTGCTGCCCTTCGCGCTGCTCTGCTCGCTGCTGGTGACGATGGTGGTCGGGTGGGCCGAACGCGCCGACGCCCATCTGCTCCAATATTATGATGCGGCGATGCCGCGCGCGCGCAGCTTCATCAATCCCGGGCCGGCGATCGATGCCGGCGTGGCCCCGGGCGCGCTGGCGCCGGCGGCGGCCACGCCGATAGTGGTGCCGCCGTCGGCCGTCTCAGCCGCGTCGCCGCGGCTGCACGCCCGGCTCAGTCCGCGCTTCGAAGGCGAGATCCTCGCGCTCGAAAGCGAGGACCATTATGTCCGCGTCCACGGTCCGAAAGGCAGCGAATTGCTGTTCCTGCGGCTGCGCGACGCGATCGCCGAGATGGACGGGCGGATCGGCGAGCAGACCCACCGCAGCTGGTGGGTCGCGCGCGACGCGGTCGCCGGGGTCAGCGGCGCCGGCCGCAACCGCGAGATCGAGCTGGTCAACGGCGAACGGGCGCCGGTCGCTCGCGATTCGGTCGACCGGCTGCTCCGTTCGGGTTTCCTCCCCGCCTGAAGGCTTATCCTGCGGCGCGCTCGATCAGCCGCGCTAGCCTTGCCGAGAAGGCCCGCGGATCGGTCGGCAGCTCGCCATCGGCGATCTTGGCCTCGTCGAGCAGCAGATGCGCCGCGTCGGTGCGGAAGCTTTCCTCGTCGGCGCCGATCGCCGCCAGCTTTGCGATCAGGCTGTGGCCGGGGTTGATCTCGAGCACCGGTTTGCCGGCGGCTGGCAACTGGCCGGCACTGGCGAGCAGCTTTTCGAGCTGGCGGTCGAGCCCGCTCTCGGGCGCGACCAGGCAGGCGGCGCTGTCGGTCAGCCGGTCGGAGGCGCGGACGTCGGACACCGCATCGCCGAGGGTCGTCTTCACGAAGCCGAGGAAGTCGCCGACTTCGGCGCTGGTTTCGGCCGAAGGCGGCTGCGCGCCGTCGGCGAGCGGGATCAGGGTCAGGTCGGCCGCGCCCTGGGTCACCGACTTGAACGGCTTGCCGTCATGGTCGATCCCCGCGGTCACCCAGAAGCTGTCGACCTGGTCGGGCAACAGCAGCACCTCGATCCCGCGCGCGCGGAAACCCTCGAGTTGGGGTGAGGTCGCGAGCCGGTCGAGATCGGTGCCGACCGCATAATAGATCGCGGTCTGGTTCTCCTTCATCGCCTCGACATAGTCGGCGAGCGAACGCCAGCCGTCGCCCGAGGCGGTCGACTTGAAGCGGGCGAGGCGCAGCAGCGTCTCGCGCCGCTCATAATCCTCGTACAACCCTTCCTTGAGGACTGCGCCGAAGGTTTCCCACAGCTTGATATAGGCGTCGGCATCGCCGGTAGCGAGCTTCTCGAGCTCGGACAGCACCTTGCCGGTCACGCCCTTCTGGATGGTGGCGAGGATCGGGCTGTCCTGGATCATCTCGCGCGACATGTTGAGCGGCAGGTCGGCCGAATCGACCAGGCCGCGCACGAAGCGCAGGTAACGCGGCAGCAACTGGGCGTCGTCGGTGATGAAGACGCGGCGGACATAGAGCTTCATCCGGCCCTTGCGATCGGCATCGAACAGGTCGAACGGCTTGGTCTCGGGGATGAAGGCGAGCACCGAATATTCGTAGCGGCCCTCGGCGCGGTAATGGAGGGTCAGCGCGGGTTCGTCATACTGGCCGGCGACGCTGCGATAGAAGTCGGTATAATCCTCCTTGCTGATCTCCGCCTTGGGGCGGGTCCACAGCGCCTTGCCGTCGGCGATCTCGGCCGGTTCGGCATCGGGCTTCTCGCGCAGCAGGATCGGCACCGGGACATGCCCCGACTGTGCCTTGACGATGCGCTCGATCTCGTAGCGCTCGGCATATTTATGCGCATCCTCCATCAGATGGAGGGTGATGCGGGTGCCGCGCGCCGGCGCGTCCTCGATCGCGACCGGGGCGATGCTGTAGGTGCCGAGGCCGTCCGACGACCAGATCGCGGGCGCATCGGTGCCGGCGCGGTGCGACACGACGTCGACCTTCGACGCGACCATGAACGCCGAATAGAAGCCGACCCCGAACTGGCCGATCAGCTGGGTGTCCTCGCCGCCCTTGGCGTCGTCGGCCTTGCTGGCGACGATCCGGTCCATGAACGCCTTGGTGCCCGAGCGCGCGATCGTGCCGAGGGTCTCGCCGAGATCGGCGGCGGTCATGCCGATGCCGTTATCCTCGATCGTCAGGAGGTGCGCTTCGGGATCGAGGGTCAGGGTGATGCGCGGCTGCGGATCGTCGCCGAGCAGCGCCGGATCGGCAATGCCCTCGTAGCGCAGCTTCTCGCAGGCGTCGGCGGCGTTCGAGATCAGTTCGCGCAGGAAGACATCCTTGTCCGAATAGACCGAGTGGACCATCAGGTGGAGCAGCTTCGAGACATCGGCCTCGAAAGCATGGGTCTGGGGCGCGGCGGTCGTGTCGGTCGTCATAAGCGCGGCATCACTCTCTCGGTTGAAGACGGCGGCCAGATGGATCGCGCCGACAGTCTTTTCAAGAGTGGACCGATATCGCCACGGGGGCCTTTGGCAAGCGGAGACCGAACCCGATCCCGCGATCGCCGGGGCGGTTGGCCGACAGGCTGCCGCCATGCGCGATCGCGATCTGCCGGGCGAGGGTGAGGCCGATGCCCGCACCGCCGGGCTTGCCGGTGTAGAAGGGCACGAAGATCTCCTCGATCAGCTCGTCGGCGACCCCCGGGCCATTGTCGCGGACCGACAATATGACGGCGTCGGAGCGATTGGCGCAGGCCAGCCTTATCCGCGGATCGGCGATTCCCGCCAGCGCGTCGGCGGCATTGCCGATCAGGTTGATCAGCGCCTGTTCGATCAAGGCCGGGTCGATCGGCAGCACCAGGCCGGCATCGATCCGCTCGACGGCGAAATCGATCCCCCGTGCCGCAAGCCCGTCGCGCACGAGCCGATCGATCCCCGCGAGGAAGCCGGCGAGATCGACCTCGCGGCGGCAAGGTTCGGGAAGGTCGGCGATCGTCCGGTAGCGTTCGACGAAATCCATCAGATGCCGGCTGCGCCGCGCGATCGTCGCGGCGGCATCGGCCAGGCGCGGGTCGGCGGCGAGCACGTCGTTCAGCCCCTCGGACAGCGCGATGATCGGGGTCAGCGAATTCATCATCTCATGCGCGAGCACGCGCGTCATCCGGTGCCAGGCGCCGAGCTGGACCGCGTCGAGTTCCCCCGTCACCAGCTGCATCGACACGAGCCTTTGGGTGGCGCCGCCGGGGATCGACAGCGCGCCGATCCAGACCAGCAGCGACCGGCCGTCACCGAGCGTGACGATCCGGCGCCCACCGACCGGGATCGCGAGAATGGCGTCGGCCTCCCCGGCGCCGAGCAGCGCGATGTCGTGCAGCCGGCCGATCTCGAAGCCGGCGAGCAGCCGCGCGGCGCGGTTGGCGAAGCGCACCCGGCCGTCGGCATCGAGCAGGAACAGACCGATCGTCACCGCGTCGAGCAGTGCGAGCGCCTGTTCGAGCCGCTGCGCGCCGCCCGGCATAGCCGCGACATCGACCGCTGCGGGCGCGCCTGTGGGGCGCAGCGCGAGCCGCCACAGATCGAACAGGGTGAGAGCGAGCGCGGCGGCGATCGGCAAGGCGGTCAGCAGATAATGCGCGGTCAGGGCGTGGATCAGGCCGGCGACCAGGCAGGCCGCGAGCAGGAGCCGCCATCCGCCGATCGACAGGCGGGCGGCCAGCGCGGCGCGGTCAGAGCCCATGCTTGGCCATGCGCCGATAGAGCGCCGGCCGGCTGAGGCCGAGCGCGGTCGCGGCCTGGGCGATATTGCCGTCATGGCGATCGAGCGCGCCGGCGATCGCCGCGCGTTCGACCTCGTCGAGCGTCGGCGGGGTCCGCGCCGCCCGGCTCTGCGCGGCGGCGGCGCGCACCGCGGCCACCAGCGCGTCGTTGCGCCATGGCTTGAGCAGAAAGTCGTGGGCGCCGAGCTTTAGGCTCTCGACCGCGAGCGAGACCGCGCCGAAGGCGGTGGTCAGGATCACCGCGAGGGCCGGATCCTCGGCCTTGATCGCCGCCAGCATCGCCATCCCGTCGCGACCGCTGCGATCGCCGGCGGCGAAATTCATGTCGAGCAGCACGCAGTCGAAGCGGGTCGAGCCGATCAGATCGTGCGCGGCGTCGGGAGAATCGGCGGTGACGATGCTGCGGGCATGGCCGGCCAGCACGAACTCCGCCGCCTGCAGGACGTCACGGTCGTCGTCGATCACCAATATCGCGTCGAGCATCTCCATCGCATGCGAGTAACCATGTTCGGCGGACGGGTTCAATATGTACGGATCCGGACGGTTTCCTTGGGTCGTGCATCGGAACGCCATCATAAGCTTCTGGGATCGCTGATTTTTTGTCCGGTCGAATCAGGGCTAATATGGCAACCGCGCACCGGTCCGACGATCGGTGGCAGAGGATGGCCATGATCGCACTCGACCGGTTGAGCAGGGTATATCGCAGCGGGGATATCGAGACGCACGCGCTCGCCGAGGTCGCGCTCGAGATCGCCGCGGGCGAGTTCGTCGCGGTGATCGGGCCGTCGGGGTGCGGCAAGTCGAGCCTGCTCAACATATTGGGCCTGCTCGACCTGCCCAGTGCCGGCTCCTACCGGCTGATGGGCGAAGAGATGGCGGGGCTGTCCGATGGCGCGCTCGTCCGGCATCGCCGCGCGCATCTCGCCTTCGTCTTCCAGAACTTCAACCTGGTCGACGATCTGACCGTCGCCGAGAATGTCGAGATCGCCTTGCTCTATCGCCCGGGCGAGGCGGTGCGGCGGGGGCGGGTCGGCGAGGTGCTCGAACAGGTCGGGCTCGGCCACCGCGCGCAGCATCGTCCGCGGCAGCTGTCGGGCGGCCAGCAGCAGCGGGTCGCGATCGCACGGGCGCTGGCGGCGTCGCCACGGGTGATCCTTGCCGACGAGCCGACCGGCAATCTCGACAGCGCGCATGGCGATGCGGTGATCGATCTGCTCCGGGCCGCGGCGCGATCGGGGACGACGGTGGTGATGGTCACCCATTCGCCGGCCCATGCCGCCGCCGCCGACCGGACGATCGCGATGCTCGACGGTCGCGTCGTCGGGGAGACCCGGCTATGAGCGCGGGGTTCGGTCCCGCCGCCCGCATCCGCCATTTCGCCATCGCTTATGGACGTGGTCTCGCCGCCACCCGGCTGTTGTCGGCGATCGCGATCCTCGGCCTCGCGATCGGGCTTGCCGGTGCGATCCTGATGGCGCTCGCCGCGCGCACCGCGCTCGGTTTCAACACCTATCTGCCCGATCATGACCGCATCTATCTCGGCATCTCGGTGCTGAGCGGTCCGGGCATGCCCGCCAACTACGAAGAGGCGAGCAACGGCCGCGCCGCGGCGCTGATCCGCGCGAACCTCGCCGATGTCGAGGCGGTGGCGCGGCTTGCCGAGGACGAGGTCGATCTGCGCCGGGGGGCAAGCGGCGAGCGGACCAGGATCTATTGGGCCGATCCCGGCATCTTCGACCTGCTACGCCTGTCGCCGCTCCGCGGCGATCCGCGCCATGCGCTCGACCGGCCCGACGGGCTGGTGATGACGCGCAGTGCAGCGATCCGGCTGTTCGGGCGAGCGGATGCGCTCGGCAGCGCGATCGATCTCGCCGGGCAGCCGATGGTTCTGCGCGCGGTGGTCGCCGATCCGCCCGCCCACCGCACCGATCTCACCCGCGGCATCTTCGCCTCGGGGCTCGCGACACGATCGGCGCTCGCCCAGCAGTCGGCCGAGCCGGGCGAGGGCTTCTCGATCGGCGCACGCACTTATATGCGGCTGCGCCCCGGTGCCGCGCCGGCTGCGGTCGAACGGCGGATCGGTGCGCTGATCACCGGGCTGCTGCCGCTGCCGATGCGCGGCGCCTATGCGATGCGCCTGGTGCGGATCGACCGGCTCGCGTTGCACGAGGGCTTCCACCCCGAGGCGCGCGAGCGGCTGCGGATCGGCAGTCTCGTCGCGGGGCTGATCCTGTTCATCGCCATCGCCAATTTCGTCAATCTGAGCGTCGCGCTGTCGGCACGCCGCCGCCGCGAGATCGGAGTGCGCAAGGCAAACGGCGCCAGCCGCGGCCAGATCGCCGCGCAATTCCTCGGCGAGGCGGTGGCGACGGTGCTGATCGCCAGCCTGATCGCGGCATCGGCGGTCGAGCTGGTCCTGCCGCGGGTCAATGCCTTCCTCGGAACCGAGGCGATGTTCGACTATCTCGATCACCCCGCGCTGCTCGTCTGGCTCGGCCTCGGCGCGGTCGCAATCGGGCTCGCCGCCGGCGCCTATCCCGCCCTGCTGCTGGCGTCGCTGCCGCCGATCGCGGTGTTGCGCGATGCCGGGCCGCTGGGGCGGCGCCAGGGACGCGGATGGCTGCGCGGCCTGCTGGTGACCGGCCAGTTCGCGATCCTGATCGGGCTGCTGATCGCGCTCGTGGTGGTCTGGCAGCAGCGTAGTTTCGCGATGCGCGAGGCGCTGCGGGTCGATATCGACCAGATGCTGATCATCGAGGCGCCGTGCCCCGTGGCCTTCGGGCAGGAGGTGGCGCGGCTGCCGGGGGTGCGCGGGGTGTCGTGCAGCGGTACCGAACTGCTCGACGGCAGCAGCTTCGCCTTCCTGCAGGTCGGCGGCGAGCGGGTGCCGACCGACTTCGTGTCGATGCTGCCCGGCGGCTTCGCGCTCTATGGGGTGGTGCCGATCGCGGGCACGCTCGCCGCGCTGCCCGCGGCCGGCCAGGCGGTGCCGTCGCGGATCGTGATCAACCGGACCGCGGCACGGCGCTTCGGCTTTTCCGATCCCGCCGCGGCGATCGGCGAGACGGTGCCGATCCCGCCCGATGGCGGCGGCGCCGATATCCGCGTTCAGATCGTCGCGGTGGTGCCCGACTTCGCGCTCACCTCGGTCGAAACCGCGATCAAGCCGACCCTCTATCTCGACCGGCCGGCGATGCCGGGCGGGGCGGGGATCGTCTCGATCAAGCTGGCGGGCCGCGATATCCCCGAGACGCTGGCGGCGATCGACGCGCTGTGGCGCAGCACCGGCCAGCCCGGCCCGATCCGCCGCAGCTTCGTCAGCGAGCATCTCGAGCGGCTCTACCGCGACCTCGCGCGCAACACCGCCCTGTTCGCGGTCTTCGCCGGGATCGCCGCCTTCCTCGCCTGTCTGGGGCTGGTCGGCCTGTCGGTCTCCGCCGCCGAACGCCGCACCAGGGAGATCGGCATCCGCAAGGCGCTGGGGGCCCGCACCGGCCAGATCGTGACGTTGCTGCTGTTCGAGATGAGCCGGCCGGTGCTGCTCGCCAATCTGATCGCCTGGCCGGTCGCCTGGTGGGCGATGCGCGCCTGGCTGAACGGTTTCGCCTATCATGTGCCGCTGCACCTCTGGCTGTTTCCCGCCGCCGGGGCGATCGCCTTCCTGCTCGCGCTGGCGAGCATCGGCAGCCAGTCCTGGCAGGTCGCCCGCCGCAAGCCGATCGACGCGCTGCGCCACGAGTGACGTCGGCCGGTTCGACCAAAGGATGATCGATCGGATATTCGAATCGAACCGCTTTTGCCGAACCTTAATCCGATCGGCGGCATCTGGCCCCCTCAACCAGGGAATGACGGATGCCGCAGGTCTCGAACCAAGCTTATGAGCATGAGGATGAGCGGAGCCAGTTCGCGCGGCTGCGCGAGCGGGCGCCGGCGCACGGGATCGTCATCGCCGACCGGGCCGAATCCAATCTGGTGATGGTGGTCGGTCGCGGGCGCTGGGGCAGCGAGATGCTGGTCGGGCATTTTCGCGAGATCGACAGCGTGCTGCGCGCGAAGCGGGCGCGTTTCGGCAGCGCGCGGATATTGTGCGATCTGCGCGATCAGGCGGTGCATTCGCCCGAGATCCTCGATCAGCTGCGGACCGGGATCGCGCGCACCTATCTGCCGACCGACCGGGTCGCCGCGCTGGTCGCCTCGAGCCTCGCCAAGATGGAGTTGCGCCAGCGCTACAGCGGCAGCAGCGGCCAGTTCTTCACCTCGATCGACGCGGCGTGGATCTGGCTCGACGCCTATAGCTGACGGTTCAGGCCACGACTGTCGGACGGGTGCCGCCACGCATCGCCCACCATATCGGTGCGCCGGCGGCGATCAGCACCGCGCCCCACATATTGGCCTCGGGCCCGGCGCCGTAGAGCGCCCACAACGCATAGAGCAAAGCCGCGACTGCGATCCAGCGCCGCACCCCGCCGAGCTTGAGCGCGGCGGCGGCGACCATCACATACATCACCAGCGAGGCGGTGGTCGCGAGCAGCGCGACGAAGGTGAACAGGTGGACCGTGTTCTTGCTGGCGTTGAACAGCAGCACGATCGTCACCAGCCCGCTCGACAGCAGATGCGCGCGCACCGGCACGCCGTTGGCGGCGAGCTTCCCCAGCGCGCGCGGGAAGACCCCGCCCGCCGCCATCGCCGCGGGCATCTCGCCCTGGAGCAGAATCCAGCCGTTGAGCGCGCCGAGCGCGCTGATCATCGCGAACAGCGCGACGACCTGCGACGCGCGCGGGCCCCAGTAGCGGCCGATCACCTCGGCGAAGGGCGCGGCCGAATGTTCGGCGACCGTCGGAGCGAGCAGCAGGATCACCGCCGAGCAGGCGAACAGATAGATCAGCCCGGTGATCGCGGTGCCGCCCAGTGTCGCGCGCGGGATGGTGCGTTCGGGATCGACGACCTTGCCCGCCGGCACGGTCGCGCTTTCGAGGCCGAGAAACGCCCAGAGGGTGAGGGTGCCCGCGGTGCTGATCGCGGCGAGGCCGATCCGCGGATGGTCGGGATCGGGCAGCGCCAGCGCGCCGGTCGGCGCGGCGACCGCGGCGATGATCACCACCGCGATCAGCGGCAATATCTTGAGCAATGTCGTGATCAGCTGGACCCAGCCCGCCGACCGCGCACCGCGCAGGTTGATCGCGGTCATCGTCCACACCAGCAGGATCGTCACGCCCGTCGACAGCGCCGCATTGGCGGCGAGCGCCGGCACGAACGCCGACATATAGCTCACCGCCGCGACCGCGATCGCGCCGTTGCCGACGAACAGCGAGATCCAATAGGCCCAGGCGATGAAGAAGCCGACCATCGGCCCGAATGCCGCCTGGGCATAGACATAGGGGCCGCCCGCGCGCGGCATCGCCCGGCACAGCCCGGCGAACACCGTGGCGATCGCCAGGCTGCCGAGGATCGTCAGCCCCCAGGCGGGGATGACGTTCCAGCCATAGGGCGCCAGGCTGGCGGGCAGCATGTAGACGCCCGATCCGATCATGTTGCCGACCACCAGCGCGGTTGCCATCGGCAGACCGAGCGAGCGGACGACCGGCGGGACGTCGTCGGCCCCGCCGCCTTGGTTCAGATGAGGATGTTCCGGGTCAGAAACGCTGGGCGACCTTCAAACCGAACTGCTGTGGCTTGACAGGATAGACGCGATAGAACTGACCGCAATAGACCGGCGCACAGAAACTGTTGCGGCTGAGCTGGCCGCGCTTGTCGAACGCGTTCTGGATGAACGCCTCGACGCTCAGGCTGCCGAACTTGGTCCCGGCCGAGAAGTCGAAGGTGGTGAAGGACGGCGTATCGCCGAGGATCGAGCCTTCGAGGATGCCGAGATAGGAGCGGGTGCTGCCCTGGTGGAGGGTGCTCGCCTGGACGAAGCTCTCATGCCCGCCGACATCGATCGTGTAGCGCGCGGTCGCCGATCCCTTGAATTTGGGCTGGATCGGCAGGCGGGTGCCCTTGGGCGCCGCGAACACGCCGGTCGAACAATCCGAATTGCCGCTGGCGCCGATCTGGCAGAAGTCGGTGGTGAGTTTGGCGTCGTTATAGGATCCGGTCGCCGACAGGCTCAGCCCGCCCAGGGTGAGGATGATGTCGGACTCAATCCCGTACACCCGTGCGTCGCCGGCGTTGTAGACGTTGGTCACGCCCGCCGAGCCGACCGGGGCCAGGGCATATTGGAGCTTGTTCCACTTCTGATAATAGACTGCGCCGTTCCAGCGCAGCTTGCGGTCGAACCAGCTCGTCTTCCAGCCTGCCTCGAAATTGTCGAGCGTGTCCGAATCATAGGGGTTGATCCCGACGCGGCGGTTGTTGCCGCCGGGCCTGAAGCCGGTCGAATAGGTCGCGTAGATCATCCGGTCGGGATCGATCTGCCAGCTGAGATTGACCTTGTGGGTCTCGCCCGACTCGCTCGCCTTCTTGTCGATCGTCTGGCAGGCGCTGGTGACGGGCAGGGTGCAGCCGGCCCCGGTGGCATTGCCGGCGAAGCCCGAAAAGCCGGTCAGCGTGTTCTTGTAGAAGAAACCGCGAATGCCGGCGGTCAGGGTCAGGCCGGGGGCGATATCATAGGCGAGCTGCCCGAACGCGGCATAGTCGCGCGCGACGATATGGGTGTTGGTGTAGAAGATGTCGTCGCCGATCACCGCGAGACCGGTGCCGGTCGCGCCGAGGCCCGGGACATAATAATCGGCGACATTATGGTTGGCCTGGCGCTGCATGAACATGCCCGCGGTCAGCCGCAGCGACGCCTCCGAGGGCGATGCGATGCGCAGCTCGTGGGTCTGCTTGGTGATCGCCTGGTGGTTGTGGAAATTCTGGGTCGGATCGAGGAAGCCGCCCGACGGGGTCGGGAAGTTCGTATAGCCGGGGACATTGTCGTAATAGACGGTGTAATAGCTATAGTCGTTCTGGATATCGATCGAGCGCTGCAGATAGCCGCCCGAATAGAGCACGTCCCAGTTCGACAGCTTGCCCTCGATCGTCAGCGCCGCCTGATACCATTTGTCGCTGGTGAAATCGGGGGTGAAGTCGTGGACCTCGAGGTCGCCGACCTTGGGATCGTAGAGGAAGACGCCGTTGGTCTTCTGGTGCTGGGCGATCACCGTCGGGGTCATCGTCCAGTCGTCGTCGAGGTCGATGCCGAGCGCGATCCGCCCGCCATAGGTGTCGACGTCGTTGAAATTCTTCTCGACATATTTGGCGTTGGTGACGGTCTTGTCGTTGGTCGGGTCGCTGTCCGACAGCGTGTAGGTGCGGGTGCCCGGGGTGTTGTCGATATAGCCGCCGTCATGCTGGTAGAAGCCGACCGCGCGCACCGCCATCGTCTCGGACAGCGGGACGTTGACGAAACCTTCGGCGACCCCGCCGAAATCGCCCTTGCCGAACTTGTTCGCGGTCAGGTCGTAGCCCGCCTCGAACTTGTCCTTGTTGGGCTTGTTGGTGATGATCCTGAGCGTGCCCGACAGCGAGCTCGCGCCGTAGAGCGTGCCCTGCGGCCCCGACAGCGCCTCGACGCGGGCGAAGTCATAGGCATGGACGTCGAGCATCGCACCGATCGTGGTGACCGGGATCTCGTCGAGATAGACGCCGCTGGTCGGCAGCGCGCCGCCGGCCAGCCCGTCGCCGCCGCTGGCGATGCCGCGGAAAAAGAGCTGGCTCTGGCCGGGGCCGAACGACTGGTAGCTGACCGAGGGGAGCAGCTTCACATAGTCGTCGACATTGTTGACCTGATGCTGTTCGAGGGTCGCGGTCCCGATCGCCTGAAGGCTGATCGGCACCTTCTGGATGCTTTCGGATCGCTTCTGCGCGGTGACGATGATCTCGCCATCGCCGGCGCCGGCATCGACCGGAACCGCAGCATTCTGCGCGAATGCTGCACCCGCGCTGGCCAGCATCGAAGTGGTGAGAAGCGCCTTGAGCCCGGTGCGGCCGAGACGGTGAAACTGCCTGGCGTTCACGATTGTCCCCTTTTTACATCATTGTAGGCAGTTCCTCACGAAAGTTGCTGCGGCGCAAGACGGTTGACCGAAGCGCACAGGTCGTTCGTCGAATTGCAACGTCATTGTGTCGAAAGCGTCACAGCCCGCGCAGCGACCGGCGCGCCGCGGCGAGGGTGGCGTCGGTCAGCTTGGCCAGCAGCCCGGCGCCGATCCGGCTGACCTGCCAGTGGAGCGCGACGTCGAGCGGCTTGCCCGGCAACAGGTCGACCAGCGCGCCCTTGCCGATATGCGGCTCGGCCAGGCTCGCCGGATTCATCGCCCAGCCGAGCCCCAGCATCGCCATGTCGAGAAAGGCGCGGCTCGCCGGAACCCAATGGGTCGGCGCCTTGAGATCGATGCCGAAGGCCAGGCGTGCCCATTCGGCCTGCAGCAGGTCGCGGCGATCGAAGCGCAGCATCGGCGCGCGGTCGAGCGCGGCCGCGGTCACCCCGTCGGGGAAATGGCGCCGCATATAATCGGGGCTGGCGGTCGCGATATAGCGCATCGTCCCGATCTTCAGGGTGCGGCAGCCCTGCACCGGCACCGGATCGGAGGTCACCGCCGCCAGTACGTCGCCGTCGCGCAGCCGCTCGGCGGTCCGGGTCTCGTCTTCGAGCACCAGATCGAGCAGCGCGCCGGTCTCGGCCGCGAAGGCGGCAGCGGCGGGCGCGAACCAGGTGCTCAGGCTATCGGCATTGACCGCGACCCGGATCGTCGGCGTCGCGGTGCGCGGAGAGACGAGCCCCGGCAGCACGCCGGCCATGTCGGCCTCCATCAGCCGGACCTGTTCGACATGCGCGCAGAGCCGCGCGCCGACCGCGGTCGGCCGGCAGGGCTGGCCACGGACGATCAGGACGCTGCCGATCCGTTCCTCGAGGCCGCGCACGCGCTGCGATATCGCCGATGGCGTGACGTTGAGGAGGGCCGCGGCGCGTTCGAACGATCCTTCGCGGACCACCGCGGCAACGGCATCGAGGGCGAGATAGTCGATCATTAGCCTGGCTTAATCTGATGTAGAAAGTTTAGCTATTCTGCATAGATCAGTTCACGCATTGGGACGGCATGACCCATCTCCTTCCCGCCTTCCTCAACGGCTTCGCTTTGTCCGCTGCGCTGATCGTCGCGATCGGCGCGCAGAATATCTTCGTGCTGCGCCAGGGGCTGCGACGCGAGCATGTCGGTCCGATCGTCTTGTTCTGCGGCGCGGCCGATGCGGTGCTGATCGCCGCCGGGGTCGGCGGGCTCGGCATCGTCCTGACCATGGTGCCGGGGCTCGCATCGATGCTGACGCTGGGCGGCGCGGGGTTCCTCGCCTGGTACGGCATCGCCGCGCTGCGCCGCGCCGCCAGCCCGTCGGCGCTGGTGCTGGCCGATCGGCCGCCGATGACGCTGGCGGGGGCGATCGGCGGCACCGCGGCGTTCACCTTCCTCAACCCGCATGTCTATCTCGACACCGTGCTGCTGATGGGGTCGGTCGGCGCGAGCCAGCCGGCGGCGCTCCGGCCGGTGTTCGTCGCCGGTGCGGTGAGCGCCAGCTTCGCCTGGTTCGCCGCGCTCGGCTATGGCGCGCGACTGTTGGCCCCGGTTTTCGCGCGCCCGATCGCCTGGAAGCTGCTCGACGGCCTCGTCGGGGTGACGATGCTGACTCTGGCAGCGATGCTCCTGTTGCGCCTTTTCTAGCCGCCGATCCGCGCGAGCAGCAGGTCGAGACTCGCCCCGAAATCGCGGGTCTGCCACAGGTTGAGGAAGGCGGTCGTCATGTGGAGCTGGGCGCGGGCGGCCTCGTCGTCGCGGAAGATCGGATCGTGCGGCCCCGACGCGTGCGCGATCGCGGGCAGACGGGCGGCGATCCGCGGCGGCGTCGCCAGCAGATAGGCGAGCCCCATCGTCGCGACATAGAGTTCGAGATGGAGCCCGATCTCGTCGACGGCGATCCGCGGGCCGCCCTGCAGCGCCAGTTCTCCGACGAACAGGCGCAGCAATTCGTCGAGATGCGCGTCCCACAGATCCACCCCGGCCCCGCTCAGGCAGCCCCACAGCGCGAACGCCAGGTTCATCTGGCCGACATGGCCCCAGTCCATCAGCCCGCACTGCCATTCGCCGTCGGGATCGCGCCAGTACCAGCCATTGTCGATATTGGCGTTCCAGTGGCACAGCGCGATCAGGTCGGGATCGCCCTGCAGGAAGCGCTTGATCGCCGCCTCATGCGCGACGAAGCGGCCGACCTCGTGATCGAGCGTTTCGATGAACGCCGCCGAGCGGATATTGGCGGGCAGCAATTGCGGATGGCGCGCGGCGAAGTCGGCGTAGCGCGCGACCTGCTCGCGCAGCTTCGCGGCATCGTGGCGGATCGGGTCGCGGGCCGCGGCGGCGATCGGGTCGAACGGGAAGCGCGCGGCGATGTCCGGCGCGAGCCGCCCCGAACGGTGCGCGGCGGCGAGCCGCGCGAGCGCCTTGATGATCGCGCGATAATGGCCGATCGGGTCGTCGAGATCATGATCGAGGCATTTCGCATGATGCGGCTCGATCCCGCCGGTCCCGAAGCCGATCCGCTCGGTGATCAGCAGCCCGCTGCCCGACACATGCTGATAATCGGCGAAGGCGGCCACTGGCACGGTGATCGGAAAGCCGGGCAGGCGCGAGATCGCCGCGAACCTGACCTCGGCCTCGAGCTCCCACCGGGCATGGTCGCGGCGCGGATCGTCGAAGTCACGCGAGAATTTGACGAACAGATCGTCATGCAGCCCGGCCTGCGGACGCGCATAGGCGACCGAGAGCAGATATTTGCGGCCGGTGCTGCCGCCGGCACAGGGATCGAACCGGGTGATGGCGGTGATCCGATTGTCGGGCGACAGCGCGCCGAATGCCCGGAACGCCGTCGTCAGCCAATCGGCGCCGCCCGCCAGCAGCGCAGCGCCATGCGTCGGGATTGCCAGCCCGGTCGCATCGCCGGGCACGAAGTCGAGGCGGGCATCGGCGGTCGGTATGGGCATGCCCCGGCTATTGCAGGTCGATCCGGCGGTTGCACGCCATCGCGGCGGCAGCGCGATCACATGCGTGGACGATTGCCGTCACAGGCAAATGACGACGGTTAGCCCAATCCTCGTTCGGCCAGCCGCAGCATGACCAGCGCCGACAGGCGCGCGCGCTCGGGCAGGCTGCCGGTGATCAGATATTCGTCGGTCGAATGGATCGCGCCACCGCGCGCACCCATCGTGTCGACCACGGGCACCCCGCAGGCAGCGATATTGTTGCCGTCGCACACCCCGCCGGTCGGCTGCCAGCCGATCGTCTGGCCGAGCGCCGCCGCGCTCGACTGGACCAGCCGGTAGAGCGCCTCGGCGGGGCCGTCGATCGGCTTGGGCGGGCGGCCGAAACCGCCATGGATATGGATGCCGACATCATGTTCGGCGGCGACCGCCGCGACCAGTTCGCGCAGCAAAGCCTCGGCTGCGATCTGGTCGGTCGGGACGGCGGGGCGCAGATTGACCCGCAGGATCGCCTGCGCGGGCACGACATTGTTCGGACCGCCGCCATCGATCCGCGCCGGGTTGATCGACAGGCCGGGCCGCACCGCGCGCGACAGCCGCAGCGCGAGGTCGCCCGCGGCGACGATCGCGTTGCGCCCGTCCTGCGGGTTGCGGCCGGCATGCGCCGCGCGGCCGGTGACGACGATCGAAAAATTGCCGCTGCCGGGGCGGGCGCCGGCGAGCGTTCCGTCGGGCAGCGCCGATGGTTCGTAGGTCAGCGCCGCCAATTTCCCGCGTGCGGCTTCGGCGATCAACGCCGCCGAACCGGGCGAGCCGATCTCCTCGTCCGAATTGACCACCACCTCATAGCCGATCCGCGCGCCGAGCGGGGAGGCCTCGATCGCGGCGAGCGCGGCGAGCATCAGCGCGAGCCCGCCTTTCATGTCGGCGACCCCGGGGCCGTTGATCACCGCGCCGCCGTCCAGTTCGGTCAGCGCCTGGAACGGATGATCGGCCGGATAGACCGTGTCCATATGGCCGGTCAGCAGCAACTGGACCGGCGCGTCGGGGCGCACCCGGACATGGAGGTTACGACCGAAGCCGAGCACCACGGCATGGCCGTCGCGGTCGATCTCCTCGCCCGGTATCGCTTCGCGCAGCCGCACCGTGCCCGGGAGGATCGCGAAGGCGTCGGCGAGCAGCCCCGCCATCGTCGCGAGACCGGCCAGGTTGCGCGATCCGCTGTTGACCAGCGCCCAGGCGCGGGTCTGCGCGAGCATGGGGGCCGCGGCGGCGGCCTCCAATGCGGCGCGGTGGGAATCGATCACAGCAACCGGGCGGCGAGATCGGCGGTCTGGTCGATCAGCCCGTCGGCCTCGAAGCTGGCGACCGGATAGGCGCAATAGTCGGCGGCATAATAAGCGCTCGGCCGGTGATTGCCCGACGCGCCGAGCCCGCCGAACGGCATATTGCCCGCGGCGCCGGTGGTCGGCCGGTTCCAGTTGACCACCCCGGCGCGCGACCGTGCGACGAAGCGGCGCCAGAGGTCGGGATCGTCGCTGAGCAATCCGGCCGACAGGCCGAAGCTGGTGCGGTTGGCGGCGTCGATCGCCGCGTCGAAATCGGCGACGCGGATCACCTGCAGGATCGGCGCGAAAATCTCGGCATCGGGCACGTCGACCCCGGTGACGTCGTAGATGCCCGGGGTGACGAACGCCTCGCTGCGGTCGAGCCGTTCGAACGGATGGAGCGGCCGGGCGCCCTTCGTCACCAGCGCCTGGGTCGCGTCGATCGCCTGGGCGGCGGCGCGCGCCGAGATCAGCGGCCCCATATAGGCCTCTTCGGGATCGTCCCATGCGCCGATCCGCAGCCGCGAGGCGAGGGTGTGGACCGCCTCGACGATCGCATTGCCCTCGACGCCTTCGGGGACGATCAGCCGGCGCGCGCACGAGCAGCGCTGGCCGGTGGTGATGAAGGCCGACTGGACGATCGCCGCGGCCGATGCCTCGGCATCGCCCCAGGCGATCAGCGGATTGTTGCCGCCGAGTTCGAGCGCGAGGATGACATGCGGCCGGTCGATCATCGCCCGGCGGAAATGGGCCCCGGTCGCCGCCGAACCGGTGAACAGCAGCCCGTCGATATCGGCATCGATCAGCGCGGCGCCGGTATCGCGGCCGCCCTGGACGACCGCGAACACCGCCTCGGGCACCCCGGCGTCGCGCAGCGCCTGCGCCATATGCTGGGCGGTGAGCGGGGCTTCCTCGGACGGCTTGAAGACCACGACATTGCCCGCGAGCAGCGCCGGCACGATATGGCCGTTGGGCAGGTGGCCCGGAAAATTATAGGGGCCGAGCACCGCCATCACCCCATGCGGCTTGTGGCGCAGCACCGCCCGCCCGAACGCCATCGCCGCCTCGCGGGTGCCGGTGCGTTCGGCCTGCGCGGCGATCGAGATCTCGACCTTGCCGATCATCGAGCCGAGCTCGGCGCGGGTCTCCCACAGCAGCTTGCCGGTCTCGCGCGATATGTCGCGGGCGATGTCGTCGGTGCGCTCCTTGAGGATCGCGGCATAGCGGCGCAGCGTCGCGATCCGCTCGTCGATCGGGGTTTCAGCCCAGCCGGGCAGCGCGCCGCGAGCGCGTTCGACCGTGGCGGCGACCGCGGCGGGGGAGGCGGCCTCGCCCTCCCAGATCACCTGGCCGGTGGCGGGATCGGTCGATTGCATCATAGTCTCACCCTGATCATGTCGCCTGGCTTCACCTGCAGCAGCGCGCCGGTATCGGCGTCGATGACGGCAGCGCCGGTACTGCTGTCGACCGCCGCGCGGGTCGCGCGGAACCCGCCGATCGACCCGGTCGACACCAGATGCTCGGTCATGCCCGCGACCGACCCGATCGCGACCGGCAGCGGGCTTGCCCGCAATATGGTGGTGATGGTGTCGCGCGGCGCCGAATAGGTCGGGCCGCCGTCGAAGATGTCGATCAGTCCCGAACCGCGAAAGCCCTCATGTTCGAGCATCGCCCGCGCGGCCTCGCCCTCGACATGGACCCGGCCGATCGCGTCGCTCGCGGCGGCATCGATCAGTTCGACATAGATCGGGTGGCGCGGCGCGAGATCGAGGATGAACTGGCCGTCGGTCGACATCACCATATGGTCGGCCTGGTCGAACGGCAGCCGGAAGAATTTGCTCGCGACCCCTTCCCAGAAGGGGCAGGTGCCGTCGGGCGCGAAATAGCCGCGCAGCTCGGCCATCACCGTCTCGGAGAATTGCGCCGGCTCGGCGCCGATCAGCATGTAGCGCGACCGCGCCAGCAGGCTGCCCGCGCCGCCGCTGCGCCGCTCGGGCCGCAGATAGAGCGATCCGACCTCGGTCCAGCCCGAACATTCGTTGACCAGCACCAGCGCCTGATGGTCGAAGCGGGTCGCGATCGCCGACGAGAATTGGGCGAGGGTCATGATCCGGAACGAGAAATGCGGCCGGTTGACCCCGACCGCGGCGCGCACCCCGGCGAGCCCCTCGATCCGCCCGGTCTCGCTGTCCTCGAGCATCAGCGTGTACCAGGCTTCGCGCGGCGCGATCCGGCCGCCGAAGCTGGCCTCGGACAAGGTGAGGCGATCGAGCAGGGTCGCCTCGTCTTCGGGCAGGCTGGTGAAGCCGCGCCCCGACAGCACGGCGAGTTCCATCAGCGAGGCGAGATCGGCGACAACGGCCGGACGGACGAACAACATATCAGCCTTCTGCGCCATCCCGCTCAGTTGTTCAAACCCAGCAAGTGATCGAGCGCGTCATGCGCGGCGTGCGCCTCGGCCCAGAGCGCCGGATCGGCGAGATCGCGCGCGTCGATTTGCTGAGGCCAATGCGCCTCCACCAGCCCGACGAGCGCGTCCCATCGCCGCTCGTCGAGCAGGAAGCGCGGATCGATCGCGGCGTGCTGGCCTTCGTCGACCGGCACCCGCAACCGCAGGCAGGCGGGGCCGCCGCCATTGCGCATGCTCTCGCGGACATCGACGATGATCGCTTCGTTGATCGGATTGTTCGCGGCGAGGATCGCCTCGACCGCCGCCCAGACCTGCGGTTGGGCCCTGGTCTCGGCGGGGAGCACCAGCGCCATGCCGCCCTCCGGCAGGCTGAGCAGCTGCGAGTTGAACAGATAGGAGGACACCGCCTGTTCGAGGCTGATCCCGTCGACCTCGACCGCCACGAAGCCCGGGATCTGGGCATCCAGCGCCGCGAACAGTCCGTCACGATCCTCGAACGCCCGGGCATGGGCGAGCAGGACATTCTCGTTGGCCACCGCGACGACGTCGTTGTGGAAGGCACCGGCCTCGATCGCCGCCTGCGACTGGAGCGTGTGGATCGCGGTGTGGGCGCCTGCGATCCGCGCGACCGCCTCGCCCGCGCGCTTGGCCTGGCGCTCGGGGAAGCGGCTGCCGCGAGCCGCGCCATGGACGAAGACGTTGACCCCGCCTTCGCCATGCGCGGCGGTCAGCCGCATATGGTTGGCGGCGCCCTCGTCGCTGAAATGCGCGGTCGCGGGCAAAGCGGGGTGTACCGCGAAATGGCGATCGTCGCCGAAGAGGGTGCGCAGCAGCGCCTCGGTCGCGGGCGCCTCGAAGCTGCGGTGGAGCATCGTCGCGAGATTGGCGGTGAGCAGATGGACGCGGCCGTCGGCGCTGTCGGCGCCGGCGATCACCGTTGCGGCATTCGCTGCCCACATCGCCGAGGCCGAACAGATCGTGTTGAACAGCAAAGGATCCTCGGCGGCGGCCCGGGCGAGCACCGCGGCGTCACTGCCACCGTCGAAGCCGAGCGCGCGCAATGCCGCGACATAGGGGCGCCGTGGCGGCGGCAGGAAGCCCTGGAGCAGGCCGCGGTCGATCAGCCGGCGCATCTTGGCGAGCCCCTGCAATGCTGCCGCGCGCGGCTGCGAGATCGCGCCGGCATTGCTGGCGCTGGCGATATTGCCGAGCGAGAGCCCCGCATAATTGTGCATCGGCCCGATCAGGCCGTCGAAATTGATCTCGCGCGTGGTCATGGTCTCGGTCTCAAAAGCCGGTGTGGATCAGCATGTCGCCCAGCCCGACCGACAGCCGCTCGGCGCTGGCGCGGTCGATGACGACACCGTCGGCGGTGACGGAGATCGCGGCGCGGGTGCAGCGGAAGGCGCCGTCGCGGCCGGTCGCGACCAGGCTGTCGCACGCGTCGGGCAGCGGCGTTTCGCTGATCGCCGCGACTCCGCCATGGCGGGCTCCTGCGACCGCCCGCAGCCGGTCGATCGGCGCGACCATCGTCGGTCCGGCGTCGAAGATGTCGACATAGCCTTCCTCGCGAAAGCCTTCCTCGACCAACAGCGCCTGCGCCGGGCGACCATCGTCATGCACGCGGCCGATCGCCGCCTGCGCCTCGGCCGACAGCATGTTGACGTAGATCGGGTGACGCGGGCCGAGATCGGCGATGAACTGGTTGCCGGTGGTGCCGTTGATCCGGTCGGCCTCGTCGAATTCCATGTCGTAGAAGCGCCCGCCGACCGCGTCCCAGAACGGCGATCGCTTTCCATCGAGATAGCCGCGCAGATCGGCGATCACCCGCTCGCCGAAGCGCGCGCGATGCTGCGCCATGAACAGATAGCGGCTGCGCGCCATCGCCCGGCCGAACCCGCCTTTGCGCAGGCCGGGATCGACGATCAGCCCGCCGACCTCGGCGCAATCCTCGAGATCGTTGGTGAGGGTCAGCACCGGAAAACGGACGCTGCGCCGGTCGAGGCTCGACCGCTGGGTCGTATGGCTGATCCGATAGCTGTAAAAGGGCCACTCGACCCCGACCCGGGGGAAGATCATGCCGCAACCGCGGATGGTGCCGTGGCATTCGATTCCGAGCATGATCGCGCCGGCATCGCTGCGCCCGTCGATACACGCGACGCTGCGCGCGATCCGCGCCTGCAGCGCATCGCCATCGGGGGGCAGGTTGGTGAGGCCGGTCCCGGCCGCCCGGGCGAGATCGAGCACCGCCGGCGCATCGGCCGGCACCAGCGGCCGAATCAGGATGGCGCCCGGATCGGGGCCGGGTTCTGGATCTTGCATGGCGGCCATCCCCCAGCTTTCCACGGCGGCAACCGGAAGTCGAGGGGGCCGATGACTGCGGCGCCCGGGTCTATCGCCGGGTCTGATCGAACAGCAGCTTGGAGGCGAAGTCCTCGGTTGCGGCATATTCCAGGTGATGATCGGCACCCCGTGTCGTCGGCACGTAGCGCCGATCCAGCAGGCCATCTTTCAGCAGCCCGTTAAAGGCGTTCACATAACGCAAGCCGGACCGCCGGCATGCGCTTTCAAGCCGGCCGTTGAAATGGGCATGGATATCCGTGCGCTGGCGGAGCGTCGGAATTTCGAGTTGGGCGATGGCGCTTCGCATCTCCCCGGCATCCCGATCGCCTTCCAGGCCCATGACATGGCCGTTGATATATCCTTCGCGCCATCGTTCGTCGGACAGGGCCGGCGGGAAGATCGAGATGATGGCGATATTGTCCCTGCGGTCGAAGGTCGCCAGCAGAAAGGCCATATAGGCCTCGACGACCTCGTCGCAGAAGCGATGATAATAGCCCATGTCGAGTTGGCGCAGCCCATCGCGAACGCGGTGGAAGGTGCTGACGAATTCGATGTCGACCTGGCCGAACTGGATCAGGATCGGCAAGGGATCGCCTGCTTCGGAAAATCCCTGCACATGCGCCGCGATCCGGCGACCATAGCCGGATCGGGATGCGGGATTGACCAGACTGCGCGCAGAGCCGGCGCTGTAGAGCAGATGAAGCGGGGTCAGCCAGGTGCCCGGGCCGACCGGTGAGCGCCTGAAGACGTGCGAATGGCTGTCGCCGATGAGAATATAGGGCCGGCATCCCGCCCCGCGGAGTTCGGCGAGTCGCCTGGCCCCTTCCGCAAATGTCGCGGGATCGTCGCCGGGCAACCCGTTCGCATAGGCGTGACAGAGCGCCGAACGCATTTCCGCGAGATATCCCGGTCGCCGCAGCCTTATCCGGCTGAGCTCGCGGATAGCCCGGACGTTGAGGTCGATCGGGAACCCCCTGCGTTCGGACACGCCATGGGTCAGGAAATGAACGATGGCCTGGTTGTCTGTCCGCAGCGCCGCAAGGTCCGGAGACGCCTGCCGATAATTGTCGGGGTCGAACCCCGCCTCCGTCAGCAACGATTCCAATAGCCGGGGCGTCTCCGGCCGGAATTTTTCCTCTATCGTTCGTCGAACGAAAGACGGGTCGGTCAACATCATGTAATCTTGCGCCATCTTTTCAACGAGTCGGTTGCCGATGAGTTCATCCTTACATCGAATCGCGCCATCGGGGCTGGCCAATCATGAGTGACATGGTGTTTGACGAGCAATGGTATCTCGGCAAATATCCCGATGTCGCCGAAGCCGTCCGAAATCGGACAATCCCGTCGGGACGAGTCCATTACGAGCGGCTCGGGCGGGCCCAGGGGCGCCTGCCGTCGCCCTTCGACGAGGATTTCTATCGCAGCCGCTATCCGCTGGTGCGGGCTGAATTGGCGCGGGCGGCGACGGCTTCGGCCTATGACCATTATCGCACTCGCGGTCTGGCGCGCGGTTATCTGCCGGCTCCGGCGGCGTCGCGCGCCCCCGATGCCCATCGTCCGCGCTCGATCCATGGCGGTCTGTGGATCGACGCCCCGGACGCGGTTGATCGCGTCGCCGGCCGCTATGAGATCGGCATGATCACGAGCGAGGAGGCGGAGCGGCTGCGGTTCTTCATCGCCAACGGCTATATGGTTCTTCCCAGGGCCGTTCCGAACAAATTGCTCGACGCGGCCGAATCCGCTCTGGGCCAGGCTTATGGTGGCCTCCTTTCGTCCGTGCTGTTCGAATGCCATGCGGTGTCGCCGCACCCGTTGGCGTGGCGGCCCGAAATCCGCTCGAACGCGGCGAAGGCGCTCGACCTTCATGTCCATTCCGGCGCAATCCGCGATCTCATCCTGAGTTCGACGCTCGTGCGCTATCTGAGCCTGTTGTTCGAATGCAGGCCGCTCGCCTCCCAGACCCTGACATTCCTGCGTGGATCGGGGCAACAGGCGCACCAGGATTCGGCTTATGTCGCTTATTCATTGCCGAGGGATTTCGCGGCATCCTGGATCGCACTCGAAGACGTGACGCCCGGCGCCGGCGAACTCTTCTATTATCCCGGCAGCCACCGCTTTCCGGAGTTCAGCTATGCCGGCTTCAAAAGCGTCTCGGAGGCGCAGCGATCGGGCGTTCCGCAGGACCATCTGGATCGGCTCATGAACGAGCATATCGGTCAGATCGAAAGACAGGTCGCTGCCAGGAACATCGCACGGGGCCAGTTTCTCGCGCGCCGCGGCGATGTGCTCATCTGGCACGCCGACCTCGTCCATGGCGGCATGCCGGTATCGCCGGACCGAACCCGCAAGAGCGTGGTGACCCATTATTGCCCCCGGTTCAACATACCCCTCTACGCCGAAGCGAGTCCCCGGCCGATGACGCCGCATGGCGACGGCTTCATCATGAGCAGCATATATTAGAGCATGTCCTGATCAGATTGATCAGGACATGCTCTAATAGCCTTTGTTTTCCGCATTTTCCGAGCCGTCAGGTGATGCCACCTGACTTGAAAATGCTCTAGCGACCATGGGGATCGCCGTGCACAGCGGCGCTTCGCGGATCCGGACCTCGATCACCCGGTACGGGCTGAACCTGCTCGGAACCGATCGCGCAGCCTCGTCCGATAGCCCTGATAGGCGACGCGGCCCGGTATCGACAGCCGCACCTCGGTCCCGCGATCGTCGGCCGAGATGATCTCGAGCTGCCCGGCGATCTGTGCCGCCCGTTCGCGCATGCCCAGAAGGCCGAAATGGCCGTCGCGCCGACCGGCGCCCAGGATCGCGCCGGGGATACCCGACCCATCGTCGCTGACGACGAGGCAAAGCGCCTGGCGGCGATATCCCAGCCGGATCAGGATCTTGCTTGCCGAGGCATGATGCGCCGCGTTGCGGAGTGCCTCCTCGGCAATGCGGAGAAGCTCGCGGCTGACGGCCGGTCGCACCGCGCGGGGAACGCCCTCGAGCAGAAATTGAAAGGCCGGCTCGGGGCCGGGAACGAGCTCGGCCCCGGCTCGGGCCAGGGCATCGGGCAGGTCTTCGGGGGCAATATCGCTGCGGAGCGCCTGAACCCTGTCCCGTCCTTCGCCGAGGACCGTGTCGGCACGGTCGAGCACCTGCTCGACCGATTGGCGCAGTCCATCATCCGAGGGCAAGCGCTCGACGGTCAACTGGACCCCGAGGATGAGCCCCTGGATACTCTGGAGGAGCGTATCATGGAGTTCGCGCGCGATCTCCTCGCGTTCGGCGATGCGCGCATCGAAGCGGGCCTGCAGTCGCGCACGCACCGCGCGCGTCCTTATGCGGACGATCGCCCAGACGAACAGGGCGAGCAGCAGGCCACCGAGCAGCTTGAACCAGATCGACTGGACGAAGGTCGGCGGGATCGTGAATTGAACCGTCGCCGCCTGCCGGTTCCATAGGCCGTCATTGTTCGCCGCCATCACCTTGAAGCGGTAGGTGCCGGGACCCAGGTTCGTGTAAAAGGCTTCGCGCCGGGTGCCGGGATCGACCCATTTGTCGTCGACACCCTCGAGTTGGTATCGGAAGCGCACGCGCTGCGGGAGGGTGAGGCTCAGTCCCGCATAGCGGATCGCGATATTGGTCGTGCCGCGGGTGAGATCGATCGAGGCTGGCGGGTCGCGATATTGCAGCGAACCCGCCGTCAGGTTCCGGATATGCACGAGCGGCGGCAACGCATTACGAACGAGTTTGGCGGGGTCGATCCAGACCACGCCGCCGACCGTGGCGAACCAGATGCGCCCATCGCCGCCCCGCACCGCGCCATGCTGGCTCACCAGATTGCGGACTTCGGGGAGGCCGTCCTGGAAGTCCAGGACGGTGGCGGCGAGAGGGGCGCGGCGGTCGACAAACGCACGGTCCAGCGCACTCGTCCTGAATCCGACGATGCCGGCGCGTCCCAATATCCAGCTTTGGCCAGCCGGTGTTTCGACGAGGCCGGTGGGATCGGCCAGCCAGGGAAAACGGCCGGGATCGATCGTCCGGACCTTGCCGTCCTGGATTTTCACCAGGCCGGCTTCGCCGCCAAGGATGATCTTCCCGCCCATGACTTGCAGCATATGATCGTTGGACAGCGGCAACCGCGCCAGACGACGCACCATCCTGCCATTCGCGTCGAGTATCCCGACGTCGCCCGACATCCGCCACGCGACGAGGCGTCCGTCGGATGTCCTCTCGAGCGCCTTCGGCCAGTCGCCCGATGCGAACGGCCGGTGCCGCCATCGCCCCGCGCTCAGCGTGAATAGGCCGCTATCCGGATTGCCGGCCCAATAGCGGGAAACCCAAAGCACGCCGCGGCGATCGGTCGTGCAGCCCCCCAGGTCGTAAGGGCCGAGCTTCGTGAAGGGTAACGGGACCGCCATGCGTTTGGCCACACGCCCGCGGACCCGAACGAAGGCATCATTGCCCATCGCCCAGATCTCGCCGCCCGGCGCCTCGCAGATCAGCCTGGGCTCGGTGAGCGGCTTGGCGACGATGTGCGGGCGCCCGCCGGGCGCGATACGGTAGAGCGAGTCCGCCGCGCCGACATAGACCGACCCGTCGGACGCGGCCAGCAGGCCGATGCTCCTGCCCGAACCCGCGGTCAACGCAGGTTCCTCGACGACGCTGACGTCGCGAAACTGGTCGAGGCCGCGGGTGGTGCCGACCCAGATATTACCCTCGCGATCCTCGAACAGCGGCGTCGCCGTATCCGCGGTCAGGCCGTCCTTGGACGTCATGCCTTCGACATGGTCCAGCCTTTCCGCCGACGATTTCAAACTGCCTGGGGTCGGGGATCGGACTCGAAACAGGCCCTGGCCATTGGCGATCCAGAGATTGCCGTCGCGATCGAATTTGGTGATGGCGGTCCAGCGGTGAAAGGGCGGGGTGGGAAAATGATGTTCGCCGGAATCGGTCGGCAGCAGCGGTCTCGTGCCGCGGTCGTCGGAGGCCCAGATGCGGCCGTTCCGGTCTTCGCTCAATTTGGTGCGTCCGAAGACATCGGATACCCGATCGAAGTGCTGCTGCCGTCCGCGCTGGACGTAGATCGAGCGATAGGTCAGCAGCCAGAGCGATCCGGTCTTTGAAACGAACATGTCGACGATGTGCGTGGTGTCGCTGACATTGAGATCGGGAATGATCTTTTCCCATTTTCCGGCCTGGCGTCGCAGGAGGGCTGGGCCTCCTCCCGGCAAGCTCACCCAGATCGTTCCATCTCGGGTCTGCACGATGCTCTGCGGTTCGACCGTCGTCGGCGGTACCGAGCGGTCGAGGCGAAGCACGCCATCGCGATAGGTGGCGATGTGACCGGTCGTGTAGGTCAGCCAGATCGTGCCGTCCCGGGCATTGAGCATCTGGGTGATACGGCCGCCCCGGCTGATTTCGGGATCGCGGGACGGGATATGTTCGAAGGTCAGCCCGTCGAACCGATACAGGCCCGTCGCGGTGCCGATGATCAGATAGCCGGCGCGATCCTGGGAGAGCGTGTAAATGATCGCCGGTGCGCCCTCCATCGCCGTCCAGCGCGAATGTTTGTAAGCGCTCAGCGCCCGTTCGGGGTTGAGCGCGTCGGCCCTGGCCGCGAAAAACAGCGTGATCGTCAGGAGCAGGGCGAGACCAGCGGCCCTCATGCCATGACGCTCCGGTTCGCTATTCGCTGCGGATTGCGCATATCTTCACCCCCGTTTCCGACCTTATCTTGGACCGGATTGATCCGCATCATCAAAGAGCGGGGTTCCGGCCGGATAGCCGCGACTGTCGGTTCGACCTTCCCAGGCAGGCTGCGCCCGCGTCCCGGCAGCCGATGTGCGGAATCGGCGCGCCGATCCGGAGGCGTCGACGCCAAGGAGGACCGTCCGCGTCGGGCTGCCCATTCTCGTCAAATGCCTCTCGTATCAGCGCTTTGGTTGGGATAACGTCGAATCCGGTGTGGGGCGTACGCGACATTTGAACAGGCCATCCATCTTTCGCGACCGAAGGTTGCCCGCGGGGTCGCAGTCGATCCGTACGGGGTTTCTGCGGTTGCTGGCGATGCTGCTGGCGATCGCGCTGATCAGCCTCGGCGTGTTGCTCTACAGCGCCTACAGCTTCGCCCATGAGCAGGCCCGATTGCAGACGATGGATACGGCGCGGGCGATGGCGCGGGTCGTCGATGGCGAATTCGCCCGCCATGAGGCGCTGCTGCGCGCGCTGTCCCAGTCGCCGAGCGTCGCGCATGAGGATTGGACTGCCGTCGACCGCGAGGCGCGATCGGCCTTCTACAGCGCCGATGCCTGGGTGGTGGTCGGCGATCGCTTCGGCCATCAACTGGTCAACACCCGGCTGCCCGCCGGCACCAGGCTGCCCAAGGGGCCCGATCCGAAATGGATCTGGCCGGTGCTCGACCAGGGCCGTACCCGGATCTGCGATCTCACCCACGGCCTGATCGAGCCCAACATATTGTGCGTCGACGTGCCGATCATGCGCGGTGGCGGTGCCGCTTATTATATATCGGTGATCATGCGGCCGCATGCGATGCAACCGGTGTTCAGCCGGCAACGCTTTCCGCCGGGCTGGTATGGTGCGATCCTCGACACGACCTCGACGATGGTCTGGCGCAACCGCGATGCCGACAAGTTCGTCGGCCACAAGGCGACTCCCGCGATGATCGCGGCGATCCACCGCGAGCGTGAGGGGGTCGAACCGCTGACCTCGCTCGACGGGGTCAAGACCTATGCGGCGTTCAGCCGGTCGCCGGTGAGCGGATGGACCTTCGTCGTGGCGGCGCCGCGGCGCCAGCTCGATGGCGGGCTGTGGGTCGCGTTTTTCGGCGGGCTGGTGGTCGTCTTCGCCCTGTTGGTGATCGGTGGCGCGGTGGCGCTGCGCTGGACCCGGCAGGCGACGCTGGGGGTCGAAAAGCTCGCGCTGGGGGCGGCGGCGCTCGGTCGGCGCGAGCCGTTCGACCTGCCGCCGACCGGCACGCTCGAAATCGACGCGATCGCGCTGGCGCTCGCTTATGCCGACGAGGCGCTGCGCCATCGCGACGAGGAGGTCGAACGGCTCAACGCCTCGCTCGAGGAACGGGTGCGCACCGCGATCGGCGAGCGCGAGGCCGCGCTGGCCCAGCTTCACGAGGCGCAGAAGCTCGAAACGCTCGGCCAGCTGACCGGCGGCGTCGCGCACGACTTCAACAATCTGCTGGCGCCGATCATGGGCTCGCTCGATCTGTTGCAGGTCCGCCACGGCGCCGAGCCGCGCAGCAAGCGGCTGATCGACGCGGCGATGGCCAGCACCGAACGCGCCAAGACGCTGGTCGCGCGGCTGCTGTCCTTCGCCCGGCGTCAGGCGCTCCAGCCGCGGGCGGTCGACGTCCCCGCGCTGGTCCACGGCATGTCCGACCTCGTCCAGCGTTCGCTCGGCTCGGCGATCGCGGTGCGGATCGATGCTGGTCCCGGCATCGCGCCGGCGCATGTCGATCCCAACCAGCTCGAACTGGCGATCCTCAACCTCGCGATCAATGCCCGCGATGCGATGCCCGAAGGCGGCACCCTGACCCTCGGCGTCGCCGAGGAGCAGCTCGCGGCCGACAATGATCATGGCGTCGAGCCCGGCGTCTATGTCCATGTGTCGGTCGCCGATACCGGGCAGGGGATGGACGCCGCGACCCTGCGGCGGGCGATCGAGCCCTTCTTCACCACCAAGGCGCAGGGCAGGGGAACCGGGCTCGGCCTGTCGATGGTCCATGGCCTTGCCGCGCAGTCCGGCGGTGCCTTCGCACTCGAAAGCGCGCCGGGGGCGGGCACCAGGGCCGGCCTGTGGCTGCCGCGCAGCACCGCGAAGGTGGTCGAACAGCGCCCTGTCGCGATCGGGCGTCCGCCGGTCGGCGGACGCGGCCATGTGCTGGTGGTCGACGACGAGGATATGGTGCGGATGGGCACCACCGAATTGCTGGTGGAGATGGGCTATCGGGTCAGCCAGGCCTCGTCGGGCGCCCAGGCGCTCGACCTGCTCGATCGCGAGCGTTTCGACATATTGGTGAGCGATTATCTGATGCCGGGGATGAACGGTGCGATGCTCACCAGCGAGGTGCGGGCGCGAGCGCCGATGATGCCGATCGTGCTGGTGACCGGCTATGCCTCGGCCGACCTCGATCTGGCCGCCGGGGTCGCGATGCTCGCCAAGCCGTTCCGCCAGCGCGATCTCGCCGCGAGCATCGATCAGGCGACCGGCGCATTGGCGCCCGGAACCGCCTGACCGATCGCCGTTCAGCTATAGAGGCGCTCGATCGCCGCCATCGACGCGCGATGGGTCAGGTCGCAATGGAGTGGGGTGACGGTGATCATGCCCTCGCGGATCACCTCGAGGTCGGTATCCTCCTGCGCGGTGTGCGCCACCGGGCCGAGATTGAGCCAATAATAATCGAAGCCGCGCGGATCGACGCGGCGATCGATGACGGTTCGGCCATAATCGCGCAAACCCTGCGGCACCACCCTGATCCCCTGGACGGCATCGGGCGCGACGGCCGGGAAGTTGATGTTGACCAGCGTCCGCGGCGCCCACGCGGCATCAAGCAGCGGCTGCACCGCGCGAACGCCCCAGGCTTCGGCGGTCGCGAAGCTGACATTGTTGCCGACGCCGATGCCGGCATCCTCCTTGGGATAGACCTGGCTCAGCGCGATCGCGCGGATGCCGGCGAGGGCGCCTTCCATCGCCGCCGAGACGGTACCCGAATAGCTGACATCCTCGCCCAGATTGGCACCGCGATTGACCCCCGACAGGATCAGGTCCGGAGGATTGTCCTTCATGATCAGGCCGAGCGCCATCATCACCGCGTCGGTCGGGGTTCCCGTCACCGCGAAGCGTTTCGGGCCGAGCTCGCGCAGCCGGATCGAACTGGTCAGGCTCAGCGAGCGTCCCTTGCCCGACTGTTCCTCGGCCGGGGCGACGATGGTGACGTCGTCCGAGAGCTGGCGTGCGATCGCCTCGAGCACCGCCAGCCCGGGCGCCTCGACGCCGTCGTCGTTGCTCAGCAGGATGCGCATCAACCGCGAAGCTCGGTTATACCGCCCATATAGGGGACCAGGACCTCGGGGATGCGCACCGATCCGTCGGCCTGCTGGTAATTCTCCAGCACCGCGACGAGCGTGCGGCCGACCGCGAGCCCCGATCCGTTGAGAGTATGGACGAAGCGCGTCCCCTTGGCCTCGCCGGCCGGGCGGTAGCGCGCCTCCATCCGGCGCGCCTGGAAGTCGCCGCAGTTGGAGATGCTGCTGATCTCGCGATAACGCTGCTGCCCCGGCAGCCAGACTTCGAGATCGAAGGTCTTGCGCGCGCTGAAGCCCATGTCGCCGGTGCACAGCAGCACGCGGCGATACGGCAGTTCGAGCGCCTCGAGGATCGCCTCGGCGGCCCGGGTCATCTCCTCGTGCATCGCGTCGGACTGGTCGGGGGTGGTGATCGCCACCAGTTCGACCTTGTCGAACTGGTGCTGGCGGATCAGCCCGCGAGTGTCGCGACCGGCGGCGCCGGCCTCGGAGCGGAAGCAGGGGGTGAGCGCGGTCAGCCGGATCGGCAGATCGGCCTCGGCGAGGATCTTCTCGCGTACCATGTTGGTCAGGCTGACCTCGGCGGTCGGGATCAGCCATCGGCCGTCGGTGGTCTGGAACAGATCCTCGGCGAATTTGGGGAGCTGGCCGGTGCCGAACAGCGCCTCGTCGCGCACCAGCAGCGGCGGCGCGCATTCGGTGAAACCGCGATCGGTCTGGCGATCGAGCATGAACTGGCCGAGCGCGCGCAACAGCCGCGCCATGCCGCCCTTGAGCACCGCGAAGCGCGCACCCGAGATCGCCGCCGCGCTCTCGAAATCGAGACCCAGCGGGCCGGCAAAGTCGGGATGCTCGCGCGCCTCGAAATTGAACTGGCGGATCGTGCCCCAGAGATGCTGCTCGACATTGTCGTCCTCGTCGGCACCATCGGGGGTGTCGTCGGCGGGCAGGTTGGGGATCGCCGCCAGCGCGGCGTTCAGCCGGGCCTCGACATCGCCGCCTTCGTTCTCGAGCGCGGGCATCCGTTCCTTCAGCGCGGCGACCTCGGCCATCAGCGCCGATGCGGTCGCCTCGTCCTTCTGCGCCTTGGCCTGGCCGATCGCCTTCGACGCCTCGTTGCGGCGGGTCTGGGCGGCCTGCAACTCGGTGGCGATCGCGCGGCGGCGTTCGTCGAGCGCGAGCAGCTCCGCCGAAAGAGGGGCGGCGCCGCGGCGGGTCAGGCCAGCATCGAACGAAGCGGGGTTATCGCGGATCAGGCGTATGTCATGCATGCCGCGCCTATGCCGCGCGGCCCTTCTCCGCGCAATATTTTTACCGGCGTCCGATCGTGATCGTCGTCGGCGACAACAGCGCCGTGCGGATCGTTTCGCCCCTTTATCGGCTCGATTGACCGACACTGAGCGTAACGAATGGAACCCGAACCATCGATCGGGCGTCGATGGCACCAGAATATCGGTAGCATCTGTTTATCTGTAAAAGGAGTGTTCCGTATGACTTTGCGAGCTGCTTTTCTTGCGACGGCTTTCCTGGCGACAGCGGCTGCGGCCCCTGTCCTCGCTCAGGAGACGGCACCGGCCGCACCCGCTGCCGCGCCGGCCAAGGCCAATGTGACGGCAGGCGCATCGGTTCTCGACGCCAAGGGCGGTGCCGTCGGCACCGTCGAATCGGTCGCGGGCGACCAGGCGGTGGTCAACACCGGCGTGGTGAAGGCGAGCCTGCCGGTCTCGGCCTTCGCGCAGAGCGACAAGGGCCTGCTGATCTCGATGACCAAGGTCGAGCTCGAAAACGCCGCCAAGGGTGCAGCCGCGGGCCAGCAGGATCAGCTCGTTGCCGCGCTGACCCCGGGGACTGCGATCACCGATCAGAGCGGCGGCGCCGTCGGCAAGGTCGACTCGGTCGAGGGCGAGTTCGTCGTCGTCGCCACACCCAACACCAAGGTGAAGCTGCCCAAGAGCGCCTTCGCCAAGGGGCCCAACGGGCCGATCATCGGCATGACCCTCGCTCAGCTCGAAGCCGCGGCCAAGGGCAGCGGCGGCTGAGGCGGCCGATCGGGCGGCATGCCGAGAGGACATGCAACGACTTGATCCGAAATGGACCGGTCCCGACAAGCGGGGCCGGTCTTTTCGCATTTTATCCACGATTTTTTATCGGCTTGGCGCTTATCGAGTGTCCGTTCAGCGCTTGTGCAGCCGATAGCCGCTCTCTATAGGCCGCGCTTGGGCGACGTCTGGGTTTGGCCAGAGTGAAGGCAAATTCCCGGGCCGATTGGGCGGAGAGTGGGATGGCGACCTCGCTGAGTGGCGTGCTGAACAACCAGGAACAGGCGGCGTTGAATGCCTATTCCGCTGACGACGGTTATCGGCCGTCTTCCGACGAAGATTTCATGAACGATCGCCAGCAGGCCTATTTCAGGGCCAAGCTGCTGGCGTGGAAGGAATCGATCCTGCGCGAGTCGGCAGGAACCCTCCAGCAGCTCCAGGTCGATTCGCTGCGCGAACCCGATCTGACCGATCGGGCGTCTTCGGAAACCGACTGGTCGATCGAACTGCGCACCCGCGACCGCCAGCGCAAGCTGATCTCGAAGATCGACGCCGCGCTGCGCCGGATCGAAGAGGGCGAATATGGCTATTGCGAGGTGACCGGTGAACCGATCTCGCTCGGCCGGCTCGAAGCCCGTCCGATCGCGACGATGACCGTCGAGGCGCAGGAACGCCACGAGCGCAACGAGAAGATCTCGCGCGAAGAATAGGGAATGGCGGCTCGCGGGCCGCTTTTTTATTGCCTTCGCGCGATGCGGCTTCGGCGTTCGGTCCAATCTTAACCGATTGTCCAAGCTTTGCTGTTCAACTGCCCCAGTTGTGCGAGGGCCTTGTGCCCTCCGGTCGACGGGGATGGCTATGACGAGGCGAAGCGTAAATCGGGGTGGGGTGGATCGCCGCCGGCCGCGCGATTCGATGCTGCTGCTGGGCACGATCCGTGCCTGTGGCGATGTCGTGCGCCAGCATCAGCAGATACGCGTCCGCAACCTGTCGGCGACCGGCCTGATGGCCGAGACCCAGGTCGACTATGATCTCGGCTGCTGCGTCGAGGTCGAACTGCGCGGCATCGGCCCGGTCATGGGCCAGATCGCGTGGATCCGCGGCAAGAGAATGGGGATCGTCTTCGACAGGACGGTCGATCCGCTGCTGGCCCGCAAGCCGTTGGCCAAGGCTCAGTCGCTGTCGTCGGGTCCGCCGCTGTCGACGAGCCATGCCGTGCGGCTGCCGATTGGGGACGGCCATGTCCGCCGCCCGGGATTGAGGGTCCGCTGACCCCCAATCCAATTGGCATAATGTTGGAGCGACCCGAGTCGCGCGGCGCTTAAAGGCGCGCGAGGGCTTCCTTGATCTTCAGCTTCTGTTTCTTGAGTTGGCTGATCAGTGCGCCATCGGGCGAGGGACGGCGGGTTTCCGCAGCTATGCGAGCCTCGATACCGGCGTGCTTGGCAAGAAGGGCGGACGAATGAGTGTTCAACATAGACGTTGTCTCCTTTTCATCACCGACAGACCCACGAGTAGATCATGATTCAGGCGCCATGTCTCGCCCAGATGCATGGCTCAGGTCTGACAGAAGACACGACTAACCGTTTCGGATGCAAATCCGTAAAAGCACGGGTGGGATGAACCCGCGCTCTTGAGCCATGCCGGGCTTTGCCGATATGCTTCGCCCTCGATCGGGCGAGGAGCGACGCTTTGGACAATGATGTGGTGGCGCGGCGAATCGAGATCCTCCGGCAGGAGCATCGCGATCTCGACTCGGCGATCGAGGCGCTGCTCTCGGCCACCGCGATCGACCAGCTCCAGATCGCCCGCATCAAGAAGCGCAAGCTCCGCCTCAAGGACGAGATCGCCCATCTCGAGGACATGCTGATCCCCGACATCATAGCCTGAACCGACAAGAAAAAAGCCGGACCCCTGCGGGCCCGGCTTCCTTGGACTTTCAGATCAGGCAAGCGTTCAGGCGGCGACCTTCTCCGGGGCGGCGTCGATCACCGGCTGCGCGTCGAAACCGTCGATTTCGATCCGGCGCGGCTTCTTGTGCTCGGGAATCTCGCGAACCAGCTCGACATTGAGCAGGCCGTTGTCATAGCCGGCCTTGGTCACCTTGATGGTGTCGGCGAGCTGGAAACGGCGCTCGAACGCGCGCTTGGCGATGCCGCGGTGTAGATATTGCGGCTGGTCGCCCTCGGCGGCCTCGGCGGTCCGGCCGACGATGATCAGGACATTGTCCTGCACGGTGACGTCGATCTCGTCGCGGGTGAAGCCTGCGAGCGCCATCTGGATGCGATAGGCGCCGTCGCCGGTCTTCTCGATATTATAGGGGGGATAGCTGTCGCCCTCGCCGCGCGTCGCGAAATCGACGAGCCGGTTGAGATTCTCGAAACCGATCGACGACCGGAGCAGGGGGGCGAAATCAAGGCTACGCATATAAGGTCTTCCTTCTCGAAGCGATGGACCATGTTGCCCGCGGACCATCCGCCGGGCGGTGCCGGCCGCCCCATCCGGGCACGGTCGACGCGGTTGAGATAGGAAAGCCCGGGCCGGCTTCAAGGGCTGCGCGACGCTCCACGCTTGCCCGGGCGGCGAGCCTGCCATAGGTCGAACCGATAGCAGCTGGGGAGCGGATATGGCGGGGACGGAAGCCGGGGCGGGGGAGCGGTCGATCGACGTGAAGCGCGATCGGCTGGTGATCGTGGCCTCGACGCTCGGCACCGTATTCGAATGGTATGATTTCTTCGTCTACGGCACCCTCGCCAACATCGTCGCGGGGCATTTCTTCCCCTCGGACAACCCCGCGGTCAGCTTTCTGATCTTCCTCGCCAGCTTCGGTGTCGGCTTCGGTATGCGGCCGCTCGGTGCGGTGCTGTTCGGCGTGCTCGGCGACCGGCTCGGGCGCAAATATACCTTCCTGGTGACGATCGCGCTGATGGGCGTCGCGACCGCCGGGGTCGGCATGCTGCCGACCTATGCGATGGTCGGGGTGTGGGCGCCGATCCTGCTGGTGTTCCTGCGCGTGCTCCAGGGGCTGGCGCTGGGCGGCGAATATGGCGGGGCGGCGATCTATGTCGCCGAACATGCCCCGGCCAGGCGCCGCGGCTTCTATACCAGCTTCATCCAGGCCGGGGTGATCGGCGGCTTCCTGCTCAGCCTGGCGGTCGTGCTGGTGTCGAACCTGTTCGTCGACAAGGATGCCTTTGCCGCATGGGGCTGGCGGATCCCGTTCCTGTTCTCGCTCGCTTTGCTCGCGATCTCGCTGTGGGTCCGGCTCAAGCTCAAGGAGAGCCCGGTCTTCCAGGCGATGAAGGCCGCGGGCGAGACCGCGAAAAACCCGTTGCGCGAGAGCTTCGCAAGCTGGAGCCGGATAAAATTGATGCTCGTCGCGCTGTTCGGGATCGCCGCCGGGCTGACCGTGATCTGGTACACCGCGCAGTTCCAGGCGCTGTATTTCCTCCAGAACACGCTGCGGATCGAGGACACGCCGGCGCGGCTGATCGTCGGGGCCGGTGCGATCGTCAACGTCCTGTGGTTCGTGCTGTTCGGGTGGCTGTCCGACCGGGTCGGGCGCAAGAAGCCGATTGTGATCGGTTATGCGCTGACCCTGATACTGCTGTTCCCGCTGTTCCACTGGATGGCCGCCGCCGCCAATCCCGGCCTCGCCGCGGCGATGGAGCGCGCGCCGGTCGTCGTGACCGGCAGCGACTGCCGCTACGATCCGTTCGCGACCAAGGGGCAGGCGACCGAGTGCGGCAAGGTCCTCGACGTCCTGTCGAAAAAGGGCGTCGCCTACACCAAGGTCGAGGGGCCGGCCGGCGGCGCCACCGCGGTGACGATCGGCGGCAAGCCGGTCGCCGGCACCGATGCCGATGCGATCGAGGCGGCGCTCGAGGCGGCCGGTTACGATCTCGCCAAGATCGTGCCCGGAACCGCGGCCTTCCTGAAGATCATCCTGTGCCTGGTCGGCGTCGGCTTCCTGTCGGGGATGACCTATGGCCCGGTCGCGGCGCTGCTGGTCGAGCTGTTCCCGGCGCGGGTGCGCTATACGTCGATGTCGGTGCCCTATCATATCGGCACCGGCTATTTCGGCGGCTTCCTGCCCTTCATCAGCCAATATATCGTCGCGCGGACCGGTGATCCTTTCGCGGGGCTCTGGTACACGGTCGGCGTGACCGCGCTGGCGCTGGTGGTCACCGTCTTCGGCCTGCCCGAGACCAGCGGCAAGGAACTGGATTAGCGAGGAGCGGGCGGCTATCGGGCTCGGGTGACCCCTGAAGATGCCCCCCTGCGACTGATTCTCGATGGCGAAGCGCTGGTCGCCAACTGGCGCTGGCTCGGCAGAACGGCGGGGGCTCCGGCGGGCGCCGCGATCAAGGCCGACGGTTATGGGCTGGGCGCCAGGGCGGTGATCGACCGGCTCGCCGCCGCCGGCTGCCGCGATTTCTTCGTCGCGACCTGGGGCGAAGCGGCAGCACTGGGCGCCTTGCCCGACGGCGTCCGTCTATCGGTGCTGCACGGGGTGCGCGAAGAGGATCTGCCGGTCGCGATCGCATCGTCGGCACGGCCGACGCTGAACAGCGCGGCGATGGTCGCGCGCTGGAAATGGGCGGCGCCTGGCCGGCCGTGCGACGTGATGGTCGATACGGGCATGAACCGGCTCGGCCTGACCGTCGAGGAGGCATCGTCGGGGCTGCTCGACGGGTTGCGGATCGACGTGCTGATGAGCCATCTCGCCTGCGCCGACGAGCCCGACAGCCCGATGAATGCGGTGCAGCGGGCCGGTTTCGTCGCGGTCGCGGACCAGGTGAAGGCCGATCGCTACAGCCTCGCCAATTCGGCAGGGGTGTGTCTCGGGCCCGATTATGGGTTCGACCTGACCCGGCCGGGCCTGGCGCTCTATGGCGGCATTCCCCGGATCGAGGCGCAGGATCATATCCGCCAGGTGGTCCGGGTCGAGGCGCAGGTGCTGCAGGTCCGCGACGTGCCGGCCGGCGACACCGTCGGCTATGGCGCGACCTTCACAGCGACCACGCCGCGGCGCATCGCCATCCTCAACCTCGGCTATGCCGACGGCTATCTGCGCGCCTTTGCCGGGCAGGGCAGCGCCCGCCTGGCGGATGCGCGCTTTCCGCTTGCCGGGCGGGTGTCGATGGACCTGATCGCGATCGATCTCGGCGATGGCGATGTCGCCGAGGGCGACTGGATCGAGGTCGATTACCGGCTCGATCGTGCCGCGGCCGTCACCGGTCTGTCGCAATATGAGTTGCTGACCGGGCTCGGCACCCGCTATCAGCGGCTCTGGACATGACATGGTGGCTCAGATTTCTAAGCTGATTATCGGTATTTTCGCGCCTATTGGCGGCCTGCTGCTCTCGGCGCTGGCGGCGGTCGGACGGGTCGGCATCTTCACCTGGACCACGGTGTCGCGCGCGGTGCGCCCGCCTTATTATCCGGGGCGGTTCCTCGAGCAGCTGATGCAGATCGGCTGGTTCTCGCTGCCGGTCGTCGGCATGACCGCGATCTTCTCGGGCGCCGCGCTCGCGCAGCAGACCTTCACCGCGGGCTCGCGCTTCAACGCCACCTCGACGGTGCCGGCGATCGTCGTGCTCGGCATCGTCCGCGAACTCGGGCCGGTGCTGGTCGGCCTGATGGTCGCCGGCCGGGTCTCGTCGGCGATGGCGGCCGAGATCGGCACGATGCGGGTGACCGAACAGCTCGACGCGATGACCACGCTCAGGACCGATCCCTATCGCTATCTGATCGCCCCGCGCCTGCTGGCGGCCCTGATCGCGACCCCGCTGATGGTGCTCGCCGCCAACGCGATCGGCATCTTCGGCGGCTATTTCGTGTCGGTCTACAAGCTCGATTTCAGCCCGACCGGCTATCTGACCACCACCCGCCAGTTCCTGACCGCCACCGACCTGCAGATGGCGCTGGTGAAATCGGCCTTCTTCGGTTTCTTCATCGCGCTGATGGGCTGCTATCATGGTTTCCACACCCAGGGCGGTGCGGCCGGGGTGGGCAGGGCGACCACCGATGCGGTGGTGTCGGCCTTCATCATGATCCTGCTGTCGAACATGATCATCACCCTCGTGGCGTTCGGCTGATGGCCGAGCACAAGATCGTCCTCAAGGACGTCGCCAAGACGTTCGGCCCCAACAAGGTTCTCGACGGCGTCAATCTCGAGATCGAGCGCGGCGAGTCGATGGCGATCATCGGCCAGTCGGGCAGCGGCAAGTCGGTGACCCTGAAATGCATCCTCGGCCTGGTCAGGCCCGATCGCGGGCAGGTGACGATCGATGGCGAGGACGTCACCCATATGTCCGGGCGCGAGCTCGAGCGCACCCGTGCCAAGTTCGGCATGCTCTTCCAGGGATCGGCGCTGTTCGACAGCCTGCCGATCTGGCGCAACGTCACCTTCGCGCTGACCCAGGGCCGCGCCAAGGACGCCACGCGGATGCGCAAGATCGCCGCCGAGAATCTCGAGCGGGTCGGGCTGTCGACGACGATCCTCGATCTTCATCCCAACGAGCTGTCGGGCGGCATGCAGAAGCGTGTCGCGCTGGCGCGCGCGATCGCGCCGCGGCCCGAGATCATCTTCTTCGACGAGCCCACCACCGGGCTCGATCCGATCCGCGCCGACGTGATCAACGATCTGATCGTCGAGCTGGTTGAGGATCTCGGGGTGACCGCGCTCACCATCACCCACGACATGGCCTCGGCGCGCAAGATCGCCCACCGCGTGGCGATGCTCTACCAGGGCAAGATCGTCTGGCGCGGTCCGCGCGATCGGCTCTACGATTCGGGAAACCCTTATGTCGATCAGTTCGTTCAGGGACGGGCCGAGGGGCCGATCCGCTGATCTTGTGTTCGATGTTCTCGATCACTGAGACCATTCTTTCCAATTGGATCGATCACCCGGCTTTCGGCACCTGGCTCCCGTCCACACAGAGGAGGAGAATATATGCTCGGCCGTGAAGTCCCGAATGTCACCCTGAAGACCCGCGTCCGCGACGAGAGCGTCGAGGGCCCCAATCCGTTCCGCTGGCAGGACGTCCAGACCGGCGACCTGTTCGGCAACGGCCGCCAGGTCGTGTTCGCGCTGCCCGGCGCCTTCACCCCGACCTGCTCGACCGAGCAATGCCCGGCCTATGAGCGCAATTATGACGAACTGCGCGCCGCCGGCGCCGACGAGGTCTATTGCCTGTCGGTCAACGATGCCTTCGTGATGTTCCAGTGGGGCAAGAATCTCGGCCTCAGCAAGACCAAGCTGCTGCCCGACGGCTCGGGCGATTTCACCCGCCGCATGGGCATGCTGATCAACAAGGACCATCTCGGCTTCGGCGACCGTTCGTGGCGTTATGCGATGGTCGTCGACGACGGCACGATCGTCGCCTGGTTCGAGGAACCCGGCATCAACGACGATGGCAGCGACGAGGATCCGTACGGCGTCAGCGCCCCCGACAATGTCCTCGACTGGCTCAAGGCCAACCCGAAATAAGCCGAACATGAAAAGGGCCGGTCATTGCTGACCGGCCCTTCTTCTTGGTGCCTGCCCCCCGACCCGGATGGGCAGGACGGACTATCTTACCGTTCGATGCACATCGCGATGCCCATCCCGCCGCCGATGCAGAGCGTGGCGAGACCCTTCTTGGCGTCGCGCTTCTCCATCTCGTAGAGCAAAGTCGTCAGCACCCGCGCGCCCGAGGCGCCGATCGGGTGGCCGATCGCGATCGCACCGCCATTGACGTTGACGATGTCGGGGTTCCAGCCGAGTTCCTTGCCGACCGCGAGCGCCTGTGCCGCGAACGCCTCGTTCGCCTCGATCAGGTCGAGGTCGGCGAGCGTCCAGCCGGCCTTTTCGAGCGCCTTGCGGCTCGCGGGCGCCGGGCCGATCCCCATATAGGCCGGATCGACGCCGCAGGTCGCCCAGGACCGGATCGTGCCGAGCACCGGCGCGCCGCGCTTGGCCGCCTCGTCGGCCGACATCAGCACCAGCGCCGCGGCGCCGTCGTTGATCCCGCTGGCGTTGGCGGCGGTGACGGTGCCGTCCTTCTTGAACGCCGGCTTCAGCCCCGCCATCGATTCGATCGTCGCGCCGTCGCGGATATATTCGTCGTCGCTGACGATCGTGTCGCCCTTGCGGCCCTTGATCGTCACCGGCACGATCTCGTCGCGGAAACGGCCCGAGGCACGCGCCGCCGAGGCCTTGTTCTGGCTGCCGACCGCGAACGCGTCCTGCTCGGCGCGGGTGATCTGATATTGCTCGGCCAGATTTTCGGCGGTGATGCCCATATGATAGTCGTTGAACGCATCGGTCAGCCCGTCATGCGTCATCGTGTCGACCAGGCTGACCGGGCCCATTTTGTGCCCGGCGCGCAGGAACTGCGCATGCGGCGCGAACGACATATTCTCCTGGCCGCCGGCAACCATGATCGCCGCGTCGCCGCACTGGATCGCCTGCGCCGCCATCGCCACCGACCGCAGCCCCGAACCGCACAGCTGGTTGACCCCGACCGCGGTCACCTCCTTGGGCAGCCCGGCCTTCATCGCTGCCTGGCGCGCGGGATTCTGGCCCTGCGCGGCACCGAGCACCTGGCCCAGCAGCACCTCCTCGACCTCGGATGGATCGACCCCGGCCTGTTCGAGCGCGGCCTTGATCGCGATCGCGCCGAGCTCATGCGCGGGGAGGGTGGCATAGGACCCGAGGAAACTGCCGACGGGGGTGCGCTTGGCGCCGGTAATGACGATATCGACCATGATCAAAATGCTCCTGCTGCGGCGGCCGCATCGGCGAAGGCTATGGCTGCCTTCTCGGTCCCGAGTCGGTGATTGCCGCCTGTGAACGGCTGCTATCAGCTATGCCGCACCTGCGAAAGCCAATCGCGAATCGGCGCCCAGAGCTGCGCCTGCGCACGGCTGCCGACGACCATGCCGACATGGCCGAGCGCGAGTTCGATCCGCTCGCCGCCGGCCCAGGCGGTGGCCGCGGGGGTGATCCGGTCGACCGTCGACACGATGTTGAGGATCGGGCAGCCGATCGCCGCCGGGTCGATCGTCCGTCCGCCGACCTGCCAATGGCCGTCGCCGCTGCCATTGTCGGTCATGAACGACCGCAGCAATTCCCGGCCGGCGGCGAGCGTCAGCGGCGCGCCGCCATTGGCCCAGTCTTCGACCGCGACATAATTCGCGCCCGCCGGGCTCGCCGGATCCTTGCCGGCGAACGCCTCGAACTTGGCGACGGTCCGCTGCGGATCGAGATTCCAGAACGCCTGTTGCAGCACTTCGACCGGCAGCAGGCCCAGGGCTTCGGCGCCCGGTTCGCTGTGCGTCCAGAGTTCGGCCAGCCCCTCCCGCGCTTGCGAAGGAAAGCCCGTAAAATCCCAGGGTGCGGCGATCAGGATCAATGCTGCAACCCTGCGCAGCGCCGCGGCGGCGATCGCCATCGTTCCGCCCAGACAATAGCCGGCCAGTGCGACCTCGGGTCCGGCGGCGTCGATCAACGGCAGCAGATAGCGCTCGACATGGCCGCCGACCGACAGGTCGCGCTCATCGGGCGCGGGCTCGCCCCAATCGAGCAGCAGCGGCCGCATGCCTTCGGCAGCGAACCACCGCATCAACGAATTTCCGGGGGCGAGGTCGAGAACTTCCGATCCGTTGATCAGCGACGGCACGAACAGGATCGTCCGGCCTGCGCCGCCATAGCCGAACAATGTGGCGCGGCCCTGGCGGGCGACGACCTCGGGCGGGTCGGCGCGGGGTGCACGCGGCGCGGTCTGATAGGCCTTCAATCCGGCGAGCGCCGCGCGCATCCGGGCCGGGTCGTCCTGGGTTTCGCTGCGCAGCAATTCCAGGAACAGGGGCAGCGGACGCGGCCTGTGTTGCGGCGCGGAAAGATTTGATGCTATGTTGGGCTCCATAGACTGACAAGGATGGGGCGATATGGCGAAATCTTCGGACGGATCGGGAACGGTCATCATCAAGAAATACGCCAATCGCCGGCTCTACAACACCGAAACCTCAAGCTACATCACGCTCGAGCATCTCGCGGCGATGACGCGCGAAGGCCGCGACTTCAAGGTTATCGACGCGAAGACCGAGGAGGACATCACCCATAATGTCCTCACCCAGATCATCATGGAAGAGGAAACCCGCGGCCAGACGATGCTGCCGGTCAGCTTCCTGCGCCAGCTGATCTCGCTCTACGGCGATTCGATGCAGTCGATGGTGCCGCAATATCTCGAAGCCTCGATGGAGGCGTTCCGCCGCAACCAGACCCAGTTCCGCCAGGCGATGGAGGGCGCGTTCGCGGGCGGCCCGTTCGCCGAGATCGCCAAGCGCAACATGGCGATGTTCGAAGCCGCCGCCTCGGCCTTCAAGCCGCCGGTCGGGGCGCCGGGCGCCGCGCCGACCAAGCCCACCACGGAGGCTCCCACCACCGAGGTCGATCTGCTCAAGGCCCAGCTGGCCGCGATGCAGGAACAGATCAACAATCTGAAGTGAAGTGATCCAGGCCGCCCGTTCCCTCCGGGGAACGGGCGGGTGATCGCGATCAGGGCTTCACGAACTTCAGCGTGAAGCGATCGCTTTCGCCGATCGCCTTATATTTGGCGCGATCGACATCGCCGAGATCATAGGTCGGCGGCAGCGTCCACACCCCCTTCGGCCAGTCATGGCTGTCCTTGGGATTGGCATTGACCGGGGACTCCCCGGCCAGCTTGAAACCCGCCGCGGTTGCCAGCCGGACCACCGTCGAAATCTTGATATAGCCGCTGCTTTTCTCGAGCGCGCTGTCCTTGTCCTCGGGCAGGCGATGATCCTCGACCCCGAGCACGCCGCCGGGCTTGAGCGCGGCATGGAAGTCGGCGAACGCCTTCGCCGCGACATCGTCGCCCGCCATGATCAGGTTGTGGACGTTGCGGAAGGTCAAGAAGACGTCGACCGATCCCGCCGGGATGCTGCTGGGCGCCGTCTTGTCGAACGGCGCGATCGTCGCCGGTCCCCACCAGTCCTTGTTCTTCGCGGCGAGCGCGGTGAACGCCGTCACCGATTTTTCGGACGATGGCGGCACCGCGATATAATGGCCGCGGTCCTTCAGGGTCGGCGCGATGATTTCGGTGAACCATCCCCCGCTCGGGTAGAATTCGGCGACGGTCAGTCCGGGCTTCACTCCGAAAAAGGCGAGCGTCGCCGCCGGATGACGATAGACGTCACGCGCGCGATTGGCCTCGCTGCGGCGGGGATCGGCGATCGCCTTTTCGATGGCGGGATCCGCCTTGGCCGCCGCCATGGCGGGAACCGCCAGCATCGCGGGCAGGGTGACGACAGCGGCGGCGAAACTCAGTAACGGGTGGCGCAAGGACGCTCTCCTGATCGTGAGGGGAGCCGCCACCATGACGGAGTATCGTGCGAGTGCAATCGGACTATGCGGTCCCGACCCTGATTTTCGTCGCGCTGACCATCGTGTCGATCCTCGGCGACTGGCTGCGGCACCGGCGGATGGGTCGCGGCAGACCGGGCTGGATACCGTGGCCGTTGCTCACGATCGTCGGGCTGATCGGCGCGATCTTCCTCGCGGCCTTCTGGCTCAAGGACGGCGGCTGATCATTCCAGGCAGGTGTCGAGCAGGGGCTGGTCGAAGCCGTACTGCCGGGCCTTCTCGACCGTATAGGGGCGCAGGCCCGCCGGCACATATTCGCCGACGATCTTACCTTCATTGTCCTCGGCGTGATATTCGAACTTGAACAGCTCCTGGGTGATGATCACCGGGCCTTCCATGCCGATCACCTCGGTGATGCTGGTTACCCGGCGCGAACCGTCGCGCAGCCGCTTGACCTGGACGATCAGGTCGACCGAGTCGGCGATCTGCTTCGAAATCGCCTCCTTGGGCACCTTGATGTCCGACATCATCACCATATTCTCCATACGCGCCAGCGCCTCGCGCGGGCTGTTCGAGTGGAGGGTACACATCGAACCGTCATGGCCGGTGTTCATCGCCGCGAGCATGTCGAAACATTCGGGCCCGCGGATTTCGCCCAGGATGATGCGGTCGGGGCGCATGCGCAGCGCGTTGACGACGAGGTCGCGGATCGTGATCGCGCCCTGGCCCTCGAGATTGGCCGGACGCGTCTCGAGCGGCAGCCAGTGCGGCTGCTGGAGACGCAGCTCGGCGGCGTCCTCGATCGTCACCACCCGCTCGCCCGGGTCGATCATCTTCGACAGCGCGTTGAGCATCGTCGTCTTGCCAGAGCCGGTGCCGCCCGAGATCACCACGTTGAAGCGCGACGCGCCGGCGATCTTGAGGAAGGTCGCCATCCGGTCGCTCATCGATCCGCTCTTCGCCATGATGTCGAGGGTGATCGGCTTGGACGAGAATTTGCGGATCGAGATCGCGGTGCCGCGCAGCGACAGCGGCGGCACGATCACATTGACGCGGCTGCCGTCGGCGAGCCGCGCGTCGGCCAGCGGGGTGGTCTGGTCGACCCGGCGGCCGACCTTGGAGACGATGCGCTGGGCGATCTGGAACAGATGCTCCTCGTCGCGGAAGCTGATATGCGCGAGCTCGAGCTTGCCCTTGCGCTCGACATAGGTCTGGTCGGGGCCGTTGACCATGATGTCGGTGATCAGCGGATCGCCGAGCAGTTCCTCGAGCGGCCCGAGCCCGAGCAGTTCGTCGACCAGCACCTTCTCGAGCGCGAACTGCTCGCGGCGGTTGAGGGTGATCCGCAGTTCGGCGAGCACCTCGCCGATGATCGGCCGGAACTCCTCGGCCAGTTCGTCCTTGCTCAGCGTCGCCGCCGCCTCAGGGTCGACCCGTTCGAGCAGCCGAGGGAGCACCTGCTCCTTGATCTTGTGGATCGACGCCTCGAACCCCTCGACCTTCGATCGCCCGGCCTCGCCCGAGGCGGCCTCGCGGATCGCGAGCCGCGCCATCGCATCGTTGACCCGCGGCGCCGCCGGGGTCGCGTCGGACAGCGGGCTGTCGAGATCGAAGGCCGGCAGGTCCGCGAACGGGTTGGCGGCGGAGAAAGGGGCTGTAGCGGCAAAGGGATCCGCGCTGAGCGGCGGGAACTGCGCGCCGCCGGCGGGGGCGGTGTCGCTGGTCCACATCGGCTGCGCCACGCCGAAGGCGGGCTTGGCGCCGTTCGTCATCGATCCACGTTTGCCGAATGCACTCATCGGTACTCAACCCCAACATGGCCGATACAGGGCCGCCGGAGCATTGCTAACCGAGACTGTTGAAGAAGCGCTTAACCGCTGGGGAAGGGGGACCGAAACGAAAAAGCCCGGCCGCGCCAGAGGCGGGCCGGGCCTTTCTACCGGTCGGGCAGGGCGATCAGGCTTCGGTCGCCTGCTCCGCCAGGACCGTCAGGCCCTTTTCGTTGACCTCGGCGAAGCCGCCTTCGACATGGATCCGCGAGACGACCGTGGTCGGGCTCGAATAGATCGACAGCTCGCCCGAGCGGACGACCGACATGAACGGGGCATGCCCCGCGAGCACGCCGAAATCACCCTCGGTGCCGGGGACGACCACCATATAGACCTCCTCCGAGCGGAGCAGCTTTTCCGGGGTGACGAGTTCGAAGTGAAGGTCTGCCATGCAATCTCTCCCCCCTCCCTCGAAAGGGAGGGGCCAATGTCGTTACGCCGCGTCGGCAGCCAGCTTCTTGGCCTTCTCGACGACTTCGTCGATGCCGCCGACCATGTAGAAGGCGGCTTCCGGCAGATGGTCATATTCGCCTTCGACGACCGCCTTGAACGACTTCACGGTGTCTTCGATCGCGACGAACTTGCCGCTGATGCCGGTGAAGACCTCGGCGACATGGAACGGCTGCGACAGGAAGCGCTGGATCTTGCGGGCGCGCTGGACGGTCAGCTTGTCCTCTTCCGACAACTCGTCCATGCCCAGGATCGCGATGATGTCCTGCAGCGACTTGTACTTCTGCAGGGTTTCCTGGACCGCACGGGCGGTCTCATAATGCTCCTGGCCGACGATGCGCGGCTCGAGCATGCGCGAGGTCGAGTCGAGCGGATCGACCGCCGGGTAGATGCCCAGCTCCGAAATCGCGCGGTTGAGGTTGGTGGTCGCATCGAGATGGGCGAACGAGGTTGCCGGCGCCGGATCGGTAAGATCGTCGGCGGGCACGTAGATCGCCTGCACCGAGGTGATCGAACCCTTGTTGGTCGAGGTGATGCGCTCCTGCAGCGCGCCCATGTCGGTCGACAGGGTCGGCTGATAGCCCACCGCCGACGGGATGCGGCCGAGCAGTGCCGACACTTCCGAACCCGCCTGGGTGAAGCGGAAGATGTTGTCGACGAAGAACAGCACGTCCTGGCCTTCGACGTCGCGGAAATATTCGGCGATCGTCAGGCCCGAGAGCGCGACGCGGGCACGCGCGCCCGGCGGCTCGTTCATCTGGCCGAACACCAGCGCGACCTTCGATCCTTCCGGGGTCGGGTTGCCGTCGGCATCCTTGGCGATGACGCCCGCGTCGAGGAACTCGTGATAGAGATCGTTACCCTCGCGGGTGCGCTCGCCGACGCCGGCGAACACCGAGGTGCCGCCATGGCCCTTGGCGATGTTGTTGATCAGTTCCTGGATGAGCACGGTCTTGCCGACGCCGGCGCCGCCGAACAGGCCGATCTTGCCGCCCTTCGCATAAGGCGCGAGCAGATCGATGACCTTGATGCCGGTGACGAGGATGCTGGCATCGGTCGACTGGTCGACGAACAGCGGGGCCGGGGCATGGATCGGGGCGGTTTCGGCCGCGTTGACCGGGCCGCGCTCGTCGATCGGCTCGCCGATCACGTTGAGGATGCGGCCGAGCGTCATCGGGCCGACCGGCACGCGGATCTGCGAACCGGTGTCAGACACTTCCTGGCCGCGCATCAGGCCTTCGGTCGCGTCCATGGCGATCGTGCGGACGGTGTTCTCGCCCAGATGCTGCGCGACTTCCAGCACCAGGCGGTTGCCGTTGTTGCTGGTTTCGAGCGCGTTCAGGATCGCCGGCAGTTCGCCGTCGAAGGTCACGTCGACGACGGCGCCGATGACCTGGCTGATGCGGCCGACATTGGTGGTGGTTGCGGTAGCCATGGTGTCTTCCTTGCTGCCTTCGTTCGTTGTCCGGGCGCTGCTGCGCCCCTGCTTCGCTGCGGCGCTGACGCGCCAGTTCCTATCGCTTAGAGCGCTTCCGCACCGGCGATGATTTCGATGAGTTCGGTGGTGATCGCCGCCTGCCGGGTCCGGTTATACTGGATCGACAGCTTGTTGATCATGTCGCCGGCGTTGCGGGTCGCATTGTCCATCGCGGTCATGCGGCTGCCCTGTTCGGACGCGGCATTTTCCAGCATCGCCCGGAACAGCTGGATCGCGACGTTGCGCGGCAGCAGCTCGGCGAGGATCGCTTCCTCGTCGGGTTCATATTCGACCGCGGCCGACGCCCCGCTGGTCGCGGTGGCGGCCGACGCCGACAGCGGCACCGGGATGATCTGGATCTCGGTCGGTTCCTGGACCAGCGCCGACTGGAACTTGGCGAAGAACAGATGCGCGACGTCGAACTCGCCGCCATTATAGCGGGCGATCAGGTCCTCGGAGACGACATGCGCGTCGGCGAAGCCGACATTCTTGATGTGGGTCTGGTCGACCTGGTGGACGATCTTGCCCGGATAGAGCCGCGAGATGACCGCGCGGCCCTTCTTGCCGATCAGGTAGAATTTCACCGTCTTGCCCTGGGCGATCAGGCTGTCGGCGGTCTTGCGCGCCGCGCGGACGATGTTGCTGTTGAACGCGCCCGCCAGGCCGCGTTCCGAGGTCGCGACGACGAGCAGGTGAACCTGGTCATTGCCGGTGCCGGCGAGCAGCTTGGGGCTCTGCGGACCGACGGTGACCTTCGAGGCGAGGCTCGCCATCACCGCGCTCAGCCGCTCGGCATAGGGACGGCCGGCCTCGGCCGCCATCTGCGCGCGGCGCAGCTTGGCCGCGGCGACCATCTTCATCGCCTTGGTGATCTTCTGGGTCGACTTCACCGATGTGATGCGGACCTTGAGGCTCTTCAAACTTGGCATAATCTATCAGTTCCGCGCCAGGGCCAGACGGCCCGCAAGACCAAGAAAAGCGGCGCCGAGCACGCCTTCGAACCAACGCATGACCCCGCTCTGGCCGACCTTGCGACCCATGCTGGTCGCCAGCGCCGACAGGATCAGGCACCACAGGAAGCCGATCCCGTAGACGATCGCGATCAGCCCGACGCCGAGCATCGGCGCATCGGGGCCGGTGCCGACGAACTGGGGCAGCGCCGCCAGGAAGACGACCGCGACCTTGGGGTTGAGCACCGTGCTGAGGAAACCCTGCCGGAACGGGGCTCCCAGATGCGCGGGCTCTTCGACCTTCACCGCCGGCTTCAGCGCGCCGCGCAGCAGCTGGACGCCCAGCCATGCGAGGTAGAGCGCGCCCGCGATCTTCACGATCGTGAACAGGCTCGGCACCGCGTTGAGGATGCTGAGGAACCCGAAGCCGCACAGCGCCATGTACCAGACGCCGCCGAGCATGATCCCCGAGGCGGCCGCCATCCCGGCGCGGAAACCGCGCCGCGAGGCATTGCCGACCACGAGCATCGTGTCGGGACCAGGCGTCAGCACCAGCGCCACCGCCAGCGCTGTCCAGGCGAGGAGGGAGTGCTCCGGGCTCATGACCTCAGGCGAAGGTCTTCGTGAACGCGTCGATCGCCGCGGCGAGCTTCGCCTTGAGATCGTCGCCCAGATCCTTCGTGTCGCGGATGCCGCCGAGCACGTCGGCATGCTTCGAACGCAGCTCGGACAGCAGCGCCCCCTCGTAGCGGGTGACGTCGCGGACCGGAACCGCATCGAGATAGCCGTTCACGCCGGCGAAGATCGACGCGACCTGCTCTTCGAACGGCAGCGGCTGGAACTGCGGCTGCTTGAGCAGCTCGGTCAGACGCGCGCCGCGGTTGAGCAGCTTCTGGGTCGAGGCGTCGAGATCCGAACCGAACTGCGCGAATGCCGCCATTTCGCGATACTGGGCGAGCTCGAGCTTGATCGAGCCGGCGACCTTCTTCATCGCCTTGGTCTGCGCGGCCGAACCGACGCGGCTGACCGAGAGGCCGACGTTGATCGCCGGACGGACGCCCTGGTAGAACAGGTCGGTCTCGAGGAAGATCTGGCCGTCGGTGATCGAGATCACGTTGGTCGGGATGTAGGCCGACACGTCGCCCGCCTGGGTTTCGATGATCGGCAGCGCGGTCAGCGAGCCGTTGCCGTTGGCGTCGTTGAGCTTGGCGGCGCGCTCGAGCAGGCGGCTGTGCAGATAGAAGACGTCGCCCGGATAGGCTTCGCGGCCCGGCGGGCGGCGCAGCAGCAGCGACATCTGGCGATAGGCGACCGCCTGCTTCGACAGATCGTCATAGACGATCAGCGCGTGCATGCCGCGGTCGCGGAAATATTCGCCCATCGCGACGCCGGTGTAGGGCGCGAGATATTGGAGCGGGGCGGGGTCCGACGCGGTCGCGGCGACCACGATCGAATATTCCATCGCGCCGTTTTCTTCGAGCGTCTTGACGAGCTGGGCGACGGTCGAACGCTTCTGGCCGATCGCGACATAGACGCAATAGAGCTTCTTGCTCTCGTCGGTGCCCTGATGCGACGCCTTCTGGTTGATGAAGGTGTCGATCGCGACCGCCGACTTGCCGGTCTGGCGATCGCCGATGATCAGCTCGCGCTGGCCGCGGCCGACGGGGACGAGCGCGTCGAGCGCCTTGAGGCCGGTCTGCACCGGCTCATGCACCGACTTGCGCGGGATGATGCCGGGGGCCTTGACCTCGACGCGGCTGCGCTCGGTCGTCGCGATCGGGCCCTTGCCGTCGATCGGGTTGCCGAGGCCGTCGACCACGCGGCCGAGCAGTTCCTTGCCGATCGGCACGTCGACGATCGCGCCGGTGCGCTTGACGACGTCGCCTTCCTTGATCTGGCTGTCCGACCCGAAGATCACGACGCCGACATTGTCGGCCTCGAGGTTCAGGGCCATGCCCTGGATGCCGTTCGAGAATTCGACCATCTCGCCGGCCTGGACATTGTCGAGGCCGTGGATGCGGGCGATGCCGTCGCCGACCGACAGCACCTGGCCGACTTCGGATACCTGCGCTTCGGTGCCGAAGCTGGCGATCTGGTCGCGGATGACCTTGGAGATTTCTGCGGCGCGGATGTCCATGTTCAGCCTTTCATCGCAATCGCGAGAGTGTTCAATTTGGAGCGGATGGAGCCGTCGATCTGCTTCGAGCCGACCTTGACGACCAGGCCACCCAGGATCGCGGGATCGACGGTCAGTTCGACCGCGACGTCCCGGCCGAGCTGGCCCTTGAGCTTCGCCTTCAGCTCGTCGACCTGCGCGGTCGAGAGCGGATGGGCGGAAGTGACTTCGGCGGTGATCTCGCCGCGATGACGGGCGGCGAGGCCGGCAAAGGCGCGGATCACCGCGCCGGTCTGGCCGAGGCGCCGGTTCTGCGCGAGCACGCCGAGGAATTTGGTGGTGGTGGGATCGAGGCCCAGGGTCGGGGCTATCGCCGCGACCGCCTTCACCGCCTGATCGCGCCCGACCAGCGGACTGGTCACCAGGCGACGGAAATCCTCCGATTCGCCGAGCGCGGCCTTGAGTGTCGCGAGACTGGCCGAAACGGCGTCGATCGCATTCTCGTCGCGGGCCAGCTGGAACAACGCCGTAGCATAACGTCCGCTGAGGCTAGCCTGAATACCGCCGGAATTCTCCACGCGCTTCACATCCCCCAAATGGATTTGGCCCCATGCCAAAAAGGGGGCGTCTCGCGACGTCCCTGCATGGGTTGCCGGGCGACTAGCAGGCGATGTCGGGGGATGCAAGGCAGTTGGAGGCCGCCCCGGCGATGAGGTGGTAAATGTTACCGGCCGGCGGTTTCGGGCGTTATAACATATCGTGCGAACAGATATGTCGAACTCGCGCTTTTTAGCCTGGCTGGGACTTGCCGAGATAGGCCGAGAGCCGGTTGCGGGTGGCGGCGCGCGACTTTTCGGGGTTCAGCAGGTCGTAGACCACCGCATTTTCGAGCACCCGCTGGACATAGCCGCGGGTTTCCTGGAACGGGATCGCCTCGATCCAGTCGACCACATCGACCCCGGGCATGCGCGGATCGCCATTGGCGCGGATGAACTTGTTCACATTGCCGGGCCCGGCATTGTAGCTGGCGATCGCCAGCACATAGCTGCCATTATAATAATTCAGCATGCGGTCGAAGAAGCTCGACCCGAGCATGACGTTATAGGCGGGCTCGGCGAGCTTGCCTGGATCGAAAGCGAGGCCGAGCTTGCCGGCCTGTTCCTTGGCGGTGCCGGGCATCAGCTGCATCAGCCCGCGCGCGCCGGTGCGGCTCGTCGCCTGGCGGTCGAACTGGCTTTCCTGGCGGCTGATCGCGTGGATCATCGTCCAGTGGCTCGCCATTGCCGGCGGCACCGCGACCTGCGGGAAGCCGAAGCGCAACGGATCGGCGGTGCCGCTGGTCCGTGCCGCGCGCGATACCATCACGCCCAGGTCGGGCCGGTCGATCGCCAGCGCCAGGTCGCCCGCCAGGATATGATCGGTATCGGTCCTGGCGTTGCCGGCGATCAGCCGCACGAACGCGGTCTGGTCCTGCCATTGGCCCTGCCGGCCGAGCAGCCGCGCGGCGCGCACCACCTCGCTCGCCTCGAACGAGGCGCGCTCGCCCGCCGGGATCGCCCCGCGCGGCGGTTCGGCGGGCATGGCGAGGTCGCGGCCCAGCCGCTCGGAGGCGAGCTGGCCGTAGAACTGGTCGATATGCGCGCCGGCCTGCGCATAATAGCTGCGCGACCAGTCGCTACGGCCGGCCTTCTCGGCGGCGCGACCCGCCCAGTACCAGCCCTTGGTCTGGCTCTGCGGGCTCTGCGCGGCGCGCGCATAGCGGTCGAACATCGCCATCGCATCGGCCGGACGGTTGAGCTTTTCGAGCGCGACCGTGCCCGCCAGCCACATCAGGCTGGTATAGTCGTCGCGCTCGTCGAACGGCCGTTCGCGGATCTTGGTGCCCGACGGATAGGTCGCCTCGGCATGTTTGGCGATCGCCACCACCAGGTCGTTCTGGCCGTCGGCGGCGCAGGCGGTGGCGAAGCTCAGCAGCGTGTCGAGCCAGGTCGCGGCGTCGAACGGCAGTCCGGAGAAGTCGCGCGACTGCGCCAGCCAGATCCGTGCGCCGGCGCTGTTGGCGCGATCGCGCATCCAGCGCGCGCGGTCGAGGACGAAGCCCGGATCGCGGTTGGCGGCCTCGCCGGCCGCGGCCACCAGCGTCTCGACCTGCGGATCGTTGCGGATCAGCGCCAGCCGCGCGGCATAGAGCGGGCGCCGTGCCGCCGAGACGTTCGCCAGCTGGCGCTGTGCCGCAGCCGCCGACCGGTCCCACAACAGCCGTTCCATGCGCTTGTCATGATCGGCCGCGGTCAGCTGCGAACCGAACCGGGTCATCAGTCGGCCCTCGTCGTCGGGCGAGAGCCCCTTCGTCGCCCAGGCCGCGACCGCTGCCGCCTTGGCCTCGGCCGGACGGCCGGTCGACGACAGCGCCTCGGCATAGCGCGCCTGGCCGGCGGCGGTCAGCGGCGGATAGCGGGTGAAGAAGGTGACGACATAGCGCGGATCATAATTGTTCGGATCGATCCGCCGCTCGGCCGCCTTGCGCATCGCGGTGTCGCCGGGCCAGCCGGGATGCGCGGTCAGGAAGGCGGCATAATCGGCGAAGGCCAGCGAATCGCTGCCGCGCAGCCGCCGCCATTCGACGATCGCGGCACTCAGGGCGTTGTCGTTCCACACCGAGAAACCGGCCGGCGGCGCGGTCGGCGCGGGGCTCACCAGCTCGGGCGCGGCCATCACCGCGAGCGCCGCGGTCGACGCCAGCAGCAGCCCCGGTACAAAAAGACGACGCACGCCGCTGGACAGGCCGGCTCCGGAAAACCTATTGGGCGCAGCGCGATCTCGGGCGTTCATCATCATGCCTCTATGCCCGACCAGCAGCCCGAGGTGAAGGGAGAGTGGAATGTTCAGTGGGTCGATACCAGCCCTGGTGACGCCGTTTCGCGACGGGGCGTTCGACGAAAAACTGTTCCGGGCCTTCGTCGACTGGCAGATCGACGAGGGTTCGAGCGCGCTCGTTCCGTGCGGCACGACCGGCGAAAGCGCGACGATGTCGATCGACGAGCATAATCATGTCGTGAAGGTGTGCATCGACCAGGCGAAGGGTCGGGTGCCGGTCATCGCCGGCTGCGGATCGAACGACACCATGGCGGCGCTCGACCATATGCGCCACGCGCAAAAGGCCGGTGCCGACGCCGCCCTGGTGGTGCTGCCTTATTATAACCGTCCCAACCAGGACGGCATCATGCTCCACTATCGCTATCTCGCCGAGAATTGCGACCTGCCGATCATCGTCTACAATGTGCCGAGCCGCACCGTGAACGACATCCTGCCCGAAACCCTCGCCAGGGTCGCCGAACTGCCGACCGTGGTCGGGATCAAGGACGCCAGCGGCAAGGTCGAGCGGGTTTCGGCGCATCGCCTGGGCTGCGGCACCGATTTCTGCCAGCTCTCGGGCAATGACGATACCGTGCTCGGCTATATGGCGATGGGCGGGGCGGGCTGCATCTCGGTCACCGCCAATGTCGCGCCACGGCTGTGCGCCGATTTCCAGGCCGCCTGCGCCGAAGGCCGCTGGGCCGACGCGCTGCTGTTGCAGGACCGGCTTTTCCCGCTCCACCAGGCGCTGTTCACCGACGCTTCACCCGGACCGATCAAATATGCGCTGACCCGCACTTATGCGGACTTCCCGGCAGAGTTGCGCATGCCCATGACCTGGCCGTCGGAAGCGAGCCGGAAGGCCGTGGATGCAGCGCTTGCCCATGCAGGTTTGACAGGCTGATAGATGGTACGTCCGCGCCCACCAGAGTTCGAAAAGACCAAGATCGTCGCCGAGAACCGGCGTGCGCGTTACGAATATTTCCTCGAGGATTTTTTCGAGGCGGGCATCGCGCTGACCGGTACCGAGGTGAAGTCGCTGCGCTTCGGCGAAGGCTCGATCGCCGAAAGCTATGCCGAGGTGAAGGGCGAGGAGGTCTGGCTGGTCAACTCGAACGTGCCCGAGTTCAGCCATGGCAACCGCTTCAACCATGAGCCCAAACGGCCGCGCAAGCTGTTGCTGCACAGCCGCCAGATCGAAAAGATGCGCACCGCCGTCACCCGCGAAGGGATGACGCTGATCCCGCTCGCCATCTATTTCAACGGCCGGGGCAGGGCGAAGGTCGAACTCGCGCTCGCCAAGGGCAAGAAGATGCACGACAAGCGCGAGACCGAAAAGGCCCGCGACTGGAATCGCGAGAAGCAGCGCCTGCTGCGCGACCGGGGCTAGGCGCGACCGTCATGTTCACCCGCATCGGCAACTGGTGGCGCAACAATGCGCCGACGCGCGAATCGCTCGAGGAGATACGCTGGCTGCGCCCGTTCGCGCATCGCGCGCTCGAACCCAGCCTGTGGCGCTTCACTCGCCGCTCGGTGCCGCGCGGGGTGGCGCTGGGGCTGATCGTCGGCATCTTCCTGATGATCCCTGGGATCCAGATCATCGGCGCCTGCCTGCTCGCGCTGCCGTGCCGGGCCAATGTGCCGATCGCGGTGGCGGGAACCTTCCTCAGCAATCCGGCCACGACCCCGTTCATCCTCTATCTGGCGATCGTCGTCGGCAACCGCTTCGTCCATTCGACCGCCGACATCAGCACCGTCACGACGATGATCAACCATGGCGCGTCGATCGGCGAATGGGTGAACTGGCTCGCCTCGTCGGCGGCCCCCGCGCTGATCGTCGGCCTGTTCGTGATCGCGACGGTGTCGGCGGCGGTCGGCTATCTCGCCTCGGCGCTGTTCTGGCGGATCTGGGTCAACCATAAATGGGTGCTGCGCACCCGCCAGCGGATCGAGCGCGCGCACCAGCTGCAACATCCCGAGGGTTGATCCTGACACGGTTGATGATAAGCCGGCGTCATAGTCAGATCATACACCGAGGTTTTCCATGAAAAATATCCTGATCGCCCTGGCCGCGAGCAGCATGCTCGTGCCCGAAGCCGGCGCCTTTGCCGCACCCGCCGCGGCGAAGGCCCCCGCCAGGCCGACCTATGGCAGCTTCGGCTTCGACGCGAAGGGCATGGATCTCAGCGTCGCCCCCGGCGACAATTTCTACGATTATGCCAATGCGGGCTGGGCCAAGGCGACGCCGATCCCGGCCGATCGCTCCAACTATGGCATGTTCACCGTGCTCGACGACCTGTCGACCTCGCGCAGCCATGCGATCCTCGAGGATGTGTCGAAGAAGCCCGGCACCCGGATCGGCGATTTCTATGCCAGCTTCATGGACGAAAAGGCGATCGATGCCGCCGGCATCACGCCGCTGGCGCCGACCCTTGCCGAGATCAAGGCGCTGAAGGACAAGGGCGCGGTCGCGGTCGAGTTCGCGAAGCTGCGCAAGGCGGGCACCAATGTCCCGTTCATTCTCTATGTCGGCCAGGACGACAAGGAACCCGAGCAGTATATCGTCAGCAGCGCCCAGGGCGGCCTCGGCATGCCCGATCGCGATTATTATCTGAAGACCGATGCCGAGATCACCAAGACCCGTGACGCCTACAAGGCGTTCGTCGCGAAGCTGCTGACCCTGGCCGGCGAGCCGAATGCCGACGCCCGCGCCGCGGCGATCGTCGCCTTCGAGACCGAGATCGCCAAGGTCCAGTGGAGCCGGATCGATTCGCGCGACAGCACCAAGACCTACAATAAATGGGCGCGCGCCGATTTCGCGAAGAACGCACCCGGCTTCGACTGGGACGGTTTCCTCAAGGAAGCCGGGGTCGATGCGCAGCCGGCCTTCCTGGTCGCGCAGCCGAGCGCCTTCACCGGCATGGCGAAGCTGATCGAGGCGACCCCGATCGAGGTGCTCAAGGATTATATGATCGCGAACGCGATCAACGCCGCCGCGCCTTATCTGTCGAAGGATTTCGTCGCCACCGACTTTGCGTTCAACCAGACCGTGCTCAGCGGCACCCCGGAGAATTCGGTGCGCTGGAAGCGCGGCGTCAATCTGGTCAAGGACCAGATCGGCGAGGATCTCGGCCGGGAATATGTGAAGCGCTTCTTCACGCCGGAGACCAAGGCCGCCGCCGACAAGCTGGTGCGCAACGTGATCGCGGCAATGGACCTGCGCATCGACAAGCTCGCCTGGATGACCCCCGAGACCAAGGTCAAGGCGCATGAGAAGCTCGCCGCCTTCACCCCGAAGATCGGCTATCCCGACAAATGGCGCGATTATTCGTCGGTGGTGATCAAGCGCGACGATCTGCTCGGCAATGTCGTGCGGTCGAACATCTTCGAATGGCAGCGTGGCCTGAACAAGCTCGGCAAGCCGCTCGACCGCAGCGAGTGGGGAATGACCCCGATGGAGATCAACGCCTATGCCAATTTCGGCATGGTCGAGATCGTCTTCCCCGCGGCGATCCTGCAGCCGCCCTTCTTCGATCCCAATGCCGACGCCGCGGTCAACTATGGCGGCATCGGAGCGGTGATCGGGCATGAGCTCAGCCATCATTTCGACGATCAGGGCGCGAAATATGACAAGAACGGCCGGCTGTCCGACTGGTGGACCCCGGCCGACGTCAAGGCGTTCGGCGCGCTCACCGACAAGGTCGTCAAGCAATATGACGCCTATGAACCGCTGCCGGGGATGCATGTCCAGGGCGCGCTCACCCAGGGCGAGAATATCGCCGATCTCGCCGGCCTGACCGTCGCCTATGACGCCTACAAGCTGTCGCTCGGCGGCAAGCCGGCGCCGGTGATCGACGGCTTCACCGGCGACCAGCGTTTCTATCTGGGCTGGGCGCAGGTCTGGCGCCGCAGCTATCGCAAGGCCAATCTGCGCCAGCGTCTGCTGACCGATCCGCACGCGCCCTCGACCGAGCGCGCCGCGGTCGTCCGCAACCTCGATCCCTGGTATGAGGCCTATCAGCCCAAGCCCGGTCAGAAGCTCTATCTGCCGGCCGAGGAGCGCATCCGCATCTGGTGAGCGCACGCCTCCGGTTTCGCGCCGCCGGCCATTGAAGCGGCGGCGCGAACGCGGCACGATCGGCCGTCCGGTCGGCCAGGGCCGCGCCAGGACCGATAGGACAAGCCGCGATGCCGACACCTACCCTGCTGGTCTCGACCTGGTATGACGGGCTGTTCACCGTTGCGGGCGACGCCGTCGGTCACGACTTCGCCGGGCAGCCGGTGCGCGGGCTGGCGTCGGACGGGCAGGGCGGCATGCTCGCCATCGTCGGCGCGCATGGGCTCTATCGGCGAACCTCCGGCGGCGAATGGCGTGAGGTCGCGAACGGCGAAGCCCCGCTCTCCTGCTGCGTCGCCGTCGACGACGCCATCTTCGTCGGCACCGACGATGCGGACGTGCTGCGGCTCGATCCCGATGGCACGCTGCACCGGCTGACGGGCTTCGATGCGGTCGAGGGCCGCGACCGCTGGTACGCCGGTGCGGCGATCGTCGACGGCAAGCTGATGGGGCCGCCGCTCGGCATCCGGTCGATGGCGGCGAGCTGCGACGGCGCGGCGCTGCTCGCCAATGTCCATGTCGGCGGCATCGTGCGATCGACCGACGCCGGGCGCAGCTGGGCCCCGACCATCGCCATCGACCATGATGTCCACCAGGTCTGCACCCATCCGACCCGGCCCGATCTCCTGATCGCGGCGGCCGCGGTCGGGCTGTGCATCAGCCGCGACTCCGGGCGGAGCTGGACCGTCGAGCGGCGCGGGTTGCACGCCGAGCATTGCTCGGCGGTTGCCTTCGGGCGGCACGACATGTTCGTGTCGGCATCGGTCGATCCGTTCGCGGCGCAGGGCGCGGTCTATCGGCGGCCGATCGACGGCTACGGGCCGCTGGAGCCGCTGGGCGGGGGCAGTCCGCGCTGGTTCGACGGCATCGTCGATACCGGCTGTATCGCCGCCCGCGACGGCATGATCGCGATCGTCGATCGCGGTGGATCGCTCCATCTGTCGGACGACGACGGTGCGAGCTGGTCCTGTTCGGCCACGCGGATTCCGGTCGCCAGCGGGCTGCTCATCGACTGAACGGCCCTTCCATACGGGGCGGCCGGCACGATGGCGCCCCCGAAATGCTTGACGTGGCGATGGGGCCGGAGAACAGAAGGGCGTATGGCCACGCGTTCTCCTGCGATCTTTCTGCAGCCGTCGGTTTCGACGCCGAAGCTCTATCCGATCCTCGCCCTGCTGATCGGCGTGGCGTCGCTTGGCACCGCCGCCCTGATCTGGGGCGCGACCGACGATGCCCTGCTCGCGGTCGCCTTCTTCCTCGCCTTCGCGGTCAGCGCGCTGATCTGCGCGCTGGTCGCGATCGCGGCGCGGCGGACCAATCTGGCGGTCGGGCGCTATCCCGACATGACGCTGCTGCTCGGCACGATCGAGGACGCCGACGCCGCGCTCGCGATCACCGGGCCCGACGGACGGCTGCTGTGCGCGAACCGCCAATATGAAGGCTGGTTCGGCGGCCTGCCGACCCCGCCGGCGTTGCCGCTGCCGCCGGCCTCGCGCAAGCGGCTCGAGGATGCCGACATCGCCGCGCGGCGCGACGGCTTCGCCGCGATCGAGAAGCTCGTCACCGATCGCGGGGTGGTCGACGTCGTCCTGCGGCGCACCGGCGAGGATGGCCGCCATGTCGTCTGGCGCTTCCGCAAGCCCAGCCATATCGACAGCATCGGCGACATATCGCGGATGATCGCCGGCGAACCTGGGCGCAGGCTCGGCAGCGCCGGGATGATGGCGGTGATGGTCGACGGCAACGGCATCGGCCTGTCGGGCAACGCGGTGTTCCGGCGGCGCGCGCTCGGCAGCAGCGAGGCGCCGATGTCGGGCTGGTCGCTCGCCGAACTGCTCCGCTCCGACGGCGACCATATCCGCCTCGCCGCCGATCCGCGCGACGCCGCCCCGCTCCGGATGCTCCAGGTCCCGCTCGACGACGAGGATGTCAGCGCCACCCTGTTCTTGATGCTCGATGAGGATCCGGGGCTCGCGCTGCAGCACGAACGCCAGCTGCTCGCGACCAGCAATCTCCACGGCCTGCTCGACATGCTGCCGCTCGGGCTCGCGCTCGCCGGGGCCGACGGCCGGATGAGCTTCATGAACGAGCCGTTCGCCCGCGCCGCCGGGCTCGGCCCCGAATCGTCGATCGTCTATCCGAGCGATCTCGTCGTCGAGGACGACAAGGCGGCGGTGTCCGACGCGGTCCGGCGCTTCTCGCAGGGGCGCGGCTCGGCGACCGACCTCGCGGTCCGGCTCAAGGAACGTCCCGAGGAGAATGTCTCGCTGACGATCGCCGCGACCAAGGGGCTCGGCGATGCGACGGTGCTGCTCAGCCTCAAGGACAATAGCGAGGAATCGCGGCTCAAGCGCCAGGTCGCCCAGGCGATGAAGATGCAGGCGGTCGGCCAGCTCGCGGGCGGCGTCGCCCATGATTTCAACAATATCCTGACCGCGATCATCGGCCATTGCGACCTGATGACGATGCGCCACATGCCCGGCGACAGCGATTATGACGACATCCAGCAGATCAAGCAGAATTCGAACCGCGCCGCCGCGCTGACCCGGCAGTTGCTCGCCTTCTCGCGCCAGCAGACGCTGCGCCCGCAGATCCTGCAACTGCCCGACGTCATCTCGGAAATCTCGAACCTGTTGAAGCGCCTGCTCGGCGAGACGGTGACCCTCGACGTCAGCCATGGCCGCAATCTCGGCACGGTGCGCGCCGACCCCGGCCAGCTCGAGCAGGTGATCGTCAACCTCGCGGTCAATGCCCGCGACGCAATGCCCGACGGCGGCGCGCTCAGCATCCAGACCTATGCGCTGCCCGCCGCCGAGGTGAAGCGCATGGGGGTCGAGATCATGCCGGTCACCGATTATACCGCGATGAAGGTTTCCGACACCGGCAGCGGCATTCCCGAAGAGATCATCACCAAGATCTTCGAGCCCTTCTTCACCACCAAGGAGGTCGGCAAGGGCACCGGCCTCGGCCTGTCGACCGTCTACGGCATCGTCAAGCAGACCGGCGGTTTCATCTTCGCCGAATCGGAAATGGGCAAGGGGACCAGCTTCGTCATCTATCTGCCGGTGCACGAGGCGAGCGCGCCCGCGGCGGTCGCCGCCAAGCCGGTCGCGGTTGTGCCCAGCACCGAGCTGTGGGGCACCGGCACGATTCTGCTGGTCGAGGACGAGGCGATGGTCCGCGCGGTCGCCGAGCGCGCGCTCACCCGCCAGGGCTACAAGGTCGTCACCGCCACCAATGGCGAGGAGGGGCTCGAGATCCTCGAAAGCGACGAGGCGATCGACCTGGTGATCTCCGACGTGGTGATGCCGACGATGGACGGGCCGGCGATGGCGCGCGCCGCGCGCGAGCTCAAGCCCGACCTGCCGATCATCTTCATGTCGGGCTATGCCGAGGAACAGCTGCGCAAATCGATCGACATCGATCGTATCGGGTTCCTGCCCAAGCCCTTCTCGGTCCAGCAGATCTGCGCCGCCGCCCGCGACGTGCTGATGGAGAAAGCCTCTTAAAATCCCTTTATGTTCTCTTCTTGTTCTCTCGGAACATTTCGTGTACCTCTTTAGCCATTGAAGCTTCGGTACGCGCTATCTACGAGGGAGCGGCACGCATGTCGGCACAGTTGAAACTGATAGGAACCCCCAAGGACGTGGCAAGCATGGACAGGCAGAAGGCCCTCGAAGCGGCGCTTGCGCAGATCGACCGCGCCTTCGGCAAGGGATCGGCGATGAAGCTCGGCTCGCGCGAGGCGATGCAGGTCGAGGCGGTATCGACCGGCTCGCTCGGGCTCGACATCGCGCTCGGCATCGGCGGCCTGCCCAAGGGCCGCGTCATCGAGATTTTCGGCCCCGAAAGCTCGGGCAAGACCACGCTGGCGCTCCATGTGATCGCCGAGGCGCAGAAGCTGGGCGGCACCGCCGCCTTCGTCGACGCCGAACATGCGCTCGACCCGGTCTATGCCAAGAAGCTCGGCGTCGACATCAACGAACTGATCGTCTCGCAGCCCGACACCGGCGAGCAGGCGCTCGAGATCACCGACACGCTGGTCCGCTCGAACGCGATCGACGTGCTGGTGATCGATTCGGTCGCGGCGCTCGTTCCGCGCGCCGAAATCGAAGGCGAGATGGGCGACAGCCATGTCGGCCTCCAGGCCCGGCTGATGAGTCAGGCGCTGCGCAAGATCACCGGCTCGATCAGCCGGTCGAAGTGCACCGTGATCTTCATCAACCAGATCCGCATGAAGATCGGCGTGATGTACGGCAGCCCGGAGACGACGACCGGCGGCAACGCGCTCAAATTCTACGCGTCGGTTCGTCTCGACATCCGCCGCACCGGCCAGATCAAGGATCGCGACGATATCGTCGGCAACGCGACCCGGGTGAAGGTGGTCAAGAACAAGGTCGCGCCGCCGTTCAAGCAGGTCGAATTCGACATCATGTATGGCGAGGGCATCTCCAAGGTCGGCGAACTGCTCGATATCGGCGTCAAGGCCGGTCTCGTCGAGAAATCGGGCGCCTGGTTCAGCTATGATTCGATCCGGATCGGCCAGGGCCGCGAGAATTCGAAGACCTATATGCGCGAAAATCCCGAAGTCGCCGCCCGGCTCGAAGCCGCGATCCGCGCCAATTCGGCCGGGGTCGGCGACGCGCTGATGGTCGGTCCCGACGATAGCGACGATATCTGATCGAACCGATGATGGCGGCGTCTTCGGCGCCGCCATCGCTCCGGCCGACCTGGCCAGCTGATCGAGGAGCCATGATGATGGCCAGTGCGCGTCTCAACTATGTCGAGCTGCCGGTCGGCAATATCGCCGCCAGCCGCGATTTCTTCGCCAGCGCCTTCGGCTGGGATCTTACAGCCTTCGGCCCCGATTATGCCGCGACGATCGGCGCGGGTTGCGATCTCGGGCTCAACGGCGATTCGTCGGATACGACCGCGGCGCCGCTCGCGGTGATCGAGACCGACGATCTCGAAGCGGCGCTGGCCGCCGTCGAACAGGCGGGCGGCACCGTCACCCGGCCGATCTTCGCCTTTCCGGGCGGGCGGCGTTTCCATTTCCGCGAGCCGTCGGGAAATGAAATGGCGGTCTATATCAACGAGCCGTCCTGAGCTTATAGTCGCCCAGTCTGATCGTTCGGCTCCGATCGATCGATTCCGATCGCTCGGGGGAGGCGCGCATGACGGTCATCGTCCATCATCTCGAAAATTCGCGCTCGCAGCGCGTGCTCTGGCTGCTCGAGGAACTCGGCATCGACTATGAGGTACGGCGCTACGAGCGCGACCCGAAGACGATGCTGGCGCCGCCCGAGTTGCTCAAGATCCACCCGCTCGGCAAATCGCCGGTGATCGAGCATGGCGGCCGGATCGTCGCCGAGACCGCCACCATCGTCGAATATCTGGTCGCGGTCGCCCGCGGCGAACTCGGCCCGCCGCCCGATGGCGACGGCGCGCTGCGCTGGCGCTATTTCCTCGATTATGCCGAAGGGTCGTTGATGCCGCCGCTGCTGCTCAGCCTCGTCATCGCCAAGATGGGGCCGTTCGGCTGGGTCGCGCGCGGCCGGGTGAAGAAGATGGCGATGGCGCATATCGACTATGTCGAGGCTGAACTCGCCACCCATCGCTGGTTCGCCGGCGACACCTTCAGCGCCGCCGACATCATGATGAGCTTTCCGCTCGAGGCCGCCCGCCAGCGGCTGAAACTCGATGGCCGCCGTCCGACGATCATCGAATGGCTCGACCGCATCCATGCGCGTCCCGCCTATCACAAGGCGCTCGAAGCCGGTGGTCCCTATGCCTATGCATAGGGCAGGTGCGCTGCTCACCGGTCTGGCCGCGATCCTGCTGCCCGCCGCTGGGCCGCCCCCCATCGACGATGGCGACGCGATCGGCAGCACCGCCGAACATGCCGCGGTGCTGGCGGCGACGGCCGCCTATTTCGAGGCGCGCGACAAGGGCGACTATGCACGTGCCTATCGCCAGATCGGGCCCAGCATGACCGCCTATCTGACGCCCGCGCTCTACGAGGATGCCGGCCGGCGCTTCGCGGCGGAGGCGGGCGCCTGGCAGGGGCGGGTCGTCACCCGGCTGACCTGGACCCGTGACCCGCCCGAGGCGACGCGCCCCGGCCTCTATGTCGCCGCCGATTTCACCGCGCGCTATGTCAATCTCGAGCTGATGTGCGGCTATCTGATGTGGCGCAAGGCCGACAATGGCCGGTTCGAGCTGGTCCGCGAGGAACAGAATTATATCGATCGGCCCGCCGTCCAGACGATGGCCCCCGAACAGCGCAAGGGCCTGCCCAGGCTGTTCGGCTGCGTCGACCGTCCGGACGACGACAGCCATTGAACGAAGATCGATCGGGTTTCGCGATGTTCGACGCCGGTACGATGTCCGGCATCTTCCATATTGCGATGGGGTCGCCTAAGTCGTCGGAATGACTTCGACCAACGACATCCGCCGATCCTTCCTCGACTATTTCGCGGCCGCCGGGCACGCGGTGGTGCCGTCGGCGCCATTGGTGCCGCACAACGACCCGACGCTGATGTTCGTCAATGCCGGGATGGTGCCGTTCAAGAACGTCTTCACCGGGCTCGAGACCCGGCCTTATTCGACCGCGACCTCGGCGCAGAAATGCGTGCGGGCCGGCGGCAAGCATAATGATCTCGACAATGTCGGCTATACCGCCCGCCATCACACCTTCTTCGAGATGCTCGGCAATTTCTCGTTCGGCGATTATTTCAAGGACCAGGCGATCACCCATGCCTGGACCCTGCTGACCCGCGACTGGGGGCTCGACAAGGACCGGCTGACCGTCACCGTCTATCATACCGACGACGAGGCGTTCGACCTGTGGAAGAAGATCGCCGGGCTTCCCGAAAGCCGGATCATCCGTATTCCGACCAAGGATAATTTCTGGGCGATGGGCGACAACGGTCCGTGCGGTCCCTGTTCCGAGATCTTCTACGATCATGGCGATCATATCCCCGGCGGCCCTCCCGGCAGCCCCGACGAGGATGGCGATCGCTTCGTCGAGATCTGGAACAACGTGTTCATGCAGTTCGAGCAGCTCGACAACCAGATCGTCGGGAACCTGCCCAAGCCGTCGATCGACACCGGCATGGGGCTCGAACGCATCGCCGCGGTGATGCAGGGCGTCCATGACAATTACGACACCGACACCTTCAAGGCGCTGATCGCGGCGTCGGGCGAGCTGACCAAGACCGTCACCACCGGCGCCAACAAGGCGTCGCACCGGGTGATCGCCGATCATCTGCGCTCGGCGGGTTTTCTCGTCGCCGACGGGGTGCTGCCCGCCAACGAAGGTCGCGGCTATGTGCTGCGCCGGATCATGCGCCGGGCAATGCGCCACGCCCATCTGCTCGGCGCCCCCGAGCCGCTGATGCACCGCCTGGTGCCGAGCCTGGTCGCCGAAATGGGTGCCGCCTATCCCGAACTGGTCCGCGCCCAGCCGCTGATCGAGGAGACCCTCAAGCTCGAGGAGGTCCGCTTCCGTCAGACGCTCGCCAATGGCCTGCGGCTGCTCGACGAGGCGACCGGATCGATGGCGCAGGGCGACACGCTGGCCGGCAGCGTCGCCTTCAAGCTCTACGACACCTATGGCTTCCCCTATGACCTGACCGAGGATGCGCTGCGCGCGCAGGGGCTGTCGGTCGATCGCGCCGGCTTCGACGCGGCGATGGCGGAACAGAAGGCCGCCGCCCGCGCCGCCTGGAAGGGGTCGGGTGACAAGGCCTCGTCCGAGGTCTGGTTCGACATCGCCGAGGAACATGGCGGCACCGAATTCACCGGCTATGTCAGCGAACAGGGCGAAGGCCAGCTGATCGCGATCGTCAAGGACGGCAAGAAGGTCGATAGCGCGACCGTCGGCGACGAGGTGATGCTGGTGACCAACCAGACGCCTTTTTATGGCGAAAGCGGCGGCCAGATGGGCGATGCGGGTACGATCCGCGGCGAAGACGGTCTGTTGATCGAGGTCGGCGACACGTCGAAGCCGCTGGGCCGGCTTCACGCGATGCAGGGCGTGGTCAAGGCCGGCACGGTCAAGCCCGGCGATGCGCTGCAGCTATCGGTCGACGGCGATCGCCGTAGCCGGATCCGCGCCAATCACTCGGCTACCCATCTGCTTCATGCGGCGCTGCGCAACCGTCTGGGCGGCCATGTCACCCAGAAGGGCAGCCTCGTCGCCGCTGATCGGCTGCGCTTCGATTTTTCGCATCCCAAGCCGATGACCGCCGAGGACATCGCCGTGGTCGAGGCTGAGGTGAACCGCCATATCCGCGAGAATGAGGATGTGACGACCCGGCTGATGACCCCCGACGACGCGATCGCCGCGGGCGCGATGGCGCTGTTCGGCGAAAAATATGGTGATGAGGTCCGAGTGCTGTCGATGGGGCAGGCCGACACCAACAGCTATTCGGTCGAACTGTGCGGCGGCACCCATGTGTCGGCGCTCGGCAACATCGCCATTTTCAAGATCATCGGCGAAAGCGCGGTTGCCAGCGGCGTGCGCCGCATCGAGGCGCTGACCGGCGAGGGGGCACGGGTCTGGCTCAACGGTCGCGACGAGCGGCTCAAGGAAGCCGCCGCCGCGCTCAAGACTTCGCCCGACGAGGTCCCGGGCCGGATCGCAGCGCTGGTCGAGGAACGCCGCAAGCTCGAGCGCGAACTCGCCGAAGCGAAGAAGGCGCTCGCGCTCGGCGGCGGGGCCGCCAAGGCCGAAGCCGCCGGGCCCGAGGACGTCGCCGGCATCGCCTTCCTCGCGCAGGTCGTCGAGGGGCTCGATCCCAAGGGGCTCCGCGGGCTGGTCGACGAGGCCAAGGGCCGGATCGGATCGGGGGTCTCGACCATCGTCGCGGTCAACGAAGGCCGCGCCAGCGTCGCGGTCGGCATCACCGACGATCTCGTCGGCCGGATCAGCGCGGTCGATCTCGTCAAGGCCGCGGTCGCGGCGCTCGGTGGGCAGGGCGGCGGTGGCCGCCCCGATATGGCGCAGGGCGGCGGTCCCGATGGTGCGAAGGCCGCCGATGCAGTCGCCGCGGTGAAGGACCTGCTCGCGAAGGTGCCGGCCTAACCCGACCCCCGGACACCGTCATGCTGAACTTGTTTCAGCATCCACTCTACCGCTCGGGAACGCTCCCTTGTCGCACGGTGGACCCTGAAACAAGTTCAGGGTGACGAAGAACAAGGGGAAGCATCCCCTTGATAAGTTGACCTAAACTTCCGTGCCCGCGTCCCTCAGCCGCCGTCCCCGGATCGGCGGCTCGCGGTCGGTCTCGCTCATCTCCATGATCTTGGCGCGCAGTTCGGCGCGTTTCTCGTGGATCGAGGCGATCACCGGTCCCATCGCGATGCCGAGATCGACCAGCACCGCTTCGGACAGTTGCAGCGAGCTTTCGAGCGTCTCGGGCACCGCGTCGGTCGCTCCCGCGCGATAGAGTTCGGCGGCATGGTTGGGGTCGCGGGCGCGGGCTACGATCGTCAGGTCGGGGTGGAGCGCGCGCGCGCGACGGGTGATCCGCACCGTCTGGACCGGATCGTCCATCGTCAGGATCAGCGCGCTCGCATCTTCCAGCGTCAGATGTTCGAGCATGCCGGGGCGGGTGATATCGCCAAACGTCGCATTATAGCCGCGGCGCCGGACATGAACGATCGTGTCGATATTGGCGTCGATCGCCAGATAGGGGCGCTTGTGCGCATCCAGCATCTGCGCGACCAGCCGGCCGACCCGGCCGAACCCGGCGATGACCACCCGGCCGCTGGTCTCGCGCGGCGCCTCCTGCGGTCCGTCATGCTCGCGTGCCGAGATTCGCAGCGCGACGTCATGCCCGATTCGCGCGAGCACCGGGGTGATCGTCAGGCCGATCGCGGTGACCATCTGCCAGAAGGCGGCGGTCTGCGGCGCGATCAGCGCGGCCTGCGCGGCGACCCCGAGCACGATCAACGTCGTCTCGGAAGGGGCCGACATCAGCAGCCCGGTTTCGGTCGCCACCGCGCGCGCCGCGCCGGTGAAGCGCAGCAGCAGCCCGGTGATCAGGGTCTTGATCACGACCACGCCGGTGACCGCCAGCGCCAGCGTCGGCCAGTTCTCGAGGATCATCGGCAGGTCGAGCGACATGCCGACCGAGATCAGGAACACCCCAAGCGCCAGCCCCTTGAACGGTGCGGTCACCAGTTCGACCTCGGCGTGATAGTCGGTCTCGGCGATCAATATGCCGGCCAGCAGCGCCCCGACGATCGGCGACAGGCCCGAGGCGGTGGTCGCGACGCTGGCGAGGATGACGACGAGCAGGCTCGCCGACAGGAACAGTTCGGGATTCTTCGCGCGCGCGGCCTGCGCGAACAGCCGCGGCAGCAGGAAACGCCCTCCCACCATCATCACGATGATCGTCGCGATGCCGAAGCCCAGCGTCCGCGCGATTCCGTCCCAGCCGCCGGACGCGCCATAGGGCGCCAGCGCGCCGAGGATGAAGATGATCGGCACCAGCGCCAGATCCTCGAACAGCAGCATCGCGAAGGCATTGCGGCCGACCGCGCCGGTGGTGCCCGCGATCGGCAGGACGAGCGCGGTCGACGACAGCGCGAGCGCGAGCCCCAGCCCCAGCGCGCCGCCCCAGCCCTGGCCGGTCAGATAGAGGCCTCCGCCGAGAATCGCCGCCGACATCAGCAATTCGGCCGAGCCGAGCCCGAACACCCGTTTGCGCATCGCCCATAATCGCCGGAACGACAGTTCGAGCCCGATCGAGAACAGCAGCAGGATGATGCCGAATTCGGCGAAGGGCTCGATCGCGTGCGGATTGCTGATCGTCACATAATAGAGCCAGGGATGTTCGGGGACGAGCGCGCCGAGCGCGGTCGGGCCGACCAGCGCCCCGACCAGGATGAAGCCGATCACCGGCGAGATCTTCAGACGCGCGAAGGCGGGGATCACGAGACCGGCGGCCCCCAGGATCACCAGCGCATCGCTGAAAGCGACGGTATTGAGCGAAAAAGCCATGCTGGGACTTTGGCGGCTGAAAGTGCAAAATGCCAGCCGAAGCGTTCGCCGATGGGAGATTGCGATGAACCGAGCCTCGATATCGCCATTGCTGATCGTCGGCGGCGGGCCGGCGGGGATGATGGCGGGGCTGTTGTTCGCGCGGGCGGGGGTGCCGACCCGGGTGCTCGAGAAGCATGGCGACTTCCTGCGCGACTTTCGCGGCGACACCGTTCATCCGTCGACGATCGCGCTGTTCGACGAGCTCGGATTGGCCGAACGGCTGCTCGCACGCGACCATGATCAGGTCGCGGAGGTCAGTGCGCGGGTCGGCGGCCATGACTATCGCGTCGCGGATTTCCGCCATCTGCCGGTCCGCCACCGCTTCATCGCGATGATGCCGCAATGGGAGTTTCTCGACTTCGTCGCCGGCGAGGCACGGCGCCTGCCGGGTTTCGACCTCGACATGAATGCCGAGGCGGTCGGCCTGATCGAGGCAGCGGGCAGGGTGACCGGCGTCCGGCTGAAGGACGGGCGCGCGATCGCGGCCAGGCTGGTGATCGCCGCCGACGGGCGCGGTTCGGTGCTGCGCGATGCCGCCGGGCTCCCGCGCGAGGATCTGGGAGCGCCGATCGACGTCTTCTGGTTCCGGCTGTCGAAGCCCGACCAGCCCGGCAACCGCACCATCGGCCAGTTCGCGGCCGGCACGGTGATCGCGATGATCGACCGCGGCGCCTATTGGCAATGCGCCTTCGTCTTCGCCAAGGGCGGTGCCGACCATATCCGCGCGCTCGGGATCGAGGCCTTTCGCCGTCGCGTCGCCGACACCGTGCCCGAGGTCGCCGCGGTCGTCGGCGAGATCGGCTCGTGGGACGATGTGAAGCTGCTTTCGGTGTCGCTCGACCGGCTGACCCGCTGGCATCGTCCCGGGCTGCTCGCGATCGGCGATGCCGCGCATGCGATGTCGCCGGTGGGCGGCGTCGGCATCAACCTGGCGATCCAGGACGCGGTCGCCGCCGCCAACATCCTCGCCGCCCCGCTGGCCGCCGGCGCGGACGTCGACGGGCTGCTCGCGAAGGTCCAGGCGCGGCGGATGTTCCCGACCCGGGTGGTGCAGGCGATGCAGCGCGCGGTCCATGCCAACATCCTGGGACCGACTTTATCGCGCGACACGGGCGAAAGGACTCCACCCTGGGCGCTGCGCATGCTCGACCGCTTGCCGCTGCTCCAGCGGATTCCGGCGCGGATCGTCGGACTGGGCGTCCGGCGTGAGCATGTAAGATCACCGGAAGCGGCAGATTAATCTTTGTAACGGTACCACTTACCCACCGTCATGCTGAACTTGTTTCAGCATGACGAAAAAGCCAAGTGGGCAGCCCCCAAAACAAATCACCCCGGCGGTCAGGCCGGGGTGACATGTCGTCGCCAATGCCTTCGGAAAGGATCAGGCCCAGGCGGCCATTTCCTTTTCGAGGTTGACGCGGATCTGTTCGAAGAACTGCTCGGTCGTCATCCAGGGCTGGTCGGGGCCGATCAGGATCGCGAGATCCTTGGTCATGCCGCCGGCTTCGACCGTCTCGATGCAGACGCGCTCGAGGGTTTCGGCGAACTTCACGACGTCCGGGGTCTCGTCGAACTTGCCGCGGAACACCAGGCCCTGGGTCCAGGCGAAGATCGATGCGATCGGGTTGGTCGAGGTCGCCTTGCCCTGCTGGTGCATGCGATAGTGGCGGGTGACGGTGCCGTGCGCCGCCTCGGCCTCGATCGTCTTGCCGTCGGGCGACATCAGCACCGAGGTCATCAGGCCGAGCGAACCGAAGCCCTGCGCGACGGTGTCCGACTGGACGTCGCCGTCATAGTTCTTGCAGGCCCAGACGAACTTGCCGCTCCACTTAAGCGCCGAGGCGACCATGTCGTCGATCAGGCGATGCTCGTAGACGATGCCGGCCGCCTTGAACTTGTCGGCGAAGTCGGCGTCGAACACCTCCTGGAACAGATCCTTGAAGCGGCCGTCATAGGCCTTGAGGATCGTGTTCTTGGTCGACAAATAGAGCGGCCATTTGCGGTCGAGCGCGTAGTTCATGCTGGCGCGCGCGAAATCGCGGATCGACTCGTCGAGATTGTACATGCCCATCGCGACGCCGGCGCCCGGGAACTGGAACACTTCCTCGTCGATCTTCTCGCCATTGTCGCCTTCCCAGACGAGGCGCAGCTTGCCGGGGCCAGGGACGAGGAAATCGGTCGCCTTATACTGGTCGCCGAACGCGTGGCGGCCGACGACGATCGGATCGGTCCAGCCCGGCACCAGCCTGGGGACGTTCTTGATCACGATCGGCTCGCGGAACACCACGCCGCCCAGGATGTTGCGGATCGTGCCGTTGGGCGACTTCCACATCTTCTTGAGCTTGAACTCCTCGACGCGCGCTTCGTCGGGGGTGATCGTCGCGCACTTCACGCCGACGCCATATTTCTGGATCGCCTTGGCGGAATCGATCGTGACCTGATCGTTGGTCTCGTCGCGATGCTCGACCGAGAGGTCGAAATATTCGAGATCGATGTCGAGATAGGGCTTGATGAGGCGCTCGCGGATCCATTCCCAGATGATCCGGGTCATCTCGTCGCCGTCGATCTCGACGAGCGGGGTCTTCACCTTGATCTTCGCCATATCCCACATACTCCCGTAAGAAAATTCCTCCGGGTCCCTATTGCACGATATCGCCGCGATCAACCTTCGAGCGTCGATATTCGCAAGGCCGATGGAACCCGGCCGGTGCCGCGGCGATTGTCACTACCGCGGCGCGGCATTAGGGTGGGGCGATGACATCACTCGACAAACCGGACATCGGCACCACGTCGGTCAAGTGGCGCTGGCCCAGCGTGCACCCCGAAGGCCGCAAATTCGTGCTCCTCGCCGCCGTGATCGCGCTGGTGTTCGCGCTGATGGCCTGGGAAACGCTGGCATGGCCGATGGCGGGCGTGACGATCTGGGTCGCGGCCTTCTTCCGCGATCCGATCCGCACCACCCCGGTTGGCGAGGGGCTGGTGATCGCGCCCGCCGACGGGCTGGTCACGATGATCGTGACGGTGCCGCCGCCGCGCGAGATGGCCGGCGAGGAGGGTCTGGGCGATGCGCCGATGACCCGGGTGTCGATCTTCATGTCGGTGTTCGACGTCCATATCAACCGCACCCCGATCCCCGGTATGATCAAGCGGGTCGCCTATATTCCCGGCAGCTTCCTCAACGCCGATCTCGACAAGGCGAGCGAGGAGAATGAACGCCAGCATATCCTGGTCGAGGGCGCCGACGGCACCCGGATCGGCTTCACCCAGATCGCCGGCCTCGTCGCACGGCGGATCGTCCCTTTCGTCAAGCCGGGCGATATCGTCGGTCTCGGCCAGCGGATCGGCCTGATCCGCTTCGGCAGCCGGGTCGACGTCTATCTTCCGGCAGGCACCGGCCACCGGGTCGCGATCGGCCAGCGGACCATTGCCGGCGAGACCGTGATCGCCGGGCTCGGTGAGCCCGAACGGGCGATCGGGGTGGCCCAGTGATGCGCCCTCGTCGCGAGAATATCCGCCGCGGCATTCCCGCACGCGCGGTCGCTCCCAATGCGGTGACGGCGCTCGCCTTGTGCTCGGGCCTCACCGGCGTGCGCTTCGCGATCGGCGGCGACTGGGAAAAGGCGCTCTTCGCGATCGCGATCGCCGGCGTCCTCGACGGACTCGATGGCCGCGTCGCGCGGATGCTCAAGGGCGAGAGCCGCTTCGGCGCCGAACTCGATTCGCTGTCCGACGTGATCGCCTTCGGGGTGTCGCCCGCAATCATCATGTTCCTGTGGTCGCTGCAGGACATTCCGCGCTTCGGCTGGATCTTCGCGCTCTGCTACGCGGTGTGCGCGGCGCTTCGCCTCGCGCGCTTCAACGCCGCGCTCGATACCGTCGATCAGCCGCGCAAGAGTGCGGGCTTCCTTACCGGGGTTCCGGCGCCGCTGGGGGCGGGGATCATGCTGGTGCCGGTCGCGCTCTGGCTGTGGAGCGATGTCGCCTTCTTCCGCGAACCGGCCTTCATCTGCTTTTGGGCGGTGATGTCGGGGTCGCTGATGATCTCGGATGTCGCGACCTATAGCTGGTCGTCGCTGCACATCTCGCGCGGCTGGCGACTGCCCGCGCTGCTGATCGTCGCGATGGCGGGTGCGGCCTTGTTCACCGTGCCCTGGCATACGCTCAGCCTGCTGATGCTCTTTTATCTAGCGACGATTCCGTTCAGTGCCTTTTCCTATTCGCGGGTCAGGCGGCGCGCAGCGCCAGCGCCGGCGGCGGGACCAGGCGGGCCTGCCTGATCACCCGCACGCGGCGCTCGCCGCGCGGGCGCAATGGCGCGACCGGTTCGGGAACGGCGCCGAGCGCCTTGAGGATCAGCGGCAGTTCGGCGCGAATCGTCGACACGAGAACGGCAAGCGATAGGGTCAGTACGGCGGCGAAAGTGGCAAGGCTCAGAACATGAAGCATTATCTTCGTCCTTCGATCGTCGTCCGTCCCCCTCGTGCCGGCGCATTTTATGCCACCGAAAGCGCGTGAAACGGCTCCACGTTCCCTGTGTTCTCTTTTTGTTCCCATCAGTCAAGCCTTGATTTCCAACGGCGGGTCGCATAAAGGCGCGCCCATTCCACATGTGGGGCGCACATACCGGTGCCGGGTTTCCCGGTTCCTGCCCCACAGAGGTCAAACCGGGTAAGGAGAAAATCCTATGGCGGCTCCCACCGTCTCCATGCAGGCGTTGCTCGACGCCGGCGCACATTTCGGTCACCAGACTCACCGCTGGAATCCGAAGATGAAGCCGTATCTCTTCGGGGATCGCAACGGCGTTCACATCATCGATCTGTCGCAGACCGTGCCGCTGATGGCGCGCGCGCTCGACTTCATCGCCCAGTCGGTCGCCCATGGCGGCAAGGTGCTGTTCGTCGGCACCAAGCGCCAGGCGCAGGAGCCGATCCGCGACGCGGCGCTCCGTTCGGGTCAGCATTATGTCAACCATCGCTGGCTGGGCGGCATGCTCACCAACTGGAAGACGATCTCGGGTTCGATCAAGCGCTTCAAGACCCTCGAGGAGCAGCTTTCGGGCGACACCCATGGTCTCACCAAGAAGGAAGTGCTCCAGCTCACCCGCGAGCGCGACAAGTTCGAGCTGTCGCTCGGCGGCATCCGCGACATGGGCGGCATCCCGGACGTCATGTTCGTGATCGACGCCAACAAGGAAGAGCTGGCGATCAAGGAAGCCAACACGCTGGGTATCCCGGTCGTCGCGATCCTCGATTCGAACGTCTCGCCCGACGGCATCGCCTTCCCGATCCCGGCGAACGATGACGCGGCGCGCGCGATCCGCCTCTACTGCGATGCGGTGGCCGAAGCGGCGACCCGCGGCGGCAACGATGCCCGCCAGGTTCGCGGCGAGGATTTCGGCGCGGCGGTCGAGCCGCCGGTCGAGGCCGCGCTCGCCACCAGCTAAGGTCGTCCGGGCATCTGCCCGGAGGCCGAGAACAAGCGGGCCGGGCCATGATGTCATCATCATGACCCGGTTCCGATCGACAGGAGCGGGGGTAGAGGCGGCAACGCTTCTCCCCCTGTTCGTTAACTGAGCCCCTGTTCGCTCAACTGAGAAGGAACGAGAATATGGCGGAGATCACCGCTGCTGCCGTCAAGGACCTGCGCGAGAAGTCGGGCGCCGGCATGATGGACTGCAAGAAGGCGCTGACCGAGAACAACGGCGACATGGACGCCGCGATCGACTGGTTGCGCACCAAGGGCCTCGCCACCGCCGCCAAGAAGTCGAGCCGCACCGCGGCCGAAGGTCTGGTCGGCGTTGCCGTCGAGGGCACCCGTGGCGCCGCGGTCGAGGTCAACTCGGAAACCGACTTCGTCGCGAAGAACCAGCAGTTCCAGGATTTCGTCGGCACCGTCGCCAAGCTCGCGCTGTCGACCGGCAACGAGATCGAGGCGCTCGGCGCCGCGGCCTGGCCCGAGGGCGGCACCGTCACCGAGAAGCTGACCGCGAACATCGCCACCATCGGCGAGAACCAGACGCTGCGTCGCGCCAAGGTCGTCGAAGTGTCGCAGGGCGCGGTCGTGCCTTATGTCCATAACGCGGCGGCCCCCGGCCTCGGCAAGATCGGCGTGCTCGTGGCGCTCGAGGGCGATGCCCCGGTCGCCGAGCTCGAGGCGCTCGGCAAGCAGATCGCGATGCACATCGCGGCAGCCTTCCCGCAGGCGCTGACCGAGGATGGCCTCGACCAGACCGTGATCGAGCGCGAGCGCGCGATCGCCGCTGAAAAGGCCGCCGAATCGGGCAAGCCGGCCAACATCATCGAGAAGATGGTCGAGGGCGCCGTCGCCAAGTTCCGCAAGGAAAACGCGCTGCTCAGCCAGCTGTTCGTGATGGACAACAAGACCCCGATCGCCCAGGTGATCGCGTCGGCCGCCAAGGCCGCCGGTGGCTCGATCGTGCTGAAGGACTATGTCCGCTTCCAGCTCGGCGAAGGCATCGAGAAGGAAAGCAGTGACTTCGCCGCCGAAGTGGCAGCGGCCGTCAAGGGCTGATTCCGGTCTTATGAGGGGCCCGTCCACCCGGCATCGTGCCGGGCGGGCGGGCCTTTTCGTTGACCGCTTGGCAGTGGGCGCGACCGCCTCTAAGGTGCGCGCCCAGCCCCATAATCGACAATAACAGGACGAAGAATTTGGATCGCCCGCGCTTCAAGAGAATCCTGCTGAAGCTGTCCGGCGAGGTGCTGATGGGTTCGGGCCAGTTCGGCATCGACCCGGAGACGGTTTCGCGCGTCGCCCAGGAGATCGCCGGCATCGCCCGCGACCATGAACTGTGCCTGGTGGTCGGCGGCGGCAACATCTTCCGCGGCCTGGCCGGCGCCGCGCGCGGCATGGACCGCACCAGCGCCGACTATATGGGCATGCTCGCGACCGTGATGAACGCGATCGCCGTCCAGAACGCGCTCGAACAGATCGGCGTCGAAACCCGCGTCCAGTCGGCGATCCCGATGGCGACGGTGTGCGAGCCGTTCATCCGCCGCCGCGCCGAGCGGCATCTGGAAAAGGGGCGGGTGGTGATCTTCGCCGCCGGCACCGGCAATCCCTATTTCACCACCGACAGCGCCGCGGCGTTGCGCGCCGCTGAGATGGGCTGCGAGGCGCTGTTCAAGGGCACCTCGGTCGACGGCGTCTATGATGCCGATCCCAAGAAAGTCGCGACCGCGACCCGCTACGACACCGTCACCTTCAACAAGGTGTTGTCGGACGACCTCAAGGTCATGGATGCCAGCGCGATCGCGCTGTGCCGCGACAATGCTATTCCGATCGTCGTTTTCAACATCCGCGAGCAGGGAAACCTGGCGGAGGTTCTCGCCGGCCGTGGCATCGCCACGATCGTGCAGAATTAACAGGAGAGTCCGTCAATGGCCGCCTACAACAAATCCGATCTCGAGCGCCGCATGGCGGGCGCCGTGGAATCGCTGAAGGGCGATCTGATCGGCCTGCGCACCGGTCGCGCCTCGGTCAACCTGCTCGATCCGGTCACGGTCGAGGTATATGGTGCCCAGATGCCGCTCAACCAGGCCGCCACCGTCACCGCGCCCGAGCCCCGGATGCTCTCGGTGCAGATCTGGGACAAATCGAATGTCGGCCCGGTCGACAAGGCGATCCGTTCGGCGGGCCTCGGCCTCAACCCGATCATGGACGGTCAGACGCTGCGCATCCCGATCCCCGACCTGACCGAGGAGCGCCGCAAGGAACTCGCCAAGCTCGCCAGCCAATATGCCGAAAAGGCCCGGGTCGCGGTGCGCAACGTCCGCCGCGACGGCATGGATTCGCTCAAGGTCGACGAGAAGAAGGGCGAGATCAGCGAGGACGATCGCAAGCGCCGCGAGACCGAAGTGCAGAAGCTGACCGACGCGACGATCGCCGAGATCGATGCGGCCTCGGCGGCCAAGGAAAAGGAAATCCTGGGCAAGTGAGCGGCCTTTCGGCCAACCCCGTTGCCAGCGCCGCTAGTGGAACGGGTGGGGGCCCGCGCCACGTCGCCATCATCATGGACGGCAATGGCCGCTGGGCGAAGCGCCGCTTCCTGCCCCGCGTCGCCGGCCATCGCGCGGGCGCGGAGGCGGTCCGCAAGACCGTCACCGCCGCCGCCGATCTCGGGTTGTCCGCGCTGACGCTCTACGCCTTCTCGTCGGAGAACTGGCGCCGCCCGGCGGAGGAAGTCTCCGACCTGATGGGCATATTGCGCCATTATCTGCGTGCCGAGGTCGAGGAACTGCACCGCAACGGCATCCGCCTGCGCACGATCGGCGACATCGGCGGGCTGAGCGGCGACCTGATCGACCTGATCAGGGACGGGGTGGAGCGGACCGCCGGCAATCGCCGCCTCGATTTCGTGCTCGCGCTCAACTATGGCGGCCAGGACGAACTGGTCCGCGCGGTGCGCGACATCGCCGGTGCGGTCGCCGACGGCAGCCTCGCGGCGGGCGACATCGATGCGGCGGCGATCGAACGCCGGCTCGACACCAGCGACCTGCCGCCGCTCGACCTGCTGATCCGCACCTCGGGCGAGCGGCGCCTGTCCAACTTCATGCTGTGGCAGGCGGCCTATGCCGAGCTGCTGTTCGTCGATACGCTCTGGCCCGATTTCGACGGCGAGGCGCTGTCGGCCGCGATCGCCGATTTCGGCACAAGAGAGCGCCGCTTCGGCGGGCGATAAGCCGATGGCGTCCGGCCCGTCCGAACTGCAGAAACGCGTCCTGTCGGGCGTGGTGATGATCGTGCTGGCGCTCGGCGCGCTCTATCTGGGCGGCCTCGTCTTCTGGGCGATGGCCAGCCTGCTCGCGCTGCTGATGATCCGCGAATGGGCGGGGATGATGAAGGCGGCGACGTGGAAGACCGGCCTTGCGCTGGTGCTGGTCGCGATGCTGATGGCCTATGGCCTTACGTTCGTCGACCGGCCTTTCTTCGCCGCGCATCGCGACCCGATCCTGTCGCAGGCCGGCGAACTGGCCGGCGCGGCGGCGATCCTGCTCGCGGTGGTGACGTTCAGCGCCCGGCTCGGCTGGGGGCTGATCTATGTCGTCTTTCCGGCGCTTTCGCTGGTGTTCCTGCGCGAACAGGAGGCCGGGCTGGCCCTCGCGCTCTGGACCCTGGTGGTCGTCTGGGCGACCGATATCGGCGCCTATTTCGCCGGCCGCGCGATCGGCGGGCCGAAGCTCGCGCCGCGGCTCAGCCCCAACAAGACCTGGGCCGGGCTGATCGGCGGCATGGTCGCGGCGCTTGCGTTCGGCGCGCTGGTCGCCTGGGTCGCCGGGCTGCCCGCGATCCTCTATGGCCTGGGCGCTCCGCTCGCGGTCGCGGCACAGATGGGCGACCTGTTCGAAAGCTGGCTCAAGCGGATTTCGGGGGTCAAGGACAGCGGCAAGCTGCTGCCGGGCCATGGCGGCGTTCTCGACCGGCTCGACGGGGTGGTGCCGGTGGCGGTGCTGATGGCCGCGGCGATCGTCGCGGGACTGATCCATGCACCCGCGTAGCGTCGCGATCCTCGGTGCGACCGGATCGGTCGGCTCGTCGACGCTCGACCTGATCGAGCGCGACCCCGACGCGTTCGTCGTCGAACTGCTCACCGCCCACCGCGACGCCGACAAGCTCGCCGCCGCGGCGATCCGCACCAACGCCAGGAAGGCGGTGATCGCCGACGAGGCCTGTCTTCCCGCTCTGCGCCAGGCGCTCGCCGGCACCGGCATCGCTTCGGCCGGCGGGCCGCAGGCGGTGGTCGACGCGGCGGGGGCAGGGGCCGACTGGACGATGGCGGCGATCGTCGGCTGCGCCGGGCTCGGCCCGGTGATGGCCGCGGTCGAGGCGGGGGGCACGGTGGTGCTCGCCAACAAGGAGCCGCTGGTGTCGGCGGGCGAGTTGATCCTCGCCGCCGCGCGCGCCAGCGGGGCGACGATCCTGCCCGCCGACTCGGAACATAATGCGATCTTCCAGTGCCTTGATCCTGCGGGCACGAAGCGTGTCCGCCGGATCATCCTCACCGGCAGCGGCGGGCCGTTCCGCGACTGGCCGCTCGAGCGGATGGCGGCGGCGACGATCGCCCAGGCGGTCGCCCATCCCAACTGGTCGATGGGCGCCAAGATCTCGATCGACTCGGCGACGATGATGAACAAGGGGCTCGAACTGATCGAGGCCGCCCGGCTCTTTCCCGTCGCGCCCGACCGGATCGAGATCATCGTCCACCGCCAGTCGGTGATCCATTCGATGGTCGAATATGTCGACGGATCGGTGCTCGCCCAGCTCGGCCCCTCGGACATGCGGGTGCCGATCGCGCACACCCTGGCCTGGCCCGACCGGATGCCGACGCCGATGCCGCCGCTCGACTTCGCCGCGCTGGCCCGGCTCGATTTCGAGGCGCCCGACGAGATACGCTTCCCGGCGCTGGCGTTGGCCCGGGCCGTGCTCGCCGCGGGCGGCGCGCGCCCGGCGATCCTCAACGCCGCCAATGAGGAGGCGGTCGCCGCCTTCCTCGCCGGCCGGATCGGATTTCTCGACATCGTGTCAACGGTTCGCAAAGTGCTTGACCGCTATGATCCGGCGGCGCCTGCCAGCCTCGACGATGTCTTCGCCGTGGATGCCGAGGCGCGTATATATGCGCAGGCGGCGATGGAGGTTATGGCGGCGTGATCGATCAACCTGGTATCCTGTTCTCGATCCTGGCTTTTCTGCTGGTGATCGGGCCGCTGATCTTTCTCCACGAACTCGGCCATTATTTTGCCGGGCGGATCTTCGGGGTGAAGGCCGACGCCTTCTCGATCGGCTTCGGCCGCGAGATCCTCGGCTATACCGATCGCCGCGGCACCCGCTGGAAGCTTGGATGGCTGCCGATGGGCGGCTATGTGAAGTTCGCTGGCGACATGAACCCGGCGAGCCAGCCGACCGACGAATGGCTGGCGCTCCCACCCGAAGAGCGCGCGATGACCTTCCAGGCCAAGCCGGTCTGGCAGCGTTTCCTGATCGTCCTCGCCGGGCCGGTGACCAATTTCCTGGTCGCGATCGCGATCTTCATGGCCTTTTTCGCGGCTTATGGTCAGCCGCGCACCCCGGCATTGCTGGCGGGCCTCGTCGAAAACGGCGCGGCCGCGAAGGCGGGGCTGAAGATCGGCGACCGCATCGTCGCGATCGCCGGACGCCAGGTCGACACGTTCGACGAAATGGCCGAACTGATCCGCTTCCGCCCCGACGAGCGGCTGCGCGTCGACTATCTGCGCGACGGCCGGCCGGGCACGGTCGATCTCACCACCACCGCCGATGTCGAGCGCGACCGCTTCGGCAACGAATTCCGCAAGGGTATGATCGGGATCATGTCGGGCCAGCCGGTGATCGAACCGGTGCCGCTGCTGCAACTGCCGGTGGCGGCGACCCGGCAGACCTTCTCGATCGTCCGCACGATGATCGACACGCTCGGCCAGATCATCACCGGGCGGCGCTCGGTCAAGGAACTGGGCGGCCCGATCAAGATCGCACAGGTCTCCGGACAGCAGGCTTCGCTCGGCGGCATGAACCTCGTCATGCTGATGGCCTTCATTTCGATTAATCTGGGATTCATCAACCTGCTGCCAATCCCGATGCTCGACGGTGGGCATCTGGCCTTCTACCTGTTCGAAGGCATCGCGCGCAGGCCCGTGCCGGAAAGGGCGATGGAATGGGCGTTTCGGTCGGGCTTGGCGGTGCTGCTCAGCTTCATGATCTTCGTTACGCTCAATGATATTCTGTCGCTCGGCGCGTGGGAACGGCTTGCCGGGTTGATCGGCTGACGAGGATCGGGCAGTGCATGCGCATTGCAAGGCCGTATATCGGAAACGAAGTGTTCATATCTTATTCAAAGGGCGGGGACGCGTGACGGCGACGACGACGAACTTCAATCGGTCTCGGCTCTTTTCGATGCTCATGGTCGGCACGACTCTCGGCGGTATCGCCGCTCCGCTGCAGGCCCAGAATGCCCCCGGCGCGACGCCGCCGGCGAAGCCCGCGGCTGCCGCGACGCCGGTCTATTCGGGCACGATCAAGACCGTGAACGTCGCGGGATCGCAGCGGCTCGAGCCCGACACGGTGCGCTCCTATGTCAAGCTGCGGGCGGGCGAGCCCTATACCCGCGAGGATCTCGACCAGGCGCTCAAGGATCTCTACGCGACCGAATTGTTCGCCGACGTCCAGATCCGCGACGACGGCACCGGCAATCTGACGATCCAGGTCCGCGAGAATCCGGTGATCAACCGCATCGTGCTCGAGGGCAACAAGCGGCTGAAGTCGGACAAGATCAACCCCGAGATCAAGCTGGCCGCGCGCCAGATCTTCACCCGCTCGAAGGTCCGCGCCGACGTCAACCGGATCATCGAACTCTATCGCCGCCAGGGCCGCTTCGCCGCCACCGTCGAGCCCAAGATGGTGCTGCTCGACCAGAACCGCGTCGACATCATCTTCGAGATCCACGAGGGCGACAAGTCCAAGGTCCGCAAGATCAACATCATCGGCAACGAGAAATTCTCCGACGGCCGCCTGCGCGGCGAGATGGCGACCAAGCAGACCGGGCTCACCAAGATCTTCTCGTCGGGGACGTCCTACGATCCCGACCGCATGTCCTACGATCAGCAGAAGATGCGCCAGTTCTACCTGACCAACGGCTATGCCGATTTCCGGGTGGTGTCCGCGGTCGCCGAACTGACCCCGGACAAGAAGGACTTCATCATCACTTATGTCGTCGAGGAAGGCGAGCGCTACAAATTCGGCGCGATCGACCTCGAAAGCGACATCCGCGACATCAAGGCCGCCGATTTCAAATATCTGCTGCCGATGCACAAGGGCGACTGGTACAACGCCAAGCTGGTCGAGGACACGGTCGACTCGATCACCGAGGCGACCGGCCTGTTCGGCTTCACCCCCGATGTCCGGCCCGACTTCTCGCGCGACAAGGACACGCGCGAAATGGCGGTGACCTTCAAGATCAACCAGGCGCCGCGCGTCTATGTCGAGCGGATCGATATCAACGGCAACACCACCACCCGCGACAAGGTGGTCCGGCGCGAATTCCGCCTGTCCGAGGGCGACGCCTTCAACAGCTTCAAGGTCAAGCGCTCGCGCGACCGCATCCAGTCGCTCGGCTTCTTCCAGGACAAGTTCGAGGTCGAACAGAAGCCCGGATCGCAGCCCGACCGCGTCGTGCTCGAAGCAAACGTCGAGGAAAAGGCCACCGGTCAGCTCCAGGTGTCGGCGGGCTATTCGAGCCTCGAGAAGTTCATCGTCGATCTGTCGATCCGCCAGAGCAACTTCATGGGCAAGGGCCAGGAGGTCCGCACCAGCGTCTCCTATTCGACCTATTCGAAGTCGATCGAGGCGGGCTTCACCGAACCCTATCTGTTCGATCGCAACATCGCGGTCGGTTTCGACGTTTTCCGTCGCGATTACAACAGCTTCAACTATCAGGGGCAGGATCGCAACACCACCTATCAGCAGACGACGACCGGCTTCCAGGTCCGTGCCGGCGTGCCGCTCACCGAATTCGTGTCGCTCGCGCTGCGCTATGGGCTGAGCTATGACGACGTCTCGCTCAACAAGTTCACCTTCTACACCAATGGCGCATGCGATCCGACGCTCGCCGGCCGCTATCTGTGCGACGCGATCGGCAAGCGGTTGACCTCGTCGACCGGCTATTCGCTGGTGTTCGACAATCTCAACAACCGCATCCGCCCGACCCGCGGCCAGCGCGCGATCTTCAGCCAGGATTTCGCCGGTCTCGGCGGCGACGTCCGCTATATCAAGACCGGGTTCAGCGCCGACAAATATTGGGGTCTCGGATCGGGCTTCGTGCTCTCGGCCGGCGCCGAGGGCGGCTATATCAAGGGGCTCGGACAGGCGATCCGCCTGACCGACCGCTATTTCCTCGGCGAACCGCAGATGCGCGGCTTCGGTATCCGCGGCATCGGTCCGCGCGTCCGGCGCTATCTCTACGACACGACCGTTCCGGCGGCGCCGGTGCTCGGGACCGACAAGAACAGCTATACCGACGACGCGCTGGGTGGCACGGCCTATTACAAGGCGCGGCTCGAGCTCGAGCTTCCGCTCGGCAATGGCGCGCGCGAACTGGGCCTGCGTCCGTCGATCTTCGCGGATGTCGGTGCGGTCTTCGGCATCAAGAATCCGTCGATCTCCGATGGCTGCACGATCAACGGCAACAGAATCAAGGGCGTGGACGGCGCGACGGATTCTTATTGCGTACCCACCACGCGGGCGCAGACGGACTCGCAAGGGCGGCAGCTTTATTTTACCGATGCGACGCAGACGGCCACCACGACCGATGTGACGGCCTTCATGGTTCCGAACCTGCCCTTGGGTGTCTACAAGGAAGAATTTTTCGGAGACAGCGCCAAGCCGCGCCTTTCGGTCGGTTTCGGCGTCAACTGGAACTCGCCATTCGGCCCGTTCCGCATCGACATCGCCAAGGCTCTCCTCAAGGAGCCCGGCGACAACACCAAACTCTTCACGTTCAACGTAGGGACCCAGTTCTGATGAAATCTCTGATCAAGATCGCGGCACTTGCCGCCGCCGCGCTTGCCCCGGTGATCGCCGCCACCCCGGCGGCGGCGCAGTTCGTCGCCGGCCAGTCGGCCGCGATGGTCAATCTCGATGGTGCGGTCAACCAGAGCGCGGCCTTCACCGCGGCGGCCGGTCAGATCAAGACCACCTATGCGACGCAGATCGCGGCGTTCGAAGCCCGTCAGACCGCGATCTCGAACGAGCTGAACCCGGCGCGTACCGAGATCGAGAATCTCCAGAAGAATCCGGCGACCCCGAAGGCGACGCTCGACGCGAAGATCGCGGCGTTCCAGACCAAGGCGCAGGGCTATCAGGCCGAACTTCAGCGCATGGCGCTGCCGTTCGCGCGCGCGCAGGCCTTTGCCAAGGAGCAGATCCAGGCCAAGCTCGAGCAGGCCGTTCGCGCCGCGATGGCCGCCAAGAAGGTCAACATCGCGCTTCAGCCCGACGCCGCGGTGCTGTGGCTGCCGACCGGCGATCTGACCCCCGACGTCATCACCCAGCTCAACGCGCTGGTGCCGAGCGTCTCGATCGCGGTCCCCGCCAACTGGCAGCCGGGCCAGGGCGTCGCTGCGGGTCAGCCGACCGGCCGCTGATCGACGGATGAGCGATACCGAAGCCAGCACCATGGGCCCGCTCGACATCAGGCGGGTCATGGCGTCGATCCCGCATCGCTACCCGATGCTGCTCGTCGACCGGGTCGAAGACCTCGTGATCGACGAGCGCATCGTCGCGATCAAGGCGGTGACGATCAACGAACCCTTCTTCGCCGGCCATTTTCCCGGCCGGCCGATCATGCCGGGGGTGTTGATCGTCGAGGCGATGGCGCAGGCGGCGGGGGTGCTGGCGGTAGAATCGCTCGGCCTCGCCGGCACCGGCAAGCTGGTCTATTTCATGTCGATCGACGGCGTGAAGTTCCGGACCCCGGTCGAACCCGGCGTGCTGCTCAGGCTCGACGTGCGCTTCCTCCAGAAGCGCGCCTCGGTCTGCAAGTTCGAAGGCAAGGCCTGGCTCGGCGAGAAGCTGGCGGCCGAAGCCAGCTTCACCGCGATGATCGCCGATCCGCCGAAGGACTGACCGCTCGGTTTCGCCATAAGAATGAAAGGCCGGCGAGCGATCGCCGGCCTTTTGCCTATCGGCTGCCCAGCAGTTCCACCGCGCGGTCGAGCACCGGATCGCGGCCCGCGCGGAGATCCGCGGCCGATGCGCTGACGGGGTAGGCGGGTACCAGCCCGACGGCTTCGAGGCGCGCGCCATGGCCGGTGCGGACGTCCTCCTCGGCGACCATCAACGTCCCGCCGTCGGGCAGGCGATGTTCGACCCCGGCGGTGACCCGCCCCGCGGTCGTCTGGCCGACGACGATGCCGAGACGATTGTCCTGGACGAAGGCCGCGAACAGTTCGGCGGCGCTGGCGCTATAGGGGCCGACCAACACCGCCAGCGGTCCGCCATAACGGATCTTCATCGCAACGGCATGGTCGACGTGCTTATGGTCCGCGCTCCCGCGCTGCAAGATCGCCGTCCCGGGCTCGAACATCCCGGCGACCCGGGCGAGGCTCTCCGCGGTGCCGCCATGGTTGTAGCGCAGGTCGAGGATCATGGCGGGTGGCGGCGCGGCAAGCTGCCCGGCGAGCCAGCGATCGATGCCGGCCTCGAAACCATCGAAGCGAAGCAGGGCGATCCCGCCCGGCAATATCCGTGCGCGCCGATCGGACTCGCCCCGCGCCGCCATCGCGGCCAGGTCGATCCGGATCGACCGGCCATGATCGTCGGCCAGCGCCACGATGACGTGGCTGCCGGGCGCAGCGGCTTCGGCATCGCCCGGCGGGCGACCGCCGACGCCGATCAGTTCGGCGCCGATCGCGACACCCGCACGGTCGGCGGGACCACCGCTCCGCACCGCGGTCACGCGCCACGCGCCTTTGCTCTCATAGGCCTCGAAACCCAGTGCGGCGGCGAGGTCGGGATCGAGCCGATGGCGCGACCCGGCCTGCCGACCGGCGGGCAGGGCATAGAGATGGCTGCTGTGAAGAGTGTCGAGCATGGCGTTGAGAGTCTTGTAGAAATCCCGATCGTCGGACGCCGCCAGCGCCTGCCCGCGGAAGCGATCGCGCGCGGTGCTCCAGGTCGCCCGGGTTGCGCTTCTATCCCAATAATCGCGGGTGACGATCGACCAGGCACGGTCGAAGGTCGCGGCATTCCGGGCCGCATCGCGGCTCGGCGTCGCGGCTGCCGCCAACAGCATCAGCAGGCACGGCGCGCCGAGCCACCTGATCATCGCCCGCCCGAAAAATCGCAGTCGAGCGTCAATCGATGGCTGATCGTCTCGAACGACAGCATATGGCAGCGATCGATCCGGTCGCGGCCGATCAGCACCACCGGCCAGGCGGGTTGTCGCCTGATCGGCCGCACCACGCTGATCGCGTCGTCCGGCGCATCGTCGGTCGGGTGCGTCGCGATCTCCTCGCGTCCGCCGAAGTCGGCGACCCGGGTGATCAGCCGGTCGAAGCCGAAGCCGGCGAGGGTGAACGACCGCGCGAAGCGGAGGGTCCGGCTCGGACGGGTGAGCCCGAAGGCGGCGGGGGTCTCGGCGCCGCCGGGTTCGAAGTCGCCGCCATAAGCGCGGGCGAGGATCGCGCCCGCCGCCTGGGTCGCGACGCTGTCGGCGCGATCGAACGAGAATTGGATCGATATCTGCGCCTGGCCGATCGTCACCGGCGCCTCGAGTCCGCGCATGTCGCTGTCGGTCATGGCAAGCTCGACCGTCTGTCCGGGCGTCGCGCCGGCCCGCACGAAGCGAACCTCGGCATAAGGCAGCAGCGACGGGCTGATCGTCCCGTCGACCCCGGCGCAACAGGGCCGGCCGTGCGAAGAGAGCAGCGCGATCACCGGCCGGCCGCCGATCGTCACCGGCGCCTCGGCCGATGTGCCGCGAACGATGTCGCGACCGACATAGGCATCGAACCCGGCGGCGAAGGCGACCGGCAGCCGTGCCGCGGCATCGGGATTGAGCTCGATCAGCGGCTTGGCCTCCAGGCCCACCCGGAGCCGCAGCGTCACCCCGGCGATCTTCGCCTCGACCACCGGATCGGCGATATCGAGCATGATCGTGCCGGTCGGCGGCCTCGGCTTGCGGGCCGCAGCCGGGCCGGCCAGCAGGATGATCGTCAGGAGGACGGCAAGCGGCTTCATCGCACCCGCGCCAACGGCCCGCCCGAACCCCGGTTCCCGGTCTCGCGACGTGCCCGATGAAGTAATTAAACGCTTACCTCCGGTTGCGCGGCCGGCTTGCGGTTGATAGCGGTCGTGCAAAGCGAGAAACATCGGAGGGGGCGGCTCGTCACAGGGGGTTAAGCCGATGGATTTCAGACAGGTTCTTTGCCGTGGTTCGGCCATGGCCGCAATGGCGCTGGCCGCCGCCTTCGCCGCGCCGGCACAGGCGGCCGATCCCTGGCCGATCAAGGTGGTGATCGTGACCACCTTCGAGGTCGGCGCCGACACCGGCGACGGGGTCGGCGAGCTCCAGCTCTGGGCCGAACGCGAGCATCTCGACGAGAAGATCGACTTTCCCGGCGGGGTCCATCCACTGCTGACCAACAAGGATCATAGCGTCGTCGCGATCGTCACCGGCATGTCGCTGGTCAATTCGGGCGCCTCGGTGATGGCGCTCGGCACCGATCCGCGCTTCGATCTGACCAAGGCCTATTGGCTCGTCGCCGGCATCGCCGGGGTCGATCCCGAGGACGGCACGATCGGCACCGCCGCCTGGGCCAATTATGTGTTCAACGACGTCACCAAGTCGATGGACATGCGCGAGGCGCCCGCCGGCTGGCCGTACGGCCTCTATCCGGCCGGATCGCACGCCCCCAACACGCTGCCCGAACAGAAGGAGGATTATGGCCCCGACGGCCCTTATCCCGAGGTGTTCCCGCTCAACCCGAAGCTGGCCGCCTGGGCCTACGGCCTGACCGAGGACGTCAAGCTCGTCTACACCCCCGAAATGGCGGCCGCCGCCAAGGAATGGACCGGCTTCCCCAACGCGCAGAAGCCGCCGCGGGTGATGATCGGCGACAGCGTCACTTCGAACCATTATTGGCATGGCAAGGCGCTCAACCAATGGGCGAACGACTGGGCGCGGCTGTTCACCGGCGGCAAGGGCGAATATGTCATGACCCAGATGGAGGACAGCGCGATCGCCGAAGCGATGACCCGCCTCGATCGGATGAAGAAGGCCGATTATGACCGGCTGATGGTACTGCGCACCGGCTCGAACTATTCGACCGGCAAACCCGGTCAGACCACGCTGGAATCGGTGATGGCGCCTTATCCGGGCAAGGGCATGCCCGCTTATGAGGCGGCGTATCGCGCGGGCAGCGTGGTCGTCCACGAACTGGTCGCCAACTGGCCCCGTTATGCGGACAGGACCCCGGAATAGGGGGCGTCGGCATTCGCTTCCCCCGTCATTCCGGGCTTGACCCGGAATCTCTTTGCCTTGCGCGGGAGCAAGAAGAAGGGAGATCCCGGATCAAGTCCGGGATGATGGGTTAAGTCAGCGCCGATTGGCACGATAGCCGAGCGACGAAACAGCGCGAACGACGACCGCGAACCGGCTTCAACCTTCGGGTAACCGGTCCGCGCTATGACGATCCGACGTGCGGGAAGCCTTCCGCACGGTCGGAGGATTGTCCGTTTGCGCCTGCCCTTGATCCAGCCCGATCCGCCCAGGCTCAGCGACATGGCCGACGCCTTGCGCCGGGTCGAGGCGTCGGGGGTGTTCAGCAATGGCGGCCCGGCGGTGCGCGCCTTCGAGGCCGATGTCGCCGCGCGGCTGTTCGGCGGCCTCGGAACCTGTCTCGCCACCGGCAATGCCACCGTCGCGCTGATGATCGCGCTGCGCGACGCGGTCGCATCATGGCAGGCGCACAACCCGTCCGGCGAGCGGCCGATCGCGCTGATGACCAGCTTCACCTTCGCCGCCGCCGCCCATGCCGCCTTGTGGGCCGGGCTGACGCCGCTGCTGTGCGACTGCGATCCCGAGGACTGGACGGTGTCGGCGCGCGAGGAGGAAAGGCTGCTCGCGCTCCATGGCGACCGGATCGCGGTGGTCGTGCCCTATGCCGCCTTCGGCACCGACATCGATCTCGACCGTTATCGCATGCTCACCGACCGGCACGGCGTCGCGGTGGTGGTCGACGCCGCCTCCTCGCTCGGTACGATCGACGCGAAGGGCAGGGGCTTCGGCACCGGCTGCCCCTTTCCGGTCGTCTTTTCGATGCACGCGACCAAGCCGTTCGCGGTGGCCGAGGGCGGGCTGATCCACAGCACCGACGCCGATCTCGTCGACCGGCTGCGCCGCATGACCAACTATGGCTTCGGTGCGACCCGCGCCGCCGATCTGCCGGGTCTGAACGCCAAGCTTCCCGAAGTCCTTGCGCTGATCGCCAGCGCCCAGCTCGATCGCATCGACACGCTGGCCGAGCATCGTTCCGCGCTCCACCAGCTCTACCGCACCGAACTTGGCGACGGCTTCATCCTGCAGCGGCCTCGCGCCCGCCGCCAGGCGATGCAGTTCCTGCCGTTGCTGCTGCCCGACCATGCCGCGCCGCGCCGGGCGGAGATCGCCGCCGGGCTCGCCGCGCAGGGCATCGGGTCGGGCAGCTATTTCAGCCCGCACCTCGCCCAGCAGCCTTATTTCGCGCAAAGCTGCCTCGTCGAACCGACCCCCGAGGCCGACGCGCTCGGTGCGCGGATGTTGTCGCTGCCGCTCACCGACCGGATGACCCAAGCCGATGTCCGCGAGATCGCCGGCCACGTGCAACGGCTCTGCGCCCGGCCGGCACCGCGATCCGTCGTTCCGGCCACGCCTGCCGTCGCCTCGACGATGATCGTCGGCGGCGGGCCGGCCGGCACCGCATTGCTGATCGCCGCCGCCCGCGAAGGCCGGCTCGAGGCGCTCGCCCGTTCGGGCCTGGTCCTGGTCGAACGTTCGGCGGGCATCGGCGACGGCGCGCTCGGCGGTTATGCGATCCCGTCCGACAGCAGCGCCGACACCTTCCTCAGCGCCGCGCGCACCGACCATCATGATCTGGCGGCGCTGCTCGACGGGGAGGCCGCGCGCATGATCGCGGCGCATCGCGACCGGCTCGGCGTGCCGCTCCATCTGCTCGGGCCCTTCCTCCGCGCGGTTTCGAACCGGCTGGCCGAGGTCGTGCGCGCGCATGGCGGATCGGTGCTGACCGGCCAGGAGGTGCGCGGCGCGCGCCGCACCCCGGGCGGCGACTGGCGGGTCGATCTCCACCGCGCCGACGGCAGCCGCACCGCGATCGTCGCGCGCAACCTCGTCGTCGCGACCGGCGGCGAACAGCCGCTCTCGGCGCTCCAGCATGAACAGATCGGCGGCTCCTCGCTGGTCGGCCAGGCGGGCCACCGCCTGGTCCAGTCCGACGATCTGCTGGCGACCGGCGGCATCGATCGCATCGCGGCGCGGCTCGACGGCCGCCGTGCGCCGCGGATCGTCGTCGTCGGCGGCTCGACCAGTGCGCTGGCGACGGTGAGCCTGCTGCTCAAGGCCGGACTGCCGCTCGGCCATGGCGCGATCGGCCTGCTCCATCGCCGGCCGTTGCGCCCCTTCTATCCGTCGGCGGAGGCGGCCTATGCCGACGGTTATGACGATTTCGATGCGGCGGACATCTGCCCGGTCAGCGGCTTCGTTTATCGGCTCGGCGGCTTCCGGCTCGACGCACGCGAACTGGTGCTGCGGATGCTCGGGATCGGCGGACGCGAACCCGATCCGCGCGTCGCGTTGCACCGGCTGGCCGACGGTGTCGACCCGGCGGCGCTGGCGTTGATCGAGCGCGCCGACCTGGTCGTATCGGCGCTCGGCTATCGCCCACGCGCGATCCCGCTGTTCGGCACCGACGGCCGGGCGATCGCGCTCCAGGCCCGGGCCCCTGGCCGTCTCGCGATGGTCGATCGCCAATGCCGGCTGCTCGACGCCGATGGCCGGCCGGTTGCCGGCGCCTTCGGCATCGGCCTCGCCGCCGGCTTCGTTCCCAGCGGGGCGCTCGGCGGCGAACCGAGCTTTCGCGGCCAGGCCAATGGGCTGTGGCTCTGGCAGAACGACGTCGGGTCGCTGATCCTCGATCAGCTCGGCGAGCGCGCCGCACGGGCGGTGGCATGACCATGACATCCTCGCATCCCACGGTCAGCGTGATCATGGCCGCCTATAATGGCGGCGCATTGATAAGCGAGACAATCCAGAGTCTTGTCGCGCAAAGCTTCGACGATTTCGAGCTGATCGTCGTCGACGACCGTTCGACCGACGACACGCTGGCGGTGATCGAGCGCTGCACCGATCCGCGCATCCGGGTGCTGGCGTCGGAGACCAACCGGGGGCCCGTCCGGGCGCGCAACCGCGGCTTCGCGGCGGCCCGTGGTCGCTATGTCGCCGCACTCGACCAGGACGATATCTGCCATCCCGACCGGCTGGCGCGACAGGTCGCCTATCTCGAAACCCATGATGACGTTGTGCTGGTCGCGACCGCCGCGTCGCAACTGCGCGGCGGCGAGATCTTCCCCGGACGGCGCCCGACGGTAACGACCCCGGCGCTGCTCGACTGGCTGCTGCTGCTCCAGAACCCGCTGATCTGGTCGTCGGTGATGTTCCGCGCCGAGGCGATGGCCGCGCTCGATCCGGTGACGCGGCCGGAACATCTCTATGCCGAGGATTTCGACTTCTATCACCGCATCCGCGCGCTCGGCCGGATCGCCCGGATCGACGACGAACTGACCATCTATCGCCGGCACGAGGGCGGCGCGTCGCAGCGCCACGAGGCGATCATGACCGCCAGCGCCTGTCGGGTGCTGACCGAGGCCTATCGGCCGATCTTCGGCGAGGGCGCGGCGGCGAGCGCCGATCTCGTCGCGCGCCTGATCCTCGACGGACAGCCGCCCGCCAGCGACCATGAACTCGCCGCCCTCGGCCATGTCGTCGCGCGGCTCAAGGCCTATGGCCGCGGCCGCTCGGGGATCGACCGGGCCTCGGCCGATTTCATCGCGCATGAGGCGTCGAAGCTCTGGTGGCTGTCGGCCGGGCGCGGCGTGCGCGCCGGGCTGATGTCGGTCGGTGCGGCGCTGGCCGCGCGGCCGTCGGGGATCGCCAGTGACGGGCTGTCGCCGGCGGCGCTGCTCCAGTCGGCGATCGTCGGCAAGGGCCGATCGCTGCTGCGCCGCGCCGCGGCCTGACATGGTGGCAGCCCCGGCGTTGCGGCTACCCATGATCCGTGCGCTGGCCTGGCGCTCGGGCAGCCAACTCGTCGCCCAGCTGATCACATGGTCGGCGACTTTCCTCGTGATCCGGCTGCTGTCGCCGGCCGATTACGGCCTGTTCGCGCTCACCCAGCCTCTGCTCGCGCTGTTGGCGATGCTGGGCGGCGAAGGGATCGCCGCGGCCCTGATCCGCGAGAAGCAGCTCGACCAAGGCCATATCCGTCGGGTGTTCGGCTTACTGATCCTGCTGAATCTCGCACTCGCGATCGTCCAGTGCCTCGCCGCGCCGGTCGTCGCGGCCTGGTGCCGGCAGCCGATCGTCGCCGATCTGCTGCGGGTCCAGGCGCTCGCTTATCTCGCGGTTCCCGCGACCGTGCTCGGCCGGGCGCTGCTCAGCCGCCGGATGGACTTCCGGTCACAGGCGCTCGCATCGCTCGCGGCCGCGATCATGTCGGCCGCGGTCGGCGCGATCGGCGCTTTGTCCGGCTGGGGGATATGGACGCTGGTCGCGGCGCCGCTGGCGATGGTGGCGACCCGCGCGGCGCTGCTGACGATCGGCGCCCGGCTCTGGTTCCGCCCGCGGTTCGGATGGACCGGGATGGGCGCGCTCGCCCGGTTCGGCATCGCGCTGACCTGCAGCCAGCTATTATGGTTCGGGCAGGTCCAGGCCGATGTCCTGATCGGCGGGCGCTGGTTCGATCCGCACCAGCTCGGCCTCTACACCACCGCTCTGTTCCTCGCGCAGATCCTCACCGCCAAGTTCATGCCCGCCTTCAACGAGGTCGCCTATGCCGGCTATGCCCAGGCGGTGGGCGAAGGCGGACAGGCGGTCGCGATCGCCTTCACCGGATCGGTGCGGATGGTGATGGCGATCGCGCTGCCCTTCTATGCCGGGATGGCGCTCGCCGCCGAGCCTTTGGTCGCGGTGGTGCTCGGCGATCACTGGACGGGCACGGCGCCGATCGTCCGCGGACTGGCGGTGGCGATGCCCTGGGTGACGCTGCAGATCATGTTCTCGCCGGTCACCAACGCGCTCGGCCGGCCGATGCACGCGGTCTATGGCGCCGCCGCCGGCTGCCTGATCATGCCCGCGGCGTTCGCGGTCGCCGCACCGCATGGCGCCCAGGGTTTTGCCTGGGCGTGGATCCTCGGCTTCCCGCTGCTCGCGATCTTCACCGCGGCGATCTCGCTGCCGGTGATCGGGCTGCGGCCCTCCGCGCTGGTCGCGGCGATCGCGCCCGCAGCCGGGGCGACCCTGGCGATGAGCGCGGCGATCGTCGGCATCCGTCCGCTGCTCATCGCCGGCGGTCCGCTGCCGACGCTGGTCGCCACCGTCATGTGCGGCGTCGTCGCCTACGGACTCTCCCTCGCGCTGCTCTGGCCCGCCGGCCTGCGTCATCTGCGTCTTGCTTCCTTGCGGGCGGTCCCTACGGTCTGAGCGCCGGAACGGGTCGGAGGGGATGATGACGAAAGCGACCGATTTTGCCTTCCTGCACGGTGGCGGGCAGGGGAGCTGGGTGTGGGACGCGGTGATCGCCGCGCTCGACCGGCAGAGCGACGGTGACTATGGCCGGGCGCTCGCGCTCGACATCCCCGGCTGCGGCGTGAAGCGCGGTCGCGACACCGCCGCAATCGGCCCCGACGAGGCCGCCGACGAACTGATCGCCGATATCGTGGCGGTCGGCTTGCGCGATGTCGTGCTGGTCGGCCACTCGCAGGCCGGATCGATGATGCCGCGGCTTGTCCAGCGCGCGCCCGATCTGTTCCGCCGGCTGATCTACATCACCTGCTCGGCGCCGCTGCCCGGCCAGAACCCGATCACCCTGATGGGCGACAGCCGCCATGGCGAGCATCCCGACCAGGTCGGCTGGCCGCTCGACCCCAGGCGCCATCCGCACGCCGAACAATATCCGCTGATGTTCTGCAACGACATGGCCGCCGACGAGGGAGCCGCCTTTCTGGCGCGGCTGGGTCCCGACATGTGGCCGATGCCGGTCACCCTGGCGACCGACTGGCGCTATGACGGGCTCGACCATGTCCCCGCGACCTACATCGCCTGCCTGCAGGACGGCATATTGCCCTTGGCCTGGCAGGAGCGTTTCGCCGAGCGCTTCGGCGCCGAACGGATCGTCCGCCTCGATGCCGGCCATCAGGCGATGAACACCCGCCCGCAAGGGCTCGCCGAGATCCTGCTGGTCGAGGCTGCGCGATCGTGACGGCCGGTGGGCTAGACGCGAACCTGCCCTCAACCGTCATGCTGAACTTGTTTCAGCATCCACTCTGATACTCGGGAACGGCCCCTTGTCGCACGGTGGATCCTGAAACAAGTTCAGGATGACGCAGGTGAGGTGCGCCGACCACCACTCAAGCGAAGAAGAGCCGTTGACGCTATGTGTCGCGCGAGTTGACCAGGCCCTTCGACAGCTTGTCGAGCAGTCGGTCGAGCGTCGCCAGCTCGCTCTCGTCGAGCATCGCGAACACCTCTTCTTCATAATCGGCGACCGCGGCCGCCAGATTCTTGAGGACCGGTTCGGCGGCGGCGGTCACGTCGACGCAATAGGCGCGGCGATCCTGGGGGTTTTCCTTGCGCTCGAGCAGCCCGTCGGCACACATCCGGTCGATCAGCCGCCCCGCGGTCACGTCGGTGACTTCGAGCAGGCTGGCGATGTTGCGCTGGGTGACCCCGGGATTATGCGCGACGGTGGCGATCAGCATCCATTTGGCGCGGGTGACCCCCATCGCCTCGACACGGGTATCGAAACGCTGCCGCATCTGCCGCGCGAGCACCGCCAGCTTGACGCCGATCGAGCGCCGGCGATTGTCCGGCGGCAGGTTCAACCTGAGCCGGCTCGGCTGGCCGTCGGCGTCCTTGCGCTCGGAGAGGATGTCGGTCTGGCTCACACGCGCTCGATGATGATAGCGGGGGCCATGCCGCCGGCGGCGCACATCGTGATCAAGCCGCGCTTGAGGTCGCGGCGCTCGAGTTCGTCGAGCACCGTGCCGATCAGGATCGCACCGGTCGCGCCGATCGGATGGCCGAGCGCGATCGCCCCGCCATTGACGTTGATCTTCTCGCGATCGATGCCGAGGTCGCGGATGAACTTCTCGACCACCACCGCGAACGCCTCGTTGACCTCCCAGATGTCGATATCGTCGACGGTGAGGCCGGCCTTGGCCAGCACCTTCTTCGCCGCGGGCACCGGCGCGTTGAGCATCAGCGTCGGATCGTCGCCGATATTGGCGGTCGCGACGATCCGCGCGCGCGGTTTCCAGCCCTTCTTCTTCGCATAGTCGGCCGAGGCGAGCAGCAGGCCGGCGGCGCCGTCGACCACGCCCGACGAGCTGCCGGCATGGTGGACCGGCACGATCTCGATCCCCGGATAGCGCTGCTGGATATATTCGGCATAGGTGGTGCCGCTCTTGTCGGCGGCCATGTTGGCGACCTTGGCGAAGCTCGGATTGAGGCCCGCCAGATCCTCGGCGGTGGTGTTCGGCCGCGGGAATTCCTCATGGTCGAGCACGACATTGCCGTCATCGTCGACGACCGGCACCACCGACCGGGCGAAACGGCCCTCGGCGATCGCCACCCCGGCGCGGCGCTGGCTCTCGAGCGCATAGGCGTCGAGTTCCTCGCGGCCGATGCCTTCGAGTGCGGCGATCGCATCGGCGGCGACGCCCTGGTTCGACTGGGGATGCGTCTTCTGGAGGCGCGGATTGCCGAGGCCGCCGAGATTGATCCCGGCGCCGATGATCTCCCCCACCGTCGCATTGACATAGGACATCATCTCGGTGCCACCGGCGATGACGAGATCTTCCATGCCCGACATGATCTGCGCGGCGGCAAGGTTGGTCGCGGTCAGCCCGCTGCCGCAGAAACGGTCGAGGGTGACCCCGCTCGCCTTGACGTCATAGCCGGCGTCGAGCGCGGCCATCCGGCCCATGTCGCCACCCTGCTTGCCCATCTGCGCGCTGGTGCCCCAGATGATGTCGTCGACCTCGGCGGTGTCGATGTCGTTGCGTTCCTTCAGGGCCTTCAGGACGGTCGCGGCGAGGTGCTGGGGATGCATCACCGAAAGCGCGCCCTTGCCCACCTTGCCTATGCTGCGCGGCGTACGAACGGCATCGATGATATAGGCTTCGGACATCCTGCTTCCCGTGTTGGATTGGCGCGACCTTTGCGCGATCTCAAGATTGGCACGCTTTTCCAACGAAGAAAAGCGCAGCGGCCGCTTTGCGCGCAGCATCGCCCGCCCGTTCTCGATAACGCGGGAGCGATGTCGGCTGCGGCATTACCGGCCTGTTTTCAAGGTCTGCGGCTGGCGTTCGGCCGGGCCGTCTGCTGTATGAACGGTTCCGTCGAATCGATGCGCAGGCGTCGACCCGGTGTCGGAAAATATCTCCATTGATGAAGGCCGGGCGCCGAACGGCCGCTCGGGACAGGCCATGACGCTCCCCGAAACCCGCACCGCCGATGCCGAAGGCTTTTACCCGATCCGGGTCGCCGCGGTCGAACGCGAAGCGAACGATGCGGTGTCGATCATCCTCGATCTGCCCGCCGCGCTCGAACCGCATTTCGCCTATCGCGCCGGCCAATATGTGACGCTGCGCGTCACGCTCGACGGCAAGGCGTTGCGGCGCTGCTATTCGATGTCGACCGCGCCCGAGACCGATCGGACGATGCGGATCACGGTCAAGCGGGTCGGGGACGGCCGGGTCTCGCGCTGGATCAACGACCAGCTCGAGCCCGGCGACATCGTCGACGTCATGCCGCCGGCGGGCATCTTCTGCCTGCGCCGCGACGAGGGGCCGTTGCTGCTGTTCGCGGGCGGCAGCGGCATCACCCCGATCCTGTCGCTCGCCAAGGCGGCGCTGGCCTCGACCGCGCGGCCGGTGACCTTGGTCTATGCCAATCGCGACCATGGCTCGACGATCTTCGCGGGCGAACTCGATGCGCTCGCGACCGCGCATGGCGACCGGTTGCGGCTGATCCACTGGCGCGATGCCGACCGCGGATTGATCGACAAGGCCGCGGTCCGTGCGCTCGGCGTGCTGGTGCCCGATGCCGATCTCTATATCTGCGGGCCGGCGGGCTTCATGACCGTCGTCGAGGCCGCCGCGCTCGCCTCGGGGGCCGATCTCGACCACATCTTCACCGAGCGGTTCGTCTCGCCCCCCGACGAGGACGAACTGGCGGTGCCGACCGGCGATGCGGTGACGCTGAGTCAGGTCTGCGAAAGCCTGGTGATCACCTTGCGTGGCAAAGAGCATGTCATCCCTTATGAGGCCGGCGACACCATCGTCGAGGCCGCGCGCCGCGCCGGGGTCCATCCGCCGGTCTCATGCCAGATGGGCGCCTGCGCCACCTGCATGGCGAAGGTCCTGACCGGCAGCGTCGCGATGTTCTGCAACGACGCGCTCACCCCGGCCGAGGTCGAGCAGGGCTATATCCTCACCTGCCAGGGACTGCCGACGTCCCGCGAGGTCAGCGTCCTGTTCGAAGACTGAATTTCGCGAGGTCGCGCCCGTCGCCAAGCCGTTCGCGATGCGATAAGGACGCGCGCAACGGAGCCGCGGGGGCGACAGGATCGCCGGCACGGCACGACGCGAAGAGGAAACAAGGTGTCTGAAGTCGAAATTTCGCCGATCGAGCAGATCATCGCGGAGGCCCGCGCCGGGCGCCCCTATATCCTGGTCGACGGATCGGATCGCGAGAATGAGGGCGCGCTGGTCATTGCCGCGCAGTTCGGCGGCGCCGACATCGTCAATTTCATGGCCACCCATGCCCGCGGCCTGATCTGCCTCGCGATCGATTCCGATCGTGCGCAGCAGCTCGATCTGAGCCCGATGGCGGCGCGGAACCAGTCGGGGCAGGGCACCGTCTTCACCGTCTCGATCGAGGCGCGCGAAGGGGTCAGCACCGGCATTTCCGCCGCCGACCGCGCGCGCACGATCGCGGTCGCGGTCGATCCGGCAATGGGCAAGGCCGATCTCGTCTCGCCCGGCCATGTCTTTCCGCTCGTCGCCCGCGACGGCGGCGTGCTGGTGCGCGCCGGTCAGGTCGAGGCCGCGGTCGACATCTCGCGGCTCGCCGGGCTGATCCCCGCCGGGGTGATCTGCGAGGTCATGAACGAGGACGGCACGATGAGCCGGCTGCCCGAACTCATGGACTTCGCCCGCGCCCACGGGCTGAAGATCGGCACGATCGCCGACCTGATCTCCTATCGCCGCCGCACCGAATTCCTGCTCGAACGCGTCGCCGAGGAGCCGTTCTCGAGCCATTATGGCGGCGATTTCCGGATCATCGTCTATCGCAACCGGATCGACGGCGGCGAACATGTCGCGCTGGTGCGCGGCACGATCCGCGCCAATGTGCCGACGCTGGTGCGGGTCCACCAACTCGATCTCACCGCCGACGTGCTCGGCTGGGACGCCGCGCGGCGCGATTATGTGCCGCAGTCGATCCGCACGCTCGCCCGGCATGACGGCCCGGCGGTGGCGGTGTTCGTGCGCGACCCCGATCTCGCCTCGATCTCGCGCCGGATCTCGGGCGGACGCCAGGCCTATTCGGACAATAACAGCCAGCGCGATTACGGCATCGGCGCGCAGATGCTCAAGGATCTGGGCGTCCACGAGATGATCCTGCTGACCTCGAGCACCCGCAAGCTCGCCGGGCTCGAAGGCTTCGGGCTCAAGATCGTCGATCGCAAGCCGGTGACCGAGGATCAGGGCGCGCGGCCGCTCCGGTGATCGACGCCGAACCGATCGCCCGCCGCTTCGACGTCCACGGGCTCGCGCTCAACTATGTCGACTGGGGCAATGACGGCGCGCCGATCGTCGTCCTCGTCCATGGCGGGCGCGACCATGCTCGCAACTGGGATGCGGTGGCACGGGCGCTGCGCCCCGACCATCATGTCGTCGCCCCCGATCTGCGCGGCCATGGCGACAGCGGCTGGTCGCCCGACGGGGCCTATTCGGGGCCGTTCTTCGTCGAGGACCTCGCGGCGTTGATCGATCATGTCGGCGGAGGGCCGGTGATGATCGTCGCCCATTCGCTGGGCGGCGCGATCGCGCTGCGCTATGCCGCGCTCTTCGCCGAGAAGGTCAGCCGGATCGCTGCGATCGAGGGGATCGGCCTGACCGCGGCCTACAAAGCCGAACCGGTCGAGACGAAGTGGCGCAACTTCGTCGAGGACCGCCGCCGGATCGGCGGACGGCCGGCCAGGACCTATCCGACGATCGAGGCGGCCCAGGCCCGCATGCAGGCCGAAAATCCCCGTCTCAGCCCCGAACAGGCGCACCATTTGACCGTCCATGGCGTGCGCGAGCAGGCCGATGGCAGCCTTGGTTGGAAATTCGATCCCTTCCTGCGCGCACGCTACCCGGTCGACATCGACAATGACGACCAGCGCCGGCTGTGGCGGCAGATTAGCTGTCCGGCCTGGCTGGTCCATGGCGGCGAGAGCTGGGCCGACCATCCCGACCTCGACGGCCGCGCCGCCGAGTTCCGGGACGCGCGCGTCACCAGCTATGAAGGCGCCGGCCACTGGGTCCATCACGACCGCACCGAGGCGTTCATCGCCGACCTTCTGGCGTTCCTGCGCGAAGGGCGTTGAGGTCAGGCGAACTTGGATCCTCCCCAGCAAAGCTGGGGAGGGGGACCACCCGAAGGGTGGTGGAGGGGTGATGCAGAAGCTCAACGATTAGCTATGGCTTCACGGTCGGAAGCCCCCTCCACCATCCTGCGGATGGTCCCCCTCCCCATGCAGGCATGGGGAGGATCGAGTAAGGCGCAGCTCCCTCAACCGTCGCCGCGCCCACCCGTCTCCGAAGGCCGCCGCTCGGTCGCCCAGGCGGCGCGATTATCCTCGACGGTCTTGACCGCCCGATCCCAGAAGGCCGGATTGCCGGCGAGCAGCTTGATGTCGAACGCGCCATGCGCGCGGAATTCGAGGATTTCGAGCCCGGCGGGGCCGGGGGTATAGGTATAGGGCGTACCGGCGCCGACGAAGAAACCGTCGCCCGCGCCGAGCTCCTCGCGCCCCATCCGGAGCGATCCGGCGACGATATAATAGAGACAGTCGGTGTCGTGGGCGTGGCGGGGCAGGGGGTAGAAGCTCTTGAACCAGGCATAGGACAGGCTGAAATCGCCCGCGGCGAACAGCAGCCGGTTCTCGTGGCCGGCCTCGATCCCCGCTTCCATCATCCGCCGCCCGCCGTCGGCGGCCGCGTCGGACATCGGTGCGCGGGTCATGATCGGAATACCGTCCTCGGGCCGGGCATCGGCCTTGCGGAAGATCGCGAAGGGCGTGCGTTCGCCGAGTTTCACCTGGTCGTTCATGTCGGTCTCCACGCGTTCGGGATCAGAAGGTTCGCATGCTGATTTCCTGCACCGTGCTCGCGAGCAGCCGGCCGCTGCGGTCATGGATCGATCCGTTGACCAGCCCGCGCCCGTCGGCGGCCCACGGACTTTCGGTGCGGTAGAGCAGCCAGTCGTCGACCCGCAGCGGTGCATGAAACCACATGCTGTGGTTGAGGGTCACCACCGCGATCGCCGCGGCCTGCGCCGGCGGGAAATGCAATGCGGCGGCGGTGCCGGCGAACCAGAAATCGGACATGAACGCCAGCAGCGCCTGCTGGTCGCGCGGATCGGCCAGCGCCGCCCCCGACGCCATCCGGAACCAATAATCCCGCTTCGGCTCGGTCATCTTTTCGAAGAAGATCTTCTCGGGCTCGATCAGCCGCAGCTCGATCGGAAAGGTCGCACCATAGGTCTCCGCCAGCGCCCGGGGCAGCTTGTCGCCATGCACCGCGATGAAATCGCTCAGGCTCTGCAGCGTATCGGGATCGGGCGGCATCGCGCCGTCGAGAAACTGGTGCGCGGGGCCGGGCTCGGGGTCGTGGAACGAGCACAGCATGTCGAAGATCGCTTTGCCGCCCTGCGACGCGCGCACCCGGCGCGAGGCGAAGCGGCGGCCGTCGCGGGTGACCTCGACCTCATAGTCGATCGGCTCGCCGGGGGCGCCCGCGCGCAGGAACAGCGTCGACAGATTGTGCGCCGGCCAGTCGGGCACCGTCCGCTGCGCCGCCGACAGCGCCTGCACCAGCGGCTGTCCGCCGAAGATCGCGCCGCGGCTGTTGTCGAAATTCTTCACGCTGCGGAAATGCCGCTCGGACACCGTCTCGAGCGCCAGCAATTCGGTGGCGCTGATGCTCAGCGCCGGTCCTTCGGTCATCGTCGATCCTCGGCCTGTCCGGTCTTCAGACCCGCCACCCTCGCAGCTGATTGCCGGCGTCGCAATGGACCAGCTCGCAATTGATGAAGCGCGCGTCGTCCGATGCCAGGAACAGGCCGAGCTTGACGATGTCGTCGGCGGTGCCGTGCAGTTTCAATATCTGCATCGACTGGATGCGGTCATAGGTCGCATCGGGCAGGCTGGCCTTGTTCGCCGGGGTCTCCATCAGCCCGGGGGCGATCGCGTTGACCCGGATGCCGTCCTTGCCGAAGCTGTGCGCCATCGCATAGGTCATCGAATTGAGCGTCGCCTTGGTGATGCCATAAGCGGTGCCGGGGACATGGCTCGCCATCGACGACTGGTTGATGATCACCCCCTGCGCCGCCGCGAGCTGCGGGCGCAGCGCCTGGGCGAGCAGCAGCGGCGCGACGCTGTTGACCGCGAAGAAGTGCAGCCATTTGGCTTGGCTCAGCGTCTCGAAAGAATGAGCGATCTCGCCATAAGCGAGCCCGGCATTGTTGATCAGCACGTCGATCCTGTCATGGCGCGCCGCGACCTCGGCGGCGAAACCGTGAATCTCGGCCTCGACGCCCAGGTCGAGCGTGTGGATCGAGCTGTCGGCGCCGATCTCCGCGAGCAGCTTCTGCGTCTCTTCGAGCCCGGCCAGGTTCATGTCGGCGAGCACCAGCCGCGCACCTTCCTGCGCGAAACCGAGCGCGAAGCCGCGCCCAAGTCCACCGGCGGCGCCGGTGACCAAAACGGTTTTGTCCTTGAAACGCTCGGCCATGGTCGATCCTCCCTCATGTCGTTTTGCGCGCGCCCCCGTCCTGCATCCGTCCCACGAGCGCTGAGTTGGGCCTCTCCCTCCTCCGTCATTCCGGGCTTGACCCGGAATCTCTTTGCCTTTGGCGGCCGAAAGAAGAAGTGAGATCCCGGATCAAGTCCGGGATGACGGTGCTATTTGGGAACCCGCATCACGCCGTCGCTCAGCCTGCCAGTTCGCCCAACAGATCGAGCACCTGCTTGGCATGCTCATGCCGGCACAGCAGCAGGTCGGGCAGATAGACGTCCTGGTTGTTGTAGACCATCGGGCTGCCATCGATCCGCGAGCAGTGCAGCCCATAAGCCCGCGCCACCGCGATCGGGGCGGCGCTGTCCCACTCATACTGGCCACCGGTGTGGAGATAGATGTCGGCCTCGCCGCGAACGATCGCCATCGCCTTGGCCCCGGCCGAGCCCATCGGGACGAGCTCGGCGCCGAGCTTCTCGGCGACCGCGACCGCTTCCTTGGCGGGGCGGGTGCGGCTGACGACCATGCGGAGCCTGGCCGGCGCCGGCGGGACGGCCTCGACCTGGTCGGTGCGCAGCACGAGGTCGAGCCCGGGCAGCGCCACCGCGCCGATCTCGGCGACCCCGTCGATCGCCAGACCGACATGGACCGCCCAGTCGGTGCGGTGCTCGCCATATTCGCGGGTGCCGTCGACCGGATCGACGATCCACACCCGCGACCTGGCGAGCCGCTCGGGATTGTCCTTTTCCTCTTCCGACAGCAACCCATCCTCGGGCCGCTGCGCGCGCAAGGCGTGGACGAGGAACTGGTTGGCGGTCTGGTCGCCCGCCTTGCCCAGCGCCTTGTCGGGGAACATCCCCGACTTGCGCACCTCGAGCAGGATCCGCCCCGCCACCTCGGCGAGGTGCGCGGCGAGTTCGGCGTCGTTCAGCGCTTTGCTGTCCTCGCTCATGGGATGAGCTTCGCGACGATCGCGTCGGCGGCTTCTTCCGCGGTCATGCCGGTGGTGTCGATGCGGATCTCGGGGTCCTCGGGGGCTTCATAGGGGCTGTCGATCCCGGTGAAGTTCTTGAGCTGCCCGGATCGCGCCTTGGCATAGAGGCCCTTGACGTCGCGCGCCTCGGCCTCGGCCAGCGGCGTGTCGATATGGACCTCGATGAACTCGCCCGGCGCCATCATCTCGCGCACCATCTGCCGTTCCGAACGGAACGGCGAGATGAAGGCGGTGATCACGATCAGCCCGGCATCGGTCATCAGCTTGGCGACCTCGCCGACGCGGCGGATATTCTCGACCCGGTCGGCATCGGTGAAGCCCAGATCCTTGTTGAGGCCGTGGCGGACATTGTCGCCGTCGAGCAGGAAGGTGTGGCGGTTCATCCGCGCCAGCTTCTTCTCGACCAGGTTGGCGATCGTCGACTTGCCGGCACCCGAGAGCCCGGTGAACCACAGCACCGAGGCCTTCTGGTTCTTGAGCGCGGCATGGCTGTCGCGGCCGATGTCGGTCGCCTGCCAATGGACGTTCTGGGCGCGACGCAGGCTGAAATGGATCATGCCGGCAGCGACGGTGGCGTTGGTGATCTTGTCGACGAGGATGAAGCCGCCGAGCGTATGGTTGTCGCCATAAGCTTCGAACACCAAAGGCTTGTCGGTCGACAGATTGGCGACCCCGATCGCGTTCAGCTCGAGCGTCTTGGCCGCGAGCTG
>NZ_JBXANN010000016.1:0-115816 GCF_058801765.1 Rhizorhabdus sp. GW822-FHT03C02
GGCATCGGCTCCTCCTGCCCATGCCAATGTGTTCACCATGTCTCCGAACGCTGTTCACCTTGTACCCGGTCCATACAAACAAGTGCGGGGCGACGAAGAAGAGAACGAAGCGCCATAAGTCAGCGTCTATGAGCCTGCGCTGGCAAGACGGAGTTGGGGTTTGCCCCTGCCTCCTACATCTCGATCAGCGCCACCCCTTCGGCGGGAACATCGAGCATCAGCTTGCACGCTTGATCGAGCCGCATCGTCTTCGGCGGGGCGATGTCGGCGCGGCGGCGCAGTTCGCCGATCTGTTCGGGCTTCGGATATTGCGGCGATCCCATCGCGCGCCAGGCCGGCATCGGCGAGCCGCGCTCCCAGTCGACGAAGCTCACCCGCACCGGCTGGCCGGGCTTGGCACCCACGAATTCGACATCGAGCCGCTTCGGCGCGCCGCTGACCTCGCGCACGCGCGCCTGGCCGGGGATGCCGCCGGGCTGCTTGACGTCGGCGAGGTTCCAGACGAGCGCGGCGACCGATTTGTCCGCGCGGCGCGAAGCGAGTGCCGGCCCTTCGGCCTCGAGCCGGGTGGTGCCGAGCGCGTGGAGCAGCTTGTAGGTGTTGAAGGCGGGCTTGGCGATGTTCTGGACCATCGCGCCGAACCCCATATCGCCTTCCTTGAGCACCGCATCGGCGACACCCAGTTCCTCATAGGTCGAACTCAAGGTCCAGTGCGACATCGCATGCGCGTGCGGCAGGCAGCCCTTGAGGATATGCGCGATCATCGCCGGGCTGTCGCACGACCATTCGCTCATCCACAGCGGCTTGCCCCTGAACGGGGTCGCATCGATCCGCGCCCGCGCGCGCTTGACCGCCTCGGGAATGACGTCGGCCTGGGCGAAGCGCTCGGGGCCGCCGAACAGCCGCCCCTGATTGTCGCCGGCATAGACATGGGTCGACACGAAATCGACCGGGGCGTTGTTCTGCGCGCAATAGCTCAGGAATTCGGGCAGCCAGGCGGTCGACGAGGTCGCCGGGCCGCCGACCAGGAGCCCCCGGTCGACCTCCTTGAGCGCCACCGCGGTCGCCTTGTAGAAATCGAAATATTGCTGCTGGTTGCCCGACCAGAAGGCGGCGAGGTTGGGCTCGTTCCAGACTTCGAGCGGCCATTGCCGGACGGTGGCCAGACCGTAGCGATCGATCAGATGCGACGCGAACGCCTTGATGAAACCGGCCCAGGCCTCGTTGCTGGTCGGCGGGCTGACATTGCCGGCGTAGAAGCCGAACGTCCGGTCGCCCGAGGCGAGCCTTTTGGGCATGAAGCCCAGTTCGACGAACGGGCTGACGCCATGTTCGATCAGCCCGTCATAGACCGCGTCGATATTCTGGAAATTGGGTGGCTGGTCGCCGCGCGACAGGATCGACGGCGCATTGATCCCGAGTTCGTCGTTGAAGATGCCGTGGAAACGCACCCGCTTGAGCCCCGCCTCCTTGTGCCAGCGGTCGAGATCGCGGCGCCAGCTCTCGCGCATCGTGATCGCTGCGCGGTCCGATCCGGCGCATTCGGCCCAGATATGCGCCAGCGGCCCGGTGACGGCGCGCGTGTCGATCTTCACCGCGACGGTCTCGGTCGCCGCCAGCGCGGGCCAGGCCACGGCGGTGGCCGCGAGCGCACCGGCCTGAAGGCCGGTCTGAAGGAAGGTGCGGCGGTCGAGGGTCATTCGGCTCTCCCCGATCTTCGCGCAGCCCTTATATGCTGCGCCCGATCGAATCTATCTTACCAATTTCTGCCATCCTGCCATATCAGTCGCGGCTCGACAGCGTTCTGGCGATATGGCATTCGCCAATCATTCACAATATGAATTATGTCTCCGGCGATATCGATCGGAGACAGTCGGGGAGGAGCATCGATGGCCAGAACAGGATCGGCGATCATATGGGCGGCCTGCATCGGCGTGCTGACAACCGCCCCGCTTGCCCTGCAGGCGCAGACGCCGTCGCGTTACCAGGCCGAGATCGCCGCGCCCGCCGAACCCGATGCGATCCCGCTGCTCGCCCGTCCGATCATAGGCGAAGCCGAGCAATGGAGCAGCCGCGGTCCCGAGGACCGCGCGGTGCGCAATGTCGTCAACCCGACGCTGACCCCGGTCCTGCCCGATCCCGCCAAGGCGACCGGGGTCGCGGTGATCGTGGCGCCCGGCGGCGCCTTCCGGTCGCTCGCGATCGACAGCGAAGGCTATGTCGTCGCGCACTGGCTCGCCGATCATGGCATCGCCGCCTTCGTCCTCAAATATCGGCTGGTGCCGACCCCGCGCGACCAGAAGGGCTATCAGGCGGCGATGGCGGCTTTCATGACGCCGATCGCCAGGCCGGGCCCGTTCACGACCCCGCTCGATACCCCGCCCGAGGCGCTGGCCGACGCCCAGGCGGCGGTGCGGCTGGTCCGGCAGCGCGCGGCCGAATGGCAGATCGATCCGCAGCGGGTCGGTTTCGTCGGCTTTTCGGCCGGGGCGATGACCACGCTCGCGGTCGGGCTCGCCGACGACAAGGCGGCGCGCCCCGACTTCATCGCACCGATCTATCCGCCGATGTCGGCACGCACCGTTCCCGCCGACTCGCCACCGATGTTCGTCGCGATCGCGCTCGACGATCCGCTGTTCGCCAAGACCCGGCCGATCGGCCTGATCGACGCCTGGCGCGACGCCAGGATCCCGGTCGAAGCGCATCTCTACGAACGGGGCGGCCATGGCTTCGGCATGGCGCATCGATCGCAGGCATCGGCGCTATGGATCGACCAATTCTACGCCTGGATGAAGGACCGCCGGCTGATCCGGCCGTGAGTCACATGGCCGCCTGCACGATATCGCATTGAGGATCCGCTGATGATTTCGACCCGTTCGCGCCGGACCGGCAGCGCTCTCGTCAAGGCCCTGTTGGCGACCGCATTGTCGATGCCGCTCGCGGCCGGTGCCGCAGTCCCTCTCCCCGCCTCTGCTCCGACGGATCCGCTCGCCGCACAGTTCCGCGACCCGCCCAACAGCGCCCGCCCCCGGGTGTGGTGGCACTGGATGAACGGCAACATCAGCAAGGACGGGATCGACAAGGATCTCGCCTGGATGAAGCGGGTCGGGATCGGCGGGGCGCAGACCTTCGACGCCAGCCTGATGACGCCGCAGATCGTCGACAAGCGACTGGTCTACATGACCCCCGAGTGGAAGGACGCCTTCCGCCACGCCGCCGCGCGCGCCGACGCGCTCGGCCTCGAACTGGCGATCGCCTCGTCGCCGGGCTGGAGCGAGACCGGCGGGCCATGGGTCCCGCCACAGGACGGCCTGAAGAAACTGGTGTGGAGCGAGACCGACATTGCCGGCGGGCGGCCGTTCGCGGGCAGGCTCGCCCCGCCGCCTTCGGTTACCGGCCCCTTTCAGGCGGTGGCGGGCACCCCCGACATCGCCGACGCGCTCGGCAGCGACAAGACCCCGCCCACATATTATGCCGACGTCGCGGTGCTGGCCTATCCGGTCTCCGCACCCAAGCCGATCGCGCTGCCGCGCGTGCTGTCCGCCGATGGCGAGGCGATCGACGGCGCGGCGATGTTCGACGCCGACCCCGCCACCTTCCTGACCGCGCGCGGCGAGATCCGGCTCGTCTATGACGCGCCGCGGACGATCGCCTCGGCGACGCTCTATCTGCCGGGCGGCAAGCCGCCGATCGGCGATGTCAGCATCGATCCCCGGCTCGAGGCGAGCGACGACGGCACCGAGTGGCGCCCGGTCGCGGGCTTCGAGGTGACCGCGGTGCCGACCACGGTCGGCTTCGCGCCGGTGACCGCGCGGATGTTCCGGTTGCGGATCGCCGGCGTCGGCGCCGCGGCGGCACGCGGTGGCACACGTTCCGCGCGGATCGGCACGCTGGCGCTGTCCGCCACCCCGCTTGTCGACCGGTTCGAGGCCAAGGCCGGCTTTGCGATCGCGCGCGACTATGATGCGCTGACGGGTTCGGCCGACGCCCGCGAGGCCGGCATCGCCCCCGACAGGGTGATCGATCTCACCGCGCGGCTGCGCCCCGACGGGACGCTCGACTGGACGCCGCCCAAGGGACATTGGCGGGTGGTGCGGCTGGGCTATTCGCTGGTCGGCACCCGCAATCATCCCGCGACCGCCGAGGCGACCGGGCTCGAGGTCGACAAGTTCGATGGCGCCGCGGTGCGCCGCTATCTCGACACCTATCTGGGGATGTACCGCGACACCACCGGTCCCGATCTGATCGGCCGACATGGCGTGCGCGCGCTGCTGACCGACAGCATCGAGGTCGGCGCGTCGAACTGGACCCCGCACATGATCGAGCAGTTCCGGCGGCTGCGCGGCTATGATCCGACCCGCTGGCTGCCGGCGCTGACCGGCACGATCATCGGCTCGCGCGCCGAGAGCGACGCCTTCCTGCGCGACTATCGCCTCACCCTCGCCGATCTGATGGCCAGCGAACATTATGGGACGATCGCCAAGGTCGCGCACGAGCATGGGCTGATCGTCTATGGCGAGGCGCTCGAGGATCGCCGTCCGTCGCTCGGCGACGACATGGCGATGCGCAGCCATGCCGACGTGCCGATGGCGGCGATGTGGACCTATGACCGCAAGGTCGGGCCGCGCCCGACCTATATCGCCGACATCAAGGGGGCGGCGTCGGTCGCCCATATCTACGGCCAGAATATCGTCGCCGCGGAGTCGCTGACCGCGTCGCAGAAGCCCTGGGCGTTCGCGCCCGCCGACCTGCGGCCGGTGATCGACCTCGAATTCGCGACCGGGGTCAACCGGCCGGTGATCCACACCTCGGTCCACCAGCCGGTCGACGACAAGCTGCCGGGCCTGTCGCTTTACCATTTCGGCCAATATTTCAATCGCAACGAGAGCTGGGCCGAGATGGCGCGGCCATGGGTCGACTATATGGCGCGCAGCAGCCTGTTGCTCCAGCAGGGCCGCAATGTCGCCGACGTCGCCTATTTCTATGGCGAGGAAGGGCCGCTCACCGGGCTGTACGGCGATGCGGCGATCGCCAATGCCCCGACCCGTCACGGCTATGACTTCGTCAATGCCGAGATCCTGGCCGACCGGCTGACGGTCGAGAATGCCATGCTCATCGCCAAAGGCGGGGCGCGCTACCGCCTGCTCTATCTGGGCGGGGCGAGCCGGCGCATGACCCTGCCGACGCTGCGCCGACTGGCGACGCTGGTCGCCGCCGGCGCGGTGGTGCTGGGCGATCCGCCCGCCGGATCGCCGGCCCTCGGCGAAGACGGGCCTGCATATCATGCGCTGGTGAAAAAGCTGTGGAGCGGCGGAACCGTCGGTCTGGGCCAAGTGATCGCGGGCCATGATGTCGAGGGCGCGCTGAAGGCGATCGGGGTCGCGCCCGATTTCGATTATGCCGGGCCGCAACCCGACAGCGAGCTGCTGTTCGCGCATCGCGCGCTCGACGATGGCGATCTCTATTTCGTCGACAATCGCCGCGACCGTGCCGAGGCGATCGAGGCACGCTTTCGGGTGACCGGCAAGGCCCCCGAGATCTGGCATGCCGACAGCGGCCTGATCGAGCCCGCCTCGTACCGGATCGAGGGCGACGAAACGGTGGTGCCGCTCCGGTTCGAGGCCGACCAGTCCTATTTCGTCGTCTTCCGTAAATCCGCGACGGCCCCGGCCGCGACGATCGTCCGCCCGGCCTTCGCGCCCGCGCTGACGCTCGACGGTCCCTGGGATGTCGCCTTCCAGCCCGAACGCGGCGCGCCGGCAACCGCGAAACTGGCGACGCTCGGTTCGCTCAGCGAGCAGGCGGAGCCGGGAATCCGATATTTTTCGGGGATCGCGACCTACACGAAGAGCTTCGGCCTGCCGCGCGGGGCGCGGCCGGGCGCGCCGCTGATGCTCGATCTGGGCAAGGTCGGCGATGTCGCCGAGGTGGTAGTCAACGGCCGCATGGTCGGCACCGCCTGGCACGCGCCCTATCGGATCGACATCGGCGGAGCGGTCAGGCGCGGGACCAACCGGATCGAGGTGCGGGTCGCCGACCTGTGGGTCAACCGGCTGATCGGCGACGCCCAGCCGGGGGCCGCCAAGATCACCTACACCAGCCTGCCGACCTACCGCGCGAACGCGCCGCTCAGGCCCTCGGGGCTGATCGGGCCGGTGACGCTGTCGACGGCCGTGAAATGACGGAAATCCGCCGACGCCCGACCGGGGCGTCGGCGGCGAAACCCATGATCAGGACGGAACGCGGCCGCCGTTGACGCCGATCGTCTGGCCGGTGACATAGCCGGTGTCTTCCGAGCACAGCCAGGCGCAGGCATTGGCGATGTCGTCGGGCACGCCGGTGCGGCGGACCGGCAGCATCTTGGCGAGATGCTCGACCGGGAACTGGAAGCGGTCCTTGTTCGCCTCCGACATGATCGTCTGCATCACCGATCCCGGCGGGATGTTGTTGACGGTGACGCCCATCGGCCCGAGCGCCTGCGCGAGCGAACGGGTCATCGAGATGACCGCGCCCTTCGACGCCGAATAATGGACCTGGTCGACGCTGCCGCTCTGCGCGCTCGACGAGGAGATGTTGACGACCCGGCCCCAGCCGGCGGCCTTCATGTCGGGCAGGACGACCTGGGTGCAGATGAAGGTGCCGACGACGTTGATGTCCATCATCTTGTGCCAGTCGGCCTCGGTCAGCTCCTCGAACGAGATGAAGTTCGAGATGCCGGCGTTGTTGACGAGGATCGTCACCGGGCCGAAGGCGCCGCGCAGCTTTTCGACCGCGGCGGTGACCTGGGCGCGATCGGCGATGCTCGCCTGCAGCGCGATCGCCTTGCCGCCCGCCGCCTCGATCTCGGCGACGACCGCTTCGCAACCCTCGAGATTGAGGTCGAGCACGCCGATGGCGTTGCCTTCGCGTGCCAGCCGCAGGCTGATCGCGCGTCCGATACCGGCCGCGGCGCCAGTCACCAATGCAGTCTTCGCCATCGTCATTCCTTTCGCATCTTCCCGACAGCGCCGCTTTGCCCGGCGCTTGTGCTGACCACCGCGTTAGCGTCGCCCCTTATAGCGGTCAACCGAGCGCCGCGCCGCGATGAAACACCGCGTCGGCGATGCCCGCGCCGCCTCGCTCAGGCGATGGCGGGGGGCTCGTCGAAGCGCCGCATGATATCCTCCATCAGCGCGAGCGCCTCGGCATGGCAGGCCGACAGGCCGAGCGCCTCCTCCGAGACGATCTGCCGCGAAAAGCTCATCATCAACATGACGATCGCGCCGGCCGAATAGGGTTCGTCGGGGATGCCGCGCTCGGCCATGAGCCGGGTGATCGCCGCGACCTGCAACGCGCGAAACTCCTCGGCCATGCGGACGATCTCGGCGCGGATCGCGTCGCGGTGCCCGGCCATCGACAGCAATTCGGCGGCGATCGCCGCATTGGCCGGCGAACGGTTGAGCGCCCACAGAGCCCGCAGCGGCTGCGGCGATTCGAGCACCGCGGCGAAGCGGTCGATCCGGCTTTCGGCGGCCTTGCGGATCACCGCGAGCACGAGATCGTCCATCGTCCGGAAATAATAATAGACGAGCTGGTGCTTGAGCCCGGCGCGGTTGGCGACCTGGCGCGCGGTCACCGACGCATAGCCTTCGTCGCGCAGGATCGCCTCGGTCGCCTCGACCAGCAATGCCCGGTTTTCCGCGCCCTCGACCCCCATTCGCCGGACCGTCGTCATCTCGTCTCCCTGTCGATCGCGCACCGAGGATTAGCCGATCCCATCCCGAAGTCATGGGAGAAAGCCGCTTTCGCCGCGGGCAGCACTGCCAGCCTTGTTCAAATCGTGAATTGTCGACTAGTTCAAGACCTGTCCATTTGCCGCGGGCACCTCCGCTTTGGAAAGAGCGGGATAATCCGCCATCGAGGTTGATATGATCGATCGCCGTCCGCCGATATCGAAAGCGCCTTCGCTCGCCGCCGCCGAGACCGCCCGGTGACCGAGAGCAGGACGCCCCGGCGGCGGCTCGGCTCGCTGACGATCGACGATGTCGCGCGGCACGCCGGGGTGTCGGCGATGACGGTCTCGCGGGTGCTCAACTATAAGGGCAATGTCGGCGATGCGACCCGCGAGAAGGTCGAGCGGTCGATCGCCGCGCTCAATTTCGCGCCGAGCGCGATCGCGCGCAGTCTGGCGGGCAATGAGGAATTGCGGATCGCGCTGCTCTACGCCTTCCCGCCCTCCTCCTATCTGTCGGAATTCCTGATCGGCAGCCTGTTCCAGGCCAGTCGCAGCCATGTCCATCTCGCGGTCGAGGTCGTCCAGCCCGATACTTCGATCGACGATCTGATCCGCAACCTGCTGCAGAGCCGGATCCGCGGGGTCATCCTGTTCCCGCCCTTGTGCGATTCGGCGGCGACGGTCGCCGCGCTGACCGCGGCGGGGCTCCACATCGTCGCGGTCGCGACCGGCCGCACCCCGCGTGCCTTCTCCTCGGTCAGCGTCGACGACCATCGCGCCGCGCATGACATGACCCGCCACCTGATCGCCCAGGGTCATCGCCGGATCGGGTTCATCGCCGGCAATCCCAGCCATGGCGCGACCCATCGGCGGCTCGACGGCTACAGGCTGGCGCTGACCGAGGCCGGGATCGGTGACGATGCGACGATCGTCGCACAGGGGCTTTTCACCTATCGCTCGGGGCTCGACGCCGCCGCGCAGATCCTCGACCGGCCGGACCGCCCGTCGGCGATCTTCGCGAGCAATGACGACATGGCGGCGGCGACGGTCGCGGTCGCCCATCAGCGCGGGCTCGATGTCCCGCGCGACCTGTCGGTGTGCGGTTTCGACGACGCGCCGCTGGCGACGACGATCTGGCCCGAACTGACGACGATCCGTCAGCCGATCGACGAGATGTCGCGCTCGACGGTCGAACTGCTGTCGCGCGAGATCAAGGGCAGCCGCAAAGGCCCGCCGGTCCAGCTGATTCTCGATCATGCGCTGGTGCGCCGCCAGTCGGACGCGCCGCTGGTCTAATCGACGCTCGGCGCGACCTCGTCATCGCCGATCAGCGCCAGCACGTCGCCGATCAGCCGCCGCATCGCGATCCGGGCGGTGTCGGCATCGCGCGACGCGATCGCATCGGCGACGGCGGTGTGATCGGGGATGCTCGCGGTCCGCCCCTTGAGCCTGTTGGTGAAGCGGATCGAGGTGCTGAGCGCGGTCGCGACCAGCGTTTCGAACTGCGCGTAGAAAGGGTTTTGCGACGCGTGCAATATCGCGACATGGAAGGCGATGTCGGCGTCGAGCGCGTCCTCGCGGCCGACCTCGGCGGCGGCCATCCGCGCCAGCCCGCGGCGGATCCGCACCATGTCGACCGGGCCATGATATTGGGCGGCGAGCGCCGCCGCCTCGGGCTCGATCGCGATGCGCAGCTGGTTGAACTGGCGCAGCAGGTCAACCGAGAATTGCCGTTCGAGCATCCAGCGCAGCACGTCGGGATCGAACAGGTTCCACAAGCCGGCAGGCTGGACGACGGTGCCGTGGCGCGGCCGCGCGCTGACCAGCCCTTTGGCGGTGAGCATCTTGACCGCCTCGCGGGTGACCGATCGGCTGACGCCGTGGACCCGGGCCAGGTCGGCCTCGGTCGGAAAAGGCCGCGCCTCATAATCGCCGGTGACGATCGCGCGGCCGAGCGCATCGAGCATCGCCTGGGTGAGGTTGCGGCCCCCTTCTCCCTTGGCCTCTCCCTTGGCTTCCGCCTTCGCTTCCCCGGGCGCATCCAAAAGGGGTTCTCGCTCGTTATCGGCTGGTTCGCGGCGCATCGCTGCGTTCTGGCGCACCCGTCCGGCGCTGTCACCCCTTGTCGCGGGATGGACATTTCCCATTTATCATATAAATGATGCCGCCCACTGTCTGGATAGTCCCGTGACCCATATCGACCGCTTCGACGCCGCCTTCGCCCGCTGTCCGCTGATCGCCATCCTGCGCGGGGTCCACCCCGACGAGGTCGAAGCGATCGGCGAGACCCTGGTCGCCGCCGGCTTCGCCATCATCGAAGTCCCGCTCAATTCGCCCGAGCCGTTCGAGAGCATCGCCCGGCTCGCGCGCCGGCTCGAAGGCCGCGCGGTGATCGGCGCGGGCACGGTGCTGCATGCCGAGGAGGTCGCGGCGGTCGCCGCCGCCGGCGGCACACTGATCATCGCCCCCAATGCCGATGTGCGGGTGATCGGGGCCGCGGTCGAACAGGATCTGGTCGCGCTGCCCGGCGTCGCCACCCCGACCGAGGCGCTCGCCGCGCTCGAAGCCGGCGCCGCCGCGCTCAAGCTGTTCCCGGCCGAGGCGATCGGCCCCGCCGGGCTCAACGCGATGCGGGCGATCCTGCCGGCGTCGGCGCGGCTGCTGCCGGTCGGCGGCGTCACCCCCGAGAGCCTGGCGGACTGGCGCGCCGCCGGGGCGGCCGGATTCGGTCTCGGTTCGGCGCTCTACAAGCCGGGCATGAGCGCCGCCGATGTCGGCCGGCGCGCGGCGGCGTTCATCGCGGCGCTGGGCGGCGGCACGGCCCCCGGCGCGCTGCGGCGCGTCTCCTGATCGTCGGGCCGGAGGAGTATCGCATGAACTGGCATGTGCTGGGCGACTGGGGCACGAGCAATTTGCGGCTGTTCCGTATCGAGGACGGACAGGTGGTCGACCGCGCCGACGGGCCGGGCATCGGCACGCTGACCGACAGCCCGGCGGCGGCATTGCGCGCGGCGCTCACGCGCTGGTCCGACGGACCGCCCGCCTTCATCCATCTGTGCGGAATGGCCGGGGCGAAGACCGGGCTGCGCGAGGCGCCCTATGTCGATTGCCCGACCGGGGTCGACGATTGGGCGCGGGCCGCGACCTGCTTCGATTTCGACGGGATCCCGGTCAAGATCGCCCCCGGGGTAGCGCGGATCGACATCGAGGGACGCCCCGACGTGATGCGGGGCGAGGAAACCCAGATCTTCGGCGCGCTCGCGCTCGAACCCGAACTGGCGACACGCAGCACGCTGTTCCTGCTGCCCGGCACCCACAGCAAATGGTCGCGGGTCGAGGACGAGACGATCGACGGTTTCCGCACCTTCGTTTCGGGCGAGCTGTTCGCGATGCTGATGAAGCATTCGACGCTGGTCCAGGCCGGGGCCGGCCGCGGTCCGGCGGAAGAAGAGGATGAAGGCTTCGCCGCCGGGCTGGTGCGGATGGAGCGGCGCGCCAATCTGGCAAGCGCCTTGTTCGAGGCGCGCGCCGCGCAGCTGCGCGTGGGCCGCTCGGCGACCTGGGCGACCGGCTTCCTCTCGGGGCTGCTGATCGGCGCCGAGATCGTCGACATGCAGTCGGTGCGCGACATCCCCGACGAGGTGGTGATCATCGGCGCGCCCGCGCTGGCGGCGCGTTATGAGGAGGCGCTGATCCATTTCGGCGCGCGCGGCCGGCGGGTCGACGGCGATGCCTGCGTGCTGAAGGGGCTGGGGCTGCTCGACCGGCACGGCTGATCGCGCTCAACGATCAGGCGGCGGCCGAGAGGCTGCCCTGAAGCATTTTCAAGTCAGGTGGAGTCACCTGACGGCTCGGAAAATGCGAAAAACAAAGACGATTTAGAGCATGTCCTGATCAATTTGATCAGGACATGCTCTAAATCGCGTTGCGCCGCGCGATGGCGCCCATCACCGCCGCGCTGGGTTTGGGCGTCCGTTTGAAGGTCTCGCGATCGACTGCGACCAGGCCATATTTCGGCGCATATCCCCGGTTCCACTCATAATTGTCGAGCAGCGACCAGTGGTAATAGCCGAGCACCGGAATGCCTTTGGCCATCGCGGCATGCAGGCTTTTCACCGCCTCGCCAATGAACCAGACGCGATATTCGTCATTCTCGGTCTCGAGGCCGTTCTCGCTCATGATCACCGGCTTGCCGGTGGCCTGGTGGATATATTCGAGCGTGTTGGCGACCGCCTCGGGCCGCGCGAGATTGCCCTGCATGTCGCCCGGCTTGACGAACGGGATCGGCGGCAGCGGCGGCAGCGGCTTGCCCTTGCCGGGCAGGCGCACCTGCCGATAGCTCTGGACGCCGGTGAAGTCGCCCGCACGCCGGATCGCCTCGATCCATTCGCCATAAGCGCGCTGGCGGACGTCGAGATAGGGGCTGTCCTCGTTGCCGGGCTGGAAATCGGTGACCGACAGCGTCACCCCGACCTGCAGGTCACCGCGCGCCGCCTTGATCGCCGCGACGCCCTGTTCGTGCGCCGCGATCATGTTCGGCCGCGCGCGCGCGAAATCGGGATGGCCGCTGGTCTGGAAATCGGGCGCGTTGAGTTCCTTCGCCGCCGCGGCGATCATCGCCAGCGAGGCCGCATCCTGTTTGGTGAAATAGGCCGACGCGCCGGGAATCGCCCGAAAGACCTCGTTGACCTGGGGCTCGTTGATCGTGAAGGCGACGTCGATCTCCGCCCCCAGCGCGCGGGTCGCCCTGTCGCAGAACCGCGCGAACAGCGCCGGCGAATCCGGGCTGAACCAGCCCCCCGCCTCGGCGAACCACAGCGGCGCCGATCCGTGGAAATAGGTGACCGCCGGCGCCACGCCATGCTTCCGGCAGGTTGCGATCACCCGCTTGTAATAGTCGAGCATCGCGTTGGAGAAATGGCCGCGCGACGGTTCGATCCGCGCCCATTCGATCGAGAAGCGATAGGCGTTGAGGCCGATCTTCGCGAGCAGGGCGATGTCCTCCTCATAGCGATGATAGCTGTCGCACGCGTCCCCCGACCGGTCGGTGAAGGTGGTCGGCTTGATATTCTCCAAGAACCACAGGTCGGAATTGACGTTGTTGCCCTCGATCTGGTGCGCGGCGGTCGACGCCCCCCAGCGAAAGCCCTTGGGAAAGCGCCTTGTGGCGGGGGCCGCCGCGGGCGCGCCTTCCGTCGCCAGCGCCAGCGAGGCGGCAGCCGCGCCCATGATCAGGGTCCGACGATTGACTATGGGGTTCTGGCTCACTGCATCCTCCCCACGATATAATTCAATTAATGAATCATATCGTGCGGAGGATTATGGGGCAACAGGATTTTGACGATTGGTCAGGCCACTATGCAGATAATCGCCACGCAGGCCTTCATCCGAAATCAGCGTGCGCCGAACGCGTAACGGATGTTGAGGCCGAACTCGCGCGGCTGGGTGTAGCTGATCAGCCGATAGCTGCTGGCGCCGGTCTGGCCACCGAGCAGCGAGGCATAGCTTGCGGTCAGCGGGGTCGACGAGCGCGAGAGCGCCCGCTTGGTGTCGAGCAGGTTCTTCGCATAGACCGATACTTCCCAGGCGCTCTTCACGTCGCGAAGGCCGAGATAGACGTTGAGCAGCGTATAGGCCTTGGTGTCGTCGACCGCGTTCGAGGGATCGACCTGCGACTTGCCATAATAGGACAGCAGCCCGCGGACATAGCCGTCGAAGGTCGAGGCCAGCGGGACCAGATATTCGGACTGGACCACCGCACTGAACTTCGGCGCCAGCGACGCGCTGTAGTTCACCCGGCAGGCCGACAGATTGTCGCCGCCGGTGGCGCCGCGAATGCCGGCGACGGTCGGCACGCTGCTGGTCGCGTCGGGGACGCCGTCGCGCGGCGCATAGTCGTTGCACGGCACCAGCCCGTTCTTGACCTTGCTGCGCGCATAGCTGGCGGTGAGGCCCATGCTCCACTGGCGCGACGCCTGGAAATTGGCCTCGAGCTCAGCGCCGTCGACCTTCACCGGCACCGCGCCGACGAAGTTGAACAGCTTGACCGTTTCGATGTTGCTGTTGGTGCGGGCGTTGAAGTCGGTGCTGACATAATAGAGCCCCGCCCCGCTCGGCCGCAGCGGATAGTTGGTGAAATCCTGGTGGAAGGCCGAGACGTTGAAGCGCAGCCGCTTGTCGAACCAGCTCGACTTGAGCCCGAGTTCGTAGGAGGTCGACTTTTCGGGCGGCAGGTTGATGAAGCTGTTTTCGAGCGCCGAGATGTTGAGGCTGAAATCGCCGACCGCGCTGATCCCTGGCCGCCACGAGCTGCCGACGCTGGCATAGGCCATCAGGTCGTCGGTGAAGCGGTGGCTGATCACCCCCGAATAGATGAACGTCGTGTAGTGATCGTCCTGGTTGGCGCGCGGATTGATCACGCCGTTGGTCGCCAGGCTGCCGGTCTGCTTATAGTCGATATAGCGCAGGCCGCCCGAAATCTCGGTTGCGTCGCCGAGATGCCAGGTGAGGTTGCCGAACAGGGATTTCTCGGTGGTCTCGCCGCGCCGCGCGACCGGGGTGCTGAGCACCGACGACGGGGTGGTCGGGGTCACCACCGTGCCCGAGAAGAAGGGCGTCTGCTGGACCAGGTCGGTCGGATTCTTGTTCTTGTTGTAGAAACCGCCGAGGATGTAATCGAACGCGCCGAGCACCCGTTCCTGCGACGACAGCCGCAGTTCGTGCGATTGCTGCTTGGTGACCGTGTTGAGGCTGTTGCCTGCGGTCTGGATCGCGATCGGATAAGCGGCGCCGAAGAAATTGCCCGGATCGACCGGCGTGAAGGCGCGGATATCCTGCTTGGTGAAGGACCCGACATAGTTGAGCTGCTGGCCCGCGACCTTCCATGAGGCCTGGAGATTATACGCGTCATAGGCCTGGCGGAACTCGCGCCCCTTGTCCTCGACCGCCAGCCGGTCGCTGCCGACGATCGGCACCGGGCTCGCCGCCGCGCCGGGCGAGAAGAGGCTGAGCGATTCGACCTGGTCGAACGAATGCTGGTTGCGCACCAGCCGCTGATAGGTGCCGACCAGCGTCAGCGTATCGGTCGGATCGAACCGCACCGTGCCGCGCCCGCCGCGCGTGCGCGACGACGAGTCCGAGCGGTTGTTGATGCTGGTGACGCGCGCGCCTTCATTCTCGTCGATCACGCCGGCGATCCGCACCGCGAGCACGCCGGCGACGATCGGCACGCCGATCGCGCCATTGGCGTTGATCCCGCCGATCGAGGTGCCGGTCATGTTCACATAGCCGCCGACCCGGTCGAGATCGGGGCGCTTCGAGGTCACCGTCACCGAACCCGACGGCGAGGCGCGGCCGCGCAGAGTGCCCTGCGGCCCGCGCAACACCTCGACCTGGCCGAGATCGAACATCGCCTGGAACAGCAGCCCCGAGGTGACCGGCGCATCGTTGAGGTAGAATTCGACCGAGGGATTGTTGCCGCTGGCATTGGCATCGAAGGCGATGCCGCGCACCGAGGCGACGCCACCGGTGCCGTTGGCGCTGGTCGACAGGCTGAGGCCCGGCACCACCGTCGAAATATCCTCGAACCCACGGATGTTGAGCTTGCCGAGTTCTTCCGAGGTCACCGCGTTGATCGTCAGCGGCGCGTCCTGCAGCGATTCATCCTTGCGGCGGGCGGTGACGATGATCTCCTCGGGTTCGTCCGCGCCGTCGGTCTGGGCGACCGGCATCGGCTGGGCCTGTGCGGCGCAACAGGACGCAAGGAGGCTGGCCCCGGCGAGGGCGCGAACCAATACGGTGGATGTCATTTACTTCCCCTGTTTGCTTATATCGATCGCGGACAGGATCGCTGGCCCGCCGCGTGGTATGAAATCGAGCTTGAGATGTCCTCCGACCGTTTTGGCCGTGAAGGATTTGGCGACCGCCACCAGCGCCCCGCCGCCGGCCTTCGCCGGGCTGAACGCAGGCAGCACGGTCTTGCCGTTGGCGACGACGTCGAAGCTGCGCGTCGCCGCGAGCGCCGGATCGGGTTCGAGCGTATGGATCGTCACCGTCCAGCTGCCGTCGGGCAGCGGCAGGTCATAGCTGAACGCACCGGCGCGGAAGGCCTTGTGCAGGTCGAGATCGCCTTCGCCGGTGACCTTCTTGACCGGCGCGCTGGCGCCCGGACGCAGCATCAGCGCATTGAGCTGGGTCGGGGTGCCGCCGGTGAAGAAGGCATCCGATCCATAAAGAAGCTCGCCGCTCTTGCGGCCGTTGAGTTCGCCGGCCTTGATGTGCAGGCCCTGTGCCGCGTCGGGCGCGGTCCAGCTCAGCCGGTCGACCACCTCCTTGCCGCCGATCGTCGCCCGCGCCTCGACGCTGTTCGCGCCGGGCTTCAGCCGCACATCCTTCCAGACGCAGATACGGTCGGGACAGGCGACAGTGCCGATGGCCGCACCATTGACCGTCAGCGACACCTTGTCGGCGTTCGAATAAGCGCGGACATCGGTCGCGGGATAGGCACGGTCGACATAGCGGCGGCCGTTGAGATGGAGCACCGGATCGGGCGACCATTGGGCGGCGTAGAAATAGAAGGCGTCCTTTTTCACCTTTCGATCGAAGGTGACGAGGCCCTTGTCGTTCATGTCGACCGAATCGCCCTCGCCACGCATCTCCGAAGCGAAGTCGAACAGCGACCAGACCCAGCTCGCGAAGATATATTTGCGCGAGGCGAGCTGCTGCCAGTTCGCCTCATGATACCAGCTCTGATATTCCTCGGGATGCGGCCGGCCGATGATCGCGACCGCGCCGCCGAGCGGATCGTCGCTGTGCTGCGAGATGCCGCCGCCCGCGCCATATTCGCTGACCGAGATCGGCAGTTTCGGATGCTTGGCATGGAGCGCGTCGAGCGCGGTGCCCATGTCCTGCGGGGCACCATAATACCAGCCATAATAGCGGTTATAGCCGATCAGGTCGGTGGTGCCGGCGAGTTCGGGACCATGGACCTCGAACGCCGCGGCATCCTCGCAGCAATCGGCGAAGGTCGTCGGCCGGCTCGGATCCTCGCGCCTGGCGAGCGCGGCGAGATCCTTGAGCAGCCCCGCCGACTGCTGGGGCAGCTTGCCGGGCAGGAACAGTTCGCCGGCATTGACCTCGTTGCCCACCGACCACATCGCGACCGACGGATGGTTGTAGTTCTGGCGGATCAGCTCGACCAACTGCTGTTCGGCATTGGCGACCAGCGCCGCGGTCGGCGCCTTGCCCTCGAGGTTCGACGCGGTGACGAACGGCACCTCGGCCCAGGTCACCATGCCGGCCTTGTCGGCCTCGCTCACCCAGGACTGGTCGTGCTGATAATGGGCAAGACGGATCGTGTTGGCGCCGATCTCCTTGACGATCGCCATGTCGGCGGCCTGGTCGGCGGGGGTCATCGCCCAGCCCTTGCCCATCAGATCCTGATGGCGCGACACGCCGTGGAGCGCGAGATGCTTGCCGTTGAGGAAGAAGCCCTCGTTCGGATCGATCCGGAAGGTGCGGATGCCGAGCGGCTGCTCGACCCGGTCGATGGTGCGGGTACCGTCGCGCAGTTCGGCGACGACCCGATATTGATAGGGATCGGCGGTGCCGTTCCAGAGATGCGGGTTGGCGACGCTGAGCGCCTGCTCGACCTCGCCCGTCCCTTGCGCGGCGAGGACCGCGGGGGCGGTCGCGGTGGCGACGCTGTTGCCCGCGGCATCGACGATCGTGGTGACGAGGCTGAGCTTGCGCGGCTTTGCGCCGACGTTGCGCAGGCGGCTGCGGACCGCGATCTCGGCGCCGGCATCGGTCGCGCCGACGGTGCGCGCATAGACGCCCGGCCCGCCATGATCGAGCAGATCGATCTGCGCGGCGTCGGCCTCGACCAGGCTCACCCCGCGATAGATGCCGCCATAGATGAAGAAGTCGCCCGACAACGGCAGCACCGCCTCGGTCGGACTGCCCGGCTTCGGCTTGGAATTGTCGGCGCTGACGACGATCAGATTGGCGGTGCCTGGCTTGACCTTGTCGGTGATGTCGAAGCGGAAGCGCGAGAAGGCGCCGGCATGGCCGCCGATCTCGACCCCGTTGATCCAGACCTTGGCGACCGCGCCGACCCCGTCGAACTGGAGGTAGAGCCGGCGGCCGGCGGCCAGCCGCGGCGCCTGAAAGCTCGACCGGTACCAGCCGGTGCCCATGTCGGCGTTGCGGCCGACGCTGCCCTGCCGGGTCAGCCGATAGTCGCCGAGCCGGTTCCAGCTGTGCGGGAGCGCCACCTGCTGCCAGCCGCTGTCGTCATAACCGGCGGCGGTGACGCCGGCGGCGTCGCCACCGAAGCGGAAGCGCCAGCCCGCCGACAGATCGGTGACCGTGCGCGGATCGGACGCCACGGCCGGGGCCGCCGCAAGAGAAGGCGGCACGGCCATAGCCGAAACGGCGATCAGCGACAGCGCCGCAGTGCTGCGCCACAAAGCGGGAAGAATATCGCGCATCACCAGCTCCACATTGTGCCGTCTTCGAGACGGGCTACCGGCAGATAGGCCGGTGAATAGGGATATTTGGCGGCTTCGGCCTCGTCGATGTCGACGCCATGGCCGGGGGTATCGCCGACATGGAGGAGCCCGTCGGCGAAATGATAGTCATGCGGGAAGACCGCATCGGTCTCGGGCGTGTGCCGCATATATTCCTGGATACCGAAATTGGGCACCCAGGTGTCGAAATGCAGCGCCGCGCCCATCGTCACCGGCGACAGGTCGGTCGCGCCATGGCAGCCGGTGCGGATCTGGTAGAGCGAGGCGAAGTCGGCGATGCGGCGCAGGTGGGTGATACCGCCGGCATGGACCACGGTCGCGCGGATATAGTCGATCAGCTGGTTCTGGATCAGCTCCTTGGCGTCCCAGATCGAACTGAATATCTCGCCGACCGCCAGCGGGGTGGTGGTGTGCTGGCGGATCAGCCGGAACGCCTCCTGATTCTCGGCCGGGGTCGCATCCTCGAGCCAGAACAGCTTGCATGGCTCGAGCGCCTTGCCGAGCTGCGCCGCCTCGATCGGGGTCAGCCGGTGGTGCGCGTCGTGGAGCAGGTGATGGTCGAAGCCATAGGTCTCGCGGACCTTCTCGAACAGCGACGGCACATAGTTGAGATATTTGCGGGTGTCCCAGACGGTCTCGCTGGGGAGCGCGGCGTCGGCGGGCTCATAATACATCTTGCCGCGACCGACGCCGTAAGCGTCGCGCAGCCCGGGCACCCCCGACTGGCAGCGGATCGCCTTGTAGCCGAGATCGATATAGCGACCGACCTCCTCGACCGTTTCTGACAGATCGCCGCCATTGGCATGACCATAGACGAGCACGCCGTCGCGGCTGCGACCGCCGAGCAGATCGTAGAGCGGCATGCCGGCCATCTTGGCCTTGATGTCCCACAAGGCGGTGTCGACCGCGGCGACCGCCGACATCGTCACCGGGCCGCGGCGCCAATAGGCGCCCTTGTAGAGATATTGCCAGATGTCCTCGATCTGCCGCGGATCGCGCCCGATCAGGCAGGGGATGACATGGTCCTCGAGATAGGAAACGACCGCGAGTTCGCGGCCGTTGAGGGTCGCATCGCCGATGCCGTAGACGCCCTGGTCGGTCTCGATCTTGAGGGTCACGAAATTGCGCCCCGGGCAGGTGACGATGACCTTGGCCGATCTGATGCTGATGCCCGACATGTTTTCTTCCTCTCCCCGTCTCGGCAAACCGCGGGCCAGCTTGCGCGGACTCACGTCCGCCGCTAGCGCTTGTCTTGAGGCGTGGTTTGGCTGGCGAATATTGGTCTGTCAAGTTTTGAACAAATTGGCCATACCAATATCGCCGAGGGGATGGATCAGATGGTGAAGAAGGCCAAGCCGGGAGAACCGGTGCCGGGCGAGCAGCAGGATCGGCTCTATCGCCAGCTCGCGCGCAAATTGTTCGAAGAGCTGGCGAGCGGCCAATATGCGGTCGGCGACCGGCTGCCGGCCGAACGCGATCTGGCGATCGAGCATGCGGTCAGCCGCCCGACGGTGCGCGAGGCGATCATCGCGCTCGAGGTCCAGGGGCTGATCGAGGTGCGGGTCGGCGCCGGCGCCTATGTCCGCCAGATCCCCGGCCAGAGCGACGCCCCCGGCTTCAACGTCACCGCGTTCGAGCTGACCGAGGCGCGGCTGGTGATCGAGGGCGAAGCCGCCGCGCTCGCCGCCGCGCATATCAGCGATGCCGAACTCGACGATCTCGACGCGCTGGTCGAGGAGATCGCCAGCGACAACCGGCGCGGCAAGGGCGCCGACGATGCCGATCGCGAATTCCACCGGCTGATCGCGCGCGCGACCCGCAATGCGGCGATGGTCGACACGATCGAACAATTGTGGCGGCTGCGCGCTTCGTCGCCCGACATCGCGCTGCTGCTCGCCAAGGCCCGCACCGCCAAGGTCGAACCGGTGGTCGAGGAGCATCGCGCGGTCGCCCGCGCGCTGCGCCAGCGCGATCCGGCGCAGGCGCGCATCGCGATGCGCGCGCATCTCGCCGCGGTGCTCGACCATCTGCTGTTCGCGACCGAGGAGGCCGCGGTCGAGGAAGCCCGCAACGCCGCCGAGACCAAGCGGCGGCGGTTCGCAACGGTGCGCGAGGGATAGCGCCTCCGGTCTGAAGACGCCCCTCCCCCGGACCGATGTCAGCCCAGGCTCGCCGCCTGCCGCACGGCGTCGGCAAATTCCCTGGGCGCCTCCTGCGGCAGATTATGGCCGACGCCGCCGGTGACGAGGCGATGCGCATAGCGACCGGTGAACTTCGCGGCATAGGCGGCCGGATCGGGATGCGGCGCGCCATTGGCATCGCCTTCCATCGTCACCGTCGGCACCGCGATCGCCGGCATCGCCGCGAGCCTCTGCTCATAGCCGTCATAGCGCGGCTCGCCCTGCGCCAGCCCCAGCCGCCAGCGATAATTGTGGATGGTGATCGCGACATGATCGACATTGTCGAACGACGGTGCCGACCGTGCGAAGGTCGCATCGTCGAACGCCCATCGCGGCGATGCGGTTCGCCAGATCAGCTTCGCGAAGGCTGCGCGGTTGCGCTCATAGCCAAGGCGGCCGCGCTCGGTCGCGAAGTAGAATTGGTACCACCAGGATAGCTCGGCCTCGGGCGGCAGCGGTGCTTCGTTCGCCTTCGGGCTGCCGATCAGATAGCCGCTGACCGACACCATCGCCCGGACGCGCTCAGGCCACAGCGCGGCGACGATGTTCGCGGTGCGCGCACCCCAGTCGAAGCCGGCGACGACCGCGCTGGGTATCGCCAGCGCATCCATCAGCGCGATGACGTCGACCGCCAGCGCGGCCTGCTGGCCGTTGCGCATCACGTCGGCCGACCGGAACAGGGTGGTGCCATAGCCGCGCAGATGGGGAATGATCACCCGGTAGCCAGCGGCGGCCAGATAGGGCGCGACCTCGGCGAAGCTGTGGATGTCGTAAGGCCAGCCGTGGAGCAAGATCACCGGCGGACCCTTGGCCGGCCCGATATCGGCATAAGCGATGCTGAGATCGCCGGCGTCGATCCGGCGAAGCGATCCCCACGGCGCCTGCGGCGTGCCTGCTGAGGGCGCCGCCCGGGCGACGCCGCTACCGAGACCCGCCGCCCCGGCAAGCGTGGCCATGCCGAGGAAGGAACGGCGACTATGGTCGGGCGTCATGGCGAAGGGCATATCGGTCATTATCGGTCTCCCGCGCCGCTCGTAGCGGCGCCATGCTGATGAGGTTGCGCGGCGGAGGGGACGACGAAGGCCACGACCGCGCGATCGAGTGACTGGTGATTGGCGTTGGCGAGGGTCAGTTCGACCTCGTGGCGGCCGGGTTCGAGCCCGACGAGGATGATCGGCTCGCCGCTGGCATCGGCCCAGTGCCATCGCGCATGATCGACGGTGACATGGACATGGCCGATGCGCGGGGTGACCGCGAGCGCCGCGGGGCCGAACACCGGTTCGATCCGCAGATTCTCGACGCGATACTGGATGAAGACCTTGCCGTCGGCGAGCGGGCCCGCCAGCGGCGGATCGGCGATGATCCGCGCGGGCGGCTGCGGTGTGGCCAGCGGCACCACCCCCGCCGGGCCGAGCACGTCGCGTGCCGATTGCGCCGAAACCGGTGTCGCGCCGAGCGCGGCTGCCGCGACGAGCAGCGGAAGAATCAGGGGCGAGGACATCTTGTTTCTCCTGTCGGGTGATGGGTCAGGCCAGGACGGCCGGCTGAGCCTTTGCCGACCGATCGAGCCAGCCCTCGACCTGCCCCGCGACCGCCGCCGCGGTCGCCCCGATCGTGCCGGCGGCGGCAAGCATCGCGAAGCCCGCCTCGCTCGGCGCCAGTCCGGAATAGAAGAAGCTGGTCAGCCCGAGGAAATAAGCGGGCGGGCTGTCGAATGGCGCGAACCGGCGCAGGCTGAGCACCAGGATCACCACCCCGGCGACGGCGGCCGGCGTCGCCAGCGTTCCGAGCGACGGGGTCAGGAACCCGATCGCGGTCGCGGTGCCCATGCCGAAGCCGAGCCCGAGCACGAACGATCCGAGATTGGCGAAGCCGGCGCGCACCGAACCACCCAGGCCATAGGCGATCCAGCCGAGGAACATGGCAGGCGGTAGCAGCATCGCGCTCGCCGTGCCGAAGGTCGCGAGCGCCGCGACAGCGGCAACGCCGAGCGAGATCGCGTGGAAGGCAAGGCCAGGTGCGATCGGGATCGTGAAACGGGGCATCGACTGATTCATGGCAATTCTCCTGGGGGGCTGGGCGGCGAGGCATCCTCTCGCCGCCCGCCAGTTCGATGTCAGACGAGTTCGATCACGACATCGATGTTGCCGCGGGTCGCCTTCGAATAGGGGCACGTCTGGTGCGCGGCATCGACGATCGACCGCGCGGTGCCGGCATCGATCCCCGGCAGGCTGACGTTCAGGCGCGCCGCCAGCAGATAGGCTGCGCCGTTGAGGCCGAGATCGACCTCGGCGTCGACCGCGACGTCGGCCGGCAGCGCCACCCCGAGCCCGCGCGCGGCAATGCCCATCGCCCCGATGAAGCAGGCCGACCAGCCGGCGGCGAACAATTGCTCGGGATTGGTCCCTGCCCCGGCGGTCCCCGGTGGCGACAGGCTGATGTCGAGGCGGCCGTCGTCGCTGCGCGCGGCGCCGTCGCGGCCACCCGTCGTGTGGGTCCGGCCGGTGTAGAGGGTCTTTTCGATCTGGGTCATGGTCGTTTCCTTGATTTAACTCGGTACCGATTAGATCGGATACGAGTTAATAAGCGCGCCCATGACATACTGTCAACCCTTCCGATTTAATCGGTTCCGATATATATCGACGATATCGTTCGACCGTTGCAGAGAGAAGCCGCCATGACCGACCCCGCCGCCCCGCCGAAAATGCCGAAACTGGGCGATTTCATGTGCTTCGCGATCTATTCGGCGAACCTGGCCTATGGCCGTGCCTATAAGCCGATCCTCGACGAACTGGGGGTCAGCTACACCCAATGGATCATCATCGTCGCGCTGTGGGAGGAGGATCACCAGACGGTCGGCAGCCTCGGCGACAAGCTGTTCCTCGAATCGAACACGCTGACACCGATCCTCAAGAAGCTCGAGTCGCTGGGCTTCCTGACCCGGCGACGCGATCCGTCCGACGAGCGCCAGGTCATCATCAGCCTGACCGAGGCGGGCCGCGCGCTCCGCGAAAAGGGCGCGCAACGCACGCTGGTCAAGGCCGCCGGGCTAGAGCCTGACGAGTTCGCCCGGACGCAACGCACGGTGGCCAAGCTGCGCGACAATCTGATCGATCACGCCAAATCGGCATAGTCCCACCGTCGCCCTGTTCGGCCTTGTCCTTGCGGCCGTCGGGCACCGGTTGCGCGACGTCGATCAGCGCTTCGTATCGGGCCTCGACCATGGCTTCAGCCGCACGGTCGCGACCAATACCGGATCGGTGGCGGAGCGGCTGACCTCGACCCGATAGTCGCCCGCCGGAATCCGCCAGCTGCGACTCTTTACATCATAATCGGCGAGCAGGCGGGGGTCGGCGGTGACGCTCACCGTCTGCGACGCCCCGGGGGCAAGGGTCGGGCGCCCCCAGCCGACGAGGCGGCGAGACTTGCCCGGCGGCGTGACATAGAGTTGGGCGACGTCGGTGCCGGCGATGCCGCCGCTGTTGGTGACGGCGAAGCGCGCGGTGATCGTCCTGCCGCCGTTCGCCTTCAGTCCGGCATAGGAGAAGCGCGTGTAGCTCAACCCATGACCGAACGGGTAGAGCGGCACCGCCCTGGTCCGCTCGAACCAGCGATAGCCGGCATCGGCGCCTTCGGGAAAAGCATAGTCGAAGGGAATCCGGTCGGCCATCATCCCGAAATTATGCGGCTTGCCCTTGGGCGGCGCCGGCACGTCGGCGCCCGGCAGTTTGGCGTGCGGCAACTGATCGACCGAGGCCGGGAAGGTCACCGGCAGCCGGCCCGATGGATTGACCTCCCCCGCCAATATCCGTGCGATCGCGTCGCCGCCCTTCTGCCCCGGAAACCAGGCCTCGAGGATCGCGCCGACCCGGTCGCGCCACGGCATCAGCACCGGATTGCCGGTTTCGAGGACGACGACCGTCTTCGGATTGGCGGCGGCGACCGTCGCGATCAACTCGTCCTGACCGTCCCCGAGCGCGAGATCGGCGACGTCGCGCCCTTCCATCGACCATTTCTCGGCAAAGACGATGACGATGTCGGCCTGGCGCGCCAACACCGCCGCCGCGGCCGGATCGCTGCCGTCGGCAAAATCGACCTGGGCTTGGGGGAATTGTCGCCGGATGGCGGCAAGCGGCGCGGTACCGCCATAGATGCGTTTGGTGAAGGCGGCGATTCCGTCGCCCTTCTGCTGGATCGCCAGAGTGACGCCGCCGACCGGGGCGACCTGGCTCGATCCGCCGCCATGGGGCACGCCGATATCGGCATGGCCGCCGATCACCGCGATCCGGCGCGCAGCGGCGCCGAGCGGCAGCAGCCCGCCTTCGTTGCGCAACAGGACGATCCCGGCTTCGGCCTGCGCCTGCGCCACCGCGGCGTCGGCATCATAGTCGATGGCGCCGCCCATATGCGGAGGGGCATCATAGACGCCATGCGCGAACAAGGGGGTCAGGATACGCACCGCGGCCCGGTCGACCGCCGTCTTCGAAACCGATCCGTCGGCGAGCGCCGCGACCAGTTCCTTGCCGAAATAATGCTTGGTATCGAGGATATAGCCCGATTGCTGGTCGAGCCCGGCGGCAAGCGACCCCACCGAATGGACCGCCCCCCAGTCGGACATGACGAAACCGGTGAAGCCCCAGTCGCGGCGCAGCACATCGTTGAGCAGAAAGCCGTTCTCGCAGGCATAGACGCCGTTGACGCGGTTATAGGCGCACATCACCGATCCGGGCCGGCCGACCTCATGCGCGATCTGGAAGGCGAGCAGATCGCTCTCGCGCATCGCCGGCTCGTCGATCCGGACGTCGTAAACATTGCGGCCGGTTTCGAGATCGTTGATCGCGAAATGCTTCATCGTCGAGACGATATGGTTCGACTGGATGCCGGCGATCGCATGGCCGGCGAGCAGCCCGGTCAGCCAGGGATCCTCGCTGATATATTCGAAATTGCGGCCGCCACGCGCATCGCGGATCAGGTTGGCGCCACCCGCGAGCATGATCCCGAACCCTTTGGCGCGGGCCTCGGCACCGATCATCCGCCCGCCGGCGCGCGCCAGTTCGGGATCGAACGAGGCGCCGAGCGCGAGCGAGGACGGCAGCGCGGTCGCAACGTCGCCCTTGCGCATATCGGCGAGATTGGCGACGCCGAGGCTGGCGTCGGTCTCCGGGATCGCCGCCAGCCCGAGCCGCGGGATCGCACGGATATAGCCGCCCGAGGCGGGAATATCCTTGATCGAGGCGCTGAGCCGCATCGCGAACGGAGTCGAGAGCAGCGAGAGCTTCTCCTCGTCGGTCATCGCCGCGACCGCGGCCCGCGCGCGCTTGTCGGCGGCGAGGCGGGGATTGCTCCACGCGCCGCTTGTCGCGGGCGCCGGATCGGCGGCCGGCGCCGAGCTCGCGAACAATGCGATCGCGACGCCGGTGGCACCGCGCAGTTTCGACGAAAATCCCATGGCATCCTCACCTTGTTGTCTAAATCGGCCCGCCGTTGATCAGCGCAGCAATTTCTCCACCGCCCGGTCCCATTCCGCGACCAGGTCGAACCCGCGATCCTCGCGCAGCCATTCCTGTTCGAGCCCCTTCATCAACGCGAGCATCTGCCGTGCGACCGCGCGCGGATCGGCGACATGCGGCGCGACCATCTCGGCGAACAGCGCGAGCGCGCCGGCTTCGCGCGCATCGAAATAATCATGCGCGGGATGCTGCGGATTGAGCGCCTCGGCGCTCATCACCGCATAGAGCCGCACCAGTTCGGGCTGGGTGACATTATGCGCGACGATCGCATGCAACGTCCGCAACAGTTCGGGCACCGACAACGCCCTGCCCGTCGCCGCCCGGTCGGCCAGTTCGGTCGCGGCGACGACCGCGATCTCGTCGCGACGGTCGCGCTCGCGCAGCAAGGCGATCAGCAACTGGTCCTTCGACGGGAAATGGTGCAGCAGGCCGGCCTTGGTCAGGCCGCAGCGCTGCGCCAGTTCCTGGATGCCGAAGCCATGATAGCCGCACTCGCCGACGATCCGGGCGGCCTCGCCCAGGATACGCTCGCGCCGATCGAGCCGCCCTTGCTCGCGAATTCCCCCCATCACCATCTCCCTGTCGATACGATATTCATAGACCGACCGGTCGGAAGGTCAATTGACTATCGACAAGGCGTTCGCCTCTTGTGCGAGCCGATATTCGCCGGTCGGTGACCCATCGAACCGCTTGCCGCGGTCACGCCGTCAGGCCGAGGCCCCACCATGCGCGACCCGTTCGTCGTCGATCGGGTCGTCGTCGCCCGGCGCGCGCGGGGTGATGAAGCGGGCGAAACGCGGGCGCAGGCGCCATTCGAAGCGCTCGACCAGTTCATAGACCACCGGCACCAGCAACAGCGCGAGCACGGTCGAGCTCACCAACCCGCCGATCACCGCGACCGCCATCGGCTGGCGGAAGCTCGATCCTTCGCCCAGCCCGATCGCGGTCGGCAGCATGCCCGCCGCCATCGCGATCGAGGTCATCACGATCGGCCGCGCGCGCACCCGGCAGGCGTTGAGGATCGCCTCGCGTTGCGACTGGCCCGCCTCCTCGTCCTCGATCGCGAATTCGACGAGCAGGATCGAGTTCTTGGCGGCCAGCCCAAGCAGCATCAGCATGCCGATCAGCACCGGCAGGGTGATCGCGAGCCCGGCGAATTTGAGCGCGACGAAGGCGCCGATCAGGGTCAGCGGCAGCGCTGAGATGATCGTGATCGGCTTGAAGAAGCTGTGGAACAGCAGCACCAGCACGCCATAGATCAGCCCGATGCCGGCGAGCATGGTGATGATGATGCTGCCGAACAGATCGGCCATCGCCTCGGTATCGCCGGTCGTCGCGAGGTGCACGCCCGGCGGCAGATGACGCATGATCGGCAGCTTGTTGATCTCCTTGAGCGCCTGCCCCAGCGTCACGTCGTTGAGGTCGGCCTTGACCGAGACACGGCGGGCGCGATCGTAGCGGATGATCTGGCCCGGCCCCTCGCCCAGCGACAGATCGGCGACGCTGCCCAGCGTCGTGGTCTTGCCGTCGAGGGTCGGCAGCCGCAGGCTCGACAACGTGCCGATATCCTGGCGATCGGCCTGCGACAGCCGCACCCGGATCGGGATGCGGCGCTCGCTCGTCGAATATTTGGCGACATTGGCGTCGATGTCGCCGATCGTCGCGACCCGCACCGCCTGCGAGATCGTCCGCGCCGACACCTGCAGCCGCGCCGCCTGGTCGGGGCGCGGGCGGATCACCAGCTCGGGGGCGGCGGGCGGCGGCGCCGGCCGCGGTTCGAGGATCTGCGGCAACCGGCGCATCTGCCGCAGCAGTTCGAGCTGGGCGCGTTCGAGCACCGCGCTGTCGTCGCCGGTCAGCACCACCTCGACCCCGGCCTGGCCGAAGCCGGCGCCTTCGGTGGCGATGCGGACGTCGGGCACCGCGCGCAGCAATCCGGTGAGCGAGCGCTGGAATTCGTCGGTGGTCATCGAGCGCTTACGCTTGAGGATCACCGTCATATGGCCCGAGGAGAGCGTCCCCTCGGCACCGACCTGCGCGAACACCCGCTCGACGTCGGGCCGGGCCTGGATCGATCTGGTGACCTGATCGACCGCGCGCTCCATCTGGGCGATGGTCGCCCCCTGCGGGCCCTCGATCGACAGATAGGCGATGCCGGTGTTGCCGACCGGATTGAAGCCGGTCGGCAGGGTCGCAGCCAGCACCAGCGAGCCGATCAGCAGCACCGTCCCGAAGGCGAGCGCCGACCAGGGATGGGCCAGATTCCAGTCGAGCGCCTTCTCGTAGATACGCGGGACCGGCTTATGCTCTTCGAGCGGCTTGGATTTGAGGAAATAAGCGGCGAGCACTGGGGTGAGCAACCGCGCGATCACCAGCGAGAACAGCACCGCGACCGAGACGGTGAGCCCGAATTCGCGGAAGAACTGGCCGATCTGTCCGCCCATGAACGACACCGGCGCGAACACCGCGACGATCGTCGCGGTGGTCGCGATCACCGCCAGGCCGATCGCATCGGCGCCGACCAGAGCGGCGCGATAAGGGGTCGCGCCCGCCTCGATCCGTTTCTCGATATTCTCGATCTCGACGATCGCGTCGTCGACGAGGATGCCGATGACGAGGGTGAGGCCGAGCAGCGAGATATTGTTGAGGCTGAAGCCCAGCATCAGCATCACCGCGAAGGTCGGGATCAGCGACAGCGGCATCGCCAGCGCGGCGATGATGGTGGCGCGCCAGCTGCGCAGGAACAGGAAGACGACGAGCGCGGCGAGCACCATGCCTTCGATCAGCACATGCATCGTCGCGGTGAAGCTGCGCCGCGTGTTGTCGACGGTCGAGACGATCTCGGTGAAGGTCACCCCGGGGTGGGCCTTTTCGAGCGCGGCGATCGCGACCTTGACCTTGTCCTCGGTGCTGACGTCGCTCGCGGCCTTGGTCTTGCTGACCTGGAAGGACACCACCGGGCGGCCGTCGAGCCGTGCGAACGAGCGTGGCTCGCTGGCGCCGTCGTCGATGGTGGCGATGTCGCTCAGCCGGATATAGCTGCCATTGGCGATCGGGATCGTCGTCCGGGCGATCGCCGCGACGTCGCGCGCCTCGCCGAGCACGCGCACGGTCTGCTCGGAACCGCCGAGGGTGGCGCGGCCGCCGGTGTCGTTGAGGTTGGTCGCGAACAGCGCGCTGTTGACCTGGGCGGCGGTCACCCCGAAGGCGGCGAGCCGTTCGGGATCGAGGGTGACGTTGATCTCTCGGGTTAGGCCACCGACCCGCGCGACCTGCGATACCCCCGACTGCGCCTGAAGCGCGCGGGCGACGGTGTTGTCGACGAACCAGGCGAGTTCGGTCGGGGTCATCGCCGGCGCGGACACCGCATAGGTGATGATCGGCAGACCGGCGATGTCGACGCGGCGGGTCGACGGCGGATCGATGCCGCCGGGCAGCAACACCCGCGCCTGTTCGACCGCGGTGCGGACGTCGTCGGTCGCCTTCTGCATGTCGCTGCCGAGTTCGAATTCGGCGGTGGTGGTCGAGGCACCGAGCGACACCGTCGACGAGACATGGCGCAGCCCCGATATGCCGGCGAGCGCATCCTCGATCGGCCGGGTGATCTGGGTCTCGACCTCGGACGGCGCGGCCCCGCTCTGGGTCACCGAGACGACGACGATCGGAAATTCGACATTGGGCAACTGCTTGATCGGCAGTTTCCAATAGGCGACCATGCCCGCCAAGGTCAGCGCGATGATCATCAGCACGACCGGGGTCGGCGTGCGGATCGCCCAGGCGGAAACGCGCATCGTCATTTGGCGGCCCCGATCATTTCGCTGTCCGCACCGCTGGGAATTGCGGCTTCACGATATCGCCGTCGAGGATGAAGCCCTGGCCGCCGGTCAGGATCTTCGTGCCCGCCGGCGGGCCCTGCTCGAGCGCGATCCAGCCGCCCGCGCGGACCCCGGTCTTGATCGGGGTGACGTGGACGCGATTGTCGCGGTCGAGCGCCATCACGCTCGCCCCCGAGGCATCGTAGCGCACCGCCGATTCGGGGACCGCCGCGGCGTCGTGGAGCGCAACCGTCAGCCGGACATCGGCGAAGCCGCCGGGGCGGAGCGCGCGGTTGGGCGCCATCAGCACGCGGGTACGGCCGAGCTTGGTCTGGGCATCGATCTCGGCGCTGACCAGTCGGACCCGGCCGGGCAGCTTCGCCCCCGACGGCAGGATCACGGTCGCGCGCTGACCGGTGCGGATCAGGCCGATCGACTGTTCGGGCACCTCGGCATCGGCCTCGACCAGATCGTCGCGCTCGATGCGGAACAGGATCGTCGCCGGCGCGGCGATGTCGCCCGGGCGGACCGCGCGCGACAATACCCGTCCGCCGACCGGCGCACGGATCGTCATCAGCCCCTGCTTGACCAGCAGCGACTGGAGCGCGGCCTGCGCCTGCGCGACGGTGGCGTCGGCGGTGCGCGCGGCGAGCTTGCGCTCGGCGATCGCCTCGGCCGAGAGCACCCCCGCATTGGCGAGACCGGAGACCCGGTTGGCCTCGGCCGTGGCCTTTTCGGCGGCGATCCGCTGCTGCGCGAGCACCGCGCGCTGTTGGGCGATGTCGGCGCGCAGCAGCGTGTCGTCGAGCTGGGCGAGCGCCTGACCGGCGCGAACCTGATCGTCCTGGTCGACGAACACTTTGGCGACCGGATAGCCCGAAAGCTGGCTCGAGACAGCAGCCTCCTCGCGCGAGACCAGCACGCCCGACAGCGACAATTCGTCGGTCATCGGCCGGCGTACGACGGTCGCGGCGCTGACCGCACGCGGCGCCGAGGCGGCGCGCGCGGTCTCGGCATCCTCGGATTTCTTGCTCGAACAGCTGGCCACCGTGGCGAGCAGGGCGATGGCGATCAGGCGGTAGCGGCGCACGTGGTTCAGCCTCCGGTCTTCATATCGGGGGTCCAGCCGCCGCCCAGGGCCTTGAAGCTGGTCACCGCATCGGTCAGCGTCGATGTCCTGAGCACGACCAGGGCGACCCGCGAACTGCGCCAAGTCTGTTCGGTCTGGAGCAGCGTGTCGAGCGCGACGATGCCGGCCTTGTAGCCCTGTTGCTGGGCGTTGAAGGCATAGGCCGCACGCTGTTCGGCGTAGACGAGATGGTCGAGCCGCGCGAGGTCCGCGCTCAAGGTCGTCAGGCTGTTCTCGGCATCGCCATAGGCCGACTGCACCGCATTTTCATAGGCGACCACCGCCTGCTCGCCGCGCGCGGTCGAGGCGCCGATCTGCGACAGCAGCCGCGCGCGGTCGAGGATCGGCACGAACAGCCCGGCGGCGAGCGACCAGGCGCTTTCGGTGTAGCTGGTCGGGCTCAGCAATTTGGTGACGGTGGCGCCAGGCTGGAGGGTCAGCCGCGGAAACAGCGCGAGCTGGTCGAGCCGCAGCGACCCCGCGGCCGAGCGCAGCCGCTGTTCGGCCTCGCGGACATCGGGCCGCCGCTCCATCACCGCCGCCGGGGTCAGCACGGGCGGGCGCGGCGGCGCCGGCAGGCTGGCGTCGATCGGCAGCGTATCGATCATGCTGGTGCCGCGGCCGAGCAGCACCAGCAGCGTGCGGCGCGCGGTCGTCAGCTGCGCCTCGAGCCGGGCGAGATCGGAGCGGGCGGTGGCATATTGGGTGTCGAGCCGGGCGGCGTCGGATTCGGAACCGATGCCGCTGGTGACGCGCAACTGGCCGATCCGCGCCAGTTCCTGGGCGATCCGCAACGTCTCGCGCGCTTCGACGACCTGCGCCGCCAGTCCGCGCGCCGCGAACAGCTGCGAGGCGACATTGGCGGCGAGGCTGAGCCGGGTCGCCTCATAGTCGAAGCGGACCGCGGCGAGATCGGCGTCGGCGGCGGTCCGCGCCGCCGCGCGGCGGCCGAACAGATCGGCCTCCCAGCTGACATTGAAACCGGCATTGACGACGCTGGTGTTGCCCGCGCCGAGCGATTGAGCCCCGGCCGCAGGAATGCCGCTGACATCGGTATGACTGCGGCTGATCGACGCGGTCGGGTTACCCTGGGGATTATAGCTGGTGAGCGCGCCGCGGCGGACCGCCTCGGCCTCGCGCAGCCGCGCGAAGGCTGTGCGCGCATCGGGAGCCGAAGCGAGCGCCTGGTCGATCAGCGCGGTGAGCTGGTCGTCGCCGAACAACAGCCACCAGCGATCGATCACCTGGGCCGAAGCCGCGGTGCCCGCGGCCTGCGGCCCTTCGAACCCCCCGGGGACCGCCACCTGGGGGGTCGGCAGGCGGTTCGAGACGCATCCCGGCAGCGCGAGCATCGCGGCCAGCGACAGGAACGGCAGGGAAAGGCGGGGTCGCATCATCATCCTACAGCATAGGCCGCGAGGAACATCCGCACAGCGGAATCGGCGGAGGCGTCCTTTTCGGCGTCGGTGAAGACGTCGTTCTCGCCGAACAACAGACGCAGCGGCAGGTCGCCATGGAGCAGGTTGCACAAATGGCGCGCCATCTCGGTGGTGTCGCCGTCGATCAGCATCCCGCCCTTCTGCTCCTCGCGGAACAGCAGCGCGAGATGCGGCCAGGCATGGAGATCGGGGCGCTCGTAGAGCGGACGGGAGATCGCGCGCGACTTGCCGCTCTCGGCGATCAGCAGGCGCTGCAGCGCGATCGGGGTCTCGCCGGTCAGCATCGCCACATAGCCGCGGGCGAAGCGGGTCAGCTTCTCCGGAAACGGCAAGGCCGCTTCGAAATTGGCGCGCAGCGCCGCGGTCAGCGGGATCGCGGCGGCCGCCAGCGTCGCCCCGAGCAGCGCGCCCTTGGACGGGAAATAATTGTAGATCGTCGCTTTCGAACTGCCCATGCGCTGGGCGACATCGGCAAGCCGGGTCTCATGAAAACCACGCGCGCTGAATTCGGCGCGTGCTGCCGCCAGGATTTCGAGTCGCTTCGCGTCGGTCCGGGTGCGCATCGCCGGCCTTTATCCGAACCCATGGGTTCAGTTCAAGATACGAACCGTCATCCGATCGACGACCGGACCGCGGCCATCCGCCAGGCGCAACCAGATCGCTGGCGCGATGACCGGCGGGACAGGCCCGCCGACGCCGGCGGTTCAGGCCTGCTTGTGCTCGGCGGACACCCGCGAGCCCCACAGCGCATAGAACAGGACATAGAGTTCGCAGGCGGCGGTCAGGAAGAAGGACGCCTGCAGGCCGTAGCGGTCGGCGAGCCAGCCCTGGACGATCACCAGCGCGCCACCGGCGATCGCCATGATCAGCAGCCCCGATCCTTCCTCGGTCAGCGGACCGAGGCCGCGAATGCCGAGGGTGAAGATCGTCGGGAACATGATCGAATGGAACAGCCCGACCGAAATCAACGCCCACATCGCCGCCGGACCATGGGCGGTGGCGGCGACCAGCATCACCGCACAGGCCCCGGCGGCTGCGACCGCGAGCACCTTTTCGGCCGAGACCCGGCGCATCACGAAGCTGCCGAGGAAACGGCCGACCATCATCCCGCCCCACAGCAGGAACAGATAATGCGAGGCCTGTTCGTGGGTCAGATTGCCGATCGCGGGGGCCGACACGAAGTTGATGAACAGGTTGCTGACCCCGATCTCGGCGATCAGGTAGATGAAGATCGCCGGGATGCCGAACACCAGGTTGCGGTGCCGCCACAGCGACATGCCGCGCCGTTCCTCGGCGGCCGCGCGCCGGTTCGACGCGCCGAAGCTCGGCAGCGGGAAACGGGCGATCACGACCGCGAGCACCAGCAGCACCAGCGCCACCAGGATATAAGGCAGTTGCACCGACTGCGCGTCGGCGACCCGTTGCGCCATCGTCAGCGTCGCGCCGTCATGGCTGGTGCCCGACACGCTGCGGCCGAGGATCAGATACCCCCCGAACAGCGGCGCGAGGGTCGTGCCCATCGAGTTGAACGCCTGGACCAGGTTGAGCCGCGCCGACGCGGTCTCGGGGGGGCCGATCACCGCGACATAGGGATTGGCGGCGACCTGGAGTATGGTGATGCCGCTGGCGATCACGAACAGCGCGGTCAGCACCACCCCATAAGACGGGATGCGCGCGGCGGGCACCATCAGCAGCGCCCCTGCCGCCATGATCCCGAGCCCGGCGACCATCGCCTTCTTGTAGCCGATCCGCTCGATCAGCCGCGCGGCCGGGATCGACGCGAAGAAATAGGCGATGAACCAGGTCGATTCGATCAGGGTCGTCTGGGTGTAGCTGAGATCGAACACCGCGCGCAGATGCGGCAGCAAGGTGTTGTTGATGACGGTGATGAAGCCCCACATGAAGAAGAGGCTGGAGAGCAAGGCGAGCGCCGGGCCGTAGGCCGCACCACCACCCGATGCGGAGGCGGTGCTGCCCCCCGCGCTTTGTCCGATCGGTCCTGCCACACAGCCTCTCTTGCTATCGTCTTTGCGCGGTGTTGTAGGAGTATATCGACAGCCGTCAATCGTGCGACGGTCTCGGCCTTGGCACGCTCGCAACACGAATTGACGGGACGTCGGATGCAACGCTCCTGGCTGGCCATTCGGCGCCCGGTTATCGCGGTGCGGTCTCGGCAATGCGCGGGTTCATTTGTCGGCGTTTTCCAGGTGCCCGAGCCGACTGCAGCTCAACCGCTGCTGGACTGATCAGCGCTGGAAGATCTTGCCCGGATTGAACAGGTCGGCGGGATCGATCGCGCGCTTGATCATCCGCATCAGATCGACCGCGTCGCCGAGTTCGTCGACCAGCGCCGCCTGCTTGCCGATGCCGATGCCATGTTCGCCGGTGCAGGTGCCGTCCATTGCCAGCGCACGGGCGACCAGCCGCGCGTTGATCGCCTCGACCGCGTGCATCTCGTCGGGCGCGTTCGGATCGATCGCGAAGATCACATGGAAATTGCCGTCGCCGACATGGCCGACGATCGTCGCGGGGATCGGCGAGGCGAGCAGATCCTGCTTGGTCTCGATAATGCACTGCGCCAGCCGGCCGATCGGCACGCAGACATCGGTCACCCAGCCGATCGCGCCGGCGCGCATATTGACCGCCGCATAATAGGCCTCGTGCCGCGCCTTCCACAGCTTCGAACGTTCCTCGGGACGGTTGGACCAACGGAATTCGCTGCCGCCATTGGCCCGCGCGAGTTCGTGGATCGTCTCGATCTGTTCGGCGACATAGCGTTCGGAACCGTGGAATTCGAAGAACAGGGTGGTCAGTTCGGGATAATCGAGCTTCGACCATCGGTTGACCGCCCGCATCTGGACATCGTCGAGGATCTCGACCCGGGCGAGCGGAATACCGAGCTGGATCGACTGGACGACGGTATCGACCGCACCGGCGAGCGTGGCGAAGCTGCACACCGCCGACGAGATCGCCTCGGGGATCGCGTGGAGCCGCAACGTCACCTCGGTGATGATGCCGAGCGTGCCTTCGGCGCCGATCATCAGCCGGGTAAGGTCGTAGCCCGCCGCAGACTTGCGCGCACGCCGCGCGGTCCGGATCTCGCGGCCGTCGGGGGTGACCACCCGCAGCGACAGCACCGCCTCGCGCATCGTGCCGTAGCGCACCGCATTGGTGCCCGAGGCGCGGGTCGAGGCCATGCCGCCGATCGTGGCGTTGGCGCCGGGATCGATCGGGAAGAACAGCCCCTGGTCGCGCAGATATTCGTTGAGCTGTTCGCGGCGGACCCCGGCCTGGACGGTGCAGTCGAAATCCTCGGCATTGACCGCCAGGATCGCGTTCATTTCGCTCATGTCGACGCTGATCCCACCGCGCACCGGGGTGACATTGCCCTCGAGCGAGGTGCCCGCGCCGAACGGCACGATCGGCACCCCGGCGGCGGCGCACAACCTGACCAGATCGACCACCTCCTCGGTCGAATGGACGAACAGCACCGCATCGGGCAGCATTGCCGCGAAATGGGTCTCGCTCGACCCGTGCTGCAGGCGGACGGCCTCGCCGGTCTGCAGCCGCCCGCCGAACCGGACGGCGAGCTGGTCCAGAAACCCCTCGGGCACCGGCGTGCGGATATGGTCGACGGGAACCCCCATGGCCTTAGAACCTCACCGTGCCGCGCACACCATAGCGGCGGCGATCACCCTGCAGCGCGAGATTGCGCGCGATCGCCGCCAAGCCTGCACGGGTCAGCGCCGACTTGTCGATATAGCTCTCGATATATTTCTCGTTGAAGATGTTGGTGCCGAAGGCGGCGATCGAGAAACTCCGACCGAGGTCGAAGGTCACCGAGGCGTTGACGAGATGATAGGAGGCGAGCTTCGGCGCGACCATGGGATCGAGCGACGATCCGTAGCGGCTGCCCTTGGCGACGATCCCGGCATCGAACAGCAGCGCATCGTCGCCCAGCGGCACCTTGTAGCTGGTGCTCAGGTTGAAGTTCCAGTCGGGGGTGAAGATGATGTGGTCGGTCGACACATGGGTCTTCGTCGTCGCGAAATAGGGATCGTCGTTGGTGATCCGCGCGTGGAGCAGGGTCAGGCCGCCATCGATCCGCCAGTTGCTGGTCGGGCGAATATGCGCCTCGGCCTCGAAGCCATAGCTGGTGACATGGCCGGTGTTGAGGTTGATCGCGACGAAGCCGGCGCCGGTGGTGCTCGGCGCGAGCGAATTCTGGCCGATGAAATCGTCATAGTCGTTGTAGAACAAGGCGGTATCGAGCGAGAAGACATGGTCGGCGCCGGCGAACTTGGCGCCCAGCTCATAAGTCCACACGCTGTCGCCCTTGTAGATCAGGTTGGGCGCGCCCGGACCATTCTGGCCGCCGCCGCGCACGCCGCGCGCGACCGAGGCATAGGTCATGACGCCGGGGGTCCATGTCTTCGACAAGGTGACGCGCGGCTGGAATTCGTCCTTTCGATAGGCACCGGCAGTGGCGGCGTTGCTGGCGTCGACCTTTTGATGGTCGAAACGGCCGCCGACCGCGAGGTCGAGAGTCGGGGCGAGCTGGATGAAGACGGTGCCGAACAGCGCCTGCCCCTCGTTGAGCGCGTGAATCGACACCGGGGTGGCGATGCCGCGCGGCACGATCCGGGTGAGCATGTTCGAATCGGTGATCGACCTGTTGGCGAAGACCCCGATCAGGGTCGAGATGCTGTCGCTCCACCGGGTGTCGAAGCGCAGTTCGACGGTTTTCGTGGTCAGCTTCGAGTGAACCGATGAGCGGATGAAATCGACCGGACCATAATCACCGTCATTCGACGCGTCCGAGGTGCGGTGGTTATAGGCGAGCACCGCGGTGATCTTCGTGCCGATCCCCGCGGCGTCGAATTCGCCCTTCGCGCTGGCGCCCCGATATTCGATCGTCGCCAGGCTGCGCTGGTTGGTGCCGTTGTCGAGCCTATGGTCGGTCGGGCCGGTGACGCCGAGATAGCCGCTATTGCCGCCATGGACCCGGTCGTAATTGCCGTTGATCGTGAAGGTCGCCCATTCGGCGGGCAGCAGGCGGACGGTGCCGTTGACGCTCTTCTGGGTCAGCGGATTCTGGTCGCCCCCGGCGAGGCTGTTGGTCTGGAAACCGTCCTGGTGATGATAGGCGGCGCCGACCCGGACCTGCACCTTGTCGGGGACGATCGCGCCGCTGATCGTGCCCGACAGCGACTTGAAATCGTCGGGGCCGGCGAAAGCGCCGTCGATCCGCCCCTCGAGGTCGTTGCCCGGCTGGCGGGTGATCACGTTGATCGCGCCGCCCAGCGTATTGTTGCCGAACAAGGTGCCCTGGGGCCCCCGCAGCACCTCGACCCGGGCGACATCGACCAGCGGGCTGTTCAGATAGGAGGTGCTGGGCTGGTAGATGCCGTCGATGAAGATGCCGACCCCGGGCTGGACCGTGTCGATCAGGGTGGTGCCGATGCCACGGATCGAAACGAAGGCGCGGCCGACCGAGTCCGAGGTTATGTTGAGGCCAGGAACATAGGCGGCGATGTCCTTGACCGCATAGATTTGCCGCTGCCTGAGCGCCTCGCCGCTCAGCGCGCTGACCGCGATCGGCACATTCTCGCGCAATTCCTCGCGGCGACGGGCGGTGACGATCAGTTCGCCCCCGACGCCGGGGACCGCTGCGGTCTCCGCGACCGGCGCGGCGGTCCGGGCGAATACAGCCGCACCGCTCGGGGTCATCGACGCGCAGCCGGCGGCGAGCAGGATGGCGAAGCGCATGTGATCCTCCCCCTCCGGCGCCTTCGGTCGATCCGGATTTGATCAGGCGGACCGGATGTCCGAAAGGCGGGGAATCCCCTGAGCCTTGCCGACCGCCGCATGCCCTCGACCAGTCGGGGCCCGGATCGTCGTCGGCCAGCCGCGTCAGCCGCCCAGCACCGCCCGCAGCCGCGGCGCGGCAAAATCGAGGAAGCTGCGCATCTTGATCGGCAGCATACCCTGGCCGGCATGGACCAGGCTGACCGGAATCGGCGCGGGTTCATGGTCGGCGAGGATGATTCGCAGGTCGCCGCGCGCGACCGCCGGCGCCACCTGGTAGGACAGCAGCCTGACGAAACCTGTGCCGGCGATCGCGGCGTCGACCGCCGCCTGCGCGGTGCTGACCGACAGCCGCACCGCGACCGGCACCATCTGGTCGGCCTTGGCGCCGGCGCGGCGGAACGGCCATGACGTCGCCGCCACCGTCCGGTCGAGCGAGACGCAGGCACGCCCGGCCAGATCGGCGGGGCTGGCCGGCTCGCCCTGCTCGGCAAGCAGCGTGGGGCTGGCGCAGATCACATAGCGCAGCGATCCGACCCAGGTCGCGGTCAGGCTGCTGTCGGGCAGCGCGCCGATCCGGACCGCCATGTCGACATGCTCGTCGACGAGATGGGCGATACCGTCCGAAAGCGTCAGCCGCACGTTGATCTCGGGATAGAGCGCGAGGAAATCGGTGACGATCGGCAGCACATGCCATTGACCGAACAGGATCGGCGCGGTGAGGACGAGGTCGCCCCTGGGGGCGCTATATTCGCCGGCGGCGGCCTTTTCGGCCTCGGTCGTCTGGTCGAGGATGCGCCGCGCCGCGGCCACATAAGCGGCACCGGCATCGGTCAGTGCCAGGCGGCGGGTCGAGCGGATCAGCAGCCGCGCGCCGAGATGCGCCTCGAGGTCCGAAATCTTCCGGCTGACCGTCGGCAGCGGCATGTTGCGCCGGCGCCCCGCCGCCGACAGGCTGCCGCCGTCGACCGCATCGACGAGCAGCGCCATCGCCTCGAACCTGTCCATCTCATTATTCCAATATATGGTAGGATGACTTACAAAAATAGTCGATTATGCAGTTAACTTCAAAGGTTCATATCCAATCCATCGCAGATGGTGGAGGACGATATGCGCTACGGTTTTCTCGACATCGCCAGCACGCCCAGCGTCAAGGCGGCCCAGGCCGCAATGGGCAGTGCCGACATGTGGCGCGACATCAAGACCGACCGCAGCTTCGATCGCTTCACCCCGGCCGAGGCCGCCTTCATCGCCGCGCGCGACAGCTTCTATATCGCGACGGTGTCGGAAACCGGCTGGCCCTATGTCCAGCATCGCGGCGGGCCGAAGGGGTTTTTGCGGGTGATCGACGACCGCACCCTCGCCTTCGCCGACTATCGCGGCAACCGCCAATATATCAGCGTCGGCAACATCGCCGACGACGATCGCGCCGCGTTGATCCTGATGGACTATCCCAACCGCCGCCGGATGAAGATCTATGCGCATGTCGAGCTGCGAGAGCTCGCCGACGATCCCGCGCTCGCCGCAGCGGTTGCCGATCCGGCCTATCGCGCCAAGCCCGAGCGGGCGATGCTGCTCCATCTCGACGCGTTCGACTGGAACTGCCCACAGCATATCACCCCGCGCTTCACCGAGGCCGAGATCGCCGAAGCGGTGGCGCCGCTCCGCGACCGGCTGGCGCAGGCCGAGGCGGACAACGAAGCCTTGCGCGACGAACTCGCCGATTTGAAAGCAAGGGTCGGGGTGCAGGAGAAGGCGGGGCGTGCGATCCAGGATCGACCATAGCGGGCTGGCCATCGGCGGCCCGCTGCGCGAGAAAGGACGGGCCATGACCTACAGCTACACATTGATCGACTCGCCGGTCGGCGAACTCAAGCTCGTCGCGAGCGACAAGGGCCTCGCGGCGATCCTGTGGGAGAATGACGATCCCGACCGGGTGCGGCTCGGCGCGCTGGTCGAGGATACGGCGCATCCGGTGCTGGCCGAGACCACACGGCAGCTCACCGCCTATTTCGCCGGCGATCTCGAGCGGTTCGACGTCCCGCTCGATTTCAACGGCACCGATTTCCAGAAGAGCGTGTGGGCGGCGCTGCTGACGATCCCGTTCGGCGAGACCCGCAGCTATGGCGAGATCGCCCGCCAGATTGGCCGGCCGAGCGCGTCGCGCGCGGTCGGCGCCGCCAATGGCCGCAACCCGATCTCGATCATCGCGCCGTGTCACCGGGTGATCGGATCGAGCGGTGCGCTGACCGGCTTTGCCGGGGGCCTCGCCGCCAAGGAGCGGCTGCTGGGACTGGAGCGGCGCGGCACACTGCTGTGAAGCTGCGGTGCGCAAGGCTTGGCAAGGTGCCTGCGGCCAAGGCATAGCCTCGGCATGACCGAGCCCCATAGCAACATCGCCGGCTTTCCCGAGCGGCCGACCTTCGTCACCCATCTCGAATGTTCGCTGACCGGCGAACGCTACGAGGCCGACCGGCTCCACGGCCTGTCGGCGGCGGGACGGCCGCTGCTGGTGCGTTACGATCTCGACGCCGCCAGGGCAGCCTTCACCAAGGCGGCGCTGCACGAGCGCCCCCGCGACCTGTGGCGCTACCGCGAGATATTGCCGGTCCGCCACGCCGCGAACATCGTCAGCCTCGGCGAACAGGAAACCCCGATCATCCCGCTGCCAGCGACCGGCAAGCGGATCGGTTTCACCGATCTGCTGGTCAAGGACGAGGGCCGGCTGCCAACCGGATCGTTCAAGGCGCGCGGGCTGGTGATGGCGATCGCGATGGCGAAGGAACTGGGCGTCACCACGATCGCGATGCCGACCAACGGCAATGCCGGCGCGGCGGCGGCGGCCTATGCCAGCCGGGCCGGGATCGAGGCGGTGATCTTCTGTCCCGACGACACCCCCGAGATCAACGTCCGCGAGATCGCCGCACAAGGCGCGCGGGTCTATCGGGTCAACGGGCTGATCGACCAGTGCGGCGCGCTGGTCGGCGAAGGCGCCAAGACCAATGGCTGGTTCGACCTGTCGACGCTGAAGGAGCCCTATCGGATCGAAGGCAAGAAGACGATGGGACTCGAACTCGCCGAGCAGTTCGGCTGGGACGTGCCCGACGCGATCTTCTACCCGACCGGCGGCGGCACCGGGCTGATCGGCATGTGGAAGGCATTCGACGAGCTCGAGGCGCTCGGCTTCATCGGGTCGAAGCGTCCCAAGATGTTCGCGGTCCAGGCCGAGGGCTGCGCCCCGATCGTCAAAGCGTATGACGAAGGCCAGCGCCATGCCGAGCGCTGGGAGGGCGCCCACACGATCGCGATGGGAATCCGCGTGCCCAAGGCGGTCGGCGACTTCCTGATCCTCGACGCGGTGCGCGAAAGCGGCGGGCGAGCGCTTGCGGTGTCCGATGCGGCGATCGCCGAGGCGGTCGTGCGGGTCGGCCGCGAAGACGGGCTGCTGCTCTGCCCCGAAGGCGGCGCGACGCTGGCGGCCGCCGAACTGGCGCTCAAGGCCGGCTATGTCGCCGCCGACGACAAGGTGCTGCTGTTCAACTGCGCGGCCGGCCTCAAATATCCGCTCGAGGATCTTTCGGGGACGATCGACCTCAACGGGCCGATCGACTTCGCAAAGCTCTGAACGCCGCCCTCTCCCGCGTCGCGGGAGAGGGCTTGCCGTCAATCCATCGCCACCGGGCCCGCGGCCGGCGCCGGACGGCGGGTGAGCCAGACGGTGCCGACCAGCCCGACCATCAGCCAGCCGCAGACCCAGAAGATGTCGGTCGTCGCCAACAGATAGGCCTGGTTGACCATCTGGCGGGTGATCACCGCGGCGCCCTGGACCGCGGTCGCGCCGAGATGGCCGAATCCTGCCAGCGCCTGGTCATAGCCGGGCGCGAAGGCGGTGAAGCTTTCCGACAACCGGCTCTGGTGGAGCGTCTCGCGCCGGTCCCAGGCGGTGGTGACGATCGACGCCGCAAAGCTGCCCGCGGTGATGCGCACGAAATTGGTGATGCCGGTCGCCGAAGGCAGTTTCTCGGGCGGGACGCCGTCGAGCGAGATCGTCACCAGCGACAGGAAGAAGGTGCTCATCGCCGCGCCCTGGACGAACAGCGGCAACGCCAGGCTCCAGAAGCTCGCATAGGTCGTATAGCCCGAGCGCATGAAATAGGACGCGCCGAAGGCGGCGAAGGCGAAGGTCGCGAGCCAGCGCGCATCGATCTTGCCGCTGGCGCGCGCGACGAACGGGGTCAGCAGCACCGCGACCGCACCGCTGGGGGCGGCGACCAGCCCCGCCCAGGTTGCGGTATAGCCGAGCTGGGTCTGCAGCCACAGCGGCTGGAGCAGCGACGAGCCGAAGAACACCGCATAGCCGAGGCACAGCGCGACCGTGCCGAACAGGAAGTTGCGATGTTTGAACAGGCTCAGGTCGATCGCGGGATGATCGTCGGTCAGTTCCCAGATCAGCCAGACGACGAAGCCGACGATGGCGACGAGGGTGCAGACCACGATCGTCGGCGAGTTGAACCAGTCGTCATTCTTGCCGAGGTCGAGCATGATCTGGAGCGCGCCGACCCACACCACCAGCAGCGACAGCCCGATCGTATCGATCGGCAGTTTGCGGGTCGGCGTCTCGCGCGACTTGAGCGAGCGCCACGAGATCAGCCCGGCGAACAGCCCCACCGGGAGGTTGATCAGGAAGATCCAGCTCCAATGGTAATTGTCGGAGATATAGCCGCCGAGCACCGGCCCCATGATCGGCGCGACCAATGTCGTCATCGACCAGATGCCGAGCGCGGTCGCGCGCTTGTGCGGCGGGAAGATCGCGATCAGCAGCGCCTGGCTGCCCGGGATCATCGGCCCCGACACCGCGCCCTGCAGGATGCGGAAGATGATCAGCGACGACAGGTTCCAGGCGATCCCGCACAGCAGCGATGCGACCGTGAACAGCATCACCGACACGCAGAAGGTCCGCACCACCCCGAACCGGCCCATCAGCCAGCCGGTCAGTGGCACCGCCACCCCGTTCGCGACCGCGAACGAGGTAATGATCCAGGTACCGCTGTCGGTGCTGACGCCGAGATTGCCGGCGATCGTCGGCAGCGAGACATTGGCGATGGTGCCGTCGAGCACCTGCATGAAGGTGCCGAGCGCCAGCGCGAAGGCGGTCAGCGCAAGCGCGCCGCCGCGCAGTGGCGCCATGCCACCTTGTCCTGTCTTGCCGGCGGCGCCGGCAGGGGCACCCATCTTAGCGGCCCCGGCCCATATTGGCGGCGATGATCCGGCGAATGTCCTGGTCGACCGCCGGGCTCAGCGCCTCGCTGGTCTTGCTCTGGAAATTCTTCTGCGCCTCGCGCGCCAGCAGCGGTCCCGAATGGTCGCGGACGTCGACCTCGACATCGACCGACATGCCGATCCGCAACGGGTGCGCCTCGAGTTCGCGCGAATCGAGCGCGATCCGCACCGGCAGCCGCTGGACGATCTTGATCCAGTTGCCGCTGGCGTTCTGCGGCGGCAGCAGCGCGAAGGCGTTGCCGGTACCGGCGCCCAGACCGATCACCCGGCCATGATAGTCGGCATCGCCGCCATAGACGTCGGCCTCGATCTTCACCGGCTGGCCGATGCGGATGTTGCGCAACTGGGTCTCGCGGAAATTGGCGTCGATCCACACCGCCTTGAGCGGCACCACCGCCATCAGCGGGGTCCCCGGCGCGACCTGCTGGCCGAGCTGAACGGTGCGCTGGGCGATCACCCCGTCGACCGGCGCGGTCAGGTGCATATGGCCGCGCGCGATCGCGGCGTTGCGGTAACGCGCGATCGCCGCGAGCACCGCCGGATTATTCTCGACGGTGACCCCGGCGACGCTGGTGCGGGCCTGCGCCAGCCGGCTCTGCGCGAGATCGAGCGTCGCCTTGGCGGTGGTCACCGCATCGGCCGAATGCGCGACCTCTTCGCCCGACACCGCACCGTCAGCGGCGGCGCCGCGGCGGCGGCTGAGGTCGTTGCGCGCCTTCGACAGCGCCGCCTGCGCCTGGACGACCTCGGCCTGCGCCTCGTCGACCCCCGACACGTCCGACCGGACCGACCGGACCGCCCGCGCGAGATCGGCCTCGGCCGAGGCGAGATTGACGTCGGCGGTCGCCGGATCGAGATCGATCAGCGGCTGGCCGGCGCGCACGCCTTCGGTGTTGTCGGCATGGATCGCCAGGATCGTGCCGGGCTCGCGCGAGGTGATCGCGACGACGTCGCCCGCGACATAGGCGTCGTCGGTCGACTCGCTGTTGCCGGCCACCAGCAGCGCATAGAGGCCATAACCGATCAACCCGATCAGCACGACCGCACCGACGATCAGCAGCAGCCGCCTGCGGGTCGCCTTTTTCGGCGTGGCGGGCTCGGCAGCGGGCGACGGCGGCGAGCCACGGTCGTCGGATATGCTGTCGTCGGCCTCGGGACGGGAAGCGCTGTTGTCGGTCATGGTCGTGCCTCGGGATTGGCCGGCTTGGCGGCCAGGGAGATGGTCTGGGGATCGAAGTCGCCGCCGATCGCGACGAGCAGCTGGACGCGGCGGATCGCGCCCGACGCGGCGATGTTGACGGCATCCTGCTGGGCGACGAGCAGGCGGGTCCCCGAATCGAGGATGTCGAGCTGCGAGCCGAGCCCGTTTTCGATGCGGGTGCGGTCGAGCCGGACGACGTCGCGCAACCCGCTGACGACCTTCGTCTGCTGGACGGCGTCGTCGGCATTGGCGCGCACCTGCGAGATCGCGTCGCTGGTCTCGCGCACCGCGCGCAGCACCGCATCGTCATAGCCGGCGATCGCGACATCGACCTGCGCGGTCGCGCCCTTGTAGTTCGCCTTGAGCTTGCCGCCTTCGAAGATCGGCAAATGGACCGACGGGCCGGCGCCATAGGTCAGCGCGCCGCCGGTGAACAGATTGCCGAGGCCGATCGCCTGGACGCCGAACGAGCCGAGCAGGTCGATGTTCGGATAGAAGGCCTTGCCCGCGACCTCGCGGCCCGCGCTCGCGGAGGCGATCCGCGCCTGGCCCGCGAGCAGGTCGGGCCGGCGTCCGAGCAGGTCGGCGGGCAGCGTCGCCGGCAGCGGCAGCGCCCGGTCGAACGCCAGGCTGGTGTGGGCGACCGTCGGATAATAATCGGCGCCGCGGCCGGCGAGCGCGGCCAGCGCGTGAACGCGGGTCTCGCGATCGGCGTCGGCGCGAACCTTGGCCTGCTCGGCCTGGGCGAGCAGGGTTTCGGCGGCGCGGATATCGAACTGGCTGGCGAGCTGGTTGCGGACCCGCGACTGGACGAGGCGCAGCGACGAGCGGCGCGAGGCGACATAGTCGCCGGCGATCGCCGACAATTGCTCGGCACGCGCGAGCTCGACATAGGTCTGGGCGACCGCGCCGGTCAGCGCCAGCCGCGCCGCCGCCGCGTCGAGCGCCGCGGCGTCGACATTGGCGCGCGCCTGATCGACCATTGCCGCCTGCCGGCCGAACAGGTCGAGCGACCAGCTCAGATTGGCGGCGGCACTGCCGACCCAGCGGGTCGAGCCGCCATAAGGCGGCGGGATGATATATTTCTCGCTGAGCCGGGTGCGCTGCTCCTCGGCGCTGCCGGCCACCTGCGGGAGGAGGTCGGCGCGTTCGGCGCCTAGCTGCGCCTCGGCGACGCGGATCCGCGCCAGTGCCGAGGCGAGGCTCGGATTGGCGGCAAGGGTGTCGGCCATGATCCGGTCGAGCTGCGGATCGCCAAAGGCGCTCCACCAGCTGGTCGCGACGGGCAAGGCCGCTCCGTCGGGCAGGCCGACCGCCCTGGCGTCGAGCCGGCCGAGCTGGGGCCGGACGTCGGGCGGGGTGCAGCCCGCGAGCAGGAGCGCCGCGAAGCTTGCGGCGAGGATCGGAGAACGGGTCATCATGCCTCTCTGGCGGCCTTGTCGCGCGCCTCGAGCGTGGCGAGCAGCCGGGTCAGCAACCCGATCAGCATCGTCGCCTCGTCATGGGTGAAATCGGACAGGACATCGTTCCACAGCCCGATCATCCGCGGGGTGAGCTCGGCGAGCTTGCCCTCGCCCTCGGGGGTGATGCCCAGATTGATGACCCGGCGGTCCTGCCGGCTGCGCACCCGCTCGACGAGGCCGCGCTGCTCGAGCTGGTCGACCAGCCGGGTGGTGGCGCCGCTGTCATGGTCGAGACAGCGCGACAGGCCGGCGCTGTTCTCGGCCAGTTCGTGGCGTACGAGGTTGAGCGCGATCCACTGCGGCAGGCTGAGCTCGCCATCGGCGAAGGCTTTCTCCGCCAGCCCGACGCCGAGCTTCTGCACGCGCTTGATCAGGAAGGCGATCGAGGTCTGCGGCTCGAAATTCTCGGTAGTGTAGAAATCGCGACTCATTGCATGCCTCAGCAGTCACTGCCTGGGCAGCGATATAGGCGCACGTCACACGGAGTCAATGACGCTGACAAGGATGTCAGTCCGGATAAAATCTCGATAGCGGCGTCAAATTCTGGCGGTGTTTATCGCGCCCACGACTTCGCGCGCCCTCTCCTAAACGGAAGCTGAGCCATCAGGGCAGATATTCCATGACCTTGCCGGCGAGACCGATCGGATCGAATGGCTTGGTGATCACCCCGGCCGCCCCCTGCTCGACGAGCGCGGCGACGTCCTGGGGGCGGGCCTGGGCGGTCATGAAGACCAGCGGGATGTGCGCGGTGGCGAAGTTGGCACGCAGGCGAGCGAGCGCGCCCGGGCCGTCGAGGCCCGGCATCATCACGTCGATCAGCACCAGATCGAACCGGTCGGGGTCGGCGGTCAGGATCGCCACCGCTTCCTCGCCCGATCCCGCCGACTCCACGGCGAGCGCCGGATTCATCTTGAGCGACATCTCGGCGATCAGCCGGATGTCGGGTTCGTCGTCCACACATAAGATCGTGTAGCGCCCGCTCATACCGTCATATCCTCCTGGTGATGAGCCCGGTCGAGGGTGCGGGTCACCGTTTCGACCAGGCGGGGAAGCGCGTTGCGCGATTTGACCAGCACCGCGTCGGCGAGTTGCTGGACTTCATGTTCGATGGTCTGCGCCGAATAGACGATCACCGGGACGTCGCGGGCGATGCCCCGCCGCAGCTCGGCGAGCAGCTCGGCGCCATGGCCGTCGGACAGGCCCAGATCGAGGACGATCGCATCGGGCCGCGCGCCGGCCAGAAACTCGCGCGCGGCGGCAAGGCTGCGCACGCCGACCACCCGCCCGCGCGCACCGAGCGCGGTCGCGAACAGTTCGAGCGTGTCGGCATCGTCGTCGACATGGAGGATGACCGAACGAACCCGCTGCGCCCGGCGCATCGCCTGCTCGATCACCTCGATCAGGCGGTGCGGCTCGAACGGCTTGCGGACCCAGGCCGCCACCTCCATGCGGTGAACGTCGTCGACCGGCTGGGCAGCACCCGAGACGATGATCACCGGCAGATCCCGGAGCCCGTTCGAGGCACGGATCGCGCGCAGCACATCGGCGCCATCGGCATCGTCGAGGGTCAGATCGAGCAGCACCGCGCCATAGCGCCCGGTCCGGACCGCCGGAATCGCCGCCCGCGCGCTGGCGACGATGTCGGCTTCATAGCCATGCGCGGTGAGCACCGACCGGATCGTCGCGCCGACATCGGCATCATCCTCGCACACCAGCAGCCGGCGCGGCAGATCGGGGTCGATATCGCCGCCCTCGAGCCATTCGGGGATCGCGAAAGCGAAGCGGCTCCCCTGCCCCGCGGCATTTTCGAACCAGATATCGCCACCATGGCTGCGCACGATCTCACGCGAGATGGCGAGGCCGAGGCCGCTGCCGGTGACGATCTTGTCCTCGGGCCGGTCGCCCTGGGTGAAGCGCCCGAAAATCCGCTTGCCGAACTCCTCGCTGATCCCCGGTCCCTGGTCGACCACCTCGAGGACATGATTGGCGTTCGAAGGGTGGACGCGCAGCGTCACGGTCGATCCGGCAGGCGAATATTGGATCGCATTGGACAGAAGATTGCTGGTCACCTGCACGAGCCGGTCGATATCGGCGCAGACCGGCGCAGGCAGTTCGCCAGCATCATATTCGATGGTGATCGACTTGCGGTCGGCGAGCCCCTGCATCGCCTGGCGCGCGCGGCGCGCGGCCTCGCGCAGGTCGACCAGCGCGAAGCCGAACGCCATGCGGCCGGTCCGCAGCTGATCCATGTCGAGAATGTCGTTGATCAGCCGGATCAGCCGCTGGCAATTATTCTCGGCGATGTCGGCCAGGCGCTGCGCCTGTTCGGGCAAGGCGCCCGCCGCGCCGCTGCGCAGCAGCCCGAGCGACCCCATCACCGAGGTCAGCGGGGTTCGAAGCTCATGGCTGACGGTGGCGATGAAATCGTCCTTGAGCCGCTCGATCTCCTTGCGATCGGTGATATCGCGCATCGAGGCGACGATATGGACCCCGTCGGGCAAGGGCATTGCGCCCAGCACCATGTCGACATGGATCGGGCTGCCCTCGCGGGTGCGCCCGGCGACGTCGATCAGCGACGGGCGATCGAGGCGGCCGTCACGCAGCCCCAGCCGGTCGAGAAAAGCGCCTTCGCCCGGGGCGATGTCGACCAGCGTGGAAATGTCGCGGCGCAACAGCTCGGACGCGGCATAGCCGAACATGCGTTCGGCGGCGGGATTGATCGTCTCGATGCTGCCGCTGGGGTTGATCAGGACGATGCCGTCGATCGCATAGTCGAAGATCGCGCGCTGGCGCGCCGAGGCGGCATCGCGGCCAAGGCTCTGGCGGCAGGCGTCGCGCCGGCCCAGGCCGATCACCACGCCGAGGGCGATGCTGAACAGCCCGGCAAGACCGATCACCGCCCAGATCATCCGCCAGGTCTGGCGGGTGCGGGCATCGTCGTCGCGCATCTTGGCTTCGAGCAGGTCGCTTTCGGCGTCGATCATCCGCGTGACCGCGGCGCGGATCTGGTCCATCAGCCTCTTACCGTCGCCCTGTTTGAGCCTACCGAACGCGGCATCGGTCCCGGCCCGGTCGCGCAGATCGAGCGTCAGCTGCATCTCGGCGAACTTGGCGCCGACCAGCCGTTCGAGCAGATCGAGATCCTCGCGCCGGTCACGGCCGTCGAAGCCGCGCTCGACCCGCGCGAGCTGCGGCGTGAGATGCGCCTGGGCGCGGCGATAGGGTTCGAGAAAGCTGCGGTCGCCACTGATCAGATAGCCGCGCTGGCCGGTCTCGGCATCCTGCATCAGCGAGAAGAGGCGTTCGATTTCGCGGCGCAGCTCATAGGACTGGCGGACATCGATCCGGCTCTGTCCGGCCCGATCATATTCGCCGCCAAGCCACAGCGCGATCGCGATCAGGATCAGCGGGGCGAGCGCGCTGTAAACCGCGATCTGCCGCCAGCTCGGCCGGATCCGTGTCGCACGGGTCCGGCCCGACCGATCTGGCGCGCCGGGCGAAATCATGCGGGCTCGCCGCCGATGTCGATCAGCGGGCGGATCGCCAGGATCGCCTGGGTGCGATTGGAAACCCCCAGCTTGCGGAAGATCGCCGAGAGATGCGCCTTGATCGTCGCCTCGGTGACGCCGAGATCGCCGGCGATCCGCTTGTTGAGATCGCCCTTGACCAGCGCGAACAGCACCCGGCGCTGGGCCGCCGACAGATCGTCGATCCGGTTGCGGATCGAGCTGATGTCGTCGACCGACGCATCGCTCGGCGGAAAGATCGTGCCGCCGGCGAGCAAGGTCCCGATCGCGGTCGCGGTCTCGTCGAGCGGGCGCCGTTTCGACAGATAGCCTGCGGCGCCGAGCGCGCGGGCGGCGGCGATGACCCGCGGGCTGTCCTCGGCCGAGATGATCGCGATCGGCACCCGTCCGAGCAGATGCTGGAGGCGGAAGAAGCCGCTGAAGCCATCGGCGTCGGGCAGGCGATAATCGAGCAGCAACAGGACATAGTCACGGTGAAGATTGACCAGCCGTTCGGCCGCCGCGACGCTCTCGGCGGCGTCGACCCCATAGCCCGGATGCCGCGCGCGGATCGCGAGCTGCAACCCTTCATGGATCAGCGGATGGTCGTCCGCGATGAGAATTCGCCCCCTTGCCATAAGCGCATCCTGGTGTTTGAGTGCTTCCGGGAACGATGAGCCGATAAATAGAACGCAGCGCTGAACGCGGTATTTCTGCGGAAATCGGCGAGTTCTTCCTGCGGAAAGTCATGAGGAGGGGGTCTTGGCATTCGGCCCATCGAGCGGGAACTACGATATTCTCCTAGTCGATGATCAGCCCATCTATCATGATGTGGTGCGCGCGATCCTGGAATCGCGCGGTTTTGCGGCGCTTTCGGCGATGAGCGGCGAAGCCGCGATCGAGGCTGCCGAGGGCGGCGAATTCGCGCTGATCCTGATGGACGTCGACCTTCCGGGGCTCGACGGCTATGCGACCGCGGCGCGGATCCGCAGGATCGGGGAATGGGCGGCGATATGCCCGATCATCGCCTTCACCACCGGATCGCGCGAACGCGGGCCCGCCGACAAGGTGACCGACGACCATCTCGCCAAACCGTTCACCGCGACCGAACTGCTGCGGATGATCGACAAATGGATGGGCGCGATCGGCGGTACCGCCGAGCATGATCCGACCGCCAGGCTGGCGACGCTGCTCGGCCCCGAAGCGACCGCCGATCTGGTCGATCGTTTCCATGTCCAGCTCGAAACCGCCTCGCTGTCGGCGGCGCGCGGTGACGAGGATGTCGGCCGGGTCGCGCATCGCATCGGCGGGCTGGCGGGGACGCTCGGCTATGCCGCGCTCAGCGCCGCATGGCTGGCGGTCGAACATGGCGCAGCCGGCGCGATCGACCTCGCGCAGCGGCTGTCGGGCGAGGCGCTGACCCGGCATGAAGCGCACCGCGCCCGTGCGAAAGCATCGCCGTCCGCCGACGGCTGACCCCGGTCAGGCGGCAAGCTGGGTCCGGGTGATCGAGCTGATACTGGCGATATGCTTGCCTGCTTCGTCGACGATCGCGACCCCGGCGCGCGCCTCCTCGACCCCGCCGGCGAGCTGGCGACGGACGATATTTTCGAGCACGGCATGGGCATGGCCGATCGCCAGCGCGAGATCGGGAAGTTCGATGCCGACCGGATCGGGGTGCATGCCCTCGTCCGAGACATGGAAGAAATAGCGGCCGCCACGACCCGAATAGCGCGCCGCCGCGCCATAGCGCGCGGCATGGTCGACCGGATTCAGGCGCGCCCGGTGGCGCGCGACATCCTTGATCAGCTTGATCAGGTCCTGCGCATCGCGCACCGCATGCGCCTTGTCGAAGCAGGCCGAAGCGCCGCGCCCGAGCGCCTTGGCGCGCATGTCCGACCCCTCGACGGTCTGGCCCGAAAGCATCACCACCGGAATGCCGCGGCGGACGAGCGTGTCGAGATAGTCGAGCCCGTTCGTGCCGGGCATCTCGATGTCGAGGGTGACGACATCGACCTGGTTCGTCGCCAGCATCCGTGCGGCATCTGCGGTCGATCCGACCGCGCCGACGATGTTGATGCCTTGGGCCTTCTGCAACAGATCGGTCATCATCGCCCGGATCACCAGCGAGTCGTCGATAATCAGCAGGTTAACCAATGCACTCATCGAGGGCCCCGAGTCGCGGTATCGAAAATCGATCCGATTGGGTGTTCCTAGGCTGACGCGGTTGAAAGCGGCGCTAATGGCGACGCCGCAAAACCACCCGAACCATTAGACTTTGGGCTAGGATATGGATCCTGCACACCGGCCCGACGATCGACCGGCATGGCCGTGGCGAAATCGCCCGCCCGTCCCCGCTGAGCGAAAAATCTGCGCCGAACCGCCACGCAACCCTATGCCCGTCACGGCGTTATGGTGACGCGTGCAAGCGCGGTTGGGGGCTTCGGCCGGTTAGACATCATGGAAACAGAGTGGCCGAATTCGATAAAGTCGATCTGACGAACTGCGATCGCGAACCCATCCACCTGCTCGGGGCGATCCAGCTCCCGGGCTTCCTCATCGCGGTCAGCACCGACTGGATCATCGCCCGGGTGTCGAAGAACATCCGCGATCTGCTCGGCTTCGATCCCGACGACCTGATCGGCTGTCCGCTCGCGGACTATGTACCGGCCACCCTGCTCCACGAATTGCGCAACAAGATCTCCTATCTGTCGGCCCCCGACATGGTCGAGCGGCTGTTCGGCTGCCAGATCGGCACCTCGGGCCAGCCCTATGACATCGCGATCCATTTCTCCGCCGGACAGATCGTCGTCGAAGCCGAGCCGGGCAACCCGCCGAGTGGCGATGCGACCAACGCCGTCCGGGCGATGATGTCGCGGCTCGACCGCACCCCGGACCTCAACGGCTTCTTCCGCGAAGGCGCCCGCCAGGTCCGCGCGCTGCTCGGTTACGACCGGGTGATGGTCTATAAATTCGCGGCCGGCGGATCGGGCGAGGTCGTCGCCGAAGCGTGCAAGGGCGGGATCGGCAGCTTCCTCGGCCTCCATTATCCCGCCAGCGACATCCCCCGCCAGGCGCGCGCGCTCTACAAGCGCAACCTCGTCCGGGTGATCCGCAACGTCGAGTCCGAACCGGTCGCGATCGTGCCGGCGGTCGACGCCGCCGGCCAGCGGCTCGACCTGTCACTGTCGATCCTGCGGTCGGTGTCGCCGATCCACATCGAATATCTCAAGAATATGGGCGTCGCGGCCTCGCTGTCGATCTCGATCGTCGTCGACGACGAGCTGTGGGGCCTGTTCTCCTGCCACCATTATGCGCCGCGATCGCCGACCTTCGAGCGCCGGTCGCTGTGCGAGCTGTTCGCCGAGATGTTCGCGATGCGGCTCGAATCGCGCGAGCGGCGGCAGATCGTCGAATATGAGCGGCGCGCCCGCGACATTTCCGATCAGTTGCTCGGGGCGGTCGCCTCCGACGAGACCCTGCTCAACGATCCCGACTGGCTCGGCGACATCCTGACCAGTGCGATCCCCGCCAACGGGGTCGGGGTGTGGATCAACGGCAACTATGCCTTTTCGGGCATCACCCCGCCGACCGAGGATTTCCGCCGCATCGTCCGCGCGCTCAACGGGCTCGCGGCCGGGCGCGTCTACACCACCGACCATATCGGCGGACTGATCGAGGATGCCGGGAGGTTCGCCGACCGCGCCGCCGGGCTGCTGGCGATCCCGATCTCGCGGTCGCCACGCGACTATGTCATCCTGTTCCGGACCGAGCTCAAGCAATCGGTGCGCTGGGCGGGCGACCCACACAAGCCGATCGAATATGGCCCGAACGGCCCGCGCCTCACCCCGCGCGAGAGCTTCGCCGAATGGCAGGAAACGGTCGAGGGCCATGCCGAGCCGTTCACCGTCTCCGAACTCAGGGTCGCCGAGACGCTGCGCGCCACCCTGATCGAGGTCGTGCTGCGGCTCGCCGACGAGGCTGCGGCCGAGCGGCGCCAGTCGACCGCGCGGCAGGAGATGCTGATCGCCGAGCTCAACCACCGCGTCCGCAACATCCTCGGCGTCATCCGTGGCCTCATCCGCCAGTCGCAGCCCGACAGCCCCGAGGTGAAGGAATTCGTGCGACTGGTCGACGGGCGCATCCACGCGCTGGCGCGCGCCCACAATCAGATCACCGACGATCATTGGGGTCCCGCACCGCTCAACGCGCTGATCGACGCCGAGGCGGCGGCGTTCGCCGCCGACCGGCAAAGCGCGATCATCGCCAGCGGCAGCCCGGTCCTGCTCAACCCGCAGGCCTATTCGACGATGGCGCTGGTCATCCACGAGCTGGTGACCAACTCGACCAAATATGGCAGCCTCTCGGGCGACGGCGTAGTCCATATCGACTGGTCGCGCGACGCCGCCGGCGACCTGGTCTTCGGCTGGAAGGAAAGCGGCGGCCCGCCGGTGTCGCCGCCCAAACGCAAGGGGTTCGGGACGACGATCGTCAACCGCTCGGTGCCCTATGATCTCGGCGGCAAGGCTAGCATCGACTATCCGGTCGAGGGGGTGCGCGCCATATTCTGTATCCCGGCACGCCACGTCTCCGAACCAAAATCCTTCGGCGGCACGGCGATCCGCCTCCCCCGCCCAAACGTATCGAGTCAGCAGACGATCGATCCGTCGGTGTTCGGCCGCAAGGCGGTGCTGCTGGTCGAGGACAGCCTGATCATCGCGCTCGACGCCGAGGATATATTGAGCCGGTTCGGCGCGGCCGTGTCCACCGCGTCGACACCGGATGCGGCGCACGACATCCTCGACCAGGAGCGGGTCGACTTCGCGATCCTCGACATCAATCTCGGCGACCAGACCAGCTTCGGCGTCGCCGACCGGCTGACTGAACTCGGCATCCCCTTCTTCTTCGCGTCGGGCTACGGCGAGCAGGCCAACCTGCCGATGGAGCATCGCAGCGCGACGGTGGTGCAGAAGCCTTACACCACCCACAATATCGCCAAGGCCATCGACGACCTGTTCGGCTAGCTTGGCTTCGCCCACCAAGCGCGGCGGACGCCCGAACCATCCTAGAGTGCGTCCTGATTAGATTGATCAGGACACAGTCTAGATTGTCTTTGTTTTCCGTATTTTCCGAGCCGTCAGGTGATTCCACCTGACTTGAAAATACTCTATCGCTTGGGATTGAGTACCGACCAGCCGGTCGCGACTGACAGCCGCTCGAGCGCAAGGCTGCCGATCAGCGAATTGCCGCGCTCGTTGAGACCCGGCGACCAGACCGCGATCGAGGCGATCCCGGGAACGATGGTGAGGATGCCGCCGCCGACGCCGGATTTGCCAGGCATGCCGACGCGGAAGGCGAATTCGCCCGATCCGTCATAATGGCCGCACAGCATCATCAGCGCGTTGATCCGGCGCGCGCGCAGCGGCGAGATCACGCTGTGGCCGGTGGCGGGATGATGGCCCTCGAACATCAGGTAGCGGCCGGCGAGCGCGAGCTGGCGGCAGTTCATGCTGAGCGCGCACTGATGGAAATAGACGCTCAGCACATCCTCGACCTTATGTTCGAGATTGCCGAAGGCCCGCATATAATTGGCGAGTGCGGTGTTGCGGAAGCCGGTGTCGGCCTCGCCCTGGGCGACGTCGTTGTCGATCACCACCTCGGCATCATAGTCGCTGGCGAGATGGCGCATGAAGCGCAATATCTCGCCGATCGCGTCGGCGGGCTTGTAGCCGGCGAGGATGACGTCACTGACCACGATCGCCCCGGCGTTGATGAACGGGTTGCGCGGAATGCCCTGTTCGGATTCGAGCTGGACGATCGAGTTGAACGCGCTGCCCGACGGCTCGCGGCCGACCCGCCGCCACAGCGCGTCGCCGACCTTGCCGAGCGCGAGGGTGAGCGCGAACACTTTCGAGATCGACTGGATCGAAAAGGGCATGTCGGCGTCGCCCGCCGAATGGACGCTGCCCTTGGCGGTGACGATCGAGATGCCGAAATGCTTCGGATCGATGCAGGCAAGTCCGGGGATATAGTCGGCGACCTTGCCGCGGTCGGGCTGCTGGCGCATTTCGTCGGCGATCCTGCGGACGATCGCATCAAGATCCAGATCCATCGGCATCCCCCTCTTCCCCTCCTCGCCCCTTCCGCGGGCTCTACCGCGCGATCAGATCGACGAACCGCCGTGCCGCGGTCGACATCCGTTCACGATGGATCAGCCACAGGCTGCTCACCGCCTCGGGATCGTCGAGCTGGCGGAACACTATGTTTTCCGGGTGCAGCACCGCAAGCGATCGCGTGAGGATCGTGACCCCCATCCCCGCGGCGACCAGGCCGAGCAGGGTCGACAGGCCGAGCGCCTCCTGCACCGCGCGCGGTGCGAATCCCGCGCGGGCACAGAGCCGTTCGAGATGGTCGTTGAAACCCGCGCCGAATTCGGACTGGTAGAGCACCCAGGCCTCGTCGCGCAGATCGGCGATCGACGGCGCGCGCGCCTGGTGCGCCAGCGGATGGTCGCTGCGCATCGCCAGCAGCAGCGGCTCCTTCATGATCATCGTCGCGACCAGATTCGACGCCAGCGGCGCCAGGTCGAAGCCGCGGATGAAGCCGATGTCCATGCGTTCGGTGCCGAGCTTGTCGAGCTGTTCGCCGCGCGACATTTCGGCGAGGATCAGCCGGATCGACGGGAAATCGTCGCGAAATGCCGACAGCGCCTGCGCGAACACCGCGGTGAACGGCACCGACGGCGAAAAGCCGATCGACAGCTCGCCCAGCTCGCCGCGCTGCGCCCGGCGCGCGACATCGACGGCGTGCGCCGCCTGGTCGAGGGTGAGCCGCGCTTCGGCGAGGAAGAGCTGTCCGACTTCGGTCAGCATGACGCGGCGGCTGGTCCGCTCGAACAAGGCTACCCCGAGTTCATCCTCGAGCGCGCGGATCTGCTGGCTGAGCGGCGGCTGCGACATGCCCAGCCGCTCGGCGGCACGGCCGAAATGCAGTTCGTCGGCGACCGCCGCGAAATAGCGAAGATGGCGCAATTCCATTGATCTAGTCGTATAACATATCGATCAAGGTGCAATCCATATTAGACGCCACCGACTCTGTGGTGCACTGCGGAAATATCTGGACGGCCCGTGCCTCGGGCCCGACAAAGCTTTATGGCCTCGCCGGAGCTGCCCCTTGCCGTTTGAAGAGTCCCGCCGATGATCGGCATCGTCAAGACCGCCCTCGAGCGACCGCTGACCTTCATCGTGATGGCGGTGCTGATCCTGATCGGCGGCACGCTTGCCGCGCTGCGGACACCGGTCGACATTTTCCCGGAGATCCGGGTGCCGGTGATCGCGGTCGCCTGGAACTATGCCGGCCTGCCGCCCGAGGAGATGTCGGGCCGCATCATCACCCCCTATGAGCGGGTGCTGACGACGACGGTCAACGATATCGAGCATATCGAAAGCCAGTCGCTGTCGGGCATCGGCATCGTGAAGATCTATTTCCAGCCGGGCGCCGACATCCGCGTCGCCACCGCGCAGGTCACCTCGATCTCGCAGACCGTGCTACGCCAGCTGCCGCCGGGCGCGACCCCACCGCTGATCCTCAACTATTCGGCGTCGACGGTGCCGATCATCCAGCTCGCGCTGTCGGGCACCGGGCTCGACGAGCAGAAATTGTTCGACCTTGCCCAGAACCAGATCCGCACCCAGCTGGTGACGGTGCCCGGTGCCGCGGTGCCCTTCCCGTCGGGCGGCAAGCAGCGGCAGATCCAGGTCGACATCGATCCGCAGGCGCTGCAGTCGAACGGGCTTTCGGCGCAGGATGTCGGCAACGCGATCGCGTCGCAGAACCAGATCAATCCCGCCGGCTTCGTCAAGATCGGCCCGTTCCAGTACAGCGTGAAGCTGAACAACGCGCCGTCGTCGGTCGACCAGCTCAACGCGCTGCCGGTCAAGGTCGTGGGCGGCGCGACAATCTATATGCGCGACGTCGCCCATGTCCGCGACGGCAGCGGTCCTCAGCCCAATGTCGTCCATGTCGATGGGCGCCGATCGGTGCTGATGACGGTGCTCAAGAACGGCGCGACCTCGACGCTGGCGATCGTCCAGGGGGTCAAGGACCGGTTGCCCAAAATCCAGGAGGCGCTGCCCGACACGCTGAAGATCGTGCCGCTCGGCGACCAGTCGGTCTTCGTCAAGGCCGCGGTCGAAGGCGTGGTCAAGGAAGGCGCGATCGCGGCGATGCTGACCTCGCTGATGATCCTGCTGTTCCTCGGGTCGTGGCGGTCGACGGTGATCATCGCGATCTCGATCCCGCTGGCGGTGCTGGCGGCGGTCGGGGCGCTCGCCGCCTTCGGCCAGACGCTCAACGTGATGACGCTGGGCGGGCTCGCGCTCGCGGTCGGCATCCTCGTCGACGACGCGACGGTGACGATCGAGAATATCAACTGGCACCTCGAACAGGGCAAGGGCGTGACCCAGTCGATCCTCGACGGCGCCGCGCAGATCGTCACCCCGGCCTTCGTGTCGCTGCTGTGCATCTGTATCGTGTTCGTGCCGATGTTCTTCCTCCCCGGCGTCGCCGGCTTCCTGTTCGTGCCGATGGCGCTGTCGGTGGTGTTCGCGATGATCGCGTCGTTCATCCTGTCGCGCACGCTGGTGCCGACGATGGCGATGTATCTGCTGAAGCCGCATGCCGCAGGCCATGGTCATGAGGCCGGTACGCCGGAGTCGACCAATCCGCTGGTCCGGTTCCAGCGTGGTTTCGAGCATCGCTTCGAACGGATCCGCGCAGGCTATGGCGAGTTGCTCAGCCGGGCGCTCGGCGCGCGCAAGCCTTTCCTGTTCGGCTTCATCGCGATCGTGCTGCTGTCGTTCCTGCTGGCGCCGTTCCTCGGGCGCAATTTCTTCCCGTCGGTCGATGCCGGGCAGATCGCGATCCATGTTCGGGCGCCGATCGGGTCGCGGATCGAGAACAGCTCGATCGAATTCCAGCGGATCGCGACGAAGATCCACGAATTGCTGCCCGCGGGCGAGATCGACTCGCTGGCCGACAATATCGGCCTGCCGGTGTCGGGCATCAACACGATCTACAACAATTCGGGCACGGTCGGCCCGCAGGACGGCGACATATTGATCAAGCTGCGCGAGGGGCACGCCCCAACCGAAGGCCATGTCGCACTGCTGCGCCGCGAGCTGCCGCGCGCCTTCCCGCAGGCGACCTTCGCGTTCCTGCCCGCCGACATCACCAGCCAGATCCTGAACTTCGGCGCCCCCGCCCCGATCGACGTCCAGATCACCGGCCGCAAGGACAGCGACAACCGGGCGATGGCGAACAAGCTGCTGCGCGAGATCCGGACGATCCCCGGGGTCGCCGATGCGCGCATTCAGCAGTCCAAGGCCTATCCGCAGATCAATGTCGACGTCGACCGGTCGCGGATCGGCCAATATGGGCTGACCGAACGCGACGTCACCAACAGCCTGGCGACGACGCTGGCGGGCACCGTGCAGACCGCGCCGGTCTTCTTCCTGAATCCCGAAAACAACGTGTCCTACAATATCGTCGGCCAGACCCCCGAATATAAGATCGGGTCGTTCGACGAGCTCGCCAACGTCCCGGTATCGAACGGCGCCAACGCCCCGACCCAGATATTGGGCGGGATCAGCACGATCGGGCGATCGACCACCACTTCGGTGGTCAGCCATTACAACATCACCCCGTCGATCGATATTTTCGCGACCCCGCAGGGCCGCGACCTCGGTGCGGTGTCGGCCGATATCGCCAGGGTCATCGCCAAATATGAAAAGGATGCGCCGAAGGGCGTGAGCGTCACCCAGCGCGGCCAGTTCCAGACGATGAACGCCGCTTTCTCGGGGCTCGGTTTCGGCCTGCTCGCGGCGATCGTGCTGATCTATCTGCTGATCGTCGTGAACTTCCAGAGCTGGATCGACCCGTTCGTGATCATCACCGCACTGCCCGCGGCATTGGCCGGGATCGTCTGGATGCTGTTCGCGACCGGCACCACATTGTCGGTGCCGGCGCTGACCGGCGCGATCATGTGCATGGGCGTCGCCACCGCCAACTCGATCCTGGTGGTCAGCTTCGCGCGCGAGCGGCTCGCCGAACTCGGCGATCCGGTGAAGGCTGCGATGGAAGCCGGCTTCGTCCGCTTCCGCCCGGTGCTGATGACCGCGCTGGCGATGATCATCGGCATGCTGCCGATGGCGCTGGGCCTCGGCGAAGGCGGCGAGCAGAATGCGCCGCTGGGCCGTGCGGTGATCGGCGGCTTGATCTTCGCGACGATCGCGACCCTGATGTTCGTTCCCGTGGTATTCGCGCTTGCCCATCGCAAGGGCAGCGATCACGCCACCCCGTCCGCTGAGCTGGAACCCGCCTATGTCTGAAGACTCGATCCGTCCCGAAACCCTGAAGCGGGTCGGCATCGGCGCCGGCATCGCCGCGCTGGCGATCGTCGCGATCGGGATCGGCGCGCGGGTCAGCGCCGACCGCAAGCTCGACGATGTCGCCGCCGACAATGGCGTGCCCTCGGTCGCGGTGATCAAGCTCGCATCGGGCGGCGCGGGCAGCGACCTGACCCTGCCCGGCAATGTCCAGGCGTTCAACAGCGCCGCGCTCTATGCCCGCACCAACGGCTATGTCCGTCGCTGGCTGGTCGATATCGGCGACGATGTCCGCAGCGGCCAGACGCTGGCGGTGATCGATGCCCCCGAGGTCGACCAGCAGCTTGCCCAGGCCCAGGCCGATTATCAGACCGCCGCCGCCAACCAGAATCTGGCGCGCACCACCTCGGTCCGCTGGGACGCGATGCTGCAGAAGGATGCGGTGTCGAAACAGGAAGCCGACGAGAAGCGCGGCCTCTACGCTGCCAACAGCGCGCTCGCCAACGCCCAGGCGGCGAACGTCAAGCGCCTGCGCGCCTTGCTGGGCTTCACCCGGATCGAGGCGCCGTTCAGCGGCGTCGTCACCGCGCGGACCACCCAGATCGGCGCCTTGGTCAGCGTCGGCGGCGGCCAGCCGCTGTTCACGATCTCCGACGTCCACCGGATGCGCACCTATGTGCGCGTGCCCCAGGGCTATTCGGGCCAGATCCATCCCGGCATGCACGCCAAGCTGACCGTCCCCGAATATCCGGGCCGCAGCTTCGACGCGGTGCTGACCCGCACCGCGGGCGCGGTCGATCCGGGTTCGGGCACGGTGCTGATGGAATTGCAGACCGACAATCCCGATCGCGCACTCAAGCCCGGCGGCTATGCCCAGGTGGCCTTCCCGCTCAAGGCGACCGGCGCCTATACGATACCGGCCAGCGCGCTGATCGTGCGCGAGACCGGCACCAGCGTCGCCGCGGTCGATGCCGGCAACCGCATCCGCATCCGCCCGGTCACGATCGCCCGCGACGACGGATCGACGATCGAGATCGGCACCGGCCTGACCGGCCATGAGCGGATCGTCGATGCCCCGCCCGAGGCGATCGCCGAGGGCGATCTGGTCCGGATCAGCAGCGTGGCGGCCGTCAAGCAGTGACCCGGATGACCAAAGCGCGATCGCGGACATTGACGCTGACGGCATCGGCCGCGCTGTCGGTCCTGGCCGGCTGTTCGATGGCGCCGGCCTATCATCCCCCGGCGATGGCACCGGCCGCCACCTATAAGGAGAGCGGTGCCGTCGCGGGATGGGCCGCGGCCGCGCCCGCCGATGCCGCCCCGCGCGGCGCCTGGTGGAAGGATTTCGGCGACCCGGTGCTCGACGATCTCGAAGCGCGCGGCGACGCCGCGAGCCCGACCGTCGCGGCTGCGCTGGCGCGCTACGACCAGGCCGCCGCGGTGGCGCGCCGGGCCGGGGCCGAACGTCTGCCGGTGGTCACCGCCGGCGGCGACATCTCGCGCGAGCGGCTGTCCGCCGGCCGGCCGCTCGCGAGCAGCAGCGCCAAATATAGCGACAAGAGCGTCGGCGGCGCGCTCGACTGGGAGATCGACCTGTGGGGCCGGCTGCGCGACGCGGCCCGCGCCGGCCGCGCCGACGCACAGGCGAGCGGCGCCGATCTCGCCAATGCCCGCCTCAGCCTGCACGCGACGATCGCCGACAGCTATTTCACGCTGCGCGGCCTCGACGCGACGATCGCGCTGCTGCGCGAGACGATCACCGCCTATGCCCGCGCCGAGTCCCTGACCGACACCCGCCATGAAGGCGGCATCGCCTCGGGCCTCGACATCGGCCGTGCCCGCTCGCAACTGTCGAGCGCCAAGGCCGACCTGTCCGAAGCGCTGCTCGATCGCGCCGCCGCCGAACATGCGCTGGCGGTGCTGGTCGGCGAGAATCCGTCGAGCTTCGCGGTCGCCGCGGCCATGCCGAAGCTGACGCCGATCGCGGTGCCGGCCGGCGCTCCGGCGACCCTGCTCGAACGCCGCCCCGACATCGCCGCCGCCGAGCGGCGGATGGCCGCCGCCAATGCCCGTATCGGCGTCGCCAAGGCAGCCTGGTTCCCGACGCTGACGCTGGGCCTGACCGGCGGCTATCAAAGCACCGCCGGCAACCTGCTGAGCGCCTCGAACAGCTTCTGGGCGCTGGGGCCCCTGTCCGCGGTTGCGACGATCTTCGACGGCGGCCGGCGCAGCGCCGACATCGCCCGCTCGCGCGCCGAATATGACGAGACCGCCGCCGATTATCGCGACACGGTGCTGTCGGCGTTCCGCGAGGTCGAGGACAATCTCGCGGCGGCGCGGCTGCTCGACGCCGCCGAGCGCGACCAGCGCGCGGCGGCCTCGGCGGCGGCGCGGATCGGCGATCTGGCGCTGACCCGCTATCATGACGGCGCCTCGGACTATCTCGAGGTCGTGGTCGCGCAGACCGCCGCGCTCGAAGCGCAGCGCGCCGCGATCGGCGTCCAGACCCGGCGGCTCCAGGCATCGGTGCGGCTGGTCCGCGCGCTGGGCGGCGGTTTCGACCGCGCGGCGGCCCCGCTCGACCGGGCGCAGCTCCACGCGACCGACTGATTCAAAATTTTCTAGGGCCCGTGCCACTTTAGGGCATAATATGAGTTGAGGGCTTGTTGCCGCACCGAAACGGAAAGGGCCGTTTCGGCGATCGGCGGAAGGGACCCGCAACGATGTTCGTGCTCGTCGACGACCGTCAAGGCCGCCACCAGCTGACCGGCAACGGGCCCTGGCTCGTCGGCCGCCACAGCAGCGCGCATATCCAGTGCGCCGACGATCCCTATTGCTCGCGCCGTCAGCTCGAACTCCATCGCGAGGGCGCGGGCCTGTTGCTGGTGCCGCTGTCGGCGAGTTCGCACGCCTTCATCGACGGCACCGTCGTCACCGGCCCGACCCGGATCACCGCCGGCAGTGTCATCAAGTTCGGCCGCTCGGCGTTCCGGCTCGAGGGCTTTCGCGAGACCACGGTGCGCGACGACCATCAGATCGGCGGCGGCTGGGAGACGGTGATCGGCCGCGATCCCGGCCCGCGCGGGATCCGCGTCGATCAGCCGACCGTCTCGCGTCGCCATGCGGCGTTCGTGTCGCGCGCCGGCGGCGGCGAGATACGCGACCTGCGGAGCACCAACGGCACCTATGTCAACGGTGAGCGGATCAGCGGCACGGTGCGGCTGGGCGAAGGCGACCAGGTGCGGATCGGCCGCACCCATTTCGTCTGCCACAATGCCCGGCTGATGCAGGTGCGCGACATGAGGCCGCGTCCGACCCTGTTGCGCACGGTGGAGCGGCAGATCACCGCCCGATGACGATCGGCGGGGGGCGCGACGGCAGGCTGGTCGCGGGGGTCGAGCTGGGCGGAACAAAATGCGTCTGCACGCTCGCCGACGGCCCCGATGCCATCGTCGAGCAGGTGCGGATCGAGACGCAGGACCCGGCAACGACGCTCGGCGCGATCCGGGCGGTGCTCGCAGGCTGGCAGGGGATCGCGGCGGTCGGGCTGGCGAGCTTCGGCCCGGTCGATCTCGATCCGGCCTCCCCGCTCTATGGCCATATCGTCAACACCCCGAAGCCGGGATGGAGCGGCGCCGGCGTGATCGGCGTCGCCACCGGTCTGGGCGTCCCGGTGGCGATCGACACCGACGTCAACGCCGCGGCGATCGCCGAAGGCCGCTGGGGCGCAGCGCAGGGGCTGCACAGCTTCGCCTATGTGACCGTCGGCACCGGGGTCGGGGTCGGTCCGATCGTGCGCGGCCGGGCGGTGCGCGGGCTCGGCCATGCCGAGGCCGGCCATCTGCGGATCGCGCGTGCGCCGGGCGATAGCTGGCCGGGCATCTGTCCCTATCATGGCGACTGCGTCGAGGGCCTCGCCGCCGGCCCGGCGATCGAGGCACGGGCGGGCCAGCGCGGCGAGTTGCTCGCCGACGACGATCCCGCGCTGCTGCTCGCCGCGCACGCGCTCGGCGGGCTGTGCCACAATCTGGTGTTCAGCCTCGCGCCCGAACGGATATTGATCGGCGGCGGGGTGTTCGTGCAGCGCCCGCAACTGCTGGCGCGGGTCCGCACCGCGCTGGTCGCCAGCCTGAACGGCTATGGGGTGGCGCCGGCGATCGCCGCGGGGATCGAGACCTTCCTGTCGGCGCCGGCGCTGGGCGGCCAGGCGGGGCCGCTGGGATCGATCGCAATCGCCCAGGATGCTATCGCCTGACCATCCTTCCCGCCGAAAGCCCTGCCATGTCCGACCAGCCCGATCTCGCCATCCGCCTGCGCCGCGCCGCCTTCAACCGCGCGCTGGCCGAGGCCGACCTCGCCGCGATCGGCCCGCTGCTCGCGCCGAACGCGATCCTCGTCACCGGCACCGACAGCGCGATCCTGTCGGGCCGCAAGGCGCAGTTGCTGGCCTGGAAGCGCGAATTCGCCGCGCCGGCGCGGACGACCTATGTCCGCACCCCCGAGACGATCATCGCCTCGCCGGTCGAACCGATCGCCCTCGAACATGGCCATTGGCAGGGCATCGTCGCCGCGACCGGCGTACCGGTGGCAGCGGGCAGCTACACCGCCAAATGGCGAAGGACCGGAGCGGATTGGACGATCGAGGCCGAGATCTACCTCACCCTCGCCTGACTCTTATACGCGATCTCGAAGATGCTGACGCATCCTCGATCGAAATGCTCAAGCGCCGCACGGGCTGATACCGGACCGCGATGAGTCAAGCTCATCGGGATCCGGTATCAGGCCTTGCTGCCCGGCTTGCCCGAATTCTCGGCGCCCATCCCCGAAAAGCCGATGCAATAGCCGCCGTCGACCGGCAGGATATGGCCGGTGACATAGGAGGCTTCGTCGCTCGCCAGGAACAGCGCCGCCGACGCGATCTCGCGGGCGAGGCCCCAGCGATCGAGCGGGATGCCGGGGAGGCGGAAGCCGTCGGCCTCGGGCTCGGGCTGGGTCTTCGAACGCTCGACGAGCCCGGTCCAGATCGTGCCGGGCGCGACCGCGTTGATGCGGATATTGTCGTCGGCATAGTCGAGCGCGGCGGTCTTGGTGAGCTGGTTCACCCCCGCCTTGGCGGCGCCATAGATGCTGTGCCCCTTCCAGCCGACCACGCCCGACGCCGAGGTGGTGTTCACGATCGCGCCACCGCCGGTCTTGAGCATCGAGATGATGCCATATTTCATCCCGAAGAAGACGCCGCGGATATTGACCGAATGAACCCGGTCCCAGGATTCGGTGGTCTGCTCGTGGAGCGGCGCCATGCCGCCGCCAAAACCGGCATTGTTGCACAGGATGTCGATCCGGCCGAACTTCGCCTCGGCGGCGGCGATCAGCGCCTGGACGTCCGCTTCCTTTGCGACGTCGCAATGGACCGCGATCGCGGTATCGCCGATCGCCGCGGCGACCGCATCCTGGTTGCCGCTGATATCGGCGAGCACCAGCTTCGCCCCCTCGGCGGCGAACAGTTCGGCCATCGCCTTGCCCATGCCCGAACCGGCGCCGGTGATGACGGCGATCTTGTCCTTCAGACGCATCCTATCTCTCCTGCTGTGTTTCTTATGGCATCGGCGCGACGTCGGTCGTCGGCTGTATGAGGATTCTCGTAACGTTGGCGCGGCGCGGCAGCGACACGATCAGCATGATCGCATCGACGATGTCCGACGATTCCATCGCATCCTCCTTATGGGTGTGATGGTGGATCGCCTCGCGCCATTTCGGATCGCTGATGCTGTCGGCGATCTCGGTCGCGGTCGCCCCGGGCTCGACGATCGCGACACGGATGCCGACCTTGCCGCCTTCCTGGCGCAGCGCTTCGGTGAAGCCGGTGACCCCGAACTTGCTGGTCGCATAGGAGGCGAACTGCCAGCCCGAGCGCCGGCCCGCGGTCGACGAGATGTTGATGACATCGCCGGCACCCTGCCCCTTCATATGCGGGAAGGCCGCGCGCGAGGTGTAGATCGTCCCCATCAGGTTGATGTCGATCACCCGGCGCCATTGTTCGAGCGGCAGGCTCTCGATGCCGCCGGCCTCGTTGACCCCGGCCGAGTTGATCAGGATGTCGATCCGGCCGAACGCGGCGACGGTGTCCTCGACCGCCTTGGTCGCGTCGCCCTCGATCGAGACGTCGCCGGGCAGCGCCAGCGCCTTGCCGCCGGCCGCCTCGATCTTCGCGACCAGCGCGTCGAGACGCTCCCTGCGGCGGCCCGAGACCGCGACCAGGACGCCCGCTTCGGCCAGCGCGATCGCCGATGCCTCGCCGATCCCCGACGAGGCGCCGGTCACGAGCGCGACCTTCCCCGAAAGCTGCTGCGCCATGTCGTCATCCCTCCCAAGCGATTGTCCGTCCCCATGGCGATGGGTCATCGGCACGCACACTGTCAACACATGCTAAGACAGCGTTCAGCAAATCGCGGCGGCGATGAAAGCCTTCGCCTTCGACAGCGGCGCGGCCATGCGGATCGTGCATCGATCAATGCCATTCTTCCGGCCATCCGATAAGCACGGCCATCAGATCAGGATCGAGCCAAGTCCTGCATCGATCATGCGTACCTTTGGCTTGGACCGGTTCAGGCCCAGCCTCTATCCCGGCGATCGAACATGCCGCCCGGCGAAGGCGCGGCATCGCTAGCGAGAGGTCCCGAGATGACGAACTACAGCCCGGTCGATATGGCACGCCATCTGGGCGAGGGGCTGCTGTCGTTCCCGGTGACCCATTTCGACGCCGACGGCGCCTTCCTCGAGGCGCCCTATCGCGACCATTGCGCCTGGATGCTCGACCATGAACTGACCGGCCTGTTCGCCGCCGGCGGCACCGGCGAATTCTTCTCGCTGTCCCCCGCCGAAGTCGCGACGGTGGTCGCCGCCGCGGTCGCCGAAGCCAAGGGCCGGCTGCCGGTGATCTCGGGCTGCGGCTATGGCACCGCGATCGCGACCGGCATCGCCCGCGACGCCGAGAAGGCCGGCGCCGACGGCCTGCTGCTGCTGCCGCCCTATCTGATCCAGGGCAAGGCCGAGGGGCTCGCCGCGCATATCGAGGCGGTGTGCCGCGCGACCGGCCTCGGCGTGATCGTCTATAATCGCGACAATTCGATCGTCGACGACGAGACCCTGGCCCGGCTGTGCGAGCGCAACCCCAATCTGGTCGGCTTCAAGGACGGGGTCGGCGATATCGAGCTGATGACCCGCATCCATGCGCGGATGGGCGACCGGCTGACCTATATCGGTGGTCTGCCGACCGCCGAGACCTTCGCCACCCCCTATCTGACGATGGGGGTCACCACCTACAGCTCGGCGATCTTCAACTTCATGCCCGAATGGGCGCTGGCCTTCTACAAGGCGGTGCGCGCGGGCGACCAGGCGCATGTCCTCAAGGCCCTGCAGGGCTTCGTGCTGCCCTACATCACCCTGCGCAACAAGGGCCGCGGCTATGCGGTGTCGATCGTCAAGTCGGGTATGCGGATCATCGGTCGCGACGCCGGACCGGTGCGATCGCCGCTGACCGATCTGTCGGCGGCCGAGGAAGCCGAGCTGCGCGCGCTGATCGAGCGGGCCTCGCCGCAATCGCTGTCGGCGGCCGCGTGACTTGATCCGGGCCGGCGGATAGTCTGGCATGATGTTCGAACTCAGCCAGCTCCGCTGCTTCGTCGCCGCCGCCGAAGAACTGCATTTCGGCCGCGCCGCCCAACGCCTCAACATGACCCAGTCGCCGCTCAGCCGGCAGATCCAGCTGCTCGAACGCATCCTCGACGTGATGTTGCTCGAACGGACCAGCCGCCAGGTCAGCCTGACCCCGGCGGGGCGGGTGTTCCTGATCGAGGCGCGGCGGATCGTCCGGCTCGCGGACAGCGCCGCGCTCTCCGCGCGCCGGGTGGCCAAGGGCGATGCCGGCCGGGTCGCGATCGGCTTCACCGCGGTGTCGGGCTATGCGGTGGTCCCGCGGATCGTCGCCCAGGCGCGCGCGTCGCTGCCCAATATCGACCTCGAGCTGCGCGAGATGGTGTCGGGCGACCAGGTCGACGCGCTGCTCACCGGGCTGATCGACATCGGCTTCGTCCGCCCGCCGATCGACCGCCACGAGTTCGAGACCAGCTGCGTGCTGACCGAGCCTCTGTTCGTCGCCTTGCCGCCCGGCGACCCGCGCCAGTCGAAGGCCGCGCTCGAACCGGCCGACTTCGACGGCCAGCCGCTGATCATGTATTCGCGCCAGGGCGCCGGCTATTTCCACCAGATGCTGGTGCGGCTGTTCGACGAGGCCGGGGTCGCGCCGCTCTACGTCCAGCACGTCACGCAGATCCATTCGATGCTCGGCCTCGTCCATGCCGGCCTCGCCGCGGCGATCGTGCCCGAATCGGCGACCGGGCTGCACATGATGGACGTCCAGTTCCGCCGGCTGGTGACCCCGCAGGAACGGCCGGTCGAATTGCACATGGCTTGGCGGCGCGACAATGCCAATCCGGCGCTGCCGGCGATGCGACAGCTCTGCGCGGAAACCACCGGATGATGTCCGACGGCCCGGATCGCCGCACGGTGATGGCGGGCCTCGCCGCGACATCGATCGCCGCGCCGGCGCTGGGCGCCCCGAAGGTCAGCCCGGTCGCGACCACCCACCATGGCCGGGTGCGCGGCACGGTCGAACGCGACATCCTCGTCTTTCGCGGCATCCGCTATGGCGCCGACACCGCGCTCCGCCGCTTCCGCCGCGCGGTGCCGCCGACGCCGTGGAGCGGGATCGCCGACGCGACCCGCTATGGCGCCGCCGCACCGCAGACCAGAGCCGAGGAGCCCACCGCCGAGGACTGTCTGTTCCTCAACGTCTGGACGCCCGCGCTCGACGCCGCAAAGCGCCCGGTGATGGTCTATCTGCACGGCGGCGCGCACGCACATGGATCGGGCAGCGACCCGCTCTACGACGGGACCAATCTCGCGAAGCGCGGCGATGTCGTGGTGGTGACGCTCAACCACCGCCTCTCCGGGCTCGGCTATGCCTATCTGGCGCAGCTCGGCGGGCCGGCCGAATCGGGCAATGTCGGCAATCTCGACATCGTGCTGGCGCTGATATGGGTGCGCGACAATATCGCCGGCTTCGGCGGCGATCCCGGCCGGGTGATGCTGTTCGGCCAGTCGGGCGGCGGCGCCAAGGTGGTGACCTTGATGGCGATGGCCGAGGCGCGGCCGCTGTTCCACACCGCCGCGACGATGAGCGGCCAGCACGTCACCGCCGCCGGCCCGATGCACGCGACCCAGCGCGCCCAGGCATGGATGGCGAAGGCCGGCGCCGCCGACGCCGAGGCGCTCGCGCGGTTACCGGTCGAGCGGCTGGTCGAGGCGATGGCGATGACCGATCCGCTCGAGGGCAAAGGCGAGATCAGCTTCGTCTCGACCCTCGATCATGGCGTGCTCGACCGCCACCCCTTCTTCCCCGACGCGCCGCGCGAGGCGGCGCATATTCCGCTGATCGTCGGCAACACCCATGACGAAACCGGGCTGTGGATCGAGAAGCTGCTGCGCGCCGGCGACACGAACTGGGACAATCTCCCTGCCCGGCTGGCGCGCGAGACCACCAAGGACCTCGCCCCCGATCATGTGATCCGCCGCTATCGCGAACTCTATCCCGATCGCACGCCCGGCCAGATCCTGCTCGCCGCCACCACCGCCGGCCGCTCCTGGCCCGGCCATCTGATCCAGGCCGAGGAACGCGCGAAGATCGGCGCGCCGACCTGGATGTACCAGCTAGACTTCCCCTGCCCCGAGGCCGGCGGAATCCTCGGCGCCTTCCACACCCTCGACATCCCTCTGGTGTTCGACAATGTCGACGCGCCGGGATCGCGCACCGGCGGCAGCGTCGAGGCGCGGCGGCTCGCGGGCCGGATGGCCGATGCGTTCATCGCATTGGCCCGGACCGGCGATCCGAATTGCGCATCGATCCCGGCCTGGCCGCATTTCGATCTGGCCGCGCGCCCGACGATGATCTTCGACGGCGAAACGCGGATCGAGAACGACCCGCGGCGCGAGGAGCGACTGCTGTTCGCGGTAGCGCCCTACATCAAGCCGGGCGGCTGATGGCGAGGCGCCGGCAATAGATCCGGACTGGGCTATATGCCCATAAACGAGCGCTCTCCACTGACGGCGCAACGTCCGAGATGGGTGCAATCTTGCTGCATTTACGGCGCCGCCGAAGGCGGGGTGTGGCGACTATGGGGACTTAGCTGCCATTCCCAGTCTGGCCCAGGTACGACCGCAACCAGCATAATCGGTCATTCTAGCAATCGCTAGGCGCTTACTCGGGCGAAGCGCTAAATCGCTGCGGCGAGGGGCGGCCAGCCGGCACGCGCGCAATGGCGAAAGGAGACCTCGGCACCTTAAAAATCGACTTCCACGGCTCTTTGGCAGGCGGGGGACTGCGGATGGTGGTCGACGACTCGCGCGCGGTTTGCCCGATGTCGACGTGGACGCGAACGCTTGCGACGGCGTCCGGCATGATCTCCTCGACTGTGCCCTGGTGCCGATGGCCGAGCAGCGCTCGGTGGTGGCGAGAATGCCGGCGCTCGGTCCAGGCGATGCGGATGACGACTGTCGCCATGGGGAATTCTCCGCGACGGGCGCCGAGAGCCTCTCTCTCGACCCTGACCCGGCACGGCCGCCCTCTTCCTCTCTTCGTCGGGGGCGTTGCGGGGTGGCCGCCCCCGCAGAAGGGGTAGGGCCAGACCCGCTGGGGCTGGCCGTCAGGGGAAGGCCTTTCCCTCCCAGCTTTCGCCCAAAGCGGATAGTATCCCACCTTGTCGGTGATACCACTCTGATGCCAGACGTGGCGCCCGGGGAGGGACACTGTGCTGATCAATTGGTGCTACAAGGGGATCGCGGAGTCCGCGGACTTCGACGATGCCATGGCCGAGCGCGTCGTCATGGAAACCGGCCTGATGAGCAAATGGGTCACAGCGCATAGCGGCCGGTCGCTCGCGTCCGTGCAGGGCCCGCAACAATCTGCCTTGTCGGCTTTCGCGCTCGATGACCACGTCAACGATTACGACGCGGTGAAAGACATCACTCCCTATATCTCGCTCGGCGCGGGGTGCATGGAATATCAGGGCCCGGGCGTTCCGCCGGTGCCGTTCCCAGCGCTCGCGACCGCGACGGAGTTCGCCACGGCCTGGGGCACGACGTCGGGCTACGTTTTCAGCCTCTGGGTGGTGACATCGCCACAGGATGCCTCCGATCTTCCCGGTCTGGCCGAGGAAGTGCGCAACCTCCGGCTGTTCTCGCACTTTCACTATTACCATAACGAGGGCGAGATCGCTGCAAAGCTGTATGTGCCGCGTCGTCAGGTCGAATGCGTGTTTAAGGTGGACGCGCTCGGCAATCCGATCGCCGCCAGCTGGTCCGGCGGCGGGTCAGTGCTCGACAACCCCGAGTTTGTCGGACCCAATGCCATCTCGAACGTGATCGCAGCGCTATGAGGCTCGCCGGCACCGAAGAATGGAGTGAGGATCGTGTCGACGCAGCGCTGGCGTTCAGCGCCAATCTTGCATCGTCTGGTGCTGCGATCCGTAGGCTGCTTGCCGAGCGGCCGCGTCGTGCTCGTCGGGATGTCGAGGGGCCGCCAGACCCGACGGACATACCCTATAAGCGCGGCGACGCGGCAGCGCTCGCCTTCGCGACGGGCCGCATTTCTTCCGGACTGGCAATCGCCGGCGCACTGTTCGAGCCTCAGGCGAGGCAGACAATGATGCAGCGCATCTTCACGGCCACATTGGGTGCGATCGCTGGCACCGTTGCCGTCCAGCTGAGCGGCGACGGACTGGTCATTGCCGCCTATGAAGGTCAGGGGCACCTGCTCTTGTCGCTTGGCCAGCACACCTTGGTCGAGCGACGTCGGCTGGCCGATCTCGCGATCCCGGCCGCTTATGCCTCGCTCGAACTCCGCACGAAGATCGGGCGGCTTCCAGAGGACGGGTTCGCGCAGGCCTTCCGCTTCGGCGTTCGCGACCCCTTCACTCGCTATTCGCTGTTCGCTCAGGCGGCCCAGGGGGCGGAGCAGACCCCAAATCTGGTTCCGATCGTGCTGATCGGCCGGTTTCTCGAATATGAGACCTATATCGGCATGCTGCAGTCCAATCAGAACAGCTGGGCGAGGCTGGAGTTCCGGGGGCCGCTGATCGACTGGCCGCTTCTGGCGATGCTCGTCGGGGTTCACCGCGTGCAGAAGATGCCGGAGGATAGTGATTTTGCGCTCGGACCCGGAACCCAGTTCCTCCAGAGCCTCGCCCGGGCGATCGCCGGCGCGGCGCGCGCCGAGGTATGAGGGGCAGATGAGCGAACTGTTCCAGGCGGTGGAGTTGCCACCCCTCAAGGTGATCGGCGAGCGTCGCACGCCGAAGCGATGCTATGTCTATGCGCATCTCGGGCCCGGGCGGGTGCCCTTCTACATCGGCAAGGGGACGGGCACGCGTGCCTGGTCGACCGACCGTGATGCGCAATGGCACCGGTTCGTGCGCACGCGCTGCGACAGTGCCTATGAGATCGTGATCCTGGCCGAGGATCTGCATGAGGAGGACGCGCTCGACCTGGAAGAGGCGCTGATCGCCAGGCACGGCAAGACCCTCACCAACTGGATCAATCCTGGCCGCCAGTTCGACTACGCGGCGCTCGATCGCTTTCATAAGCTGCGCGACGCGAACACCAGCTTCATTTCCGCCACGCGCCCGCTCGAGACGAGCGACCCCGAAGCCGCGGTCGCGCGCTACCGTCAGGCAATCGAGCAGATGCACGAATATTGCGCGATCACCTATGAAACCGGGCTGGTCGCGGAGCTGCGTAGCGAGATCGGCCATCCGGCGCATGGCGACATCGCCGCGCTTGACCGGCTGACGCTGGTGCTCCGAAAGCTCGGGAGGTACTCCGAGATCGCTGAAGCGGTCGACGCCTATTTCGAGCGTTATCCCTCCTGGGTATCCGCTAATCATACCTTCGTGAAACGCCGGGCCGAGGCGGGCGCGATCCTCGCCGGCGAGCGCAAGACCCCGCGTCTTTCCGTGCCCAAGACGCGCACCCGCAAGACCGGGACGGTGCCCGAGGAGGAACTCGCGCCGATCCTGGCGAAGGCGCGCCGCGACCGTGCGCCGTGGGACTGGATGGTCGCGGTCAAGCTCTGCCGTGCTCACCATGATCATGATCGCGAGATCGCCTTGCTCGAAGAGTTCCTTAGCGGCCCGCGCGTCCCGGGGCGCTCCTGGCTGGATGTGGAGGAGCGGCTGTTCAAGCTCAGGGCGATGCTGCCCGCCTGATCGACCGCGGCGCGGTAGCGCCGCGACACAGGAAGCGCACTTTGCCGGCGACGGCCGGGTGGGCGGCGCGCGCGCGGGCCATGGGGGCCAGCCGTCGCCCGCCCCCCCCCCCCGTTGCCGGTAAGTGCGCCCATGCGGACAAGCCTCCGTCTATGGCTGAACGAAGGCACGCGTAGGCGGGGGGCGAACGGCTTCAGGGGGTTGCGGTCAGCCCTTCGGTTGTCCGCGACGAGCGCGGACATTTGCGCCAAGTACCTGAGCGCAGTCGAAGTAAATGCGTTTCAGGTTCCGACAGAACGTTCCTGTCGGCTGTAGGGTGCGTCATCAACCACCATAGGACAAAAGATGCCGACACTTCCGATGCCCAACCCGATCCAAGTTTGTGAGGATGCCCTGCGCGCCGACAAGGCGTACAATGTAGAGAATGCAATCCTGCCCAGCGAAAACAGGATCATCGACCGCTTGCTTGCCCGGCGTGCCGAGCTGGTTTCGGCCTATGCCGAGATCTACGAGAAGCTGCACGACCGGGCGTATGGGATCGCGACTATCCTGGGCGTCGTCACTAACGTGGCGGCGTTCTGGAATCCGCAGAAGGTTGCGGATGCGCGTGACGCGCGCGTCAGGCTCCAGGAGGTCAATCGCGAGATTGCGGAGCTGGCAATGGACCTTGCCGGTCTGCTTGAGGAGCGCTCGGAGATCGGCAACAGCTCGGGCTTTTCCAGCGACACCCATTATCACATCGCGGAAGTGATCGATGCGGCTTCGAGCGACAACGGCTTCTACCGTTTCCACCTGCGGGACGAGTTGAAGCCATTGAAGTCGCAATATGATCTCAAATATTGGCCGAGCCTTGCTGAAGTCGTTCGGGTGATAGGCCTGGACGCGGGTGACGCGGACACGAAGGCGACGGACACGCTGACCCGGGCAGCAACGACAGGGTCGCGCGGTTCGCGCGCCGACTTTTTCAAGGCGTTGTTCCAGCTGATCCGGGAGAATGGAGACGCCAATCCCGGTCATCTTCCGAGGAATTTCCGGCTCAGCGATGAGACCCTTGCCTCGCTGGCGAATTGCGCGCTCGATCTTGAGCCTGATGATCTGGTCGATGGAGCCTATGTGAAACGGCTGCGCCAACGGGCACGCGAGCGCCGCCGGTGATGTGAACTGAGGCAGATGCAAAGGCAGGGGCCCTTGTCAACGGGGTGTCCGAGCTTACCTCTTCATCATGACCACCTTGTCGAAGCGACATCATTGGCTGCCGATGTGCCATTCCGAATTATGGGTGGACGGCGATGGGTGCGTCACGACCATCACCGGCAAGGGGGAAGTCCGGCGGACCCAGCCGATCAACACGGCTGTGATTGGCCATTATAATTCGATCCGTCTGCCCGATGGCACGAAGGACCCGTCGCTCGAGCGCTTCTTCGCCAATGAAATCGAAGGACCGGTCGCCCCTGTCCTGGCGCGGGTGGGGGGCGAGAAGCGGCGAGACCTGATCCTGGAAAGCCGGTTCAATCAGACGCTCCTGGTCCGGGACAAGCGCCTGATCGAGCGTGACGGCTTCTTCGCCGATCGAAAGGCGTATTCTGTCGCCTTTTCGGCGGCGGATCGACGGGCGCTCACCCGCTATATGGCGTCACTGATCGTGCGCGTGCCCAGCTATAAGGATGAGCTCAATTCGAGCCGGATGCTGGAGAATGTGGCAGCGGTGCTGGGGCTCGCGCCGGAGGCGGCCCGCTTCCAGACCGACTTGCTGCATGTCGATATCATTCACCGGCATCTGGGAGACTATGCCGAGCGGCTCGAGCATTGCGGGTTCGCGTTCTTCGATGCACCTGAGGGGACCGAATTCATCATCGGCGATACACCTGTGATCCCGGCGGCGCTTGGCTTTGGCGAGGCTGAGGTGATGTGCCCGATCACGCCCGAACGGGCGTTGATCATCGTGAGCAACTATCGGGCGCCCTTCGACGATCGCATCGGCGTCTTTCGCGCGCGCCCCCCCTCGGTCCGGGCATTCAACAAGACCATGATCCAGAATGCCGAGCGCGAGATCTTCTGCCGGTCGCCATTCCCGATCGACGTGGTGACCAAGCATCTCGGTTCGCGCCAGATCCGGCTCGCCCCCAATATCGAGACCGCGGCGGGTGAGCATTCCGCCAGGGGACCGATGCTCGGTCGCCCCGCCGCCGCCTGAGAGGTCGACCATGGCTCAACTGATTGATGTCTGGGACGTCTCGACCTTCGACGATGCGCTTCTTTCGATGCTTGAGGACCATGCGCAGCTGATCCGGAACTACCGGGCGGAGTCGGTTCGGTTGGACAGGGAGCGCGAGGCGCAATCGCCTCGTGGCCCGCACAAGGAGAACCGCTTCGGGCCGGCGCTGTCGGCCTTCCGCGAGGCGATAACCGAATTGATGGCCGAGCGGACCATCCGCGCGTGGCATTTCACCCGCCTGACCGCGGGCGAGAGAGCAATCATTCGGGACGCCGGGATGCAGCCAATGACGCTTGCGCTGATCGCGCGGCGGCTCGATGCTGCGGTTGCCGCTGGCGATCTCGACCGCGATCTCGCCGATCATCTCTATGCCGAGAGTCCGTTTCATCACCAGATCGAGGGAAATCGCGAGAACAAGATCTGGCTGACCGCGCAACCCTATCCGCTCGATGATAGCGGCGTTGAGGAATTCCTCGATCGCTGGGGCGGCGAATCGATCAGCTTTGTTCACCGCGACGGAGCAGTGCTCGATCGACTGCAGCAGGTGGGCAGCGGGTGCGTGCTCGAAATTGCCCTGCCGCTGCGCGTTACCACGCGCGTGGGTGAGGCGGCGCAGAACGTCATCGACGCGTTTGCTGCGTCAATCGGTGTCGACGGCGGTTGGGGTGGCGGGGCCGACATGGTCGCGGTTCGGCCCATCGAGCCTGAATGGATAATCGCAATCCACCGCAAGGGAGACCCCACGTTCGACGCGATCGGCCGCGGGTATCCGACCAGCTTCGTCGCAGATCCGGGCTAATCCGAGCCGGGCTGCACGCCTGGTCAGTGAAAATCGTGGCTGCGGACCTTGATCAGGTCTTCGGGATCGGTGCGGGTCGCAATGGGCGGTGAATAGAGATCGCGTGGACCCGGGCGCTATCCGGCGTCGCCGCGATCAAGGCGGCTGGGATGGGTCGCGCCATCGCCGCGTCCAAAGGTCAGCGGCATATCCATCCGGCCGACCGAGCACAGAATGTCGTCGCACGGGGCGACACGGTCGACGATGACGGGATGACTTGATGTTCTTCGCCGTGGCTTGGACCTCACCCGAGAGCTGGTCATAGGCCTTCTGTGCCTCGCCGTCCGACATCGGGCCTGCAGCCGGCCGACCGGGATGCGTGATCTGAACGGCTGGTTAGGCAAAAGCTGACGCTTGCATCAACGATGCTGAACGTCTTGAGCTGGTCGGAGTCGGCCGATCGCTCCGATCTGGCGGAAACGGCCGATCGGGGACGATTCTCGTCATTCAAGGTCGTGGTCGAATGGCGACAATGGGCTGGAGTCGGTCGGAGGGTCCGACCTGGCCGAACGGCCGGCCGCCAGCCGGTCTCGCATCACCCGCGATTCCACGGAAAATCGAGCGTCGGCCGGTTGGCATAGCGGGTCATCGCCAGCACCAGCCGCGCACCGCAACCGGGGTCGAGCCGGATCGTGACATCGCTTTTCCCGACCGCGACGCTGCGGCCGTCGATCGTCACGCTGTCGATGCGATGTTCGGCAAAGGCGCCGCCCTGGACGGTGACGCTACGCGCCTCGCCGGGGTGGAGGTTGACCAGGGTCACCTCGGTCGAACGGTCGCCCAGGCTATGGACCAGCGCGCCGACGTCGGCAGGCACCCCCGCGCGCTTCGCCACCGGATCGAAATAGCGCAGCCGGCTGTGCAGGGGAACGCCGCCCTGCGCGGGCGACGTCTTCGACCAGGGCGGGCGGGCGATGTGGAGGCCACCGGTCATCGTCTGGACGAGGCTGGTCACGCTCGCCGGATTGATGTCGATCGGCCAGTCGGCGAGCCGCGTCTCGGGCGTGGTCGGATCCTTGTCGCGCGCGGCGATCCGGGTCGCGATATTCTGCAGGTCGGCGGCGATGACATCGACCGGATAGTCGGGATCATGGCCTTCGAGGAAGCGCAGCCAGGGATGATCGCCGGCGGCCGCACGATCGTCGGCGCGCTGCGACATATACCAGATCTCGAAGCCGTTGGCGCGGTAGGGGCCCGGCTTCCAGCCATACCAGCCCTGCGCGCCATGCATCGTCGGCGACGACAGCACGCCGTCGATCGTCTTGGCCTGCGCATCGATCTTCGCGGTCTGGCGCCGCCACAGATCGATATAGGCAAGATCGCCGGTCAGCAGCGTCGCGCCCATGAAGGCGGTGATCGACCGCGGCACCCGGTTGCGATCCTCGCGCCGGCCGGTCTGCGGGACGACCGGCGAGAAACCCCAGCCATAGACGCCCTTCCACCAGTCGTCGCCGACGCTGCCGTCGGGGCGGACATGGCTGGGCAAGATGTCGCCGTTGCGCGCGGCGCGATCGGCCCAGGCATCGAGATAGTCGAGCGCCCAGCGCCGATAGGACTCGCCACCACCCAGCGCATAGGCGTTGAGCCCCAGGGTCGTCGCCTGCAGGTTGAGCGGATTGTCGCCGACCACATCGCCATATTCGAGATAATGGTCGAGCGTCTGGCGGTAGGTCGTCTCGCCATGCTCCATATGGAAGCGCGCGCCCGCCGCGAACGGATCGCCGGCCCAGTCGAGCGGGGTCGCCTGACGCAGCATCGGCCCGCGGCTGCCGTTCAGCAGGCTGCGCATCATCCGCAGCTTCGGATCATAGTTGCGCACCGTCGGATCACGGCCGGTGTAGAAATCGGCGTAGCGGCGGGTGCGCTCAAGCAGCTTGGCGTCGCGCGGGGTCGACAGCCCCATCAGGTTGAAGCTGGTGAGCCCCTCGGCATTGTGCTGCCAGTCCATCTGGACCGGAAATTCCCGGTAATACATGCCCTTGCGCGCGATCGGCACATCGACGGTGCGTGCGGCGGTATATTGCTTCAGATGGCCTTCCCAGAAGCGCCGCGCGAGATCGAGGATGCGGTCGCTGCCGCCGAGCGCGTGGATCAGCAGCCAGTCGTTGGTCGCCTCGGCGGCGTCGTCGGGCCCGTCATTGGCGCCCCAGCGCTCGAACACCCGCAGCCGGTCCCGGCCGTCGACATATTTGGCGTAGAAGGCTTCGCACGCCTCTTCATTGGCGCGCAACAACTCGCGCTGCATCACCGCCCAGCGCGGCGCCGGCATCGGCGTGGCGACCGCCAGCGCGGGGGACGCGCGCAGCTGCGCAGGCAGGGTCAGCGCCGCGGTGGCGCCGAGGAAGGTCCGGCGATCGATCCGCATCAGTTCAGCTCCAGCCGCCGGATCGGCCCCACCACGACGAGGAAGGCGAAGATCGTCAGCAGGCAATGCGCACCGACGAACACCAGCGCCAGATCGAACGACCCGGTGGCGCCGACGATATAGCCGACCACGATCGGGGTGACGATGCCGGCCATGTTGCCGAACATGTTGAACACCCCGCCCGACAGGCCGGCGAGCTGCTTGGGCGCGACATCGGCCATCACCGCCCAGCCGAGCGAGGCGACGCCCTTGCCGAAAAAGGCGAGCGACATCACCGTCACCACCAGCCATTCGGCATCGATCCACACGCAGGCGATGATCATCGTCGCGAGCAGCATGCCGGCGACCAGCGGCCCCTTGCGCGCAAGGTCGATCGACCCGGTCGTCTTGAGGATGCGGTCGGAGGCGAAACCGCCGACCAGCCCGCCCGCGAAACCGAACAGCGCTGGCGCCGCGGCTGCGAAACCGGCTTCCATGATGTTCAGCCCGCGCTCCTTGACGAGGTAGATCGGGAACCAGGTCACGAAGAAATAGGTGAGCACATTGATGCAATATTGGCCGAGATAGATGCCGATCATCATCCGGTTGGCGAGGAGCTGGCGGATGTTCGGCCAGGTGAAGGTCGATGCCTTGGCGGGACCGACACCGTCGTCCTCCATATGGATCAGCCCGCCGCCGGCCTCGATATGCGCCAGCTCGGCGGCGTTGACCCCGGGGTGGCGGGCCGGGCTGCGGATGAAGCGCACGAAGACCGCGGTCGCGACGAGGCCGAGCGCGCCCATCACCCAGAAGATCGCGCGCCAGCCGAAACTGTGCACCAGCCAGCCCATCAGCGGCGCGAACGCGACCAGCGAGAAATATTGGGCGCTGTTGAAGATCGCCGACGCGGTGCCGCGTTCGGCGCCCGGAAACCAGGCGGCGACCAGGCGGGCATTGCCGGGAAAGGACGGCGCCTCGGCGAGGCCGACGAGGAAGCGCAGCGCGAACAGCATCGCCACCGCCGACACCCCGGCGATCAGGCCGACCAGCCCCTGGGTCGCGGTGAAGATCGACCAGATCGCGATCGCGCCCGCATAGATGCGCTTGGTGCCGAACCGGTCGAGCAGCGCTCCGCCCGGAATCTGCCCGATCACATAGGCCCAGGCGAAGGCCGAGAGGATGAATCCGGTTTGGACCGGCGACAGGCCGAGTTCGCCGGCGGCGGACTCGCCGGCGATCGAGAAGGTCGCACGGTCGGCATAGTTGATCGTCGTGATCAGGAAGATCAGCGCGATGATCCCGTAACGTGCGCGGCTGGGCCGGTCTGCGGGAAGGTGGGCCGCCTGGGTCACTGATGGGCTCTCCTGCTGGCCGCCGCCCGTCTGTGGGGGGTGCGACGATCGATAGCCCCCGACGCTAGTCGCCGCATCGGCCGGGGTCCAAGTCGAAAACGGCCATGATCAAGCCAGTTCTTGACATGATCGGGCGCGCAAACGGCATGCGGGTGCCGATCGGTGCATGACCTGCATCGATCCATGCGGGATTGAGGTTGGCGTCGCGGCGCGGTCCGGGGCTAACCAGCATGTCACCGATCCGGCAGCCAATGCCGGACATGAGCGGCGCCAGGCGCCCGGCATCAGGGGAGTGAAAGGCCATGATCGGCATCCATCAGTTCAAGACCATGTTGAGCCTGTCGACCGCGATGGTCGGGCTCGGTCTCGCCGTACCCGCCTTCGCCCAGCCGGCCCAGCCCGAAGCGGCGACGCCCGAAACCACGGCCCCCGACAGCGCCCCCGAAAGCACCGACGCCGGCCAGTCCGCCGGCGTGACCGGCGCCGTCGCCGAGGAGATCGTCGTCACCGGCTTCCGCGCCAGCCTGAGCAGCGCGCTCAACCTCAAGCGCCGCGAGACCGCGACGATCGACGCGATCAAGGCCGAGGACATCGCCGAATTCCCCGACCTCAACCTCGCGGAATCGCTCCAGCGCATCCCCGGCGTCGCGATCAGCCGGGTGAACGGCGAAGGCCGCAACATCTCGGTCCGCGGCCTCGGCCCCGAATATACCCGCGTCCGCATCAACGGCATGGAGGCGATCGGCACCACCGGCGGCACCGACAATTCGGGCGGCGTCAACCGCGGCCGCGGCTTCGACTTCAACATCTTCTCGTCGGACCTGTTCAACAATCTGTCGGTGCGCAAGACCGCCACCGCCGATGTCGAGGAAGGCTCGCTCGGCGGCACCGTCGACCTGCAGACCTCGCGGCCGTTCGACTATCGCAAGCCCACCGCGGTGCTGTCGGCGGCGGCGAGCTATAACGACCTCAAGAAGAAGACCACGCCGCGCCTGTCGGGCCTGCTCACCACCACCACCTCGGACGGTCGCTTCGGCGTGCTGCTGTCGATGGCCTATGAGGAGCGCAAGCTGAAGGAGGAAGGCGCCAACATTACCCGCTGGACCTATGGCGGCTTCAACGGCGGTTTCAACGCGGCCTCGACGCTGCCCGGCTACACGATCGCCCAGATCAACAATGCCGACCCCGCCACCGCGCTCTACCATCCGCGCATCCCCGGGCTGGTCAGCTACGACATCGCCCAGAAGCGCCTCGGCGCGGCCGGATCGGTCCAGTTCAAGCCGACCGACCGGACGCTGCTGTCGATCGACGGCCTCTATTCGCGGCTCGACGGCACCCGCACCGAGCGCCAGCTCCAGGCGATCAGCTTCAGCCGGTCGGGCACCGGCAAGCCGCAGACGATCATTCGCAACGGCACCGTCGACAGCGACAACAACATCATCAGCGGCACCTTCGACAATGTCGACCTGCGCTCGCAGTCGCGCTTCGACGAGCTGAAGACCGATTTCTACCAGGTGACGGCGTCGCTCGACCACCAGTTCAGCGACCGGCTGAAGATCGGCGGCATGGGCGGCTATTCGAGTTCGGAGTTCACCAACCCCGTGCAGACCACGGTGACGATCGACGCGATCAACACCGGCAATTTCAAATATGACTTCTCGACCCGCTTCCCGACGATCGCGCCGGGCGTCGATGTCTCCAATCCGGCCACCTTCGGCTTCATCAACGGCACCTCGGAAGTGCGCGTGCGCCCGCAGACGGTGAGCAACAGCTTCACCACCGCCAAGGGCTTCGTCGAGTGGGAAGCCAGTCCGGCGGTGACGCTCAAGGCCGGCGCCGACTGGCGCAAGTTCGAATATGGCTCGACCGAGCAGCGCCGCCTCGCCGGTGAATCGGTGGTGGTGCCGCTGACCGCCGCGCAGCTCGCGGGCGCCACCACCCTGTTCTCTGGCTTCGGCAAGGGGCTGAACATCCCCGCCGGCACCCCGACCGCCTGGGTGGTCCCCAATCTCGATGTGTTCATCAAGCAATATGGCATCTACACCAACCCGGCCTATGCGACCGGCGGGGTCGAGAATGCCAGCGCGCGCGGATCGTTCATCACCGTGCGCGAGAAGGATCTGGGCGCCTGGGGCATGGCGCAGTTCAACCTCGAGGACGATCTCGGCGTGCCGATCCGCGGCGACATCGGCGTGCGCTATGTCGACACCAAGCAGCTCTCGACCGGCTATGCGAGCCAGGGCGCCGCGATCAACCTGGTCAGCGCCAACCGCAGCTATCATCGCTGGCTGCCGTCGCTGAACCTGGTCGGCAACGTCACCGAGAAACTGCAGCTGCGCTTCGCCGCCGCCAAGACGCTGGCGCGCGCCGGCATCTCGGCGATCGCGCCGGGCGGCAATCTGAGCATCTCGGGCGGCAACCGCACCTTCACCACCGGCAATCCCGATCTCCAGCCGACATCGTCGAAGAATCTCGATGTCTCGATCGAATGGTATCCGTCGCGCGGCGCGATCTACGCGCTGTCGGGTTTCCGCAAGGATATCGGCACCTTCGTCCAGACGCTGAGCGTCGGCGTGCCGTTCAGCAGCCTCGGCCTGCCCGACTCGCTGCTCGCCGGCACCTCGGCCTCGGCCAGCGACATCTTCATCGTCAGCCAGCCGGTCAATTCGAGCGGCGGCATCCTGAAGGGTTTCGAGGTCAACGTGCAGCAGCCCTTCAGCTTCCTGCCCGGCTTCCTCGAGCATTTCGGCGTGCTCGCCAACTACACCTATGTGAAGTCGGACATCGAATATCTGACCGCCGCCAACGGCAGCAGCTCGACGATCGCGCCGCTGGTCGGCCTGTCGAAGCATGCCGCCAATGCGACGCTCTATTACGAAACCGAGAAATTCTCGATCCGCGGCTCGGTCGCCTATCGCTCGCGCTATCTGACCGCGGTGCCGGGCACCGAGGGCAATGCCTATAACGGGACCAACAGCACCACCAGCGTCGATGCCCAGGTCTCGTACAACATCACCGAGAAGCTCAAGGTCAGCCTCGAGATGATCAACCTGACCGACACCAAGAACGACCAGTTCGTCGACGAGACCAACCGCCTGAACGTGCTCACCCATAGCGGCCGGCAGTTCAACCTGGGTGCCCGTTACGCCTTCTGACATCCCTCGAAGCGCGTAAGCTGCGCCGGTCGCCTGCCCAGGCGACCGGCGTTTTTTTGTCAGAAGCTGATCACGACATGCGGCACATCGCCCTCGATCTCGCCATGCGCGGTGCGATAATCGGTCACCGTCACCCCGGTGTCGCGACCGACATCGAGCATTTCGCCGACCCCGGCGGGCAGCACGAAGGTGCGGGCGATAGCGCCGCTCGCGAGGATATCGTCGCCGCTGCCGATCACGACCTTCGCGCCCTTGCGGACGCCATCGGCGGTGAAGGCGAGGTGCAGGCTGGTGGCGCCCTTCGGCAGCCGCGCCTTCGCGGCGATGGTGACGATGTCGTCGGGGCGGGTCGAGCGCGCATAGGTGAAGACCGGGCGCCCCCGGTCGAGATAGAGGCTCCAGCCGGCGAAGCGGCTGCCGACCGCGAGCACCACCCCCGAGGCATCGGGCCGGTCGAGCTTCAGCTTGGCGTCGACGGTGAAGGAGCGCCCGACGAACATCGGCCCGCGCATCGCCGGGACGCTGACATCCTTGCCCCAATAATCATAGCGCGTGCGCTGCGGCGGCAGATGGCCGCCGCGTGCCGGACCGAAACGATGATCGAGCGGCAGGACATGGTTCTTCGCGGCGACATCCTGCCAGAGCGCGACCATCGCCTTCATCCTATCCGGATATTGTGCCGAGACATCCTCGGCCTGCGAAAAATCGCGATCGAGGTCGTAGAGCGTCCATGTTCCCGGCGCACGCGGGCCGCCCGGCGGCGCCGGCTCCCAAGGCTTGCGGCCATCGTCCAGGCTGGCGAACCAGCCATCATGATAAAGCCCGGCCTTGCCGCCGATCTCGAAATATTGGGTACGGGGCCTGTCCGCCCGGCAGGCGGTGAGGCTCGGAATCAGGCTTTGCCCGTCGAACGCTTTCTGCTTCACGCCATAGACGGTCTCGGGCGCAGGGATGCCGGCAGCCTCGAGCAGGGTCGGTGCCATGTCGACGAGATGGCCGAACTCGGCGCAGACGCTGTCGGGATGCGCGACATGGCCCTGCCATGACAGGATCATGCCGTTGCGGATCGCGCCGAGCATCGAGGCATATTGCTTGGTCCAGCGCAGCGGCGTGTTCATCGCCAGCGCCCAGCCCGCCGGATAGGTCGGATAGGTCTGACGCCCGCCGAGCCTGTCGATATTGGCGGCGAGCCAGGCATCGTCCTCGTCGAGACCGTTGATATTGCCGAGCTCGTTGATCGTCCCGCGCGGGCCGACCTCGGTCGCCGCGCCATTGTCGCCCTGGACGATCGCGAACAGGGTGTTCTCATAGTCCCCCATCCGCCGCAGTTCGTCGATCACCCGGCCGAGCTGCGCGTCCTGATAGGCGAGCATCGCCGCGGCGACCTCCATCGTCCGCGCCGCGAACGCCTTTTGCTGCGCGGTGAGCGAGGACCAGGCGGGAATGCCGTCGGGGCGCGCGGTCAGCCTGGTGCCCGGCGGGATGATCCCCTGCGCGAGCTGCCGGCGCCAGGTCTCCTCTCGCTGGACATCCCAGCCCTGATCGAAGCGCCCCTTGAACCGCGCGATATAATCGGCCGGCGCCTGGTGCGGGGCGTGGGTCGAACCCGGCGCGAAATAGACGAAGAAGGGCTTGTCGGGCGCCGCCGCCTTCTGGTTGTGGACCCAGGAGATCATGTCGTCGGCCAGGCGATGGTCGAGCAGCACCGCCGGTTCGGGCTGGTCGGGCAACCGGCTGATCCCGCGGTAGAGATTGGGGTTCCACTGATCGGTGTCACCCTGCACGAAGCCGTAGAAATAATCGAAGCCGAGCCCGGTCGGCCATTGATCGAACGGGCCGGCGGCGGTCTCCTCGCCGCCCGGGACGTTATGATGCTTGCCGAACATCGCGGTGCTGTAGCCGTTGAGCCGCAGCGTCTGGGCGATCGTCGCGGTCGAGGACGGGATATGCGCGTCATAGCCGGGGAAGCCGGTCGGCAGGTCGCTCAGATAGCCGACTCCGACATTGTGATGGTTGCGGCCGGTGAGCAGGGCGGCGCGCGACGGCGAGCAGATGCCGGTGGTGTGGAAGCGGTTGTAGCGCTGCCCCGCGGCCGCCAACCGGTCCATGTTCGGAGTCGGCACCGGCCCACCGAACGCGCTCGACATCGCGAAGCCGACATCGTCGCTCATGAACAGCAGGATGTTGGGCGCACCTTGCGGCGCACGAACCGGCACGAGCGGGGTCGGGGTCGAATCGAGAACATTGTCCCGGATCACGCCCGCAAACGGCGCGAGTACGATCGGCAGGGCCATGCGTTCGCTACGCTGCTGCGCCGGGGCCTGCGCCCCGGCAAGCAGCGCGATCGCCGCCACGCCGATGCCCGGCATCCTCTTCATCGCGCGTCTCCTCCCGACATTCTTTGCGCCTGCCTAACGCGCTGAGGGATCAGGTCAAATAATTTAATCCCTATACCTTAAATTATTCCGATGATGGGTAGAAAACTGGTAGATATGCGACCTCCTTGTTAAGGCTCGCCCATGAACGCTCCCTTCACCAAACCCGCGCTGGCGATCATCGAAGCCGCCGAACGGCTGATCGCAGAACGTGGCCTCGGCGTGCCGCTGACCTTGATCGGCCAGGAAGCGGGTGCGGCGAACAAGGTCGCCGTCCAATATCATTTCGGCGATCGCGAGCGGTTGATCGACGCGGTGTTCCGCTATCGGCTACCGCTGCTCGAAGGACGGCGGGCAGCGCTGCTCGCCGAAGCCGACGAGCAGGATCCGAACGCGCTGCTGGCGGCGTTGCTGCGGCCGATCGCCGAGGTTGTCGACACCGCCGGCCGGCGCAGCTTCGCGGGCTTCCTCTACCAGATCACCGCCAATGCGCGTGCGACCCGCGCCGGCTTCGACGCGCTTGCGCCATTCGCATCCTATTTGGTCGGGCGGCTGCGGCAGTCGCTGCCACATATGTCGCAGAACCAGTTCCACCGCCGGCTGGGATCGGCGTCGTTGGTCTATCTCGACTGGCTGGTGCAGGCCGATGCGGATGACGCCGTCGACGAAGCGCTGAGGCTCGCCGGTACCGTACTCACCGCCGCCTGATCCGGTCAGGCACGGGGACCCGCCGCGAACAGCCGGCTGGTCAGATGGGCATAGCTCTCGTCCTCGCCCGCCGGCGGCGCCAGCCGCGCCGGGGTCGGGATCGGGCGTTTCGACACCGCGTCGAAGATCACGTTGCGCTCGGCGAACTTCCAGCGGCCGTCTTCCCTGCGGTAATGGTCGAGATAGCGGACGGTCTGCAGGTCCTCGACATGCCCGCCCTTGCCGTCGCCATAGATATGATAAGCGAGCGCATAGACCTCGCCATGGCCCTCGTCGCCGTCGACCGCGATCAGATGGTTGCAGATATGGTGGCCGCTATAGTCGAGATAGGGCATCGATGCCTCGAGGAAGCCGACATAATCCTCGGCGGTCCCGCGAAACTTGTCGCCATGATAATCCATGCCATCGGCGGTGTAGAGGGTGCGCAGCAGCGCCGGATCCTTGCGGTCGACCCCGCGCGAATAGAGCAGCGCGAGTTCGCGAATCTCGTCCTTCGCGACCAGCGTCGCGAGCGCGTCGGTATCCAAGCCCATCACCATCCTCCTCCAGCCGTAGCCGCCTTGCCCGTCGAACCGGCGGCATATTCGGCACGAAGCGATATGCCGATTGAGGATGGGAGCGCCATATCGCCATGCGCCCCGCCGAATTTGAACGCCCGCGCGATGCGCCGGGCGGGCAAGGCCGACAGTCCCCTAACCTATCTCGACCCTCGCCTTCAGCGCGACATTCATGCCTTGCAATGCAGCCTCGACCCTGGCGCCCACCGCGCGGGCCAGCAGCGGGCCGACGAGCCCGCCCATCACCTCGCCATTGGTGACGGCACAACCGCCCGCGGTGGTCGCGATGTCGATATAACGGGTCCCGCGCGCCAGACCGCCCATCGCCATCGTCTGGTAGACGAGCCGCCGGTCGGGCAGCATTTCGAGGACGGTGGCCCGCGCCTTTTGCGGCTTCATGCCGGGCAGCACGACCGCGAGGTCGATCGCATCGCCGATGCCGATCGACCCGCACGCCTCGGCATAAAGCGGGTTCCAGTCGCTCCAGCCGCCGACATCGTCGAGCAACGCCCAGACCGCCGCGGCCGGCGCGGCGATCTCGACTTTCCGTTCGATGCGGGTGCCGCGATAGCCTGCGGCCTGCTGCTGCCCCATGCTCATCCCCTCGCCTACATTCATTTGCGCTGTGCGGCGGTCTCGTCGCGCTTGGCCTTGAACTCGGCATCGGCGCTCCAGTCGGGCCAGGCACGACTGTCGGCGAGCGCGCGGCCGGTGTCGTAGAGCAGGGTCAGGTCGGGAACGATGCTCGACAGGTCCCAATCGGCGCTCCATTCGTCGGCGGGCTGGTGATATTTGTCCTTGGTGTAGGCGTCGCCGAGCGCACGACCGCGCTCGACCCCGCCGTTGAACAGGTCGAGGCCCGGCTTGAACGAGACCGCCGGCACGCCCTGCTTCGCCATCGAGAAATGATCCGAACGGTAGAAGCCGCCGGTCTCGGTGCGCGGATCGGGGATATAGGTGCGGCCGAGCTTCTTGCCCTGGGCCACCAGCATGTCGAGCAGGCCGAGCTTGGCCACGCCCGAGATGGTGAAATCCTTCGCCGCGCCCTGGCCGAACATATTGTCCATGTTGAACATGCCCGCGGTGGTCGCCAGCGGATAGACCGGGTTGGCGCCATAATATTCGGAACCGAGCAGCCCCTTCTCCTCGGCGGTGACCGCGAGGAAGACGATCGAACGGTCGGTGCGCGGCGCCTTGGCGAAGGCACGGCCGAGTTCGAGCAGGGTGGCGATGCCCGAGGCGTTGTCGCGCGCGCCATTGTAGATCCTGTCGCCCCGGGCGTCGGCCAGGCCGATGCCGAGATGATCCCAATGCGCCGAATAGATCACGGTCTCGTCGGGATGGCCCTTGCCGGGCAGGCGGCCGAGGACATTGTGCGAGACGATCGTCTCGGCCTTGACCGCATAGGAGGCGTCGAGCGTCGCCTTGAGGTCGACCGGCTTGAAATCCTTCTTCTGCGCGGCCTTCTTCATCGCGTCGAAGTCGAGCCCGGCGGCCTTGAACAGGTCGACCGCGAGATCGCGCTGGATCCAGCCCTCCATCGGCACATGTTCAGCCGCCGGGTTCGCGCGGACGATGTCGAACATCGTGTTGGTGTTCGAATTCTTGACCGTGGCCCAGCCATAGGAGGCCGGCGCATATTCGTGGATGACGAGCACGCCGGCCGCGCCCTGGCGGGCGCCTTCCTCATATTTATAGGTCCAGCGGCCATAATATGTCATGGTCTTGCCGCCGAAATCGCCCTCGCCGCCCTCGAAATCGGGATCGTTGACGAGCACGACCATGATCTTGCCCTTGAGGTCGACGCCCTTGAAATCGTCCCAATGGCGCTCGGGCGCCTTGACGCCATAACCGACGAAGACCAGCGGCGCGGCGGCGATGTCGACCTGGGTCTGACCATTGAGCGCGGCGCGAACCGCGATCTCCTCGCCCTGACTCAATGCGCGGGCGGCACCGCCGAGGGTCAGCGACAATTTCGGGCTGCCGACGATGTCCGACTTGAGCAGCGGCACGTCCTGGGTCCATTTGCCGCCGGGCCCGCCAGGCTGCAGCCCGGCGGCCTTCATCTGGCCGCTGATGAAGTCGATCGTCTTCGTCTCGGCCGGGGTCGCCGGACCGCGCCCTTCATAGGCGTCGCTCGACAGCGTCTTCACGTCCTGGCTGACCCGCGCAGGATCGAAAGCCGGCGCGGCGGCGAGCGCCAGCGCGGGTGCAAGCAGGGCGGTGGCGGCGAGAAGGGCGGCAAGTCTGCGCATCATGTCATCCATCTGGGGCGGCAGGACGCCGCGGATGCCCTTGATTAGCAGCAGCGCCGCCATGCGCCATAGTGTCTGTTCCGGACGCCAAAGCGGTTGAAAAATAGCGCCCGCAAGGCCACGGTCCCCGCGCTGGGTCGTATATGGGGTCATGCGTGGCGGAGAGTGCGAAATGTCGGCGGTGCGGTGCCGAGATCGAGGTCGAGACTCTGGTCTGCCCCTATTGCGGCCACCGTGTGAACGACGAGTGGAAGGCCGAGGTTCGCGAACGCCGCAAGAAGCGCCGCACCAAGCGCAACATGATCGTCGCCGGCGGCGCGGTGGCGATCGCCCTGCTGATCTTCCTCGCCTGGCCGCGCGACCCGGGCAAGATCAACGACGGCTCGATCTCGGCGAGCAACAGCTATATCGCCCAGATCGGCCATGGCGATGACAATGTCCGCGTGCGCATCAACCTGCCCCGCTCCGAAAAGCCCGCCGACCAGATCGTCCTGCTGTCCGAAGTGATGCAGGATGTCGGCCGCGCGGTGGCGGGGGGCGCCAGCGATACGGCCGGGGCGACCACGCTGGTGGTCGAGACCGCGCTTCCCACGGTCGACCGCAAGGGCGACGAGTCGCGCTACACGACCTTCCGCCTGAAATATGCCGTCGCGAAGCTGGCGGCCGCCAATTACAAGAGCCCGCCGGTGACGATCCTCAACCTCGCCGACAAGGTCCAGCGCGAACGCCCGCGCGCCGACGCCGCGCTCAAGGCCTATTGCAGCGCCAATGCGGTGCCGGCGCGCGATTTCTGCGCGACCGCGAACCGCAACGAGGACGATCCGGCCTTCGCACCGCCGGCGGCGGGCTGATCGCGACCGCGAAGAGGCGACGAAAGCCTTTCTTTGCAGTCGCCAAGCAAAGCGCGATCGAACTAATCTACTCGATTGGTAGAGATGATCCATCTTCAAGGATCGTCCATGACCATCGACCATAGCCCGACCGTGAAACCCTGGGATGCCGCCGCGATCGGCGCGGGCCTGAAGAGCGCGCGGCTGCGATGGCGCGAGGCGCATCGGCGCAATGCCGAGATCGGCGCGGAAGGCTTTCCGTCGCGGCACAGGATCGACCAGATCATCGCCGACCTGTGCAGCGCGCTGTTTCCGCAGCGGCTCGGCGACATCCGCGCCGAACATGACGACGAGGATGCCTATGTCGCCGAGACGCTCGACCGCGCGCTGGGCGCGCTGCTCGAGCAGGTCCGGCTCGAACTGCGCTATTGGGGCAATGAGAGCGCGGTCGCCTTTGCCGACGATGATGCCGACACCATCCTGCGCCATTTCGCCGCAGCATTGCCGCGGGTCCGCACGCTGATCGACACCGATGTCGAGGCCGCCTTTCTGGGCGACCCCGCGGCGCGCAGCGTCGACGAGATCCTGATCTGCTATCCTTGCGCGGCGGCGATCATCCACCATCGGCTGGCCCACCAGTTGCACAGCCTGGGGGCGCCGCTGGTCGCGCGCATCATTTCGGAGATCGCCAATTCGCGCACCGGCATCGACATCCATCCGGGCGCAACGATCGGCGAGAGCTTCTTCATCGACCATGGCACCGGGGTGGTGATCGGCGAAACCGCGATCATCGGCGCGCGGGTGCGACTCTATCAGGCGGTGACGCTGGGCGCGCGCAGGCTGCCGGTCGATGGCGAGAATGCCGCCCGCTTCCGGCTGGCGCGCCATCCGATCGTCGAGGACGATGTGATCATCTATGCCGGCGCGACGATCCTGGGCCGGGTGACGATCGGACAGGGATCGATCATCGGCGGCAATGTCTGGCTGGTGCAGGACGTGCCAGCCGGCAGCATCGTCACCCAGGCCGACAATCAGCACCGTGTCGCCGCACGACGACACGCGGTGCTCGACGAAGCTTTCGAGCGATGATCATATTATCACTGATCAACCAGTAAATCATATTTCAATAACTTATATAAATATCATCCATATCTATAGATTGATTAAATCAAATATCTCGATAAATTTATATAAAGCTGATTATCTAATTAAAGAAATACTATCTTTTTAACTCGAAAATCGACTGCGATGTCCCTTTGCATCAATCCAAAGGGACTCATCGATGACCGCCAAGCCGCCCAGACCGAACCATCTGAAAACCCGCCGGACGAGGTTCCACCTGCTGGCCGGTGCGATCGCGATCGCGACCCCGGTGGTCGGCCAGGCCGCCGAACTCGCCGCCGATGCCGGGGCGGGTGCGGCAGCCGAAGCCAATGCCGATTCCGACCTGATCGTCACCGGCCGGCGCGATCCGCATATCGACCAGGTCCAGTCGACCCCCGCCTCGATCACCTCGCTGAGCGGCGACAAGCTGGCGCAGCAGGGGATCACCAACGTCCGCGAACTGGGGGTGATCGTCCCAAATCTGTTCCAGACCCGCACCGCCGTATCCTATCTCAACACCAACATCTTCATCCGCGGCGTCGGCGAACCCGATGCCCAGGGCGAGCCGTCGGTCGGCATCTATGTCGACGGGGTCTATGTGCCGAAGAATCTCGGCGCCCAGCAGGAACTGCTCGATATCGACCAGGTCGACGTCTATCGCGGGCCCCAGGGCCAGGCTTTCGGCCATTCGGCTGCAGCCGGCGCGCTGGTGATCAGCACGATCGTCCCCGACGACACCCCACGGCTCAAGATCCAGGCCGGCTACGGCAACTACAACGATGCCCGGGGCGGCATCGCCGCGAGCGGGCCGATCGGCGGCGATTTCTTCGCCGGGGTCGCGGCCTCCTACCATCGCCGCGACGGACTCAACCACAATGTCACGCTCGATCGCGACACCAACAATATCGACTATCTCGCCGGACGGACCAAGCTGCGCTACGCGCCCGACGACGGGTTCGACATCACCCTGGCGCTCAGCGGGGTACGCGACCGCAGCACCGCCCGCGGGGTGCAGAATCTGCTGTTCGGCGACCGCGACGCCCACAACCAGATCTTTCCCTATAACCGCTATGATCAGCTCGCCGCGACGCTGACCGCCAATGCCGCCTTGGGCGACCGGCTCAAGCTCCAGTCGATCACCGCCGCCTACGGCTTCAACCAGACCGCCTTCTTCGACAATACCGGCGATCTCTACGGGCGCGGTAGCCAATGGGTCCATTATGAGGACCGCACCTATCAGCAGGAATTGCGGCTGCTGGGCGATTATGACCGGATCGATTTCGTCGCCGGCTTCTATGCCTATCGCGAGGAGTGGTTCACCAACCGGCGCGCCAACACCGCCGCCAACGCGACCTCGGTGGTCGCCAATATCCGCTATCGCCCGGTCTATTCGCTGATCCAGCAGGATACCGACAATCTCGCGGCCTATGGCGAGGTCCATTTCAAGGCGACCGACCGGCTCAGGCTGACCGCTGGCCTGCGCTATAATTGGGAAAAGCATTTCAACGACAATCAGCTGTTCAATCTGGTCGCCGCCGCGCCGTTCCAGTCGAACACGACCAATTTCCTGGCGGTGCTGTTCGCCGCGCCGCAGGCGCTGGTCTGGTCGGCCGACGTCAAGCAGTCATGGGACACATGGGCGCCCAAGGCCTCGATCGACTTCAAATGGACGCCGAACATCCTGCAATATGCGACGATATCGCGCGGCACCAAATCGGCCGGCTTCGATTATCGTGCGCAGACACCGACCGCGAGCGGGCTGCTCCAGGCGCAGCTTCCCTATAATCCGGAAAAGGTCACCAACTATGAGGGCGGCTTCAAGACCGAATGGCTGAACGGCCGGCTGCGCGCGAACCTGTCGGCCTTCTATATCGACTTCAAGGATATCCAGCTGACGACGACCGACCCGGCGACGACGATCAGCCGGCGCTTCAACGCCGGCAAGGGATCGACCAAGGGCATCGAGTTCGAAGGCACCGCGATCCCGGTCGACGGCCTGCAGTTCGACGCCAACGCGTCGTGGCTGAGGGCGAAGCTCGACAAATTCTACGGCAATGCGACCGCGACCACCTATCCCAACGGGCTGGTATTGCGAACCAGCCCGTTCGCCGGCGCCACCCTGCCCTATTCGCCCAAATTCCAGGGCCGGTTCGCCGCGATCTGGAAGCTGCCGGTGGCTCTGCCCGGGGCGCTGACGGTGCAGGGCGCGCTTTCCTATCAGAGCGTGAGCTATACCGACACGACCAACAATCCGAACGTGCGGCTGCCGCGCCAGACCTATGTCGACGGCCAGATCGGCTATGCGACCGCCGACGATCGCTGGTCGATCGCGCTGTCGGCGAAGAATCTGCTCAACAAACATTATGCGCTGCCGCCCGGCTATACGCCGCAGGCCGACGGATCGGCGATCTACCGGTCGACCAATTACAACGACCCGCGCACCGTGCTGCTGACCCTCACCTACAAGCGCTGAACCGACACCAAGGAGAAAGATGATGGATCTGGGACTGACCGGCAAGCGCGCGCTGGTGACCGGCGGCAGCCGCGGCATCGGCCGCGCGATCGCGAAGGGACTGCTGGCGGAAGGGGTGCGAGTCGTCATCGCCGCACGCGATGCCGATGCGGTGCGCGCGGCCGCCGCCGATCTGGCGGCGGAGAGCCGCGGCGAGGTTCACGGCTTCGCCGCCGATACCCGCGACGATGCCGCGGTCGATGCGCTGGTCGCACAAGCGGTGCAGGCGCTCGGCGGGCTCGACATCGTCGTCAATTCGGCTGCCCGGCCGGGCAGCCCACCCGAGGTGCCCGGTATCGCCGGGGTCGAATCGGCCTATATCCTCGAGGAGCTCAACACCAAGCTGGTCGGCTATCTGCGGGTCGCACGCGCCGCGGCGCCGCATCTGGTCGCCAATGGCTGGGGCCGGATCATCAACATCAGCGGGCTCGCCGCGCGCCAGACCGGGACGATCCCGGGATCGGTCCGCAATATCGGCGTCGCCGCGCTGACCAAGGGCCTCGCCGACGAACTCAGCCCCAAGGGCATCAACGTCACCGTCGTCCATCCCGGCGCAACCCGGACCGAGCGTACCGCCGACAGCGTGCGCCGGCGCGCGGCCGCCGACGGCACCTCCGAGGCCGAGGCCGAAAAGGCGCTCTATGGCGGATCGCTGATCGGCCGGATCGTCGAGGCCGAGGAAGTCGCCGACATCGTCCTTTTCCTCGCCTCGCCGCGCAGCGTCGCGATCACCGGCGATGCGATCGCCGCCGGCGGCGGCACTGCCCGCGCGATCCATTATTGAGCATATTGCCGGCGCACAGGGAGCGGGCATCCGATGGTACGGAGGTCCGCTCTCCATAATCTATGCGAAATGGATCGCCTGCGCCTCCACCCTGATCGAGAGCGGCAGGTGGGCGACGATGTCGCCATCGGCCTGAACCGGCGCCGCGACATCGCTGTCCAGGGTCAATTCGGTGCACGCGAAGCAGTCGACGTCCGCCAGTTTCTCGACGGGCTGTCCGCGCAGGAGCGCCCAGACGAACCGGAGGAAATGCCGCCGCGACGCTTTTCGCAGGGCGGTGACGTGCAGCAGCGGAACCCCGACACTGGCTTCGGGGGCGAAACTCCAGCGGCCGGCGAAAAAGCGGCCCTTGGCGATATAGACGGCCTCGCACCGGGTTTGCCGGCCGTCATGCGTCAGCGCGATCGTCGCGCGCGGCCAGCGGAAGAGCAATGCGCAGAAGGCGACAAGATAGGCGGCGCGACCGATCAGTCGCTTCAGGCGCGGCGACAGGCCGGCGACGGCATAGCTGTCGGGCCCGACGCTCGCGCAGACCAGCAACGGTATCTGCCCGATCGATGCGGCATAATGCGGTGGCTGCGTTCCGGCCCCCACCAGGCGCTGCGCGAAGACGACGGGGTCGCGCGAATAGGCATATTCCATCGCCAGCAGATTGACCGTGCCGGCGGGATAGGCGCTGATCGCGATCGGCCGCCCCGCACGGCGGACCGCCTCGACGACATGCCGCAGCGTCCCGTCGCCACCGACCGCGCAGACATGGTCGGCGCGCTCGTCGACCACCAGCCGGTCCGACAGGCTTTCGGTGAGGACAAGCCGCGCACCGAGCGCCTCGAGCGCCGAACATAGCGCCCTGGTCCGTGCGCGCGACCGGGACCCCGCCTCGGGGTTGATGAACAGCTGGACCGTCGGCGACGTCATTCCGCCGCGACGGTTATCGTCGCCTGACGTCCCTCGCCCCGCATCGCCGGTTCGGACCTCGTCAACCGGATCAGCGTCGGCGTCAGGCCGAGTGCGACCAGTGCGACGAGCATGCCGCACAGCAGATCCGCCAGATAATGCGTGCCCTCGACCGGCGTCGCGAGCAGCATCGCCACGTTCAGCCCGGTGACGGGCCAGCGCAGCGCCGGAATTCGCCACGCGGTGGCGATGTAAAGCACTGCGCTGGCGGCGTGGAAACTCGGCGCGCAGACCAGGCCGCGCAGCGCCCCCAGATCGACGTCCTGGATCGCCCGGCTTCGCAGGCCGACGATGACCTCGTCCTGGTAGAGCGCGCTGAGCGGCATATAGGGCATCTCGCCATGCCACAGCGTCGCGAACGGGCCCGCCGCCGGCAGCAGCGGGAACAGCGCCAGGGTGATCAGCGCGGCGACCCAGAAGGTCGCGATGAACAGCCGGCTCTCCGCGCGCTGCTCGGTCCAGGCGAAATAACCGAACAGCAGCGCCGGCGTGACGAAGATGCTCAGATAGGCCATCCGCTCGATCGGCTGGATCCAGGCATTATTGGCAACGACCTCATACCAGCTGATCCAGTGGAAATGCAGGCTGAGGTCGATCCGCTGCAGCGTCGGATCGACGAAGCCATGCGCGCCGGTTGCGAGCGGATAGCTGGCGACCGCACCCAGCAGGCTGATCAGCGCGAACACCGACACGCCTTCGGTCAGGTCGCGCACGACACGCTTGGCGCGCGTGGCCGGCGCGCGAAAGGCATAGCAGATCGCCGCGGCCGCGACGCCCCACAGCGCAATACCGATGCTCGCCCACGAGATGTCGATGCTCAGGCGGGCCGATGTGAGAAGCAGGATGTCGATGACCGCAGCCGCCACGATGCCAGCCGCGACCCACCGCCCCGAGAGGAACGGGATCGCGTTGCTGGAGAGGAAAGACGGACGCCGCAGGTCGAAGCGGGAAGATCGCACAACGCTCATCCGCGGCGCCTAGCATGACGTATATGAACGGCACCACTGCCGGAATGCCATTACCGCACGCGATCGCGCGGCCGTGACCATTTTGTGACAGTCACGGCCATCGCGGGGTTGCGCGTGGAGGTGCCTCCTATTCGGCGGCGATCGCCTCCGCGTCGCGGGCGGCGCCGTGACGGTTGACCGGGAATGGCAGCCCCAGATGCCCGCGCAGCGTCTCATGCGCATAGTCGCGCCGGAACAGCCCGCGCTCCTGAAGGATCGGCACCACCCGGTCGAGGAAGAGACGGAAGTCCTGCGGGTTGGTGACACGGAAGTTGAAGCCGTCGCACGCACCGCCGGTGAACCAGCGCTCGATCTCGTCGGCGACGGTCTGCGCCGAGCCGACGAACGGATTGGCGCGTGCGGCGAAGCGCCAGGCGGTCTCGCGCAGGGTCAGCCCCTTGTCGCGCGCGGCGCGGACGATCTTCTCGGCGCTGCCCTTGTAGCTGTTGAGCGTCAGATGGCTGACGTCGGGGAACGGCGCGTCGAGATCATAGACGCTGAAGTCGTGATAGTTGAACGGGCGACCGAGCTGGACGAGTGCCTTGGCCAGGTCGAGCTTGCCGTTCTGCGCCTCCTCGATCGCGCGCGCTTCCTCGTCGGTATCGGCGATGATCGGGATCAGCCCCGGCAGGATCACGACATGGTCGGGATCGCGGCCCGCCGCCCGGGTGCGCTGCTTGACGTCCTGATAATAATCGCGCGCCTGGTCGAAGCTTTCGGCATTGCTGTAGATGCCCTCGGCGATCTGCGCGGCGAGGTTGCGGCCCTGGTCGGACTCGCCGGCCTGGAAGATCACCGGCTGGCCCTGGCGCGAGCGCTGGATGTTGAGCGGGCCCGCGACCGAATAATGTTCGCCGACATGGTTCAGCGCGTGGAGGCGCGACTTGTCGAGAAAGTGCCCGCTCGCCTTGTCGCGCGGGAAGGCATCGTCCTCATAGCTGTCCCAGAGTCCCTGGACGACGTCGACGAACTCGGCGGCGCGGGCATAGCGCAGGCCATGGTCGAAATGGGCATCGCGGCCATAGTTGCGCGCGGCGCCCTCGAGTCCGGTGGTCACCACATTCCAGGCGGCGCGGCCGCGGCTGATCAGATCGAGCGAGGCGAACTGGCGCGCGACGTTGAACGGCTCCCAATAGGAGGTGGTCAGCGTACCGGCGAGGCCGATCCGCGAGGTCGCGACCGCGACCGCCGACAGCAAGGTCAGCGGCTCGAGCCGGTTGAGGAAATGCGGCGCGGTGTCGGGGGTGATGAACGGCGAATCGACGATGAAGACGAGATCGAACTTCGCCGCCTCGGCAGCCTTCGCATTCTCGATATACCAGTCGATGTCGACGCTGGCGTCGCCCGGCAGGTCGGGATGCAGCCAGCCATTCTGGGTGGTGCCGACGCCGCTCAGGATCGCGCCGAGATGAAGTTCGCGCTTGCTCATAATCTGTTGCCCCGTGTCGCTATGTTCAGTCGAGGAAGCCCGGCTGCTCGCGCAGCACCCGCTCCCAGAGCGGACGGAAGCCGTGCGCGCCCGGATCGTTGCCGCGCATCTGGCCGGCGGTGTGGCGCGCGACCTCGGGGCTGATCGGCTTGACCGTCCCGGCCGCCTCGGCGAGCAGTTGGGTCTCGCAGGCATTTTCGAGCGAGATATAGCTCGCGACCGCGCTCTCGACGCTCTTGCCGACGGTGAGGATGCCGTGGTTCTGCAGGATCACCGCGCGCTTGTCGCCGAGCGCCTGGGCGATGCGCTCGCCCTCCGAACTGTCGAGGACGATGCCGCTGAAGGTCTCGAACAGCGCGTGATTCTCGTAGAAGAAGCAGCTGTCCTGGCTGATCGGATCGAGCAGCCGGCCGAGCGTCGACCAGGCCTTGCCGTAGATCGAATGCGAATGCGCCGCCGCGATCACGTCGGGCCGCGCCTTGTGCAGTTCCGAATGGATCGCGAAGCCGGCCTGGTTGATCGGCCCCTCACCCTCGAGGATATTGCCGTCATGGTCGACCAGCACCAGGTCCGACACGCGGATATGGCCGAACCAGGGGCCGATCGGCGCAACCCAAAACCGGTCATGATGTTCGGGGTCGCGCGCGGTGATGTGGCCGGCGAGCCCGAGGTCGTAATTCTTCTGCGCGAAGATGCGGTAGGAGGCGGCGAGCCGCTGCTTGCGGTGGAGCCGCTCCTCCTCGATCGAGCGCGGCGCCTCGACCGGCTGGCCGAGCGAGAAGGTCTTGGATCGGACGATCTGGTTCATCGACGGGTTCCTTTCGAAGGGGTCAATAGCCGGCGGCGCGGTCGACGATGTCGCTGGGCGCCTCGCCGCGCACGAAGCGGTCGAGATTGGCAGCGACCTTGTCGAACAGCGCATCGCGGACGAGCGTGTGGTTGGACGAAACATGCGGGGTCAGCCGGACCTTGGGGTGGGTCCACAGCGCATGGCCCGCGGGCAGCGGCTCGGGCTCGGTGACGTCGAGGGTCGCGAAGCCCAGCCGCCCGGCATCGAGCGCCGCGACCAGCGCGTCCTGGTCGAGCACCGATCCGCGCGCGATGTTGATCAGATGCGCGGTCGGCTTGGCGCGGGCGAGCAGGTCGGCGCCGATCAGAGCGCGGGTGGCATCGGTCGCGGGCAGCGCCAGCACCAGATGATCGGCCGAGGCGATCACCGCACCGGGATCGTCGAGCAGGTCGACCCCGTCGACCGGGCTGGCGAGCGCCCGGCGCCGCACCGCGGTCACCCGCGCGCCGAGCGCCAGTGCGCGCCGCGCGACCGCGGAGCCGATCGCGCCGAGGCCGATGATGCCGACGGTGCTGCCGGCGACCCGACCGAGCGGTACGTTGCGCCACTGTTCGGGCGCGCGCGCTCGAATGCTCTCGAGATCCTTGGTCTGGAGATAGATCGCCGCGATCACATAATCGGCGATCTCGTCCGAAGCGACCCCGCGACCGCAGGTGACGATCGGCGCATCGAGCAGCCAGGGCGGATACAAATCGATCCCCGCCGAGGCGCTGTAGACCCATTTGATCCGACCCGGCCACGCCGCCGGCCGTTCGAGACCATGGCTGCCGCGCCAGACCGGGGTCGGCCGGATCAGCAGCATGTCGGCATCGTTGGCGGCCTCCCAGGGCCGGTCCTCGGGCACGCCGATCACGATCGGGCCGATCGCATGCGCGCGAAGGCCGGCGTTGAAGCCCTCTTCCATCTGGCTGGCGATGATCAGGCTCATGGCATCAGATCCCGAAAGCGGCCTTGCCGGCGGCGACGAGAATGGTGTCGTCCTGCGGGCTGTGGATCCGGCTGCACAGCACGTCCCGATAATGGCGTTCGAGCGGGTTCTTGCGGCTGAGCCCCGGATTGCCGGTGAGCTCGAGTCCGATCTGGACCGCGCGGATCGCGTTGCCGGTCGCGACGAACTTGATGTTGTTCGCCTCGACCGCCGAAGGCGCGTCGCCGGCATCGGCGCGAACCGCAGCGGTCTCGATCAGGGTGCGGTTGACCTGAAGCAGCGCCTCGATCTCGCCGAACTTCTCCTGGACACGTGGCAGCGAGCTGAGCGGTGCGCCGAGATTGGAGGGCACCCGCGCCTTGAGATAATCGCGCAGCCAGTCGCGCGCGGCACGGGCGACCCCGTCATAGATGGTCGAGATCGCCAGCGCGTTCCACAGCGACTGCGAGGTCTCGCCGGGCTTCGGCGCCCAGTCGGCGGGCGCGCGGATATCGACGGCATGGTCGAGCGGGGTCGGGGTATCGCTGAACACCACCTCATGGCTGACCGTCGCCCGCATGCCCAGATGATCCCAGGCGGGTTCGATGACGATACCCGGCGCGTCGGCGGCGACCAGGAAATTGCCGACGCGCGGTTCGGGCTCGTCGGTCTTCGCCCAGACCGAAAACCAGCTCAGCCCGGTCGAACCGGTCGAATAGATCTTGCTGCCGCTGATCGCCCAGCCGTCGGCGGTGCGCCGTGCGACCGTCTTGGGCAGGCCGCCACGCACCGGCGTCCCCAGTTCGGGTTCGACCCGAAGGCCGCCGATCAGGCCGCCGCCCGCGACCGCCTCGGCCGCGAGCCGTTCGTAGATGTGCGCCGGCCAGCTTTGGGCGCGGGTCGGCTGGGCATGATAGCCATAGGTCATGAACAGGATCAGCGCGGTCGACGGCTCGCCCTTCGCGACCGCACCGAGCACGCGTAGCGATTCGGCGAGCCCGGCGCCGCGTCCACCGAGATGCGGCGATACGGTAAGCCCGATCAGCCCTTCCGCAGCGAGGATGTCGAAATTGGCGCGGGGAAATTCGGCGCCGCGGTCATAGGCCTCGGCGGTGGCGGCCAGCCGCCGACTGATCTCGTCGAGCAAAGACTGCTGTACCGGGCGAACCGCTTCCGCGGGGCGAGCGATGGCAAGGGTCGCGGACATGATGCTCAGACCTTTTCCTGGATGATGGCGTTGAAGCGGTCGTCCCAGAGCGGGCGCACATCGACCGCGTGCGGGATCAGCTTCTGCTCGGCGAACAGGTTGGCGACCGCCTGCTGCGACGCGATCGCCGCATCGTCGACCGGGCGCAGCGTGTAGACCGCGCTCTTGCGGCGGAACTGGTCCTGCACATATTCGAGCGGGACGCCGATATCCCTGGCGATGATCGCCGCCCATTCGGGCTGATGCGCCGCCGCCCAGGCATAGCCGCGCTTGATGACCCGCAGATAGTCGCCGATCAGCTTCACCTTGGCCGGATCGGCGAGCGCATCGACATGCGCCGAGACCAGATAATTGCCCGACAGGAAGCCCAGGGCGGTCTTGAGGATGCGCGCGCCTTCGGTCGCGATCGCGCGCTGGATCGGGAAGCCGTAGATCGCCCAGGCATCGAGCGCACCGCTGGAGAAAGCGGCGGCGCCATCGGACACCCCTATCGCCACCGGTATGATGTCGTGCCAGCCCAACCCGACCGACTGGAGCATGCGGATCAGAAAATATTGCGAGGTGGTGGCGCGGACATAGCCGACCCGCTTGCCCTTGAGCCCTTCGAGCCCCTCGATCTTCGAACCCTTGGGGACGAGGACGACCTGGTTGTTGACGTCGCCATGCGCGACCGCGATCTGGCGGAAACTCTGGACGGTCGACGCCGCCGCGAACACCGGTGGGATCTCGCTCATCCCGCCATAATCGAGCGAGCCGCCGTTGAGCGCCTCTATCACCAGATGGCCCGACTGGAAGTCGCTGTAATCGACGACGAACCCCTGTGGGGCGATCCCCGCGGACTTGAGCAGCAACCGCGTATCGCCCTCGCCCTTGCCGGTCACCGAAGCGCGCAGATGCGGCTCACCGCCCTCCGGCGCCGCCGGCTGTTTGCCGCACGCCGCAAGCAGTGTGGTCAGCGCAAGCGCGCCGCCCGCCTGCAACAGGGTTCGCCGGGAAAGGTTCGTCATCGCTGCCACACAGGCCCCAATCATTCGCGCAAAGGCTATTTCTAGCGCTATGATAGACAATGATCGGCCGACGCTTATTCAGAACTTCTCATAAGCCGATGATCGGCGCTCATCGCACCGGAAAAAGCTCCGAAGTTCAGAGACTATTCGTTTATTATCAATAAGTTGCTATGATCGACCATCACCGATCAACAAAGTCTAGCCCCGGGCGAGCTTTTTGTTTCGGCGGCCGCCATCGCCCATGCGCTGGTGCAGCCTCTGCAAAACAGCAAATTGATTCAAAATTTGTATGAGTATATCCTCGACATGACGATCGCGCCAAATGGCTGATTATCCTGATTTTCCGCCGGCCGGAGAAAGGAAAGCAGGCGCAATTGTCGGACAGAAGCGGGTGCCGGAAAGCGCGGCAGCCTCGCCGCAACGAAGGAGAGATGACTCGATATGGACGCGCCGCTCTATCCCCCCGCAACCGCGTTCGAGCGGCCGGCCATCGTCGCGACGACGATGAGCACCACCACCAGTTCGATCAACGCGCTGCTCGCCTCGCCCCGGGCCAAGGCAATCCTGCTGCGCGAAATTCCGGGCTTCGAGGCGCGGATCGGCAACGACATGATCAAGCCGCATCTCGACAATTTCTCGCCGCGCTCGCTGGTCCAGTTCGGCCTGTTCACGCCCGAGGCACTCGACCGGGTCGACCAACAGCTCCGTGCGCTCGGGCCGGAGGCCGGGCGATGAGCGATCGGCCGATGTCCTTCGAAACCGATCGCCGCCAGGCGCTGAAACTCGCCGCCGGCGCGGCGGCGCTGCCGTTCGCGCTGGAGGGCGCCGCGCATGCCCTGGCTCCGTCGGACGCGCCGATCGGCCTCGGCCGCGCGCAACCCTTCGATCTCGGCTGGCGCTTCCGCAAGGGCGAAGGCGAGCATCAGGGGACCGGCGTCGACGACGGTGCCTGGCGCAAGGTCGACCTTCCCCACGACTGGAGCATCGAGGATTTGCCCGCCCCGTCGCCGCCCAAGCGGGTCGGCCCGTTCGACAGCAAGGCGATCGGCCGGACCGCGACCGGCTTCACCGAAGGCGGCGAAGGCTGGTACCGCAAGCATTTCCGGCTCGCCGTACTGCCCGCCGACGCACGGGTCGAGATCCTGTTCGACGGCGTGTCGGTGATCAGCGACATCTGGCTCAACGGCCAGGCGCTCGGCAGCCATGTCCATGGCTATACGCCGTTTGGTTTCGACCTGACCCCGTTCCTCGTCCGCGACGGCGACAATGTCCTGGCTGTCCGGGTCCGCAACCTCGGCAAGAACAGCCGCTGGTATGCCGGATCGGGCCTCTATCGCCAGGTGACGATCGACGTGCTGCCGACGCGGGCGCGGATCGCCCGCTGGGGCGTCGGCGGCTGGACCCGGCGGATCGTCGGGCGGCAGGCCGATATCGATATCACCACCCGCATCGAGGATGCCGAGCCCGGGCTCACGCTCGTCACCCGGTTGCGCTCCGCCCGGGGCAGGATCGTCGCCGAAGCGAGCGCCGCCGCCGGTCCCGAGGTCGCCCAGTCACTGCAGGTGAAAGACGCCGATCTCTGGTCGCCCGATACGCCGCACCTCTACACGCTCGAGACCGAGCTTCGCCGTGGCAAGACGATCATCGACCGGACCGGCCAGCCCTTCGGCATCCGTGTCGTCACCATGGACGCCGCCAGCGGCCTGCGGATCAACGGCGCGCAGGTCCGGCTGCGCGGCGGCTGCATCCATCACGACAATGGCCTGCTCGGCGCGGCGGCCTTCGCCGACGCCGACGACCGCCGCGTCCGGCTGCTCAAGGCGCGCGGCTACAACGCGATCCGCAGTTCGCACAATCCGGCCTCGTCGAGCTTGCGCGGCGCCTGCGACCGGCTGGGCATGCTGCTGATCGATGAAGCCTTCGACATGTGGCATTCGCCCAAGCTGAAGGACGATTATTCGAACCATATCGCCGCCGATTGGAAGAATGCGCTCGCGGCGATGGTGCTCAGCGCGCGCAACAGCCCGAGCGTGATCATGTGGAGCATCGGCAACGAGATTCCCTATCGCTCGACGCCCGAAGGGGTCGAATGGTGCTGGAAGCTGAGCAACGAAGTGCGGCGGCTCGATCCGACCCGGCCGGTCACCGCCGCGATCAACGGCGTGCTGGGGCCGCTGCTCGTCCCCTCGGCGCAGACCGCGCGGGCCGGCCGCGCCGGCCAGCCCGACGAGGCCTCGACCGTGTTCCTCGACGTCGCCGGCTATAATTACCGGCTCGAGGATATCGAGGCCGATCACAAGGCGCATCCCGAACGGGTGATCTATGCGTCGGAAACCTTCCCACGCGATGCCTATGACTATCAGGCGCTGGTCGAGCGTGCGCCCTATATGCTGGGCGAGTTCGTCTGGACCGCGATGGACTATATCGGCGAGGCCGGGATCGGCGCTTCCAAACGGATCGCGAACAAGGGCATGCCCTTCTACATCGCCCAATATCCCTGGGTGAACGCCTGGTGCGGCGATATCGACCTGATCGGCGGGCAGAAGCCGCCGTCCTTCGCGCGCGACGTAATCTGGGGGCTGAGCCCGATCGAGATGATGGTGCAGCGGCCGATCCCCGAAGGGCAGGTCGAGTTCGTCGCGCAATGGGGCTGGTCGGATGAGCTGCCGAGCTGGACCTGGCCCGATGCCGCCGGACAATCGATGGCGGTGCGCCTCTACAGCTCGGGCGACCGGGTCGAGCTGCGCGTCAACGGCAAGCCCGCGGGCGAGAAGGCGCTGACCGCCGCCGACAAGATGCGGGTCGAGTTGAAAGTGCCTTATGCGCCCGGGACAATCGAAGCGATCGCCTATAAGGGCGGGCGCGAGATCGGCCGCAAGCGGATCGAGACGGTGTCGGCCCCGGTGCAGCTCCGCATCAGGCCCGAGACCGCGGCGATGCGCAGCGACCGGCAGGCGCTCGGCTATGTCGGGATCGATATCGTCGATGCCGCCGGCCGGATCATCCCCGAGGCCGAACGCATGATCGCGCTGACGATCGACGGACCGGCCGAACTCGCCGGTTTCGGCAGCGCCAATCCGCTGGCGGTCGGCTCGTTCCAGGCGCGCGACGCGCAGAGCTTTCGCGGGCGGGCGCTGGCGATCCTGCGCGCGACCGGCCGCAAGGGCGTCGTGCGCATCGAAGCCCGGTCGGAGGGGCTTCAGCCGGCGCGGGTCACGCTGAAGCTGATCTGACGAAAAACCCCGGGCCGATCATCCGACGCATCGGATGATCGGCCTGGGGTCCTGATATCCCGGACGGGCGCGATCGTTCAGGTGCGCGCCTGGGCCAGTTCCTTGTTGATATAGAGCGCGGCCAGCGTGCAGATCGCGCCCGACAGCAGATAAAGCCCCGACGAGAACAGGCCGAACTGGCTCGACAGCAGCAGCGCGCCCAGCGGTGCAAAGCCCGCGCCGAACATCCAGGCGAGATCCGAGGTGATCGCCGATGCGGTGTAGCGGGTGCCGCCCGAGAAGTTGGATGCCACCACCCCCGACGACTGGCCGAACGACAGGCCGAGCAGGATGAAGCCGACCACCATGAAGGCGACCTCGCCCAGATCGCCGCCATCGAGCAGCAGCGGCGCGGCGATGCTGAACACCGCGATCGCGCCGGCCGAGGCGCCGAGCAGGGTGCGGCGCCCCATCTGGTCGGCGATGAAGCCCGACGCGACGATCGCGAGGATGCCGACGAAGCTGCCGATCATCTCGATGATCAGGAAATGCGCGACCGATTCCTGGGTGAACAGCGCGATCCACGAGATCGGGAAGACGGTGACCATGTGGAACAGCGCGAAGCTGGCGAGCGGCGCGAAGGCGCCGAGGATGATGCTGCGGCCATCGGTGCGCAGCGTCGGGATCACCGGCGACGGCTGGAGGTCCTTGCTTTCGAACAGCCGCTCATATTCGTGGGTGACAACGATCCGCAGCCGCGCGAACAGCGCGACGACGTTGATCGCGAAGGCGACGAAGAACGGAAAGCGCCAGCCCCAGTCGATGAAATCGGCCTCGCTCAGCATCGTCGCGGAATAAGCGAACAGCGCGCTGGCGATCAGCAGCGCGATCGGCGCGCCGAGCTGCGGCATCATCGCATACCAGCCACGCTTCGATTGCGGCGCGTTGAGCGACAGCAGCGACGCGAGGCCGTCCCAGGCGCCGCCGAGCGCGACGCCCTGCCCGGTGCGGAACAGCGCGAGCAGCAGCGCCGAGGCATGGCCGATCGTCTCGTAACCCGGCAGGAAGGCGATCGCCGCGGTCGAGCCGCCGAGCAGGAACAGCGCGATCGTCAGCTTGACCCCGCGGCCATATTTGCGGTCGATCGCCATGAAAAGGAAGGTGCCGATCGGACGCGCGACGAACGCCAGCGCGAAGATCGCGAAGGAATAGAGCGTGCCGGTCAGCCGGTCGACATAGGGGAAGACCAGCGCCGGGAAGACCAGCACCGACGCGATCGCATAGACGAAGAAGTCGAAGAATTCCGACGTCCGGCCGATGATCACGCCGATCGCGATCTCGCCGGGCACGATCTGCTTGTGCCGCGCGGTGATTCGCCGTGCGTCGCGCTCGGCACCGGTCGACGTCGGAATGGCTGCCTGACCGCTCATCGTGCCGCTCCCGTGGATGGGAACGGCAATGGCGGCAAAGCCGCGGGCGACATGGCGCAAGGGGACTCGATCATCATCATGCTGGCCTCCATGCTCTTTTGCCATGGTTGCAGGGATTGGACAAAGTGTCCAATGTCGGCTGGTAGCTGCACAGCCTAGGGGCCGTCGCATGATAGCGCGTCAGTCACCCTTTATCCGCACGAAGTTGCCCCGCCTGGCGGCAGCGATCGCCTGCCTCTCGCCCTTGTCCGCCTGTAACTGGGTGGTCATGAGCCCGGCCGGCGACGTTGCCGTCCAGCAGCGCGACCTGATCCTGATCTCGACCGGGCTCATGCTGCTCATCATCATACCGGTGATGGCGCTGACGGTGCTGTTCGCGTGGAAATATCGCAAGTCGGATCGCAACCCCGATGCGCCCTACGACCCCGACTGGGATCATTCGACCAGCCTCGAGCTGGTGATCTGGTCGGCGCCGCTGCTGATCATCATCTGCCTCGGCGCGATCACCTGGGTCAGCACCCATCTGCTCGACCCCTATCGCCCGATCGCGCGCATCGCCCCGCATCACAAGATCGCCCCGACCACCGAGCCGATCGAGGTCGAAGTGGTCGCGATGGACTGGAAGTGGCTGTTCATCTACCCGAAGCTCGGCATCGCGACCGTCAACGAACTCGCGACCCCGATCAACGTGCCGATCCGTTTCCGGCTGACCTCGTCGACCGTGATGAACAGCTTCTACGTCCCCGCGCTCGCCGGGCAGATCTACGCGATGCCGGGCATGCAGACGACGCTGCACGCGGTCGCCAACAAGCCGGGCGTCTATGAGGGCTTCTCCGCCAATTACAGCGGCGCCGGCTTCTCCAACATGCGCTTCCGCTACCATGCGCTCGACGCGGCGGGCTTCGACCGCTGGGTCAAGGACGTCAAGGCCGGCGGCGGCAATCTCGATCGCCCGACCTATATCGCGCTCGACCGCCCGAGCGAGAAGGAGCCGGTCCACCGCTTCGCCACCGTCGACCATGACCTCTACGACGCGGTGCTCAACCTGTGCGTCCGCCCCGGCCAGCGTTGCATGACCGAATTGATGCGGATCGACGCCGCCGGCGGCGCCGGCAAGGAATCGGCGCGCGACACCGCCGGTCTGCGCCATGACGGCGCGGTCGATCGCGGCGCGCTCGAAAAATCGCCCGAGGAGCAGAAGGTTTCGCCCCGCCTGCCCGACCCTCGCATGCCGTCGGACCAGATGCCGGCCGGCCACCAGCACGAGAATCACAACATGACCATGAGCGCCCCCATCGCCTCCGGTTCGACGAGGTCCTGATCCGATGGAAGATAAATCCGCCCTGCTGAAGTTCGTCTTCGGCCGCCTCGGCCTCGAATCGCTGCCGATCCACGAGCCGATCATCCTCGTCACCTTCTGCGGGGTCGCCGTCGGCGGCATCGCGCTGGTGGCGGCGCTGACCTATTTCAAACTCTGGGCCTATCTGTGGAAGGAGTGGTTCACCAGCGTCGACCATAAGCGCATCGGCGTGATGTACATGGTGCTCGGCCTGGTCATGCTGCTGCGCGGTTTTTCCGACGCGATCATGATGCGGCTCCAGCAGGCGATGGCGTTCGGCGGGTCCGAAGGCTATCTGACCGCGCACCATTACGACCAGGTGTTCACCGCCCATGGCGTGATCATGATCTTCTTCGTCGCGATGCCGATGGTCACCGGGCTGATGAACTATGTCGTGCCGCTGCAGATCGGCGCGCGCGACGTGTCCTTCCCCTTCCTCAACAATTTCAGCTTCTGGATGACCGCCGGCGGTGCCGTGATCATCATGATGTCGCTGTTCGTCGGCGAGTTCGCGCGCACCGGCTGGCTGGCCTACCCGCCGCTGTCGGGGATCGCCTACAGCCCCGATGTCGGCGTCGATTATTATATATGGGGCCTGCAGGTAGCCGGCGTCGGGACATTGCTGTCTGGGGTCAACCTGATCGCGACGATCGTCAAGATGCGCGCGCCCGGCATGACGATGATGAAGATGCCGGTGTTCACCTGGACCTCGCTGTGCACCAACATCCTGATCGTCGCCGCCTTCCCGGTGCTGACCGCGGTGCTCGTGCTGCTCTCGCTCGACCGCTATGTCGGCACCGCGTTCTTCACGAACGACTTCGGCGGCAACGCGATGATGTACGTCAACCTGATCTGGATCTGGGGTCATCCCGAGGTCTACATCCTGATCCTGCCGGCGTTCGGCATCTTCTCCGAGGTCACCTCGACCTTCTCGGGCAAGCGCCTCTTCGGCTACACCTCGATGGTCTACGCCACGGTCGTGATCACGATCCTGTCCTATCTGGTGTGGCTGCACCATTTCTTCACGATGGGATCGGGCGCGAGCGTCAACAGCTTCTTCGGCATCACCACGATGGTGATTTCGATCCCGACCGGCGCCAAGATCTTCAACTGGCTGTTCACCATGTATCATGGCCGCATCCGCTTCGAGCTGCCGATGATGTGGACGATCGCGTTCATGCTGACCTTCACGATCGGCGGCATGACCGGGGTGCTGCTCGCGGTGCCGCCCGCCGACTTCGTGCTCCACAACTCGCTGTTCCTGATCGCCCATTTCCACAACGTGATCATCGGCGGCGTGCTGTTCGGGCTGTTCGCGGGGATCAACTATTGGTGGCCCAAGGCGTTCGGCTTCAAGCTCGACACCGTCTGGGGCAAGCGCTCCTTCTGGCTGTGGGTGGTCGGCTTCTGGTTCGCGTTCATGCCGCTCTACATCCTCGGACTGATGGGCGTGACCCGGCGGATGCGGGTTTTCGACGACCCCAGCCTGCAGATCTGGTTCATCATCGCCGCGCTGGGCGCCGCGATGATCGCCGCGGGCATCGCCTGCATGCTGATCCAGTTCTATGTCAGCATCCGCGACCGCGAGAAGCTGCGCGACACCACCGGCGATCCCTGGGATGGGCGGACCCTCGAATGGGCGACCTCGTCGCCGCCGCCCGCCTATAATTTCGCCTTCACGCCCGTCATCCACGATGGCGACGCCTGGTCCGACATGAAGAAGCGTGGCTATCAGCGGCCGATCGACGGCTTCAAGCCCATCCATATGCCCAGCAACACCGGTGCCGGCCTGATCCTCGCCGGGCTGAGCGTCACGCTGGCGGTGGGCATGATCTGGTATATGTGGTGGCTCGCCGCCGCCAGCTTCGTCGGCATCGTCGCGGTCGCGATCGGCCACACCTTCAACTACAAGCGCGATTTCCACATCCCGGTCGAGGATGTGGTGCGGGCCGAGGACGAGCGCACCAAGCTGCTCGCGGCGCAGGGATAAGGCCGATGGCACAGCAAGGCACCATGACGGGCGGCAAGCCCCCCATCTTCCACGTCGTCGACGAGCATGATCATCCCGAAGGCAGCAGCACCATGCTGGGCTTCTGGATCTACATCATGAGCGACTGCCTGATCTTCGCGGTCCTGTTCGCGACCTACGCGGTGCTCGGCGGCCATTATGCCGGCGGGCCCGGGCCGCGCGATCTGTTCGAGCTGCCGCTGGTCGCGGTCAACACCGCGATGCTGCTCTTCTCGTCGATCACCTATGGCTTCGCGATGCTCGCGGTCGAAAAGAACAAGGTCGCCGCGACCCAGGGCTGGCTCGCGGTCACCGCCCTGTTCGGTCTCGCCTTCCTGTCGATCGAGCTCTACGAGTTCCACAACCTGATCCTCGAAGGTGCGGGTCCGCAGCGCAGCGCGTTCCTGTCGTCCTTCTTCACCTTGGTCGGCACCCACGGGCTTCACGTCACCTTCGGCATCATCTGGCTGGCGACGCTGATGGTCCAGGTCGGCCGCAAGGGCCTCATCCAGGCCAACAAGCGCCGCCTGATGTGCCTCAGCCTGTTCTGGCACTTCCTCGACGTGATCTGGATCGGGGTTTTCACCTTCGTCTATCTGATGGGTATGCTGCGATGAGCGATCACACTCACATGAGCGGTCATGACGACCATGGCGCTCATCATGACCATGGCCATGATGACGGCCACGCCCATGGCACGATGGGCAGCTACATGATCGGCTTCGGCCTGTCGGTGGTCCTCACCGCGATCCCGTTCTGGCTGGTGATGAGCGGCGTGCTCGGCAGCGCCCAGACCACCGCCTTCACGATCATGGCGTTCGCGGTGGTGCAGATCGTCGTCCACATGATCTTCTTCCTGCACATGAACGCCCGCTCCGAGGGCGGCTGGACGATGATGGCGCTGATCTTCACCCTGGTGATCGTCGGCATCACCCTCTCGGGATCGATGTGGGTCATGTATCATCTCGACCACAACATGATGCCGATGTCGGCGCATGACATGAGCCAGATGCCGTGACACCCCCGCCCCTCTCCGTCGGGGAGGGACGGAAAGCGCCGCGATCGGCCCGGATACGGATCCTGGCCGCGGCGGCGCTGCTGCTGACGATCGGTTTCGTCGCGCTCGGCGTCTGGCAGATCCAGCGCCGCGCCTGGAAACATGCCCTGATCGCCCAGGTCGAGGCGCGGATCCATGCCGCGCCGGTCGAAGCTCCCGGCCCCGCCGAATGGCGGTCGCTGGGGGCCGATGGCGGCGCCTATCGCCGGGTGCGGATCGCCGGACATTATGGGATCGGCCGTGACACGCTGGTCCAGGCGGTCACCGAACGCGGCAGCGGCTATTGGGTGATGGCGCCGCTCGCGAGCGCACGCGGTTTCGTGGTGCTGGTCAACCGCGGCTTCGTGCCGGCCGAACCCGGCCGCCCCCCGCGCTATCGGCCATCGGCCGGGACGGCCAGCATTACCGGCCTGATCCGGCCGTCCGAGCCGCGCGGCGGTTTCCTGCGCAGCAACGATCCGGTTGCCGACCGCTGGTATTCGCGCGATGTCGCCGCGATCGCGGCAAGCCGCGTGCCCGGTGCAGTCGTCGCCCCCTATTTCGTCGATGCCGATGCCGACGGCCCGCGCGACGCATGGCCAGCGGGCGGGATGACGATCATCCGCTTTGCCGACAATCACCTCGTCTATGCCCTGACATGGTTCGCGCTGGCGATCCTGAGCGCCGGCGGCTATTGGCGGATGATGCGCGAGCCTTCCATCCGCTAGAATGTCCACCGCACCGCGCGACAGGAGCACGCGCCGGCTGCTGCTGCGCAACTGGTCGATCGACACGATCGGCCGCAAGAACATGCTGTTGCTGATCCAGCTGCGCTGGCTGGCGGTGGCGGGCCAGCTGGTGACGATCCTGATCGTCCATTTCGCGATGGGGGTACGGCTGCCGCTGGCGCCGATGCTGGCGATACCCGCGACCGCGGTGGCGCTCAATCTCGTCAGCCTGGCGGTGATCCGCCGGCGCAAGGGCATCGCCAATGCCGAACTGTTCCTGGCGCTGACCTTCGACGTGATGGCGCTGACCGTCCAGCTCTACCTGAGCGGCGGCGCGACCAACCCGTTCATCTCGCTCTACCTGCTCCATGTCGTGATCGGCGCGATCCTGCTCGACCGTCGCACCGCCTGGACGATCGCGATGATCACCATCTGCTGCGGCGGCTTCCTGGCGATGCGCTATCAGACGCTCGATCTCCCCGACCGGCTCGATGGCCTGTTGTTCGACCTGCACATCGCCGGCGAATGGATCTGTTCGGTGCTGATCGCGGTGCTGCTGGTGTTCTTCGTTGCGCGGATCAACACCAATCTGAAGGAGCGCGACGTCCGGCTGGCCGACCTGCGCCAGCAGGCCGCCGAGGAGGACCATATCGTCCGTATGGGACTGCTCGCCTCGGGCGCCGCGCACGAGCTCGGCACCCCGCTGTCATCGCTGGCGGTGATCCTCGGCGATTGGCGGCGCATGCCCGAGCTGGCGCGCGATCCGCAGCTCAGCGAGGAGATCGACGAGATGCAGGCGGCGGTCCAGCGCTGCAAGACGATCGTCACCGGCATCTTGCTGTCCTCGGGTGAGGCGCGCGGCGAGGCCCCGGCGGTGATGACCGCGGGCGCCTTTCTCGAGGAAATCGTCCAGGAGTGGCGCAACACCCATCCGCAGATCCTGCTGAGCTACCGCATCGAACAGATCGACGCGATGCGGATCGTCGCCGATCCGGTGATCCGGCAGGTCATCACCAATGTGCTCGACAATGCCGGCGAGGCGAGCGGCGACCTGATCGCGCTCACCGCCGACCGCACCGAGGACATGCTGCGGATCGCGGTCGAGGATGACGGCCCCGGCTTCACCCCCGAGATGCTCGCGAATTTCGGCAAGCCCTATCGGTCGAGCAAGGGCCGGCTGGGCAGCGGATTGGGCCTGTTCCTGGTGGTCAATGTGATGCGCAAGCTCGGCGGCGCGGTGATCCCCACCAACGCCCCGCGCGGCGGCGCGACGGTGACGCTCAGCTTCCCGCTGGCGATCCTGGAAGTCGAGGAAGACGCGCATGTCGACTGAGCGCCGGCTGGTCATCGTCGAGGACGACGAAGCCTTTGCGCGCACGCTGAGCCGCTCCTTCACCCGGCGCGGCTATGTCGCATGCCACGCCGCCAGCCATGAACGGCTGCTCGAGCTGCTGCAGACCGAGGATCCGGCCTATGCCGTCGTCGACCTCAAGCTCGGCAACGCCTCCGGACTGCTCTGCGTCCAGACGCTGCACGCGCATGATCCGGCGATGATGATCGTCGTGCTGACCGGTTTCGCGAGCATCGCCACCGCGGTCGAGGCGATCAAGCTCGGCGCTTCGCATTATCTCGCCAAGCCGTCGAACACCGACGACATCGAAGCGGCGTTCGCGCGGCGCACCGGCGATGTCGCCGCCCCGCTGACCGAACGCACGACCTCGATCAAGACGCTCGAATGGGAACGGATTCACGAGGTGCTGGTCGAGACCGACTTCAACATCTCCGAAACCGCGCGGCGGCTCGGCATGCACCGGCGCACCCTCGCCCGCAAGCTGGGCAAGCGCCAGGTGAACTGACCTTCAATATCTGTAACCGGCCCGCACGCCATAAGCGCGCGGCTCGTTGTAGATCGCGTAGCTGCCCTGCCCGTTCGCGGTATCGAGGATCTTGTAGCGGGTGTTGCCGACATTCTCGGCATAGGCCCCGATCGTGATATGGTCGCCCGGCAGCGTATAGTCGGCGCTGACCGAGCCGAGCACATAGGGTTTTTGTTCGAAGCGCGGCGTGCCGGTCGCGGGGTCGCGAACCTCGTTGGTCGGATTATATTTGCTCGAATAGGCGATATTGCCGGCGAGCACGAGTTTGCCGCCGCCGATCGGGATCGTGTAGTCGGCGCCCAGATTGCCGGTCCAGTCGGGCGCGCGCGCGACCCGGCGCCCCGAGAAATCCTGGCTCTGTCCGGCGAGGTTGCGGGTGCCGATCACCTGGCCGCCGACCACGACCGGCACGATCAGCTGGACCGAGGCGGCCGGGAAGCTGCGGTAGCGGGCATGGGTCCAGGCGCCGCCGAAGCGAAGGTTGAAGGCCTCGGTAAGCGCGGCGCTGATCGAGGCTTCGGCGCCATAGATGCGGGCGCTCGCGGCGTTGTTTAGGAAGGTCGTCGGTACCGATCCCACCGTCTGCAGCGAACTGACCTGCAGATTGCGATAATCATAATAATAGGCCGCCGTCTCGGCATGGAGCGCGCCGCGCGCGGTCTTCGCGCCGATCTCATAGGCATCGACTTTCTCGGGCTTCACCGGGGTGGTGATCGACAGCGCGGTCGCGCCGACGGTGTTGAAGGTGCCGCTCTTGAAGCCCTGGCTGTACGACGCATAGATGTTGGTGCGGTCGCCGATCTCGTAGCGGATCGTCGCGCGCGGGGTGACATCGGAGAAGGTCGCCGAGGTCGGCGGCGCGATCACCACCGGGCCGCCGGCGGCGCGGAACAGATATTCCGCGGCGACGATCTTGCGTTCATGGCTGTAGCGCGCACCGGCGTTGAGGAAGAGCTTCTCACCCAGTTGCAGGGTCGCGTCGATGAAGGCGGCATAGGCCTTGGTGTCGAGCCGGGTCGACTGGAGCGTGCTGAGCGTTCCGAGGATGATCGCAGCCCCATTGGGATTCCGCGCGCGGTTATCGAAATAGAGTCCGCCGACCGTCACATCGAGATGGGAGAGCGGCGTGAAGGCGAAGTCGGCCGACTGGGTGAAGGTGTCGCGGCGCGCATTCGAGGTCGAGGTGATATATTTGACCTTGGTCCCGTCGAAGTCGATCGCATTGTCGGCACGCTGCTTCTGGAACGACGTATAGCTGCTGAGCGTGCCGAGACCGCTGGTCCAGCGCAGCTTGAGCGTGCCCTCGTCCTGCCGGATGATGTTGATCGGCCGAGTGTCGAGCGCGGTGGTATCGCGCTGGTCGGTGCGGAGCGGCCCGACCGGCGGGATCGGCAGCCCGCCGAGATAGACCTCGCTGCGCGGCGAATAGGCGATACCGCGCGGGTCGCTGAGATAGCTGTGATTATAGCCGAAGGTCACCCCGAAGTCGGTGGTCGGCTCCATCTTCACCTTGGTGCGGACTTCCCAGCTGCGGAACGGCGCGGCATCGAAACCGGCCACGTCGCGAATATAGCCGTCATTGTCGCGATAATAGCCGCCCACCCCGACCGACAGCCCCTGTACGACCGGGACACCGACATAAGCGCGCAGGCGGACATCGTCGCGATTGCCATAGGTGGCGGTGCTGTCGAGGATCAGATGGTCGTCGGACGGCTCGAACGTATCGATCAGCAACGCGCCGCCGGTCGCATTGCGTCCATAGAGCGTGCCCTGCGGGCCTTTGAGGACCTGGACGCTGCGGACATTGGCGAAGTCGTTGGCCAGCGCGGTCGGGTCGGGCTGGTAGAAGCCGTCGACATAGATTGCGACATTATTTTCCTGGCCGGTGCTGACCGTGCTGCTGCTGATCCCGCGGATCGCCGGCTGGGCGAAGATGCCGGTGCGACCGATCCGGGTCGATGGCGAGATGTTGCCGATATCCTCGAATTTGGTGACCCCGGACAAAGTGAGATCCCGGCCGGTCACCGCGGTCACCGACAGCGGCACGTCCTCGAGCCGTTCCGCCCGGCGCTGCGCGGTGACGACGATCTCTTCGACATCGTTCTCGGCCGCCGCGGCGGCGGGCGGCGTTACCGGCTGCGCTTTCGCCACCGCGGAATGAGCAACTATGGCAGCTGCGGCAGCGCTAAGGCCGAAACGGCGCGCACGATCATATCCGATAGGCATGGCTGGGCCTCCCTTGGTCATCCTCGACTGCCGGCTGCTGTCTGTGAGCATGCTCAGCAAAATTTCTATGCGAGAAGGGCGCGGGAGAGGTCAACTCAGGCGCGACCGCATGCGAGGCCTATGCGACCCCGGTAGGGATAATCAAGCTTTTGAAATAGCGCCAAAAAATCTCGAGAAAAACCGTCGGATAAATTTTTCCCGACCGGTACCGAAAACCCGCTGAGTTTCATGTTTGCTGGACGCACGAAGCCCCGGTCGCTTGTGGCGCCGGGGCTTTCGTGTGTGTGTG
>NZ_JBXANN010000017.1:0-93254 GCF_058801765.1 Rhizorhabdus sp. GW822-FHT03C02
AGGTTGGGCACCACCCGCCAGCCATGCCGACTATTTGTCGTCCTCGGCACATAAGCCTTCGAGCGCAGGCACAGAAGATTGTCCTCACGCATCAGCCGCAGCACCCGCTTATGGTTCGCCTGCCGGCCTTCACGGCTCAGAAGCGCCGATATCCGCCGATAGCCATAGTGGGGATTGGCAATCGACAGGCGCTGGATCTCATCGCGCAGATCCGTCTCCTCCCGCCGCGGAGCCGAGGCTTGCCAATGCCGGTAGTAGCCCGCCCGGCTCACACCGGCGAGCCTGCACATCGCTTCTATTCCTGGTTTGCCTTGCAGCCCGGACCCCGCCGTCATTTGGATGACCGCGTAGATGCCGTCTCGCCAACTACGCCTTTCGTCCGGCGTACTTCCTCGACCTGCCGCAAGGCTCGCTGAAAAAAATCAAGTTCGAGCTCCTGACGCCCGATCTTGCGCTCAAGCTCGCTGATCCGTTCCCGCGCTCTTTCCAGTTCATCCGACGCCACCGCCGACGGTATCGGAACTGAAACCTGGGGCTCCAGCACCGCACCCGTGCGCATCGCTCCGCGCTCAACCCTCGTCTGACGACCCGGACCCCGCAGCGCATCCGGACCACCCGCTCGAAACCGTTTGAGCCATTTGTAGAGATATTCTCGCGGTATCCCCAGTTCCGCCGCAAGCGCCTTCACATTCACCCCTGCTGCCATCCGGCTCAGCGCCGCCAGCTTATACTCTCGGCTGAACTCCCGCTTCTCCTCAATCTTCATCAGTCCCTCCATAAGAGACTGTTACCTTTTTCTCTGTCTCAATTCAGGGGGGCACTTCAGTCGCACGGTGGATGCTGAAACAAGTTCAGCATGACGAAGATTATCGCCTATCGGCCCGTCACGCCGCGAGCGCGGCCAGCGTTCCCGGGGTCAGCACCTGCGGCAGCACTTCGACCGGCGCGCCGGGCTTGTAGAACAGATAGAGCGGCACGCCCGAGCGCCCCTGCGCCTCGAGGAAGCGACCGATCGCGGGGTCGCCGTCGGTCCAGTCGCCGACCAGCGTCACGACCCCTTTGGCGGCGAAGGCCTGGCGGACCTCGGGGCGCTCGATCGCCGCTTTCTCGTTGACCTTGCAGGTCAGGCACCAGTCGGCGGTGAAATAGACGAACACCGGCTTGCCCTGCCCGGTCAGCGCGGCGAGCCGCGCTTCGCTGAACGCCTCGGTGCCCTCGGTGCCGACCGCGGCGTTCGCCGGCGCGGCGCGCGGCACGACCGCCGCGACCGCCAGCGCGACCGCGACCAGCGGGACCGCCGGCGCCCAGGCGAAGCGGCGCCCGGCATATTGGCGGCTGCCGACCCACCACAGCCCGAGGCCGAGCAGCACCGCCGCGGCGAGGCCCAGGCTCATGCCGTCGACCCCGGCCTGGCGGCCGAGGATCCAGGCGAGGCCGAGCGCGGTGGCGAACATCGGCACCGACAGGATATGGCGCAGCCGGTTCATCCAGGCGCCGGGCTTCGGCAGCCGGCGACGAAGCGCGGGCACGAAGCCGATCAGCAGGAACGGCAGCGCCAGGCCGAGCCCGAGCCCCGCGAAGATCGCGATCGCGGCGGCGGTCGGCAGGATCAGCGCGACGCCGAGCGCACCGGCCATGAACGGCCCGGTGCACGGGGTCGCGACGAAGGCGGCAAGCACCCCGGTCCAGAAGGATGGCGCCAGTCCCTCGCCCTTGGTGAGCCCCTCGCCGACCCCTATCGTGCCGAGTTCGAACAGCCCGGCGAGATTGAGGCTGATTGCGACCACCAGCAGCAGCAGCAGCAGGATCACCCGCGGGTCCTGGAGCTGAAACGCCCACCCCACCGTCGCTCCGCCGGCGCGCAGCGCGAGCAGCGCCACCCCGAGCGCGACGCAGCTCAGGATCACCCCGCCGGCATAGGCGATCGCCTCGCTGCGGGCATGGCGTGCGGTCTCGCCCTGGCGGGCCAGGCTCAACGCCTTCAGGCTGAGGATCGGGAAGACGCACGGCATGATGTTGAGCAGCAGCCCGCCGAGGATCGCTCCGCCCAGCGCCAGCAGGAAGGTGGCCGCCAGCCCGGCGTCCTTCGCCGAACCGTCCGACGCCGCGATCGCGGCACCGGCGGCGGGAACCTTGCCCGGACGCGCGACCAGCGAAAGCCCCTGATCGGTGCCGATCGCGAGCACCCCGGTCAGTTCCTTGACCGGCTTGGCCGCGCTCGTCGCCTTGACCTCGACGATCAGCCGGTCGCCGTTGCGGCTGATCGCCTGCGGCGCGGCATAGTCGATCACCCCGTCGACCGCCGGGAAGAAATAGGGATCGGCGACCGGCCTGCCCTGCGGAAACGGGATGGCGATCCGGACGAGATCGCCCTTGCGCTCGAAACTTGCCGGCTGTGCCAGCGGCAGCGGCATCTTCGCGCGCCACCCGTCGAACCGGGCGCGTGCCGGCGGATCGACCGTACCGTCGCCCGCGACCAGATCGATCGCGACCTTGCCATGCTCGGGGACGCAGGTGGACGGCGAACAGGCGAGCCAGTTGACCTCGCCCTCGACCCGGATCTGCGCGCCGGGCCGGACATTGGCGGGGATCGTCAGGCTGGCGAGCAGCGCATAAGGCCGTTCGTAGATATAGTTCATCAGCCCCTGGACGACGAGCCGGCCAGGCACCGGATGCCTCAGGCCGACGACCGATGCGCCCGGCGGCAGCCGCCACTCGACGCTGGTCGGGATGCCGGCATCGCCGGGATTTTCCCAATAGCCGTGCCAGTCATGCTCGGGCTTCATCACCAGCGCGAGCGCGACCCGGCTGCCCGGTGCGGGGCGCATCGTCTCGGCCTCGATCGAAACCGCGATATGGTTGGTCGCGGCCTGCGCCCCGGCCATGGGAAGCAGCGCGAGCATCAGCGCGAACAGTCTCAGGATCATCGCCCGGCTATAGGCCGGCGCCGCGCGCGCGGGAAGCGATTAGAGTTCGCGTTCGGCGCTGTACGAATATCCGCCGGCGCCGGCGACGAAGCCCGCCGAACGCAGCCGGGCGGCGACCGCGGCGGGCGGGCTCTGGACCGTCGCGTCGACCCGATATTTGCGCAGCGACAGGATCTGGAGCTGCTCGCGTTCGCGGCCGCTCGCACTCGCCATGTCGAGGGTCAGCCGGCCGTCGCGGCACAAGGCGGGGCCGCTGAATCCGCCCGGCGCCGCATAGGCTTCGGCCGCGCCCGGCATATAGGCGCGCGCCTGGCCGCTCGCGTCGGCGCATTCGCCGCCGGGGAAGCGCGCGCTCAGCTTGTCGAGGATCAGCGTCATCGCGGCGGTCGCCCCGGTGCCGGCGATCTGCGGCAGGCCGATGCTCAGATCGTCGACCCCCGCCCCGCCGATGCCATAGCTGAAGCCGCCCTTCACCCGCGACACGGCGTCACCGCCTTCGAGGGCGAGCGCGATCCGTCCCCTGGCGATCTGCGCCAGCGACATCGAACTGCTGATATCGCCGAGCGCCACCTTGCCGAGCTGCGCGCCATAGATGTGGCCCGACCAGAGATTGCCGTCGACGCCATTATGGCTGAGCCCCGCCCGGTCGAGCATCGTGAATTTGAGCGCTGTCTCGAGCGGGATCATCGCCACGCCCGCGCCGATCGCCAGCAGCACCGCCAATATCAGGAAAATCGCCCGCATGCCTCGCTCCCCTCTCCCATTCCGCGCGGTCGGTCGCCGCGTCGAATCGAAGCTATAGGCGAAACCCCGGCACCCCAGAAGCACAGTGCGATCAGCCCCGGCCCGGCCCTGCGAAGCCCTGCATGTAGCGCGCCCATTGCAGTCCGATCACCATGCCCTTGACCGGCTGGATCGCCAGCAGCGCCATGACCAGCGCCAGCCCGGGCCACAGGATCATCTGCACCCCCGTCGACATGTCATAATGGAGATTGACCGCGACGATCGCCGGCGCAAGCAGATGGCCGATGACCAGCACCACCAGATAGGCCGGCAGATCGTCGGCCGTCTGCACGCTCCAATCCTGTCCGCAGGCCGGGCAATGATCGACCGGTTTCAGGAAACGGGCGAACAGCCGGGTCTTGCCGCAGGATGGGCAGGTGCCGCGCGCGCCGCGGATCAGCGCCTCGCGCAGATCGCGCTTGACGCGAGGTGTCGGGTTTTCGGTCATGGCCTGGGCCCTATCAGATGCACCATCGCGTGCCGAGAATGATCGAAGACGAATCCAGTGCGGTTCGGCAAGGCCAGAAAATGAAAGAGCCGGTTGCGATGGTGGGGGCCACGCAACCGGCTCAATCCTCGGTTCCGCGAAACGGGCCGACCGTTGGGGGTAGCCGGCCGCTTCATCGGAACGAACGGCGACCGAGAGGATGCACCGTCGCGACCGCTGATGCTCAGGAAGCGCACAACAAACCAGTTTCTCTCCGTCTCTGTAACCGTTACATTCACATTTCCCGATCCGACGATTCGGTGCCGGCCGTCGTTGGATGCGCGATTTCCCCGATAGCCGATCGAAATGGATAGCCGATTGACATGGATAGCCGACCCGAATGACGATCGCGGATGAAGTGGCGGTGGACGTGATCGGGGACGACGGCGCACCGCTCGCACCGTCATCGGAACAGGATGGCTCGGTGTCCGACTTTGCCCGGGCAATGCGCGAAGAATTATCCAGGATATTGGCTTCGGCCGAATTTTCGCGTGCTCCGATCATGAAACGGCTGCTGAGTTTCCTGGTCGACGAAACCGTCGCCGGGCGTGGCGACCAGCTCAAGGCCTACGCCGTCGCGGTCGACGGCCTCGGCCGGGCGCCCGATTATGACGCGCGCGCGGACAGCTATCCGCGGGTCCAGGTCGGGCGTCTTCGCCGGATGCTGGCCGATCATTATAGCCGCTCGCCGGCCGACGACCGGCCGCGAATCGACATTCCGAGCGGGCGTTACAAGGTCCACATGATCGCCGACGGACCGATTTCCGTCGAAATCGCACCGACCGAGACGCCGCCGTCCGCCCCCGTCGTCGTCTGGCAGAAGCTGGCGATGCAAACCGGGCTGCTGAGCGGACTGCTGCTGCTCGGAGCGATCGCGATCGCCACGCTGCTGCCGCACAGCGCCGCCATCGCCACCGAAGGCAAGCCGATGCTCGAACTGGTCAGCACGGTCCCGCGCGGAACCGATCCCGATGTCGAAAGCCTGGTGCGCGCGGCGATGCTCGACGGTCTGCGGCGCAGTACGATCTTCGACGTGCGCACTGCGCGCCGCGCCGGCTCGGTCGATCCTCGCCCGGTTCCGGCCAAATATCGGCTCGCGACCGAATATGGCGGCGGTGCGCGGGCACGACAGATTCAGATCAGATTGTGGAAACTCGGTCCCGATCGGCTGCTATGGTCGACCAACATGAGCTTGCCCGCCCGCGGCGAGGATCAGCGGATCGCCGACGCGCTTGCCCCCGCGATCGCCACGATCGGCAGGGTCGACGGCGTCGTCGCCAAGAGCGAACTCGGCGAAGTGAAGGTCGAGGCCGCCAACGGTTATGACTGCCTGTTGCTGTTTCACCGCTATCGCCGCGAACGCCTGCCGGAAGATCGCGCGTCGATCGAGCAGTGCGTCGGGAAAGGCCTGATCGCCGATCCCGAAAATGCCGACCTCCATGCCGCGCAAGCCGATCTGCTGCTCACCAGCCTGACCCGTCTTGCCGATGGCGCCCGCGCGGACGCACTGCTGAACGCACAGCGCCATGCCGAACTGGCGACGACGATCGACCCGCTCGATGCCTGGGCGAACTCGACCCAGGCGCGCGTTTCGATGACGACCGGCGCCTGCCCGAGCGCGGTCCGGATTGCCGCCCGGGCATCGGAACTCAACCCTTATGATCCCGCATTGCTCGCGGATTCGGCGATGACCTTCGTCAGCTGCGGCGACCCCCGCGCCGAACCCACTGTCCGCCGCGCGATCGCCCTCGACGACGGCCCCGACGGCCGTTTCTATCAGCCGCTGGTGCTGGTCGCGGTCGATCGTGGCGACGTCGTGCTGGCGCGCGATTCGCTGGCGCGGATGACCCCGCCGATGATCGGCCGGCGTCCGCGTTTCTATCTGATCTCGGCGATCGGCTATGCGATGATCGGCGACGACGTCCGCGCGCACGCCGCGTGGAAGCAGTTGGCGATCATCGATCCGCGGGTCAACGCCGCTCCCGGCCGTTTTCTCGACGCGATGAGCGTTCCCCCGGGGCTGCGCGCCAAGGCGATGGAACATTTGCGGCGCGCCGGACTGGTCTGAGCGCCGGCCAGGCGCGCAGCCCGCGGCGCTCCCTCGACGGAACGCCGCCCGTCAGGCCGGGTCCTGCATCGCGGTCAGCAGAGCCTCGGTCTCGCGCCGCGATTGCGCCTCGTCGGCGGCATAGAGCGCGAATTCGTCGAGCACCGGGCCGCCCAGCGCCGTCTCGAACCGATCACGCGCGCCACCCGCGCGATACGCCGAGCGCGCTTCCCCGCCCAGATTTGACTGGAAGATCCCGGCCGCACTGACCGGCAGAAAATCCTCGTAGATGATCGGATCGGCGGCGATATGCCCCGACCGGATCGCAGCGTCGATCGAAACGGGTGCCGGCCCCTCGCCCGCCCCGGTCGGACGATAGCGGAAATAGGCCAGCCCTTGTTCGCGCAATGCGACCCAATCGTCGGGCAGTTCATCGAACCCGTCGCCGGGCGACGCCAGCAGCCTGTCGTACAGCGCGCGCCCCTTGGGAGTCAGGGCGATACCGCGCTGCTCGACCTCGCCGAAACGGGCGGTATGGCTACCCGCCACCACGTGGCCATCGGCATCGGGAAAGGCGATCGACTCATCTAGCGCCTTGAAGCTGGTCTGGCGCAGCAGCACCGCGCAGCGCCGGCGCGGCGGCCCTTCGATCGCATCCTTCGCCTTCATGCCGTGCGACGGCATCGCCGCCTGGATCGCATCGATATCGAGCGTGCGCGGGGTGAGATGGTTGATATGCGGTCCGCGAAAGCTCACCACATCGGCGATCAGCCGATGCGCCTCCAGCAAAGCGGCATAGGTCGGCTGGTCGACCACCGCCTCGGCATGCCAGCGGAAGGTCTCGATGAGTTCACGCACGAAATCGTCGGCGGCCCGTTCGGCGAGCCCGCCCTCGGCCTCGGCCCGTTCGATCAGCGCCTCGGCGGCCGGGGTGACGATCCGGCGCCGATCGAGCGCGGCGGCGGCGCGCGCGCGCAGATCGCCATCGTCGATCAGGTCGAGCCGGAGCAGCGATGTGAACACCCTGAACGGATTGCGTTGCAACCCCGCCTTGTCGATCGGTCGAAACGCGGTCGAATGCACCGGCACTCCCGCAGCGGCGAGGTCATAATAGCCGACAGCGTGCATGTTCATCACCGCAAAGGCGCGGCGGATCAGTGAAAGCTCAGCCGCGGTTCCGACCCGGATCGCGCCATGGCGTTCACCGGCGAGGCGTTCGAGTTCACCGCCGCGGCTCAGCCGATCGGCCAGCGCCGGATCGGCCGCGAGCGTGTCGCGGTTCACGCGGTCGACCAGATCGACCAGCGTGCCATATTGGGGCACCTCGGCCCGGTACATGTCCGACATCGCGCGGGCGAAACGCGATCGGATGGTGTCTGCATCGATGAACGTCATCGTACGACCATAGAGCGATATGCCGCCCGGTGGAATCCGCCGTCGGCATGTCGCCGGAAGAAACCGCCGATCGCCCGCAATGACCGGTCCGCGCGCCGCCGGAACCGCGGGCGATGCGGATCGCCCGCCCTCCAGCGACATGCAGGACCGGCGTTACAGCCCGGGCATGCCCGCCTGCATCAGCATCTGCATGTAGACATGCATGCGCCGTGCGGTTTCGTCGGTGAGTTCGATGAAGATCCGCCGGCCATCGAACGGATCGGCGACCCGCCGGAAGAAACCGGCATCGGTCAGTTGCTTGATCCAGCGCAGCGCGGTGGTCGCGGGTACCGCCGCAGCGATGCACAGGCTGGACACCGCCACCGCCCTGCCCTCGAGCCGGGCGGCGGTCAGATCGAGCATCATGTCCCAAGCGGGATCGGCGAACAGGTCGGGGCCCAGATATTGTTCGCGCAGGCGGCGCGCCCGGATCACCGCGCGCACCAGCGCCGGATCGACGCTGCCCGGTTCGAGCATCCCGCCCCCGGGTAGCGACAGCGCCGTATCGATGGCATCCCCCGACAATTCGTCGCCTTCGGCTTCGGACAGCGCGGCCAGGGTCCGCGCAATCCGACCGACCTCCTCGCTCAATTTCTGGAAGGCGTTGCCGCCGGCCTTTCGACTCCGGCTGCGATGGCGCGTGACCTGCTCGCCCCCAATATCACCGCTCGCACGCTCCGCCACGCTCCCCTGCCGGCCAAGCTGCCCGAAGACCGGCTCCACCGCCGCGACCGGAACCCCTTGTCCCACCCGCGACGCCACGGGCCGGCCCGTATCGATCTTCCCGCAGTTCAAGTCCCCATATCCGAGGACGGTGGGCACATTTTCCCAATCGGCCATGGCCGTCTCCCAACTTCGAGATGTGATTTGATACCGTCGATAGCTGCGGGCCTACGTTCGGTATCTGTTCCAGAATAACAACCGGAACGGATAAGTCAGCCCCCAATATATCTAAAATGGACAGAATTTTGCGAACCGCTCGCAGGCGGAACATCGGTCGACGACTTTTCGTTTTCGGACGGGACATGCAATCGAGGAGCAGCGTCGTGGCCGGCAAATATGAAGCACGCAATAATCAGGGCAATCACGTCGTCGCCGGCGACGACCCGCTGGCGTTGCGCGTGCTCAAGGAAGAGCATCATATCTTCCGCAAGCTGTTCGACGAGGCCCGCGACGCCGGTGAGGCTCGGCTGGTCGCAATCGCCCGCGAATTGTGCATGCGGCTGACCGTTCATATGACGATCGAGGAAGAAATTCTCTACCCGGCACTCAAACCGGTGATCGGCGCCGACGAAGTCGACGAAGGAATCGTCGAACATCAATCGGGCAAGCGCATCATCGCCGAACTCGAACAGCTCGACGGCAATGAGGAATTGTTCGGATCCAAGGTCCATGTCCTCGGCGAGGAGACCATCCACCATATCGACGAGGAGGATGACGACCTGTTCGAGGATGCGAAGAAAGCGCATGCCAAGGGCAAGGTCGACCTTGACGCGCTCGGCGAAAAGCTCCGCGCCCGCCAGGCGAAGCTTTACGACGACATCGCCGCGACCGGCGAGACCGGCAAGACCTGTGAGGCCGAGGCCGACGAGGTCGAGCGGGTCTGAAGCCGGCGCCGCTCGACCGCTGATCGCTTGACCCACGGCGCGTCCCGCGCCAATCCCCGGGCGAACAAGGGGATGGGTCAATGCACCAAGCCGAAATCGCCGCACCGTCGACGCGCCGCGTCCTGATCGCGAGCCTCGTGGGCACTTCGGTCGAGTTTTACGACTTCTATATCTTCGCGACCGCCGCCTCGCTGGTATTCGGGCCGCTGTTCTTCGGCGGCTTCGCGCCCTCGACCCAGTTGATCTGGTCCTATGCGCTGGTCGGTCTGGCCTTTCTCGGTCGGCCGCTCGGCGCCTGGGCGTTCGGTCATTTCGGCGACCGGATCGGGCGCAAGTCGACCCTGGTCGCCTCGCTGATGGTGATGGGCAGTTCGACGATGCTGATCGCCTTCCTGCCCTCCTATGAGGCGGCGGGATGGGTCGGCGCGGCGCTGCTCGCGCTGCTTCGCTTCGGCCAGGGCTTCGGTCTCGGCGGCGAATGGGGCGGGGCGGCGCTGCTCGCGGTCGAAAATGCGCCGCCGCACTTGAAGGGTCGTTACGGCATGTTCCCGCAACTGGGGGCGCCGGTCGGCTTCATTGCCGCCAACGGGCTGTTCCTGATCCTCGGGCTGACGATGACGCCCGAGCAGTTCACCGCCTGGGGCTGGCGGATTCCTTTCCTCGGTTCGGCGCTGCTTGTCGGGCTCGGCCTGTGGGTCCGGCTCAAGCTCACCGAGACGCCGGCCTTCAAGGCGATGCTTGCCGAAGCCGAGCCGCCCAAGGTGCCGATCGCCGAACTGTTCCGCAGCCATCTGGCGGCGACCTTCGCCGGCACTTTCGCCGCGGTCGCCTGCTTCGCGACCTATTATCTCGCGACCACCTTCGCGCTCGGCTACGGCACCAAGACGCTCGGCATTCCGAAGACCACCTTCCTGTCGGTCCAGCTCGTCAGCATATTGTTCATGGCCGCGGGCATCGCGCTCGCCGGCTGGTGGTCCGATGTGAAGACCCCGCGCTATGTGCTGATCGCGGGCTGTATCGGCACGATCGCCACCGGCCTGCTGCTCGGGCCGATGTTCGCGGGCGGCGCGCTCAAGCCGATCTTCGCTTGGCTGGCGCTCGCGCTGTTCATGATGGGCTTCGTCTATGGGCCGCTCGGCGCCTTCCTGCCGTCGCTGTTCCCGCCGCGGGTGCGCTATACCGGCGCGTCGATGACCTTCAACATCGCCGGCATCCTCGGCGCCGCGCCGGTGCCCGCGGTCGCCCAATATCTCGCCGAACGCGGCGGCCTGTCCTATGTCGGCTATTATCTGAGCGCCGCGACGCTTGTCAGCCTCGCCGCTCTGTGGTGGACAAGGCATCATGACCAGAGGATGATGTAGATGTTCTTCAACTTCCTGGAAGAGCTGCGCCTCGCCGGCATTCCAGCGAGCCTGAAGGAAAGCCTGACCCTGATCGACGCGCTCCAGCGCGACACGATCGACATGTCGCCCGAGCAATTTTATTATCTGAGCCGCGCGACCTATGTGAAGGACGAGAGTCTCTACGACAAGTTCGACCAGGTCTTCGCCAAGGTCTTCAAGGGCCTGGAGAGCGATGGCGATGCCGACGGCAAGGACATCCCCGAGGACTGGCTGAAGGCGGTCACCGAGAAATTCCTGACCGACGAGGAGATGGAAAAGCTCCGCGCCGAGGGCAAGAGCTGGGACGACATCATGAAGGCGCTCCAGGATCGCCTCGACGACCAGAAGGGCCGCCATCAGGGCGGCAACAAATGGATCGGTACCGGCGGCACCTCGCGCTACGGCAATTCGGGCGCCGCGCCCGAAGGGGTGCGGATCGGCGGCGCCTCGCGCAACAAGCGTGCCTTCAAGGTGTGGGAGAAGCGCGAGTTCCGCAATCTCGACAAGGATGTCGAGCTCGGCACCCGCAACATCAAGGTCGCGCTGCGCCGGCTGCGTCGCTTCGCCCGCACCGGCGCGGCCGAGGAGCTCGATCTCGACGAGACGATCGGCGGCACCGCGCGCCGCGGCTTTCTCGACATCCATATGCGGCCCGAGCGGCGCAATGCGGTGAAGCTGCTGCTGTTCCTCGATATCGGCGGATCGATGGATCCCTATATCAAGCTGTGCGAGGAGCTGTTCTCGGCGGCGACCGCCGAATTCAAGCATATGGAGTTCTTCTACTTCCACAACTGCCTGTACGAAGGGGTCTGGAAGGACAATCGCCGCCGCTTTGCCGAGCGGACCAACACCTGGGACATCCTTCACAAATATGGCCATGACTATAAGCTGATCTTCGTCGGCGATGCCGCGATGAGCCCCTATGAGATCACCCAGCCCGGCGGATCGGTCGAGCATTTCAACGAGGAAGCGGGTGCGGTCTGGCTGCGCCGGGTCGCCAATATCTATGGCTCGCTCGCCTGGCTCAATCCGGTGCCCGAGGAACAATGGCGCTTCTCGCATTCGACCGGGCTGATCAAGGAACTGGTCGGCGATCGCATGTATCCGCTGACCCTCGCCGGCCTCGAGGACGCGATGCGAGCACTCAGCCGCAAGAAATGACCCTCGCGCTTCCAGACGACATCGTCCAAAATGGAGCAGACACCGGCGACCGGTGCCGCGCTGCCTTCAAGCCGCCGCAATAATTCTCGACGCTCCCGCTTTCTCGGCGGGAGCAGCGATGCGCAATATTGTGATGATGCTGATCGCGCAGGCGGTTTCCGGTCAGGCCGATGGCGTAGATCCGACGATCCGCTTCGATCTCGCCCGGGTCGAACCGGTCGATCGGTGTAACGCCGACGCGGCGCAGGAGATCGTCGTCTGCGCGAAAGCCGGAGCGGATCCCAACCGCCTCCAGCAGCTTCCGGGCGCCGAACTCGAACAGGGCCCGATCAAGGCGGAGATGAACATCCTGGGCGCCGTGAAGGGCGCGATCGTCGTCGAGAGCAAACAGATCGGTCCGGCCGTCAGTCAACGCGCGATGGCGCGGATCACCTTGCCTTTTTAGACCTTCGCAGGTTCCAGATCGAAGCGCGCCAGATCGCGCCCTTCGGCATTGCAGATCGTCATCGTCAGGATGCGGCTGTGCGGGTCGATCTCGCCCAATCCGAAAAACTGCAGTCCCGCGCGCGGGCTGGTATCGACGACCGGCTCCGGCACCGCCGCAAACCGCACCTCGGCGCCGAAGGTCGGATCGACTGGGTTGCCCGCGAGATTGCCGGTGCCGGCGCTGATCGGACCAGCGACGAACTCCCAGAAGGGCGTGAAATCGCCGAAGGCCGCGCGATCGGGATGATAATGGAGCGCGACCGCATGGTGGACGTCGGCGCTGATCCAGACGGTGTTGGCGATGCCCTGCGCGTGGATGAAGCCGAGCAGATCGGCCAGTTCGGCCTCACGGCCGCCGGGTGCGCCGGGCTTGCCGTTGGCGATCCCCTCGATCCCGCCGGGCACCACATCCTTCATCAGGTCGGGCACGGTCAGCGACAGCGGCATGTCCGATGCGATCAGCTTCCAGGTAGCCTTCGACCTATGAAGCGCCTGTTTGAGCCAGGCGATCTGCTCGGAACCGAAGCTGCCGGAGCCGGGGGCAGCCGACGAGGCGCCGCCATTGGGCCCGCGCCGGCTGCGCGCGTCGAGGATGAAGACGTCGAGCAGCGGTCCCATCGCAAAGCTGCGCTCGATCCCGGCCAGCCCGGTACCGATCCGCATCGGGTTATAGTCGAGCATCGCCTGCCGCGCCCAGCGCGACAGGTCGCGCATCGGCGGCCCATCCTTCAGAACCTTGTCGGGAAACCAGTTGTTGCACACCTCATGATCGTCCCATTGGACGAGCATCGGCACCTCGGCGAGGAAGCGCCTTTTGTTCGCGTCCTGCAGATTATAGGCGAAGGCACCGCGAAAATCGGCAAGCGACGCCGCCGGCTTTTCCTTGGCGGGGGTTACGATGTTGCGCCAGACGCCGCCGCCGGGCAGCGCCACCTCCTCTTTCAGGGGAACATCGGCGTAGATCTGGTCGCCCTGGTGGATGAAGAAGTCGGGATGCTTGCGACGCATCGCCTCATAGATGCGGTAGCCGCCGAGATCGGGGTTGATGCCGAACCCCTGCCCGGCCTCGTCGCCGGCGAACGCGAAGCGGACCGGCCGAACCGGTCCGCCCGGCAGGCGAAGCCGTCCGTTCGTCCAGTCGCCGATCGCCCGAACATTGTCGGGATCGTGGAACGCCACGCGATAGTGAAGCTCCTGCCCCGTCGGCAGCCCAGCAAGATCGAGCTTCGCGGTCAGGTCGCCGTCGGGGGTCGCGAGTGGCCCGACCTGGCGCACCACCTTGCGGAAGTCCGGATCGGCCGACCATTCGACGATCATCCGCGCGGGGCGGTCGACCGCCGCCCAGATCATCGCGCGGTCGGCGAGCAGATCGCCGCTCATCACCCCATAGGGCATGACCGCCCGCGCGCTCTCCGCCGCGACGATCGCGGGGGCCCGGCCCGCCAGCCAGGTGGTGCCGGCGGTGGCGACCGCCCCCTTGAGCAGGTCGCGGCGGTTCATCGCGCCTTGACCGTCGCCAGCTTCGCGGTCGGCAGGGTCAGCCGATAGACCAGGATGACATTGTCGTTCGGCCCTTCGCCATGCGGAGCGTGCAGCGACGCATCGAACGCCTGGCCGTTGACGAACCCTTCGCGGGCCTCGAAGTCGTTGTCGTTGCCGATCAGCAGGAAATAATCGTCGGGCGCCGCCGGATCGAGCGCGGGGAGCAGGCCCATCGCCTCCTGCTTCTCCGACAGCGAGGTCGGGGTCGGCGGCGCGGTGTCGAGGTTCATTCCAAAGCGGCGCAGTTGCACCGGGTTGAGCATGTCGACCAGTTCGGTCTGGCGCACGGGCAAGATCCCCGCGGCCAGCCGGCCACCGACCGCGACCGGATCGATGCCGGTCTCGTAGCGGGTGCCGGCGAGATTGGTGGCCCCGTCGGTGTCGATCAGCAGCACGCTCTTGAACACCGGGGTCTTCGACGGCGCGGTCGCCGCCCCCCGCCCGATGCCGTCGCGCGCGAGCAGCAGATATTGATGATCGTTGAGCGCGACCATCTCCGACTGGGCCGCGGTGCGATCGGGCGCCCCACCATTGCCCGCCTCTTCATAGGTCGGCAGTTCGACGACATAATGGCCGATCGGCGCCTTGGGATGAGGGTTCCGGGCGATATCATAGACCAGCATCCGGACATTGTTGCGGCTGGCCTGGGTCGCGGGATCGCTGTCCTGGACCGTCGCCGACTGCAGCATCGTCACCAGATGGCGGCCATCGGGGGTGATCGTCAGCGCCTCGAGCCCCTGATTGTTGCGGCGGCCGCTGTCGCCGGGCTTGACGCTGTTGAAATCGACCTTGCCGCCGGTGCGCGGCAGCAGCGCCGGCACCGCCGGGATCGCGCCGAGCAGCCGGCCTTTGCGGTCGAAATGATAGATGCCCGCGGCATATTCGTCGGACACATAGAGGCTGCCGTCGCGCGCGGTGGCCAGCCCCTCGGAATCGAGGCTGATCCGGCCCGCGCCTTCGCCGGCCGCCGGGCTCGGCATCGCCACCCCGGCCTCGATCACGACATGGCTGCCGGGCTCCTTGCCAGTCATCGGCCGGCCGGCCTTGTCGGTCAGGAAGAGCCCGCCCGATGGTGTTATCTCGAGTTGGCGCTGCGACGCGGAGGCCTGGGGCAGATCGCCGGTTGCGGTATAAGGGCGAAGAATGATCGTGAAATCATTGATCCGGTTGCGATAATCGGTGGTGCCCTTGACCGAACCGACATCATTGGGACCGCGATCGGGCAGCGTGCGGATCCGGCCGCTATAGCTGCCGTCGGCATGACGGCGCCACGATGCGACGTCGACCGTCATCGACGAAAAGGAACCGAGCGTCTCACCCGCGAAATCGCGGCTGTCGGCGCTGAGCCGCCCCACCCCGACCAGACCATGGTTGACGAAGGTCGCGCCGGCGAAATCGACCGTCGCGTCGCCGGCGGTGCTGGTCAGATGCGGCGTGGTGACGCTGATCGGCTGGGCAAAAGCCGCGCCCGACCAGCACAGGAGAAGCGCGATCCGCGACAAAGGGCTCATCGACGTCCTCGAATGCATGGCGGTGACCGCGGCGGACCGTAAACCGATCCGCCGCGGCCGCCTATCCGATCAGAACTTGAAGCGAGCGGTCACGCCATAGGTGCGCGGGTTGCCCGGATAGCCCTGGATCACCCCGGTCGCGCGGGTCAGGCCGAGCAGGTTGATGTAATAATGCTTGTTGAACAGATTCTCGGTCCACAGCTGCAGGTCGAGCTTGTCGTTCATCAGCAGCGTACCGACGCGCAGGCTGGCGAGCGCATAGCTGTCGATCTGCGCGGCCGGATCGAGGGTGATGGTGGTGTTCTGGGTCGAACGCCAGTTGACGTCGAACAGACCATAGGCCTTCACGCTGTCGGTGATCTCATGGGTATAGTCGACGGTGAAGTCGGCGGTCCATTTCGGCGCCCAGGCGACCTGGCGGCCGGTCAGATCACAGGTCAGCGCGGTCGACTGCGCCGGGCATGCCGAGTTGCGGAACGACGAATAATAGGCCTTGTCATAGCCGATGAAGCCCTTGGTGTGCAGGCCCGGGAACAGCCAGGTCTGCGCTTCGAGCTCGACGCCCTTCGAGGTCAGCGACCCGACATTGGCGAGGAAGCGCACCGCGGCGCCGGCACCCAGCGACTGGTTCGCCTGATAATTCTTCACCTTGGTGTGGAAGGCGGTCAGGTTGATCAGCACCCGGTTGTCGAAGAACTGGCTCTTGAGGCCGATCTCGAAATTGTCGGCGACCTCGCCCTTCACCGTCTGCTTCGCGCCGAGCGCAATCGCCGAACCGACGCTGGTGTCCGGGTTCGACGAGTTGTAGGGCAGCAGGTTGAAGCCCGCCGATTTGTTGCCGCGGGCATATTTGCCGTAGACGAACACCGATGGCGTGACCTTGTAGTTGACGCCGACCTCGCCCGAGAGCGAGCTGTCCTTGAGGCTGGTGTCGCCATGGCCGAGCTGGGCATTGGCGGTGCTCGGCGACAGCGCGTTGAGCTGCGCGGTGGTGAGCGCACCCGGATTGGCCTCGACCACACCGTCATAGAGATAGGAACGGTCTTCCCAGGTCTGGCGCAGACCGACGTCGATCGCCAGGCGGCGCGCCTCGTCGGGATGCCAGGTCAGGTTGCCGAACAGCGCGTCGGTGTCGGTATGGAACACCGCCTGGCTGCGGTACGTCGTCCCGGTCAGCCTTGTGGCGTAGGCACCCTGGGCCCAGGTCCGTCCCGCGACGTTCGGGAAGATCGTCGCCGACGGATTGGCCGCGAAGATGTTGTATTGGGTGCCGAAGCGGAAGCGCGAGTCGACCTGGAGCCGCTGGCGGCTGAGGAAGCCGCCGAAGGTCGCCTCGATCGGCTTGTCCTGCGGGGTCGAGAAGCGCAGTTCCTGCGAGAACTGATGTTCCTTGTTGCACGATCCATAGTCGTTGATCGCGTCGAGCTGGGTGAAGTCGTTGTCGTTGTTGGTGAAGCACGACCATTTTTCATAGCCGGTGATCGAGGTCAGGTTGCCGAGATCGCCCAGCGCCCAGTCGATCTGGCCGCTGGCGCTGTCGAGCTTGGTCTTGGCGTTGAGCGCGCTGTCGATGTTGACCGCGCGGTCCTTGAAATTGCTCGTCAGCAGCGTGTAGCCCGCCGCGGTCATCCGCGCCTGCAGGGCGGCCGGATTGTACACCGACAGGATCACCGGCGAGATCGTCGGGAAGCTCTGCCGGCCATGGGTGCCGATGATGCGGATCGTCAGATCCTCGGTCGGAGTCGCGAGCAGCTGGCCACGCAGGCCCCAGCCCTGGCGCCCGTTCTGCGCGGTCTCGGGATGGTAGAGGTTGGGATAGGTGCCATCGCGGTCGCTGTAGAAACCCGACAGCCGGATCGCGAGCTTGTCGGCGATCAGCGGGCCGGTGACGCTGGCCTTGAATTCCTTGAAGTCGAAATTGCCGATCGTCGCCTCGCCGGTCGCGCCGAGATCGAAGCTGGGCTTGAGCGTGTTGATGATCACCGCGCCGGCGGTGGTGTTCTTGCCGAACAGCGTGCCCTGCGGGCCGCGCAGCAGCTCGACATCGGCGATATCGTTGAAATCGCTCGACACCATGCCCTGGCGGCCGGTGTAGACACCGTCGACGAAGATGCCGACCGAACCGTCGATGCCGTCGGTGTTGAAGCCGTTGTTGCCGATGCCGCGAATGCCCAGGTTCAGCTGCTTGGGATTGGTCAGGAACACCGAGAAGGCAGGAAATTTATACTGGAAATTGGTGAAGTTGACGAGGTTCTGACGGGTCAGTTCGAGCGGGGTGATCACCGTCACCGGGATCGGGACATCCTGAACATTCTCGTTGCGCTTGCGGGCGACCACGGTGATCTCGTTCGCAGCCGCGTCCTCCGCGGCCTCGGCCCCATCGGCGGGGGCGGCGGCGGTCTGCGCCTGCGCGATCGCCGCGCCAGCCAGAAGGCTGCCGGACAAGAGAAGTTGAACGGCAATCCGCAGCGGACGCCGGCCGATGATCCCGACCATGATATATATTTCCCTTTTATATGCACGAGACGCGCATGCGACTTCACCTTCGTTCCGGCGCAAAAACCCAAACGAATATCTTTATCTTGCGGTCTTATGATTGTTGCGATGCGACCTTGGGGCCGTCCCTAGGCGCGATCTGCTACATTAATGTGACAATTGTTGCCGTTTGACGAAAGCGCGGCACCGCCCGCTCAGCCATGGCCTCGCCCCTGCGCGGCCCATGTTCCGGCGGCCACGCCATCGCGTTCAAGGATGTAACGGCCATGGAGGTTGACGGTGGGGTCGCAGTGCGGCGTCGCCAGCACGATCCGGTCGCCGATCGATGGCCGGGCGGCATCGGGCGGCAACTCCAGCATCCCGAATTCGTCGCCCATGAAGCGATATTCGCTGTCGATCGGCGCCCCCGCCAGGACGAGCGGCCGCCCGCCATCGGTCGCAAGCGCCTTCACGCCGGCATCGATCGTGACGAATCCGGCATGGTTCGCGCTGACCACGGTCGCATGGACGCTCAGCGCGGTCTCGAACGGCGGCGCCCCACTGCCGTCGAGATCGCAGTCGAGATATTCGGCGTCCATGAAGATATAGGAGCCGGGCTGGATCTCGGTCAGCAGCCCCGCCTCGGCATCGATCCGGTGGGTGCCGGTGCCGCCCCCGGTGACGACCGCAGGTGCGAGACCGGCCGCCTCCAGCGCAGCGATCGTCGCCTCCAGCCGCAGGTTGCGCGCCGCGATCGCCGCACGCCGGTCGGCAAAATCGGCGATATGCTGCTCGCCGCCGCAGTAGAACTGGATGCCGCGATAATCGAGGGCCGGCTGCGCGGCGATCGCCCGTGCGACCGCGACCGCCTGGGCGGGATCGGCGACCCCGGTGCGATGGAAGCCCGGGTCGACGTCGACGAAGACGCCCAGCCGCGCGCCCTCCGGCACGATCGCCGCGAGCGCCGCGACGACGTCGGCATGATCGACCACCATCGCCAGGTCGATCCCGCCAGCGATCAGCCCGACCGCCCGTACCAGCATCGGCGGCGCGACGATCGGCGAGGTGATCAGGATCGACGGCACCGCGACCGCCAGTTGCTCGGCCTCGTGCAAGGTCGCGCAGCATATGCCCACCGCCCCGGCCGCGACCTGCCGCGCGGCGATCTCGCGGCATTTGTGGGTCTTGGCGTGCGGGCGCAGCGCGAGCCCGTTGGCCGCCGCGAAGGCCGCCATCCTGTCGATATTGCGATCGAACCGGTCGAGATCGAGGACGAGGCAAGGTGTGGCGGGCAGGATCGTCATGGATTTCCGACTGTAGCGGGTTGGCCGATCGCGCCGGACATCCGGTCCGACGAAACCGAGATGTCATGGCGACGGACCGGGCGCAACCGCCGGTCGGTGTCGTGCACGAAGCCCGATTGCGGAACGAAGCCTCCGCCCCGGGGGTTTGCCAATCGACACCGAAAAGGAATGCCCGATGAGCGACGCCCCCGCCGAAACCACCGAGCCGACCAACCTGTTGCTGGCGTCGAACCGGATCGACGGGATCAAGGTCGCCACCCGTGACGGTGCGTCGCTGGGAACCGTCCATAGCCTGATGCTCAACAAGCGCTCCGGCCGCGCGACTTATGCGATACTGAGCCTCGGCGGCTTCCTCGGCATGGGACGCAGCTATTACCCACTGCCGTTCGACCTGCTGTCCTACGACCCCGTCGCCGACGGCTATATCGTTACGGTCGACCGCCGGCTCCTCGAGGGCGGCCCGAGCTGGGCCAGTAATCCCCCCGAGTTCAACCAGGCTTATGCCGACCGGGTCTCGAACTATTATGGCGTTGCGCCGATCGATCTGTCGGTGGACTGATCGACGCCCGGCCCGCGCCGATCTAGAACCCCATCGCCTGGCGCAGGAACTGGTCGCTCTTGGCCAGCATCTCGGTGCGAACCTTCGAATCCTCGAGATAATGATCGAGCCCGTTCAGCGTCACCAGTTCGTAGCGGGCGCCGGCGTCCTTGAGCTTCGCCGCCATCAGCCGGGACTCGCCGATCTGGACATTGCGATCGAGCGATCCGTGGAACATCAGCACCGGAACCTTGATGCGGCCCGCATTCTGCGCCGGTGACCCTTCGCGGATATGCGGGCCCTGGCCGATATAGTCGCTGACGACGCGAAAATTCGACCAATATCGCGATTCCTCCTTGAGCGCGGCGAGATCGGTCACCGGTGCGATCGCGACCACTGCCTTGAACAGGCCCGGGTCGACGACCGCCGACTGCAGCGCCGCGTAGCCGCCATAGGACCAACCGACGACACCGAGCTTCGCCGGATCGGCGATCTTCTGCGCGACCAGCCAGCGGCCGCCGTCAAGAACGTCGCCGATCGCGGTGCGCCAGGAACGGAAGCCGTTCTGCTGGAACCAGGCATCGCCATAGCCCGCCGAACCCCGGAAATTGGGCTGCAGCACCGCATAACCGCGCGCGACGAAATATTGCGACAGCCAGTCGAAACCCCATTCGTCGCGCGCACTGGGTCCGCCATGCGGCAGGACGATCGCGGGCAGCCCCGTGGCACTCTCCTTGCCCGGCGGCAGGGTCAGATAAGCGGGGATCATCGTTCCGTCCGCCGCGGGATACTGGATCGGCTTCACCGTTCCGAGCGGGACGTCGAGCAGCGCGTCGCGCAGATTCATCAACGGCCGCAACTGCTTGGTCGTCCGATCGAGCAGATAATAAGCGCCCGGATCGATGTCGCTGCCAGCGAATATCAGCAATTTGCTCTCGTCGACGCTCGCACCGACCACCTTCACCGCGGGCTGCTTGGGCAACGCCTTGCTCAGCGAGTCGGCCAGCTTTTTTATGTCCGGATCCGAGTAGACGACATGGCGGACGTCGGTGGCATAGGCGACGCCGACCACCCGATTGCGACGTCCGATCCGCACCGGGCCGTCGACGTCGACATCGTCGCGGGCGTAGACGATGTCCTGCTTGAACCTCCCGTCGAGGGTCAGCGAAGCGAAGGCCTTGCGGCCATCCTTCTTGACCAGTCCATAAGCGAGGTTGCGGTCATGATCGACCGCGAGCGGATAGAAGCCCTCATCGGTCAGGACATTATACTGGCCGAGCAATTCCCACTCGCGGCTTCCCGGCTTGCGATAGGAGAAGGACCTGATCGGCGAATCCATCCCGGTCGATCGCTGCAGGATCTCTTCCTTGATCCGCACGGTGCCGCGGCCGTCGCTGATATAATCGATCGCCTCCGGGTCGGCGGGTTCGACCCGCTTGGGCGCCAGCGTCCGCGTGTCGACCCGATCGACGCCGATGCCTTCCTTGTCCGAGCCGAACCGCGACCCGAGGTGCGAATCGGGAAGATAGTTGCGGGTCATCAGCACCGAACCATTTTCGTCCGGAAGCCAGTCGATCACCGATCCTCCGTCCAGTTGGAGACCTCGGCTGTAGATATTCTGTTTGGTGCTCAGCGCGATCAGGTTGCTGCCGTCGTCGCCGATCGCGATCATTCGCGTGAAGGGAAGAATCTCGCCGGCGCTGTTGTCGACCACGCCATAAAGTTCGCAGGCGAGGCGGTCATTGGCAGCCCAGTCGCACCGCACCAGCCTCTCCGGATTGCCACTCGCGACCGTCACGAGGCGCGGCTTGGCTCCCTCCTCGAGCTTCGTGACGTAAAGCGCCGAACCTTGCCCCTCGGTCGGTTTGACATAGGCGATCTTGGTGCCGTCGGGCGACAGGCTGATCGCGTCGATGTCGGGCCTGGCACCGAACATGGCGGCGGTTTTCTGCCCATCCTCGACGGCATGCGCCGGATAGAAAGCGAGCCCCGCCAGCAGCGCGGCCATCATATAACGTGAAGTGGTCATCGATCCCCCCGGAATCCGGGTTCCGTCTCATGGGCCGTGAACGGCGTCAACGGACGGAAAGGCGGCCCGCGCCGGAATCGTCTCCATTTTGGTGGGATCGTGCCGACCGGCTACCCGGGCCGGTCGGCACGCGGCCTGTCGCCTCAGCCCGCCAAATTATGCAGTGCGCACAGCTTGTTGCCGGCGGGATCGCGCAGATAAGCGAGGTAGAGCCTGCCCATCTGGGAATCGCGCGGCCCCGGGGGATCCTCGCAGGTCGAGCCGCCATGGGCCAGACCCGCGGCATGCCAGGCGTCGGCGCGCTCGGGCGAGCCCGCGACGAAACCGACGGTGCCGCCGTTGGCGCATGACGCCGGCTGGCCGTTGATCGGCTTGCTGATCATCAACACCCCGGTCGGGGTAGCGTAGATCACCCGGCCCTTGGCGTCGATAAAGCCCGGTGCGATATCGAATGCCCCGAGCGTCGCATCATAAAAGACCTTGGATGCCTCGATATCGTCGGCACCGACCATGACATGACTGAACATATACCTCTTCCTCCCTCTCTTACGCGCCAGCCGCGCCCCTATGCACGACGCCCCCCGTCATCGGAAACGGTGCGCCGGTGGTTCCGGGAAAGCTGATCGGCAGACCGGCGAGCGCACGCACCGCCATATAGGCGAAGCCCTCGGCCTCGGTGGCGTCGCCGTTCCAGCCCAGCGCCTCGATCGGCTCGACGGCGATTCCGCACGCCGCCGCGATCATCGCCATCAGCGTCGCATTGTGGCGGCCGCCGCCGGCGACGATCAGCCGGCCCGGCCGCGCCGGCAGATGATCGAGCGCCCGCGCGACCGTCTCGGCGGTGAACGCGGTCAGCGTCGCCGCACCATCGGCCGCCGACAGCCCGCGCGCCGGCTGGATCGTGAAATCGGCGCGATCGAGCGACTTTGGCGGCGGTGCATCGAACCAGCGATTGTCGAGCATCGTGTCGAGCACGGTGCGATCGACCGTACCACGCGCGGCGAAGGCGCCGTTGGCGTCGAAAGGCGATCCGGTCTCGGCGAGCATCCAGTCGTCGACCAGCCCGTTGGCCGGGCCGGTGTCGAAGGCGATCACATCCTCGTCGCGCTCGCCGAGCCAGGTGATGTTACCGACCCCGCCGAGGTTGAGCACCGCGACCGGCGCCGCGAGCCCGGACGTGAGGGCGCGGTGGTAGACCGGCAGCAGCGGTGCCCCCTGCCCGCCCGCGGCGACATCGGCCGATCGCAGATCGTTGACCACGGTCAGCCCGAGCGCCTGGGCCATCGCCTGGCCGTCGCCGATCTGCCAGGTCCAGCCGCGATCGGGACGATGGGCGATCGTCTGGCCGTGGAAGCCGACGACATCGACCTTGTCCGCCGCGACCCCGGCATCGGCGAGCAATTGCCGGACCGCCGCGACATGGCGCCGGGTCAGCATCGCCTCGGCATCGGCGATCTTCGCGCTCTCGCGCGGCGCATCGAAGCTCAACGCCAGCGCCGCCGCCTCGCGCAGCTGGTCGCGCGCCTGCGGGCTATAGGGATCGGAGCGAAAGGCGATCGGCCGGATCAGCCCGGCGCCGTCGGTCTCGATCAACGCGGCGTCGATCCCGTCGAGCGAGGTCCCCGACATCAATCCCACCGCCAACATGCTGCCCATCCCCGCTACCCTTCACCGGTTGCCCATGCTAATCGCCCGCCCGCTATGACCGAATATCGCTCCGATCTGCTGCGCACGCTCGATGCGCGAGGCTATATCCATCAGATGACCGACGCCAGCGCGCTCGACGCACTGGCCGCCCGGCAGGTCGTGCCGGGCTATATCGGCTTCGATCCGACCGCGCCGTCGCTCCATGTCGGCAGCCTGGTCCAGATCATGCTGCTGCGCCGCCTCCAGCAGGCCGGGCACAAGCCGATCGTGCTGATGGGCGGCGGCACCGGCAAGATCGGCGATCCGACGCTGCGCGAGGAAGCCCGCGGGCTGCTGACGCTCGACGTGATCGCGTCGAACGTCGCCTCGATCCGGCGGATCTTCGAGAATTTCCTGACTTTCGGTGACGGCCCGACCGACGCGATCATGGTCGACAATGCCGACTGGCTCGACAAGCTCGAATATATCCCGTTCCTGCGCGACATCGGCCAGCATTTCTCGATCAACCGGATGCTGAGCTTCGACTCGGTCAAGCTGCGCCTCGACCGCGAACAGTCGCTGAGCTTCCTCGAGTTCAATTACATGATCCTCCAGGCCTATGATTATCTGGAGCTGTCGCGCCGTGCCGGCTGCCGGCTGCAGATGGGCGGGTCCGACCAGTGGGGCAATATCGTCAACGGCGTCGAACTGTCGCGCCGGGTCGACGGCACCGAAGTGTTCGGGGTCACCACCCCGCTGCTCACCACCGCCGACGGCAAGAAGATGGGCAAGACGCTGTCGGGCGCGGTCTGGCTCAACGAGGATGCGCTGCCGGCTTATGATTATTGGCAGTTCTGGCGCAACACCGACGACCGCGACGTGGGGCGCTTCCTGCGGCTGTTCACCGACCTGCCGCTCGACGAGATCGCCCGGCTCGAGGCGCTCGACGGTTCGGAGATCAACCAGGCCAAGATCATCCTCGCCAACGCGGCGACGACGATGTGCCGCGGCGCCGAAGCCGCCGCCGCCGCCGCCGAGACCGCACGCAAGACCTTCGAGGAAGGCACCACCGGCGGCGACCTGCCGACCTTCGCGGTGCCCGGCGGATCGATCGCGCTGGTCGACGCGCTGGTCGCGCTGGGCCTCGTCAAGTCGAAGGGCGAGGCGCGCCGGCTGATCCAGGGCGGCGGCGCCCGCATCGAAGGCGAGAAGGTTTCGGACGAGGCCGCGCTGGTGACCGTCGGCGACACGCCGGTGAAGCTGTCGGCGGGCAAGAAGGCGCACGGGGTGCTGACGCGGTGAGCCTGCGCAACACCCCTAAATCCGTTCGTGTCGAGCGTAGTCGAGACACCCTGCGGCCACGGCTCAACGGGGTGTCTCGACTACGCTCGACACGAACGGTTAGGCTATTGGCTCTAGGCCTCGCCCTTACGCTGGGAACGGGCGCCAAGCGGGCGCCCTCCCCGCTCGACGAGATCGCCACCGCCTATGTCCATCTCAGCCTCGAGGCCGGGGTGCGCGAGGAAGGCTATGTCGACGCTTATTATGGCCCGGCGGCGTGGCAGGACGAAGCCAAGGCGAATCCGCGTGAAGTGCCCGCGCTGCTGAGCGCGGCGAAGGCGCTGAGCACCAGGCTCGTCACGATCGCGCCGAAGACGCTGACCCCGGACGACCAGCGGCGGCGCCGCTTCCTGCTCGGGCAGCTCAAGGCCGCCGAAACCCGGCTGGCGATGGACAGCGGTACCCGCTTCAGCTTCGCCGACGAGGCCGAGGGGCTGTTCGGGGTGCGCCCGGCGCTCAAGCCGCTGAGCGCCTATGATCCGCTGCTGGCAAAGATCGCCGCGCTGGTCCCAGGCGACGGCCCGTTGTGGCAGCGGGTCGATGCCTTCCAGAACCGCTATGTCGTGCCGACCGACCGGCTCGAGCCGGTGATGCGCGCCGCGATCGCCGAATGCCGCGCGCGAACGGTCGCGCATATCGCCTTGCCGAACCAGGAGAAATTCGAGCTCGAATTCGTCACCGGCAAGAGCTGGTCGGGCTATAACTGGTACAAGGGCGAGGCGAACAGCCTGATCCAGGTCAACACCGACCTGCCGATCCGCATCGACCGCGCGATCGATCTGGGCTGCCATGAGGGCTATCCCGGCCATCATGCGCTCAACATGCTGCTCGAACGCAATCTGGCGCGCGCGAAGGGCTGGCAGGAATTCACCGTCTATCCGCTCTATTCGCCGCAGAGCTTCATCGCGGAAGGGTCGGCCAATGCCGGGATCGAGCTGGCCTTTCCCGGGCCTGCCAAGACCGCGTTCGAGGCCGCGAAACTCTATCCGCTCGCCGGGCTCGATCCGAAGAGCGCCGCCGCCTACGACATGCTGCTCGACCTGCTCCATCAGATCGCCGGCGCACGGATGACGATCGCCGCCGACTATCTCGACGGCCGCATCGACCGCGCGACCGCGCTCGACCTCGTCCAGAAATATCAGCTGGTCAGCCCGAAGCGCGCCGAACAGTCGCTCAGCTTCACCGAACATTATCGCAGCTATGTGATCAATTACGGCCTTGGCCAGGACCGGGTGACCGCGGCGCTCGCCCGCGCCGGCAAGACCCCGCAGGCGCGCTGGACGCGGATGGAGCAGATCATCGGCGAGCCGACCCTGCCCGCCGATCTCGACCGCTGACCCTTAGACTATCGGCGGACGATGCTCGCCGATTTGCTGCCCTTAAATGATAATAAACCGAAACGATTTACTATTTGGCAAGGCGCTTGGGTAATTCTTGTGTGGTAACAAGGACATGAGAGCATGAGCCAGCCAGCGCCCACAGTGCCGACCGCCGACCCCGCCGAACTGCGCCGCGCCCCGCGCGACGAGGTCGCGCTGCCGACGCGCATGTTCACCCAGGACCATCGCGGTGCCGACGTGCTGCTCGTCAACATATCGCCGCTGGGTTTCATGGTGCGCGAATATGGCCAGACCCCCAAGGGTGCGATCGTCCGCCTCGTGCTCCCCCGGCTCGGCGAGGTCGAGGCGCGGGTGATGTGGTCGCTCGGCGGCCGCATCGGCGCCGAGTTCACCGCCCCGATCGACCATTTCGCCTATTCGGCAATGCTGGGTGCCGCAAAGGCGAAGCGCCAGCGCTGGCCGATGGGGTAAGAGAATTTCGTCGTTCCGGCGGAGGCCGGAACCGCCCAAGGCAGACGAGCTACGCTTCGACAATCGGCAAAATACCTGGATCACTTACCCAAAATCGGGAAGAGGCGAGCCATTCTTTCCAGGGTGATGCAGGAACCTTGGGCGGCCCCGGCCTCCGCCGGGGCGACGATGTTTATCCCGACCTGAGCAATCCCACCGCGGCATCGCGTTCGAACAGATAGAGCGCGGTGCGTGCCGCCTGTCCCCGTTCGCCCTCGAGACCGCCGTCGCGATCGACCAGCAGCCGGGCATCGTCGGTCGCGGTCTGGATATAGGCGCTGACCATCTCGGGTCCGGCCAGCCGGAACGCCGCCTCGCCCGACTGGCGGGTTCCCAATATCTCGCCGGCGCCGCGCAGCCGCAGATCCTCCTCGGCGATGCGGAAGCCGTCATTGGTCTCGCGCATCAGCGCCAGCCGCGCCCGCGACGTCTCCGACAGGCCATTGCCGCGCAGCAGCAGGCAGGTCGAGCGCTGGTCGCCGCGCCCGACCCGGCCCCGCAACTGGTGGAGCTGGGCGAGGCCGAAGCGATCGGCACCCTCGATGATCATCAGCGTCGCATTGGGGACATCGACCCCGACCTCGATCACGGTGGTCGCGACGAGCACGCCGAGGCGGTTCGCCTGGAACTCGGCCATCACCGCGTCCTTCTCGGGCCCTTTCATCCGACCATGGACCACGCCGATCCGATCGCCGAACAGCGCCCGCAGGCTTTCGGCGCGGCTCTCGGCGGCGGCGAGGTCGGACAATTCGCTGTCTTCGACCAGCGGGCACACCCAATAGGCCTGGCCGCCACCGGCCATATGCCGCCCGAGCGCACCGGCGATCTCGTCGAGCCGATCGCCCGAGATCACCCTTGTCTCGATCGGCTGGCGTCCCGGCGGCATCTCGTCGAGCCGGCTAACCTCCATCTCGCCATAGTGACTGAGGGTCAGGGTGCGCGGGATCGGGGTTGCGGTCATCACCAACAGATGCGGCGGACGGTCGGCCTTGGCCTGGAGCATCATCCGCTGGGCGACGCCGAAGCGGTGCTGCTCGTCGACCACCGCGAGGCCGAGGCTCTTATAGGCGACCTTGTCCTGGAAGATCGCGTGGGTGCCGACGAGGATGTCGATCGATCCGTCGGCGAGCCCCATCAACGTGCTTTCGCGGATCTTGCCCTTCTCGCGCCCGGTCAGGATCGCGACATTGACCGGCAGGCCGGCGAGCGTCCTGGTCAGCGTCGTGAAATGCTGGCGGGCGAGGATCTCGGTCGGCGCAAGCAACGCCCCCTGCGCGCCGGCCTCGACCGCGGTCAGCAGCGCCATCGTCGCGACCAGCGTCTTGCCCGATCCGACATCGCCCTGGAGCAGGCGGAGCATCGGGGTCGGCTGCTGCAGGTCGCCCTCGATCTCGCGCACCGAACGCGCCTGCGCGCCGGTCGGCGCATAGGGAAGTTTGAGCGCATCGCGCAGCCGACCGGTGCCGATCAGCGGCCAGCCCCGGCGCTTGCGCCCCGCCGCCCGCACCAGCATCAGCGCGAGCTGGTTGGCGAACACCTCGTCATAGGCGAGCCGCGCCCGCGCCAGCGCGTCCTGCGGATCGGCATGCGCGCGCAGCATCGCCTCGTGCCAGTCGGGCCAGCCCCGCGCCGCCTTCAGCCCGGGCTCAACCCATTCGGCGAGTTCGGGCGCACGCAGCAGCGCCTGCTCGGCCAATTGCCCCATGCGGCGGGTGGTGAGCCCCTCCGACAGCGGATAGACCGGCTCGCGCTCGGGCAGGTCGCCGGCCTCTTCGGGCGGCAGGACATGGTCGGGATGGACCATCTGCAGTTCGTCGCCATAGCGATCGAGCTTGCCCGAGACGATCCGCGGCTCGCCCAGCGGCAACAGCTTCTTGCCCCACCCCGGATGGCCGCCGAAAAACAAGATCCTGAGGATATTGCCGTCGCGGTCGGTCGCCTCGACGCGAAACGGTCCGCGCCCGGCCGAGGAGCGATGACCGGTCGGCACCACCCGCACCGTGACGATCCGCCCGACATCCTGGGCATCGATCGTCTCGACCGGCTTGCGGTCGATCGAGCCGACCGGCAGGTGGAACAGCACGTCGATGACGCGTTCGAGCTTCAGCCGTTTCAGCGGCTTGGCGAGCGTCGGGCCGACGCCCTTCAGCGATTCGACCTCGGCGAACAATGGATTGAGAATATCGGGCCGCATGATTAGATCGGTCTCTACCCTCCAGCTCGCAGGCTTTCCAGAAGCCCGTGGGCCAATTTGTCATGGAAGCCTATGGACCGCGAAATCCGCCTGAAACGCCTGCGCTTCCGTGCGTGGCACCGTGGCACCAAGGAGGCCGACCTGATGATGGGCGGCTTCTTCGACACGCGATCGGCCGGCTGGAGCGACGAGCAGGTCGACTGGTTCGAGACGATCCTCGAGGAACAGGATGTCGACATCATGGGCTGGGCGATGGGATCCATCGCGGTGCCGGCCGAATGGCAGGGCGCGATGATGGACGATCTGAGGCGGCTCGACTTCATCGAGGTGCAGAATTGAGAATGTCTTTCCCTCTCCCTCAGGGAGAGGGAGGGAGCCGCATAGCGGCGGAAGGGTGAGGGCACGACACTTCCGTCTTCGGGACTTCAGCGTGCCCTCACCCTTCCCACGCCTGCGGCGCGGGCCCCTTCCCTCTCCCCACGGGGAGAGGGATTAGATATAAAGAACAGCAGCTTAGATGACCGATCTCCAGCGCATCCTCAGGGCCGACCGGCCGATCACCCTCGCCGGCGCGCCGCAGGGCTTTCAGCCTTGGCTGCTCGCCGACCTCGCCCGCGCCGCCGCGGCGAAGGGCGGGCGGCTGGTGTTCATCGCCTCGGACGACCAGGCGATGCGCGGGATCGCCGACGCCGCGAGCTATTTCGCGCCCGAGCTCGAGATCGCCCAGTTCCCCGCCTGGGACTGCCTGCCCTATGACCGCGCCAGCCCGGCGCTGCGATCGACCTCCGAGCGGCTCGCGACCCTCTACGCGCTGCAGAGCAAGCCCAGGGCGCCGACCTTGCTCGTCACCACGATCAACGCGGTCACCCAGCGCGCGCTGACCCCGTTCCGGGTGCGTCAGCTCGTCGCCAAGCTTGCCCCCGGCGAACGGATCGACCGTGACCGGCTGTCGGCGCTGCTCCAAGCCAATGGCTATATGCGCACCGAGACCGTCACCGATCCCGGCGAATATGCCGTGCGCGGCGGCCTGGTCGACCTGTTCCCCGCCGGCGAGCCGATGGCGCTCCGGCTCGATTTCTTCGGCGACGAGATCGAAAGCGTCCGCCAGTTCGATCCGCAGGACCAGCGCACCGTCGGCCGGCTCGACGGCTTCACTTTGCTTCCGGCCTCCGAGGCGCTGCTCGACGAGGAGACGATCAAGCGCTTCCGCGGCAAATATCGCGAGCGTTTCGGCGCCACCGCCACCGGCGACCCGCTCTACCAGGCGGTGTCCGAAGGCCGCCGCCTCGCCGGCATGGACCATTGGCTGCCTTTGTTCGAGGAGCGGCTGACCACGCTGTTCGACCATCTCGGCGATGACGACCTGGTGCTGCACGATGCCGGCAGCGACAGCGCCGCCGAGAGCCGCTTCGAGGCGATCACCGATTATCATGCCAACCGGGTCCGCGCGCAGACCAAGGAGCCCGGCAGCTACCGCCCGCTCGCCCCGAACGAACTCTATCTGACCACCGCCGAATGGGCCGGGCTCGTCGCCGACCGGCCGATCCATCTGACCACCGGCTTCCACCAGCCCGACAGCGCGATCGTGATCGATTTCGGGGTCGAGGCCGCGCGCGATTTCGCGCCCGAGCGCACCCAGAGCGTCAACATCTACGACGCGGTCGTCGACCATGTCGAACGGCTGACCAAGGCCGGCCAGAAGGTCGTGCTCGCCAGCTACTCGATCGGATCGCGCGAGCGTTTCGCCGGGCTGCTCAAGGACCATGGCCTCGCCCGCCTCGGCTTCGCCGAAAGCTGGCAGGAGGCGCTGGGCCTCGCCCAGACCGGCACCACCGCGCTGACTGTCGTCCCGCTCGACCATGGCTTCACCAGCCCCGACGTCGCGCTGCTGACCGAACAGGACATGCTCGGCGACCGGCTGGTCCGGCGGCAGAAGCGCAAGAAGTCGGCCGACGCGTTCATGCAGGAGCTGTCGACGCTCTCGCCCGGCGATCTCGTCGTCCATATGGACCATGGCATCGGCCGCTATGACGGGCTGACCTCGATCCCGGTCGGCCAGAGCCCGCATGACTGCGTCGCGCTGAGCTATGCCGGCGGCGACAAGCTCTATGTGCCGGTCGAGAATATCGACGTGCTGAGCCGCTATGGCGCCGAGAGCGAGGGCGTCCAGCTCGACAAGCTCGGCGGAGTCGGCTGGCAGACCCGCAAGGCGCGGATGAAGGAGCGGATCCGCGAGATTGCGGGCGAGCTGATCAAGACCGCCGCCGAACGCGCGCTGCGTCCCGCCGAGGTCGCCCAGCCCGAAAGCGGCTATAACGAGTTCGTCGACCGCTTCCCCTATCAGGAGACCGAGGACCAGGACCGCGCGATCGCCGACGTGATCGAGGATCTGGGGTCGGGCACGCCGATGGACCGGCTGGTGTGCGGCGATGTCGGCTTCGGCAAGACCGAGGTCGCGCTGCGCGCGGCCTTCGTCGCGGCGATGGCCGGGATGCAGGTCGCGCTGGTCTGTCCGACCACCCTGCTCGCGCGCCAGCATCACCGCAATTTCGTCGAGCGTTTCCACGGCTTCCCGATCAATGTCGGCCGGCTGTCGCGACTCGTGCCCGCCGCCGAGGCCAAGGCGACCCGCGAAGGGCTCGCCGACGGTTCGATCGACATCGTCGTCGGCACCCATGCGCTGCTCGCCAAGGGGGTCGAATTCAAGCGGCTGGGGCTGGTGATCGTCGACGAGGAGCAGCGTTTCGGGGTCACCCACAAGGAACGGCTGAAGGCGCTCAAGACCGACGTCCATATGCTGACGCTGACCGCGACCCCGATCCCGCGCACCCTGCAGATGGCGATGTCGGGCCTGCGCGAACTCAGCGTGATCCAGACCCCGCCGGTCGACCGGCTCGCGGTACGCACCTATGTCGCGCCGTTCGACGCGGTGGTGCTGCGCGAGGCGCTGCTGCGCGAACATTATCGCGGCGGCCAGAGCTTCTTCGTCACCCCGCGGATCAGCGACCTGCCCGATATCGAGGAGTTCCTGCGCAAGGACGTCCCCGAGATCAATTATGTCGTGGCGCACGGCCAGATGGCGCCGACCGAGGTCGAGGAGCGGATGTCGGCCTTCTACGACAAGAAGTTCGACGTGCTGATCTCGACCACGATCATCGAAAGCGGGCTCGACATCCCCTCGGCCAACACGCTGATCGTCAACCGCGCCGACAAGTTCGGTCTGGCGCAGCTCTACCAGATCCGCGGCCGGGTCGGCCGCGCCAAGACCCGCGCTTATGCCTATCTGACGACCGGCAAGAGGATCACGGAGACCGCCGAGAAACGGCTCCACATCCTCCAGAACATCGACACGCTGGGCGCGGGCTTCCAGATCGCCAGCCATGACCTCGACATTCGCGGCGCGGGCAACCTGCTCGGCGACGAACAGTCGGGCCATATCAAGGAGGTCGGCTTCGAACTCTACCAGTCGATGCTCGAGGAGGCGATCCTCGAGGCCAAGGCCGGCGGCTTCGGCAAGGCGCCGCCGCGCGAGAGCTTCAGCCCGCAGATCAACGTCGAGGCGCCGATCCTGATCCCCGACGACTATGTCCCCGATCTCGACCTGCGCATGGGCCTGTATCGCCGGATGAACGAACTCGAGACCCGCGCCGAGATCGACGCCTTCGCCGCCGAGATGATCGACCGGTTCGGCAAGCTGCCCGATCCGACCCAGAATCTGCTGATCGTGATCGAGGCCAAGCTCAATTGCCGCAAGGCCTGTGTCGCCAAGCTCGACGCCGGCCCGCGCGGCGCGCTGGTGACCTTCTACAACGACCAGTTCCCCGACATTCCGGGTCTGATCGCTTATGTCGACCGGCTGAAGGACAGCGCCAAGCTGCGCCCCGACAGCAAGCTGGTGGTCACCCGGCCCTGGCCCGATCCCAAGGCGCGGCTCAACGGTGTGCTGCAGCTCTCGCGCGGGCTGGCGAAGATATTGGCGTAGGGCGGTCCTTGTTCTTCTTCGTCACCCTGAACTCGTTTCAGGGTCCACCGTGCGACAAGGGGGCGTTCCCGAGATCGGGAGTGGATGCTGAACCAAGTTCAGCATGACAAAAGGGAATGTCAGGCCGCCGGTTCGAACAATTGCGGCTGCTTGTCCGCGACGATCGCCACCAGCGCTTCGATGTCGAGCGGTGGCGCGCACAGGAAACCCTGGAAATAGTTGCAGCCCTCGCGCGCCAGCAGGGCGAGCTGGGCCTTGGTCTCGACCCCTTCGGCGACCACCGCGAGCCCGAGCGAGCGCGCCATGTCGATCACCCCGCGGATGACGATGCGGTCGCGGTTCGATCCGGTGATGTCGGCGGCGAGCGCCTTGTCGATCTTGAGATAGTCGAGCGGCAGCGCCTTGAGATAGGCGAGGCTCGAATAGCCGGTGCCGAAATCGTCGATCGCGACCCGAAGCCCTGCCCTGCGCAGCTCGCCGAGCAGGTCCGACGCGCGCGCGAGATCCTCGATCAGCCCGCTTTCGGTGACCTCGACGGTCAGCCGGTGGCGCGGAAAACCGGCATCGTCGACCCGCGCGAGGAAATCGCCGACGAAATTGGCGCTGGCGATGTCCGTGGCGGTGACGTTGACCGACAGGCGCAGATGCGCGAGCGCCGCCGGCCAGCCCGCCGCCGCCTCGAGCGCGCGGCGCTGGACATGCGCCGACAGCTGGCCGACGAAATCCGACCGCGCCGCCGCCGCGAACAGCGGCACCGCGCCGAGCGCGCCGAGCAGCGGATGGCGCCAGCGCGCGAGCGCCTCGACCCCCATGATCTCGCCGGTGCTGGTCTTGACCTGCGGCTGGAAGACGACGTCGATCTCGTCATTGTCGAGCGCGCGCCGCAGATCGACCTCGAGCTGCTTGCGCCGGTCGGTTTCGGCCTCGCCGTCGGCGTCGAGCATCTGGACGGTCCCGCCCTCCTGATGTTTGGCGGTGGTCAGCGCCGCCGAGGCGCGGCGGAACAGCCCACCGATATCGTCGAAGCCCGCCGCGTCGGCGGTCGCGACCCCGACCCGGCAGGTCAGGTTGATCAGCCGGTCGGCCGACACGAACGGGCGCGAGACCGTCTCGACCAGCCGCTGCGCCAGATCCTCGGCGGCCTCGGGCGCCAGCGGCGATCCGATCGCGATCGCGAATTCGGATCCGGCGGTGCGCGCGATCATGAAGCGCCCCAGCCCGCTCTGGTCGACCAGCCGCTCGATCCGCCGGGCGATCCCCTGCAGCACCGTATCGCCGGCCAGCCGGCCGAACGCCGCGTTGACCAGCCCGAAGCGGGTGATGCCGAGCAGCATCAGCGTGCAGGCCGGATGCGCGCCGCCCTGATCGGCCAGCCATTCATGGACCGATTCGGCCAGCGGCAGGCCGGTCAGCGGATCGCCGGGACCGGCGAATTTCTCGATGCTGCCCCGCGAGGGCTCGACCAGGCCGATCACCACCCCGCGATCGTCGTCGAAATGGATATGGTGCGCGACCCGCTCGCCGCCCGCGTCGATCGCATGGGCGAAGCCGGTCGCCTTGCCGCTGGTCAGCAGCCGGGTCACCGCGTCGTTGGCGGCGCGGCGTCCGGCGCGGTCCATCGCCCGCAGCAGTTCCGACAGCCGCGCCTCCTGCCGGCCATGGCCGATCCGCTCGGCGAAGGCCGGGCTCAGCCGCGCCTTGCGACTGCCGGGACGCCAGCTCCACGCCTCGGTCTCGGACAGCCGCAGCGAGGCCCGCTCCGACGCCGCCTGGTCGCCGCCGGCCACCCGCGCGACGAAGCGATCGGCGAGCCGCAGCGCATGGACGAACTCCTGCTCGCCGAACGGGCTGATCAGATAATGGGTGATGCCGGCTTCGAGGAAACGGTCGATCGCCAGCGCGTCGTTGCGCGACAGCATCACGATCAGCGCGGCGCCGGTCGACGCCACCGCTTCGGTGAGAGCCTCGCACGCCGCCAGACCTTCGCGCAGCGCACCGCGCGCGTCGACCACCGCGATCGCGGCGGCCGATGCAACGAAGCGGCGTTCGATCGCCTCGGCGCGCCTTGCCGCGACCACCCGGCGCCCGAGTTTCTTCGCGTTTGCGGCAAGTTCGTCACGATGTCGAAACGACAACAGAAAAAGGGGGAGCGATTGCTCCCCTGCCCTTGCCAAGGCGCCATCGTCGCGCAGTTCACCGCTCATTCAGATCAGGCTAGCCTATCGCCGCCCGCCCGCCAATCGTCCGGCCGCGAAACTTTTGCCGAAACTTTTACCATGTGACAGAATATCACCACCCTGTGGCGGCGCGCCCCCTTGCCGGAACGTCCTCAAGAGAATAGCTGATAGCCGTGGATATGCGGCACGACATGAGCACGAACGCGCTTGCCGACCGCTATGGCCGCCGGATCACCTATCTGCGCCTGTCGGTGACCGACCGTTGCGACCTGCGCTGCCGCTACTGCATGTCCGAAGACATGCAGTTCGCGCCCCGCGACGAGGTGCTGACCCTCGACGAACTCGCCATCCTCGCCGATGCGTTCATCGCCCGCGGGGTTAAGCGGATCCGCCTGACCGGCGGCGAGCCGCTGGTGCGCCGCGGCATCGACGAACTCGCGCGGCGGATCGGCCGCCGGATCGGCGACGGGCTCGACGAGCTGACCCTCACCACCAACGCCACCCAGTTGCGCCGCCACGCCGCCGCGCTGGCCGACGCCGGGGTGCGGCGGATCAATGTCAGCCTCGACAGCCGCGATCCCGCCCGCTTCCGCCACATCACCCGCCGCGGCGATCTCGACGTGGTGCTCGACGGCATCGCCGCCGCCAAGGCGGCGGGACTCGCGATCAAGATCAACATGGTCGCGCTCAAGGGGCTGAACGAGGACGAGATCGATCCGATGCTTCGCTGGTGCGCCGGCGAAGGCTTCGACCTCACCCTGATCGAGACGATGCCGCTCGGCATGATCGAGGAGGACCGCACCGACCGCTATCTGCCGCTCGACGGCGTCCGCCGCGATCTCGAGACGCGCTACAGCCTCGTGCCGATCGCCGAGCGCACCGGCGGCCCGGCGCGCTATGCCCGGGTCGAGCCGCTGGGGGCGAAGATCGGCTTCATCACCCCGCTGACCGGCAATTTCTGCGACGGCTGCAACCGGGTGCGGGTGACCGCGACCGGCCATATCTATCTGTGCCTCGGCCATGACGACGGGCTCGACCTGCGCGGGGCGTTGCGCGCGGGCGACGGCGCGCGCTTCGACGAATTGCTCGACCAGGCGATGATGATCAAGCCGCGCCGCCACGACTTCCGGATCGAGGCCGCCAGCGCCGCGCCCGCGGTCGGCCGCCATATGAGCGTCACCGGCGGATGAGCGAACGGCGCATGGCGCTGATGGCGTCGCCGACCGTACAGGCCCAGGAAGCCGCCGAGGAGCTGCGCCATCTCTACGAGTGGGTGCCGATCGAGCAGGCCGAACTGGTGGTCGCGCTGGGCGGGGACGGCTATCTGCTGCGCGCGCTCCACATGATGCTCGACCGGCACCGGGTGCTGCCGATCTTCGGGATGAATCTCGGCACGGTCGGCTTTCTGATGAACGACTGGCGGCCCGACCTGCTCGAGCTGCGCGTCGCCAACGCCAAGGCGATCACCGTGCTGCCGCTCAGGATGGACGTGCTCACCATGACCGGCGAGCAGGTCAGTATCCCGGCGATCAACGAAGTGTCGCTGCTGCGCGAGACCCGCGAGACCGCCAAGCTCGAAGTGTCGCTCGACGGCCGGGTGGTGATGCCCGAGCTGGTCTGTGACGGCGTGCTGGTCGCAACCCCCGCCGGGTCGACGGCCTATAATCTGTCGGCGCAGGGCCCGATCCTTCCGCTCGATTCGTCGCTGCTCGCGCTCACCCCGATCAGCCCGTTCCGACCGCGCCGCTGGCGCGGTGCGATCCTGCCCAACCGCACCCGGGTGACCTTCCGCGTCCTCGAAAGCGCCAAGCGCGCGGTGAGCGCGGTCGCCGACCAGCGCGAGGTCCGCGACATCGAAAGCGTCACCATCTCGATCGACCGCACCAGCCCGCTGACCCTGTTGTTCGATCCCGAACATGCGCTCGACGACCGGATCACGATGGAGCAGTTCGCGACCTGATCGCGCCTCGCGCCTGCGCCAAGCCCCACGCCCTCCACACAAAAAATCGCGTGAGGTGCTTGCCAGTTTCGCCCGGGCTGCTATGAGGCCCGCCACTCGCTTCGACGAAGTGATCCCCGGTAGCTCAGTGGTAGAGCGTTCGACTGTTAATCGAATGGTCGCTGGTTCGAATCCGGCCCGGGGAGCCATCCAGACCTTTTTTGGTCGACACGCGCGAAGCGTGCGGAACGGCGATCCCCGATAGCTCAGCGGTAGAGCATTCGACTGTTAATCGAATGGCCGTAGGTTCGAATCCTACTCGGGGAGCCAACCGCCCGACCTGACGAGACGATCGTCGAAATCGCGATGGCTCGCAGTTCTAGAGCATGTCCCGTTTAGATTGAATCGGAACATGCTCTAATAGCCTTTGTTTTCCGCATTTTCCGAGCCGTCAGGTGATTCCACCTGACTTGAAAATGCTCTAGACGAGAGCGCCCTCGATATCGGTCCGGGAGAAATCCTCCCCCACATAGAGCAGCGGGCACCCATGCTCCTTCGCCACCTCGTAAGCGAAGCAGTCTCCGAAATTGAGTGCCGCCGGGTGAACCCCCTTCCCCCATTGCCCATAGGCTTCGGCAATGCGCCTGGCCGAGGCGAGCGTCACGCTGACGACCTCGAACCCAAGTCCGTCGATCAATCGCGCCGCTTCCTCGCCGACATTGCGCCGTCCGGCGACGATCAGCGCCTCGGCGACCGTGCCGGCCGAAATCAGCAGACGATCCCCGGCCTCGAGCACGGCGGCGCAGGCGTCGGCCCTGGGTTCATTCAACAGGATCGCCATCAGCGCGGACGTGTCGACCGCGATCATGCGGGAAGGCCATCGTCACCGTAGAGAAAGTCCTGGCTGCGTGCGGCATCTGGACCCGCTGCGGCCTTCAGGGCGGCAGAAGCACGAACATCGTCGAGCAATGATCTGCGGGATTTCGCGTCGGCGACCTGCTTGACCGGCACCAGCCGCACGGCCGGGTGACCATGACGGGTCAGGATGATCTCGTCGCCTGCTTCCGCCCGCCGCACAAGGTCGGTGAGTTGTCCCTTCGCTTCGGTCACGGAAATCTGCATGGCAATGCCCTTGGTTGCCGATCGTTGATCAGCAAGTTTATTTAGACCATCCAATGGTCCACTTCAACGATCGATCGGCAACGCCCGCGGCAACGTAACGCATGGCTCCGCATCGCAGAGGCTGATATGGTCGTCCGGTGACCAGCAAACCCCACACATATCCGATCGGGATCGATCCCGCCGACATCGACTTCATGGGTCATGTCAATAATGCCAGCTATCTCAAATGGGTACAGGCCGCCGTCATCAGCCATTGGGAACGGCTCGCACCGCCCGACATGGTTGCGTCCCGTCTCTGGGTCGCGCTCAAACACGAGATCACCTATCGCAAGCCAGCCTTCCTCGATGACGAGGTGATCGCCACCGTCCTCCTCGAGCGGGTCGAAGGCGCGCGTGCCTTTTACGAGACGGTGATACGGCGCGGCGAAGAGGTTCTTGCCGAAGTCAAATCGAGCTGGTGCTGCATCGACGCCGCCACCAAGCGTCCTGCGCGGATCGCGCGGGACATGATCGATCGCTTCATCCAGCGGTAAATCAAAGACTGAGAGCCGGGTCATCCGATGGCATCGGATGCTCCTGCCTCGGGCTCTCAGCCCCGTGGCGATCCTTTCTCCGGCGGCAGTGTATCATTGCTGCTTTCGGCGGGCGTGGACGCCGATTGGCCATCATCGGTGGTTGGGGGGCCAACGCCGTTCCATTCGTTACGATGACGCAGCAGGCATCGGCGGTGCGTCGAGTTTGATCTCCATCTGCGCCATCTCGCGCTCGGCCCAGAACAGCCGGCCGCTATATTCCCACGGATTTTCGCAGGCCGCGAAATAGACGATCATCCGCGCCGGCACCGTCATCGGCACCGCGACGCTGTCGTCGAGGCCCCGCTCCTTCACCCGGATCGCGACCAGTTCGGTGGCGACGAGGCCGGGATGCAGGCCGATGATCGCGATGCCCTTGGCGTGGAGTTCTGGCGCCATGCAGTTGCCGAACCGGTCGAGCGCGCGCTTGCTGGCATAATAGCCGGGCACCGCCAGGCTGAAGCCGCCGACCGCATCGAGCTTGGTCGGCTCCTCGGGCAAGCGGAACACCTCGCCGCTGCCGGTCGACAGGTTGATGATCCGCCCCCCGCCACGCCGTTCCATGATCGGTACGACAAGCTGGGTCAGGGTGAAGGGCGCATGGACGTTGACCGCGAACTGATACAGCCACTCGTCGCGGGTCAGGGCGAGGAACGGCTTGCCCCAGATCTCGCCGGTGGTCGCGGCGGCATTGTTGACGAGGATGTCGACCCCGCCGAAGCGCGCGACCGCGGCCTCGACCAGCGCCTTCAGGTCCGCTTCGCTGGCGAGATCGGTGGCCACCGCGATCGCCTGCCCGCCGGCCGCCTCGATCTGCGCCAGCGTCTCGCCGATGGTCCCCGGCAGCGCCGAATCCGCCTCGACGGTGCGCGCCGCCAGCACGACATGGGCGCCGCGCCGGGCGAAATCGAGCGCGGCCTGCTTGCCGACGCCGCGGCTGGCGCCGGTGATGATCACCACCTTGCCTGCCAGATCGGTCTCACGCTGGCGGACCAGCGGCGACACCGCCGCGATGTCGGTGTCCTGCGAAATGCTCATGCCATCCCTCCCTCATCCGTCGCGGACCGAGCGCCGTTCCAGGCGACGACGACCGCGACTCTATTTTATAATGAATAAAATAGTTGGAGATGAGCGAAGATGTCAACCGGGCCCGACGCCCGTCATTCCTTGGCAAGCCCCTTGCGGCTGGTGAAATAGCCCGACGGCAGGTTGAGCGCCGGCTCGATCACCAGGGTTTCGAGCATGTTGGACACGGTCTCGACCGAATATTCGGCCTCTTGCGACAGCCACCATGAGATGATCTCGAAGGTGCCGCTGGCGATGATCCCCGACAGCAGTTCGAACGGGAAACCATGGCCGAGATTGGGGCGATCGCTCGCCAGGTCGCGCCCGCGCCGGATGAATTCGGATCGCATCGCATCGGTCGCGCCGGCGGTGAGCAAGGTCCGCCACAGGCTGCGGCGCTCCATCACATAGACGCACATATTCTCGCCCGGCCGCCAATCGGGCGAGTTGCGTCCTTTCCGGAAGATCGCGAGCAGATCGATGATCTCGTTGCGAGCGATGTCCTGGAACAGCTCTTCCTTGCTGTCATAATGGTTGAAGAAGGTCGGATAGCTCACCCCCGCCTCCGAGGTGATCTCGCGCAGGGTGATCTTCTCGAGTTGCCGCCCCTCGATCAGCCGCAGCAGCGCATTGCGCATCGACTCCTGCGACCGCAGCGACCGCGGATCGCGCTGGCGCGCGGCCTTCGGCAACGCCGGCGGCGTGGTGGCGGGAGACGGACCTTCTGACTTCGACACGGTTATGATATTTCCTCGATGACGGATGGCGCGCACGCTTAGCGACATGGCCGCCGCTATCCACCCATTTCCTGCAGGCCGCCGCCCGAACCCCATGGCCGATGACGGCATTCGATCGGCCGCCGCGCAACGATAGCGGACGATTCGGTCATAACCGCGACGATCCCGGCCGTCACGCCGCCCCTGCCGTCCTTCGCCGTCGCTGCGACGATGCGGTCGGGTGGTCCGCTCAGTCGCTGCCGGCCTGCGCGTGGAGGAAGGCAGCGGCGGCAATATCCTGCACCGGGTGGCCCAGCGACTTGTACAGCGTCACCTCGCGCCCGTCGCGGCGGCCCGCCACCCGGCCGAGCAGCACCTCGCCGATCTCGGCGGCGATATGGCCCTCGTCGACCGCCCCCGCCGCCCGCGCGCGCAGATATTCGGCGGCCTCGACCAGCGCCTGCGCGCGGCTGTCGGCGATGTAGCGGCCGCGCAGCAGCAGATCCTGGTCGATCTCGACCGGCCCCGGCCGGCTCGATCCGACCAGGTTGACATGGGTGCCATCGACGACCCAGCGCGACAGCAGCACCGGCTCGGCGGCGGTGGTGACGGTGCAGATGATGTCGGCGCGCGCCGCAACCTCGGCCGAAGCCTCGGCGACGACATCGAGCCCGGTCGCGGCGCGCAGTTCGGCGGCGAGCGCCGCGGCATGGTCGAACGACCGTCCCCAGATCGTCACCCGCTCGAGCGGGCGGACGCAGGCGATCGCATGGACATGCGCGCGCGCCTGCGCGCCGTTGCCGAACACCGCCAGGGTGCGGGCATCGTCGCGCGCCAGCGCGTCGGTCGCGACCGCGCTGGCGGCGGCGGTCCGCGCCAGGGTGATCGCCTCGGCATCGGCGACGCACAAAGGCCGGCCGCTTTCGCCGTCGAACAGCACCACCAGCCCATGATGCGCCTGGCGTCCCGGGCGCGCCGGATCGCCGAACACCCCGATCAGCTTGGCCCCGAACGCCCCCGTCGCCGACAGCGCAGCCGGCATCACCCCGAACTTGTTGTTGTGCGCGAGTTCGAGCACCGCGCGCGGCGACTGGATCGTCTCGCCGCGCGACAGGCCGATCATCGCCTCGCGGATCAGCGCGATCGTCACCGCCGGGGTCAGCGCCGCATGCACCGCCGCGGCATCGACGAAGGCGATCGCCGGCGCCGTCATCGCCCCGCCTGCTCGGCGCGCATGCGGCGCACCGCGGCGTCGAACATCATCGCGGCGAAGCCGGGCAACGAACCGAGCCGGCGGGCATCGGCCGCGCAGCGGCTGCGCACCGCGTCGTCGAGGATCACGTCGTCGCCACCCGCCGCTCCCGCCGCGCACTGGATCTCGGCGGCCCGCTGAACGGTCCACAGCAGCAGGAAGGTCGCCGGGATGTCGCGCTCGCATACCGCGATGCCATGGTTGCGCAGCACCAGCACATGTGCGTCGCCGAGGCTGGCGATCATCCGTACGCGCTCGTCGTCATAGAGGGTGATCCCCTCGAAATCATGATAGCCGACCCGGCCAAACAGCTGCGCGCCATAGAAATTGTCGTGGCTGATGCCGTCCCGCTTCATCGCCACCGCCGACACCGCATCGCTGTGGGTGTGGGCGACGCAGCCGATATCGGCGCGGGTCGCATGGATCGCGCCGTGCAGCGCGAAACCGGCCGGGTTGGCGCCATGCGCGGACGGCTCGACCAGTTGGCCATCGATGCCGACCCGGATCAGATTGTCGGGGGTGATCTCTTCGTAGAGCAACCCGAACGGGTTGACGAGATAATGATGCTCGGGCCCGGGCAGCCGCGCCGAGATATGGTTGAAGATCATCTCCGACCATCCGAGATGATGGACGAGATGGTAGAAATCGGTGAGCTGGCGGCGCAGCCCCTGTTCGGCTTCGGTCATCTTCATCGTCCACCGCTGTGCCCCGCTTCACGCCGGGCGGCAAGATCGGCGATCCGGCGCTGCGCCTCCGTGATCCGGCAGCTCAGGCCGCCGCGCGCAACTGGACGCCCGCCAGCGCGTCGGCGAGGCGCGGGATAGCGTCGATCTGCAGGCCTGCGATGTTGATCCGTCCCGAATCCGCCATGTAGATGCCGTGGCGCGTGCGCAGGTCGCGGATCGTCGCGACCGGCAGCGGCAGCAGCGCGAACATCCCCTTTTGCCGGCCGAGCGGCGTCAGATCGATCGCGCCGATCCGGCCGAGGCCGGCCAGTGCCGCGCGCACCGACTGGATCCGCCCGCGCATATGGTCGAGTTCTCCGCGCCACGCCGCCGTCAACGCCGTGTCGGCCAGGATCATGCCCACCACCGCCGCGCCGTGGTCGGGCGGCATCGAGTAGGCGGCGCGGGCGATCGCGACCAGATTGCTGTGGACCGTCCGCGCCTGCCCGGCGCTGCGCCCCGCGAAGAACAGGGCACCGACCCGGTCGCGATAGAGGCCGAAATTCTTGTCGCACGAATACGCGATCAGCGCTTCGGGCAGTTCGGCCATGACCAGCCGCAGCGCCGCCAGATCGGCATAGAGCCCGTCGCCGAGCCCATGATAGGCGATGTCGACCAGCGGGATCAGCCCCCGCTCCGCCAGCCTGCCCGCGATCGCCCGCCAGGCGTCGAGGTCGGGATCGATCCCGGTGGGGTTGTGGCAGCAGATCTGCAGCAGCACCGCATCGCCCGGCCGGGCATCGGCGATCGCCGCGAACAGCCGGTCGACATCGACCGCCTGCCCGGCCGGATCGAGGTGCGGATAGCCCATCACCGTCAGCCCGGCACCGCGGAAGATCGGGCCATGATTGGGCCAGTTCGGCGTCCCCAGCCAGATCCGGCGATCGGGTCGCCCGAGCGCGAGCAGTTCGGCCGCCAGCCGCAGCGCACCGGTGCCGCCCGGGGTCTGCAGCCCGCTGATCGCATGCCCGCCCGCGCCGCCGGCATGGCCCGCATCGCCGAAGATCAGATCCTGCAGCCGCGCGACATAGTCGCGGTCGCCATCAGGCCCGAGATAGGATTTGCTCTGCTGGCGCTCGACGAGCCGTGCCTCGGCCTGCTTGACCGCCGCGAACACCGGTGTCCGGCCCTGCTCGTCGCGATAGACGCCGACGCTCAGGTCGATCTTGTCGTGGCGCGGATCGCTGCCGAACAGCTCGATCAGCGACAGCAGCGGATCGGCGGGCTGCGCTTCAAGATGATCGAAGGCCATGGACGCTCCTTGGGGACGGCGGGCTCGGGGCCCTTTCGTCACGTTCTAGCGGTGGTCTCGCGCACATGCTGTGCGTAATGGCAGTGCGGACATCATGATCCGCATGATCCGTGCATCTATCCAGCAGATAGCGATGCTATCGTGCGCCATGTGATCATTCATCCTCGGCGCGCCACGCAAAATCGCGACAGGACGGCATTGTCTTGCGGCCGGTGTCGCCCGGGCATAGCATGGTGCGATACGGATCCAGGGGGACGTGATGGCCGATCGACGGCTCGACAGTTTCGATCGCAAAATATTGATGCACCTGCAGGAACGGGGCGACCTGGGACCCAGCGAACTGAGCGCGCTGGTCAATCTGTCGGCATCGCAATGTTCGCGGCGGCTGCAGCGGCTCAAGGACGAGGGCTATCTCGACCGCATCGTCGCGCTGCTCAACCCCGAACGGCTCAATCTCGGCGTCTCGGCCTATGTCACGATCAAGCTGTCCTCGCACAGCGAGGATGCCGAGCGTCGCTTTCGCGAACGGGTCCAGACCCTGCCCGAGATCGTCTCGTGCGATTATCTGACCGGCGAAACCGACTTCATGCTGCGGGTGTGGACGAAGGACCTCGACAGCTTCAGCCGCTTCCTGTCGACCAAACTCCTCCCCGCCCCCGAGATCGAAACCGCGCGGTCGAGCATCATCCTCTCCAGCCTCAAGAGCACGACGATCCTCAGCCTCGAATATTGCTGAGCGAGAAAGGCTCCGCGGATCGTGCCCGGCGATCCGAAACCAAGGTCGTCACCCGCTACGGCCTATGAAATCTGGCATTTCTCGCATTAGGCTCCCGGACACAAAGATGTTAACCACACATACCTTTGGATGATTTCGGCTTCGACCCGGGCACAATAGGGTCTGCCGGTATCATGTTCGGGCATTTGACCGTCTACGGGGGAAGAACAGGCCATGGGGGAAACACCGTCTCGCCCAATTGACGCCCGGTCCGGACCGTCGTTGCGCCAGGTCGATGCTCTGGACGCCAGCCTGTGAGGATGGGCCCAGGCTCAGCCAGCCATTTCCGCGGCCACGGGCTCGCTTCATCACATCACCATCTATCCCGGGAGACCCGAATGACCGCGCCGCGTAGCTCCGTGCGCCTGGCGGCCTTGTCGGGCCTGCTGGTCGGCCTCGCCGCCCTCCCCGCCTGTAAGAAAGAGGCCCCACCCCCGCCGCCTGCGCCGCATGTGTCGGTTGCGACCCCGCTGGTGCGCGAGGTCGTCGACTGGGACGAATATGTCGGCCGCTTCGTCGCGCCGCAGAGCGTCGACATGCGCGCCCGGGTCACCGGGGTGGTGACGCAGATCCTGTTCCGCAACGGCCAGGACGTCCGCGAGGGCCAGCCCTTGTTCACGATCGACCCGCGCCCGTTCCGCGCGACCCTCGACCGCGCCGAGGCGCAGGTCGCGAGCGCGCGCGCCGCCCAGATCAATGCCCAGGCTGTTTCCGATCGCTCGGCCGGGCTCGTCGCCTCGGGCGCGGTCAGCCGCGAGGAATATCAGGCGCAGCAGGCGACCGCCCGCTCGGCCGCGGCCAGCCTCAAGGCGGCGATCGCCGATGCCGCCAATGCCCGGCTCGACCTGAGCTTCACCACCGTCCGCGCGCCGATCACCGGCCGCATCTCCGATCGCAAGGTATCGATCGGCGATCAGGTCAGCGCCGGCACCACCCAGCTCACCACTTTGGTCTCGCTCGATCCGATCTGGTTCCAGTTCGATGGCGCCGAGAGCTTCTACCTCAAATATCTGCGCGAGGCGCAGAAGGGCCAGCGCGGCTCGTCGCGCTTCGCGCCGAACCCGGTCGACATCCAGCTCTCCGACGAGGTCGGCTACCGTCGCCGCGGCATCATGGCGTTCGTCGACAATGCGCTCGATCCGCAGACCGGGACGATCCGCGCTTATGCGGTCGTCCCCAACCATGACCGCTTCCTGACCCCGGGACTGTTCGGCCGCGCCCGGCTGCTCGGTTCGGGACGCTACAAGGCGCTGCTCGTCCCCGACGAGGCGATCACCGCCGATCAGTCGCGCAAGCTGGTGATGGTGCTCGATCGCGACAACAAGGTCGCCGCCCGGCCGGTCGAAACCGGGCCCGAGGTGATGGGCCTGCGCGCGATCCGCGACGGCATCGCCCCGACCGACCTCGTCGTCCTCGACGGGCTCGCCCAGCTCCAGCCCGGCACCAAGGTCGATCCCAAGCGCATCGTGATCAAGCCGCGACGACCCGATACCTCGCCGACCGCGCCCTCGGTGACGGTGCCGCAGCCGGCCACCGCGACCCCGTCGACCGGCGCCTGAGATGCGTTTCCCGCACTTCTTCATCGATCGCCCGATCTTCGCGGCGGTGCTGTCGATCCTGATCGTGATCATCGGCGCGATCGCCTATCCGACCCTGCCGGTCGGCCAATATCCCGAGATCGCACCGCCCACCGTCACCGTGACGGCGAGCTATCCGGGCGCCACCGCGGAGACGATGGCCGACACCGTCGCGGTGCCGCTCGAGGAACAGATCAACGGCGTCGAGAACATGATCTACATGTCCTCGTCGTCGCTCGGCGACGGCACCGTCACCATCACCGTCAGCTTCAAGCTCGGCACCGACATCAACGAAGCCCAGGTGCTCGTCCAGAACCGCGTATCGGAGGCCGAACCACGCCTGCCCGAGGAGACGCGGCAGATCGGCGTCACCGTTCGCAAGGCCTCGCCCGATATCCTGATGGTGGTCGGCTTCACCTCGCCCGACCATAGTCTCGACCAGCAATATATCTCCAACTATGTCGCGCTCCAGGTCAACGACCGGATCAAGCGGATCGCCGGCGTCGGCGACACCAGGGCGATCGGCGCGCGCCAGTTCGCGATGCGGATCTGGGTCGATCCCGATCTCGCCGCCGCGCGCAACCTGACGATCGACGAGGTCGTCACCGCGATCCGCGGCCAGAATGTCCAGGTCGCGGGCGGTTCGATCGGCGCACCGCCGTTCGGCAACAAGGGCAGCGCGTTCCAGCTCGGCATCCAGACCCTCGGCCGGCTGACCACCCCCGAACAGTTTGGCGGGATCATCATCAAGCGCCGCGCCGATGGCGGCCTCGTCCGCCTGCGCGACGTCGCCCGGATCGAACTCGGCGCGCAGGATTATACCACCAACGCCTTCGTGACGGGTGCGCAGGCGAGCGCGCTGGTGATCACCCAGCTTCCCGGATCGAACGCGCTCGCGACCGCCGCCGCGGTCGAGTCCGCGCTCAAGGAGGCCTCGCGCAGCTTCCCGCCCGGTCTGACCTATTCGATCCCCTATCACCCGACCGACTATATCGCCGAGTCGATCGCCGAGGTGCAGCGCACCCTCTACATCGCGCTCGCGCTGGTCTCGCTGGTAGTGCTGCTGTTCCTGCAGAGCTGGCGCGCGGCGATCATCCCGATCATCGCGATCCCGATCTCGCTGGTCGGCGCGTTCGCGGCGCTCGCCGCCTTCGGCTTCAGCCTCAACAATCTGTCGCTGTTCGGGCTGGTGCTCGCGATCGGCATCGTCGTCGACGACGCGATCGTCGTGATCGAGAATATCGAGCGGTTGATGGCGACCGGCATGTCGCCGCGCGAGGCCGCGCACAAGACCATGGACGAGGTGTCGGGCGCGCTGATCGCGATCATGCTGGTGCTGTCGGGGGTGTTCATCCCGACCGCCTTCATTCCCGGCATTTCGGGCGAATTCTACAAGCAGTTCGCGCTCACCATCGTCTCGGCCACCGTCATCTCGGCCTTCGTCTCGCTGACGCTGTCGCCGGCGCTGGCGGCGCTGCTGCTCAAGCCCGATCACGCCACCGATACCGAAATCCCCGACGGCCCGCGCGGCTGGCCGCGACGTTTCGCCAACGGCTTCAACCACGGCTTCGACCGGCTCTCCGATCGCTATGGCCGGACCACCGGCAAGCTGGTGCGCAAGCTCGCGCTGGTCGGGGTCGCCTATGCAGCGCTGATCCTGCTCGCGGTCTGGCGCTTCTACGCGACCCCGACCGGCTTCATTCCCGCCCAGGACCAGGGTTATCTGATCAGCGCGGTCCATATGCCGCCGGGCACCTCGCTCGAACGCACCAGCGAGGTCGTCGAACAGGCGATCAAGATCGCCCAGAGCGTGCCGGGGGCCTCGAACAGCGTCGCCTTCGCCGGCTTCGACGGCGCCACCTTCACCACCGCGCCCAATGCCGGGGTGGTGTTCGTGCTGATGAAGGAGCGCAAGGAGCGCGGCGCCACCGCCGACGAGTTCGCCGCCAAGCTGCGCAAGGCCTATGGCGCGATCACCGCGGGCAGCATCCTGGTGATCCCGCCCCCGCCGGTCCGCGGCATCGGCACCGGCGGCGGCTGGAAGATGCAGATCGAGGACCACAATGGCGCCGGCTATGCGGCGCTCGCCAACGCGGCGTTCGCGATGATGATGGAGGCGAACAAAGCACCCGGCATCCAGGCGAGCTACACCACCTTCGACGTCCACACTCCGCGCCTCTACGCCGATGTCGACCGCGAGCGCGCCGAGCAGATCGGCGTGCCCGTCGCCAACGTCTTCTCGACGCTCGGCACCTATATCGGGTCGAGCTATATCAACGACTTCAACTATCTCGGCCGCACCTGGCGGGTGACCGCGCAGGCCGATGCCCCCTTCCGCCAGCAGACCTCGGATATCGAGCGGCTGCGAACCCGGTCGGACAATGGCGGGATGGTGCCGCTCGGCGCGGTGATGACGCTCAAGAACGATGCCGGCCCCTACCGGGTGGTCCGATACAATCTCTATCCGTCGGCCGAACTGCTCGGCGACACCCAGCGCGGTTTCTCGTCGGGCCAGTCGCTGCGGACGATGGCGGACCTCGCCCATCGCATCCTGCCCAAGGGGATGACCTTCGAATGGACCGACCTCGCCTATCAGCAGGAACAGGCGGGCAATACCGGCATCTATGTGTTCGCGCTGGCGGTGCTGTTCGTCTTCCTGCTGCTCGCCGCGCAATATGAAAGCCTGATCCTGCCGCTGGCGGTGATCCTGATCGTGCCGATGTGCCTGCTCGCCGCGGTGCTCGGCGTGAACGTGATGAACATGGACAACAATGTCCTGACCCAGATCGGGCTGGTGGTGCTGGTCGGGCTCGCCGCCAAGAACGCGATCCTGATCGTCGAGTTCGCCCGGCAGGGTGAAGAGGAAGGCCTGTCCCCGCGCGAGGCCGCGACCCAGGCCGCCAGCCAGCGGCTGCGGCCGATCCTGATGACCTCGATCGCGTTCATCCTCGGCGTGCTGCCGCTGGTGATCTCGAACGGGCCAGGATCGGAGATGCGCAAGGCGCTGGGCGTCGCGGTGTTCTTCGGGATGATCGGCGTGACCCTGTTCGGCCTGCTGTTCACCCCGAGCTTCTACGTGATCTCGCGCAAATTGGGCGATCGCATCGCGACATGGCGAGCGAGCAGGAAGAAGAGCGACGAACCCGATCCCGAACCCGCGCTCGACGGGAGCGCGTCATGACCGCCGCGCGCCGCACGGCCATGGTTGCGCTGCCGCTGCTGCTCGCCGGCTGCGCGGTCGGCCCGAACTATGTCGCCCCCAAGGCGCCGGCCGGCGCCGAGGCCGGCTTCGTCGAGGGCAAGGCGACGCCGATGGTCTCGACCGCCGCGATCGCGCCCGACTGGTGGCGGATGTTCGACGATCCGCTTCTCGACGGGCTGATCGCCGACGCCTTCGCCCATAACACCGACGTCCGCCAGGCGGTCGCCAGCCTCAAGGAGGCGCGCGCGGTGCTGAGCGAGGAGCGCAGCGCGCTGCTGCCGACCACCAACGTCTCGGGCAGCTATTCGCGCCGCCGTATCGGCACCGACAGCGTTGCCGCCAGCGGCGCGACCGCGGGCGGCGGCACGGCCGGCGGTCCCAGCCATTATGATCTCAACTTTTATCAGGCGGGGTTCGACGCGAGCTACGAGGTCGATCTGTTCGGCCGCGTGTCGCGATCGATCGAAGCCGCGAAGGGCGATGCCCAGGCCGCCGCCGCCGCACTCGACGGCGTGCGGATCTCGGTCGCCGCCGAGGTCGCGCGCAGCTATGCCGATGCCTGCGGCTTCGCCGCCCAGGCCGATGTCGCCCGCGAGACCGCCCGGCTCCAGGGCGACACCCAAGGATTGACGAAAAGGCTGCTCGACGCCGGCCGCGGCACCCAGCGCGACCTCGACCAGGCGACGATCCTGCTCGAACAGGCCAACGCCCAGATCCCGCAATATGATGCCGAACGCCGCGCCCAGCTCTATGCACTCGCCGCGCTGACCGGGCGTACCCCCGGCCAGATCGACACCGCGGTCGCGCAGTGCCGGATCGTCCCCAAGGTGAAGACCGTCATCCCGGCCGGCGACGGCGCCGCGCTGCTCGCCCGCCGGCCCGATGTCCGCCGCGCCGAACGCACCCTCGCCGCCGACACCGCACGGATCGGCATCGCCACCGCGTCGCTGTTCCCGCAGATCAGCCTGCTCGGTTCGGCGACGCTCGGGTCGAGCAAGGCGAGCCATATCGGCGAAGGACGGTCGTTCAGCTTCTCGGCCGGCCCTCTGCTGTCGTGGAGCTTCCCCAACATCGCCGCCGCCCGCGCGCAGATCCGCCAGGCCCGTGCCGGCGCCGAAGGGTCGCTCGCGGCGTTCGACGGCACGATCCTGACCGCGCTCAAGGAGACCGAGCAGGCGCTCGCCCGCTATGCCGGCGCGCTCGACAGCAATGCCGCGCTGGCACGGGCAAGCGCCGCAGCCGACGGTGCCGCCCGGCTGTCGCGCACCCGCTACGACACGGGCCGCGACAGCTTCCTCAACCTGCTCGTCGCCGACCAGAACCGCGCCGACGCCCACCAGGCGCTCGCCCAGTCCGACGTCGCGGTCGCCGAAGCGCAGATCGCCCTGTTCAAGGCGCTGGGCGGCGGCTGGGAGAATGCGCCCGCGCCGGTCGCCACGGCGAAACCGTGAGGCCCGTCGCTCGAACCGCAACATAGCGCGCCTATTCGACATTCACCGCAAAAGGAGAAGGCTATCATGAAGATCAATCGCAAGGCTTCGGCCGCCTGGCAGGGCGGCCTCAAGGACGGCATCGGTTCGCTCAGTACCGAAAGCGGCGCGCTCGACGCCTATCCTTATGGCTTCGCCAGCCGTTTCGAGGGCAAGAAGGGCTCGAACCCCGAGGAACTGCTCGGCGCGGCGCATGCCGGTTGCTTCACCATGGCGATGTCGCTCGCGCTCGAACAGGCCGGCCTGCGCGCCGACAAGATGGACACCAGCGCGGTGGTGACGCTCGAGCAGGATGGCGATGGCTTCTCGATCACCCATGTCGCGCTGAGCCTCGAAGCGTCGATCCCCGGCCTCGACGACGATCAGTTCCAGCAGATCGCGGTCGCGGTGAAGGCGGCCTGCCCGATCTCGAAGGTCATCAAGGCCGAGATTTCGCTCGAAGCCAAGCTCGTCTGATCCAGCGAACCGGCGCCGGCAGATGATCCGCCAGCACCATCGACGGGAGACGCGCTCACTGCATGGCAGCGAGGAGCGCGTCGACCTCGATCTCGGCGAAGGCGGCATAATTGTCGGCAACCCCATAAGGCAGCAACAGGGTGCGGTCCTGCACCAGCCCGCCGCAGCTATAGACGACATTGGGCACATAGCCGTCGCGCGCGGACGGGCTCGGATGGATCATCGGCCGCGGCAGCCGGGCGAGCAGCCTGGTCGGATCCTGCTTGTCGAGCAGGCAGGCACCGATGCAATAGCTGCGGACCATGCCGACGCCATGGGTCAGCACCAGCCATCCCTCGTCGATCTCGATCGGCGATCCGCAATTGCCCATCTGGATCGACTCCCACGGCCACAGCGGGGCGACGATCTTCGTGCCGTTTTCCCAATGGGTGAGATCGTCCGAGGTCTGGAACCAGATATTCTCGTTGTCCTGGCGGCCGAGCATCGCATAGCGCTCGTCGAGGCGGCGCGGGAACAGCGCCATGCCCTTGCTGTCGGCGACCGGACCGCGCAGCGGCCGCATCGTGAAACTGTGGAAATCCCTGGTCTCGAGCAGTTCGGACCGCGCCACGGCGCCGCTGAACGCGGTGAACGTACCATAATAGCGGACCGCGCCATCCTCCTCGACGAAGCGCACCAACCGCACATCCTCGATCCCCTGGCGCTGGCGCGGCACCATCGGAAACAGCACGGTTTCGGAGACGTCGCGGCTGCCGTCGCACATCAGGTGGATCACCGAATCGTCGGTCAGCGTCTCGGGTTGGTCGACCCGCGGCGGCACCGCCTGGTCGCTGGGCGCATCGATCGCGAAGCCGGTCTCGGCCGACCAGATGCCGGTGCGGAAGGTCACCGACGAGACATGGCCCTCGCCGATCCCGCGCAGCGACATCACGAACCGGATCGCACCCGGCGCCACGCCCGTCTGGTCGGGATGCGCGACGAGACTCGGATTGAACAGGGCCGCCGCCTCGAACGAATATTCCTCGCTGAAATAGGCGCCGATCAACAGCGCATGGTCGCGGGTCAGCGTCGCGCGATCGACCGACAGTCCCTTGATCTCGTCGAACCGGCGCAGCAGCAGATCGTCGATATTGCGGTGCCGGTTGGCCAGCGCCGCCTCCAGCCGTGCCAGCGACGTCGCCAGCTGCGTCTCGTCGAATGCCAGCACCCGGTCGACGATCCGCTGCGCCCGCGGATGATCGGCGACCGCGAACGCCGCCGGATCGTCGGGCGCGAACGGCCGGATCACGGTACGCGACGGATCGGGGCGAAGGATGAGGTCGGAATAGGTCGCAATATAGGATGGAGCGGTCATGATCTCTCTTCGCTGGCCGGTGTCGACACCGCCGCCAACGCGCCACGCGCGGTTTCGGGCCGTACCGGTTTTCTCAAATATCCGCCGTCACCCGGGACGTGTCCCATGAGCGCTGACATACCCCGTCATCCCGGATTTAATCCGGGATCTCCCTTCTTGTGCCGCGGGGAGAAGGCACAGAGATTCCGGGTCGAGCCCGGAATGACGGAGGAAGATAAGGCCCTTAACCCATGACCATCGCCGAGGATAAACGCGCCGCCGCCGAAGCCGCGGTCGCCGAGGTCGAGGCCGGCATGCTGGTCGGTCTCGGCAGCGGCAGCACCGTCGCCTTCGCGATCGCCGCGCTCGGCCGCCGCGTCGCCGAAGGATTGCTGATCGACGCGGTCTCGACCTCGCTCGCGACCGAACGCGCCGCGCGGGCGGCCGGCATCCCGGTCCGCGATTTCGCCGATGTCGCGGCGATCGATCTTGCGATCGACGGCGTCGACGAGATCGATCCACGCTTCCGCGCGATCAAGGGCGCCGGCGGCGCGCTGCTGCGCGAGAAGATCGTCGCCGCCGCCGCGCACCGCATGATCGCGATCGCCGATGCCTCGAAGCCGGTCGCGCAGCTCGGGCACGCGGCGCTGCCGGTCGAGATCCTGCCCTTCGCGCGCGGTTTCGTCGAGGCCAGGGTCCGCGCGCTCGGCGGAGTTCCGATGCTGCGGCGCGATGCCGCCGGCCGGCCCTTCGCGACCGACCAGGACAACCAGATCCTCGACTGCGCCTTCGGCCCGATCGCCGATCCCGAAGGCCTCGCCACCATGATCGCGGCAATCCCCGGGATGCTCGGCCATGGGCTGTTTCTCGCCGAAATCGATGTGCTGATCGTCGCCGACAACGGGCGGGTGGAACGACGCGTCAAACCGCCCGACGGATGAGACGATATATTTTATCGCCGGCAGCCTTTGCGCCGCTGGATCGTTGCACCGCCACAATCATCACCGGGATCCCATCATGACCGAACCCACCGCCACCAGCGCCGTCCATGAGGATGGATCGGCGGATCGCCTCGCCATCGACACGATCCGCACCCTCGCGATCGACGCGGTCGAGAAAGCCAATTCGGGCCATCCCGGCACGCCGATGGCGCTGGCCCCGGTCGGCTATACGCTGTGGCGCGACTATCTGCGGACCGATCCCGCCGCCGCCGACTGGCCCAACCGCGACCGTTTCGTGCTGTCGGTCGGCCATGCCTCGATGCTGCTCTATGCGCTGATCCATCTCGCCGGGATCGAGGAGATCGACGCCGACGGCCGCAAGACCGGCCTGCCCGCGGTCGGCCTCGACGACATCAAACAATTCCGCCAGCTCGGATCGAAGACCCCGGGCCATCCCGAATATCGCATGACCACCGGGGTCGAGACCACCACCGGCCCGCTCGGCCAGGGCTGCGGCAATTCGGTCGGCATGGCGGTCGCAGAGCGCGCGCTCGCCGCGCGCTACAACCGCGACGGCTTCACCCTGTTCGATCACGACATCTATGTGCTGTGCGGCGACGGCGACATGATGGAGGGGATTTCGGGCGAAGCCGCATCGGTCGCCGGCCATCTCGCGCTGTCGAACCTCTGCTGGATCTACGACAGCAACCATATCAGCATCGAGGGATCGACCGAGCTCGCCTTCACCGAGGATGTCGGCAAGCGCTTCGAAGGCTATGGCTGGAACGTCATCCATGTCGACGACGCCAATGACACCAAAGCGGTCGCCGCCGCGCTCGACAGCTTCCGCGCCACCGACGATCGCCCGACCTTCATCGTCGTCCATTCGGTGATCGGCTATGGCAGTCCGCGCGCGGGCAGCGAGAAGGCGCATGGCGAGGCGCTCGGCGCCGACAATGTCAAGGCGACCAAGAAGGCCTATGGCTGGCCCGAGGACGCTCAGTTCCTCGTCCCCGACGGCGTCGCCGAGGGGTTCAACGCGGCGATCTCCGCGCGCGGCAAGGCTGCCCGCGAGGCCTGGGAGGCGCTGTTCGCCCGCTACGAAGCCGCCTTCCCCACCGAGGCCGCCGAATTCACGCTGCTGCGTCAGGGCAAGCTGGCCGAAGGCTGGGATGCCGACATCCCCAGCTTCCCGGCCGACGCCAAGGGGATCGCCTCGCGCGATGCCGGCGGCAAGGTGATCAACGCGATCGCGCCGCATGTGCCGATGCTGATCGGCGGCGCCGCCGACCTGTCGCCATCGACCAAGACCAACCTGACCTTTCCCGGCGCCGGATCGTTCGAACCCGGCGACTATAGCGGTCGCAACATGCATTTCGGGGTGCGCGAACATGCGATGGGCGCGATCGCCAACGGCATGGCGCTCAGCTATCTGCGCTCCTACACCGGCACCTTCCTGGTGTTCGCCGACTATATGCGCGCGCCGATCCGCCTTGCCGCGATCATGGAGATCCCGGTCGTCTTCGTCTTCACCCATGACAGCATCGGCGTCGGCGAGGACGGCCCGACCCACCAGCCGATCGAGCATCTGGCGACATTGCGCGCGATCCCCGGGCTCGACACGATCCGCCCCGGCGACGCCAACGAGGTCGCCGCCGCCTGGAAGGTCGCGCTGAGCCACACCCACGAACCGACCGCTTTGATCCTGTCGCGCCAGGCGCTGCCGACGATCGACCGCAGCAGATATGCGTCGGCCGACGGCCTCGAAAAGGGCGCTTATGTCCTCGCCGACGCCGCGGACGGCGATCCCGAGATCATCCTGATGGCGACCGGCAGCGAGGTCTCGCTGGTCGTCGCCGCGCATGAGCAGCTCGCCGCCGGCGGGATCAAGGCGCGGGTGGTATCGATGCCGAGCTGGTATCTGTTCGAAAAGCAGGATGCCGCCTATCGAAACAGCGTCTTCCCGCCGTCGGTCGGCGCGCGGCTCGCGGTCGAGCAGGCCGGGTCGCTCGGCTGGGACCGCTATGTCGGTTTCGAGGGCGCGACGATCACCATGTCGACCTTCGGCGCCTCGGCACCGCTCGCCAAATTGCAGGAAAAGTTCGGCTTCACCCTCGACAATGTCGTCAAGGTTGCGCGCGAACTCCTTGGAAAGTAGAAATAATGTCAAGCAAGCTGCAGCAGCTCAACGCCGCCGGCCAGGCCGTCTGGCTCGATTTCGTCGACCGCAAATTCCTCGCCGATGGCGGCCTCAAAAAGCTCGTCGCCGAGGACGCGCTGACCGGGGTCACCTCCAACCCGTCGATCTTCGAGAAGGCAATGGGGTCGGGCGACGCCTATGATGCCGGGTTCGCCGCCTTCCTGTCGAAGGGCGATGCGAGCGTCACCGACACCTATGAGGCGCAGGCGATCGCCGACATCCAGGCCGCCGCCGACGATCTGCGGCCGGTCTATGATCGGCTCGACGGCCGCGACGGCTATGTCAGTCTCGAGGTCTCGCCCTATCTCGCCAACGACACCGAGGCGACGATCGCCGAGGCGCGGCGGCTATGGGCGGCGGTCGACCGGCCCAATCTGATGGTCAAGGTGCCGGGCACCGCGGCCGGCGTGCCCGCGATCCGTCAGCTCATCGCCGACGGGCTCAACATCAACGTCACCCTGCTCTTTTCGCTCGACGCCTATAAGGCGGTCGCCGAGGCCTATGTCGCCGGGCTCGAGGCGCGGCTGAGCGCGGGGCAGCCGGTCGACCGGATCGCCAGCGTCGCCAGCTTCTTCGTCAGCCGGATCGACGCCCAGATCGACAAGGCGATCGACGATCGGATCGCCGCGGGCGACGCCCATGCCGACGATCTCAAGGCGATCCGCGGCAAGGTCGCGATCGCCAATGCCAAGCTCGCTTATGTCCATTATGAAGAACTGATCGCGACCAAGCGCTGGCTGGCGATCGAGGCGAAGGGGGCGATGCCGCAGCGGCTGCTCTGGGCCTCGACCGGCACCAAGGATCCGGCCTACCCCGACACGCTCTATGTCGACAGCCTGATCGGCCCCGACACCGTCAACACCATGCCGCCCAAGACGATGGACGCGTTTCGCGACCATGGCACGGTGCGCGAGACCCTGACCGAGGATATCGCCGGCGCCCGCCATGTCCTTGCCGAAGCGCACCAGCTCGGCCTCCATCTCGGCGATGTGACCACGAAGCTGGTGACCGCCGGGGTGACGTTGTTCGCCGATGCCGCCGACACGCTGCTCGGCGCGGTCGCGGGCAAGCGCGCCGCCTTTCTCGGCGACCGGCTCGACGCTATGACCGCCACCCTGCCCGCCGCGCTCGCCGACGCGGTCGACGCAAGGCTCGAAGCCGCCCGCGCCGCCGGCTGGTCGCGCCGCCTGTGGGCCGGCGACGCGAGCCTGTGGACCGGCAAGGATGAGGCGAAATGGCTCGGCTGGCTCGCCGCAGCCGAAGGCAAGCAGGTCGATATCGCCGCGCTCACAGCGCTCGCCGAAGAGGCGAAGGCCTATCCCGACGCGGTGCTGCTCGGCATGGGCGGATCGAGCCTCGGCCCCGAGGTGCTGTCGCTGATCCTCGGTAGCCGCGCCGGCAGCCCCAGGCTCCACGTCCTCGACACCACCGACCCAGGCCAGATCGCCAGCGTCGCCGCCGTCATCGATCCGGGGAAGACCCTGTTCATCGTCTCGTCCAAATCGGGATCGACGATGGAGCCCGAACTGCTGCGGTCGTTCTTCTTCGACAAGGCCGGCGGCGAGGGCGGCCATTTCGTCGCGGTCACCGATCCCGGATCGAAGCTCGAAAAGACCGCGCAGACCGATGGCTTCGCGCATATCGTCCCGGGCGATCCGGCGATCGGCGGGCGCTATTCGGTGCTGTCGGCCTTCGGGATGGTGCCCGCGGCGGTGATCGGGATCGACGTCGCCGCCTTCTACGACGCGACCGCGCCGATGGTCTTCGCATGCGGCGCCGACGTGCCGCCCGCCGCCAACCCCGGCATCCGGCTCGGCGCGATCCTCGGCGAGGCCGCGCTCGCCGGCCGCGACAAGCTGACGATCACCGCCTCCCCCGGCCTCGCGCCGTTCGGGGCGTGGCTCGAACAGCTTATCGCTGAATCCACCGGCAAGCAGGGCAAGGGCATCGTACCGGTCGATCTCGAACCGCTCGGCGCGCCCGAGGCCTATGGCACCGACCGGGTCTTCGTCCATCTCCACCTGGCCGGCGATCCGGAAGAAGCCGGCCTGCAGGCGCTCGCCGGCGCCGGCCATCCGCTGGTGCGGATCGACCTCGCGTCGCCCGAGCGGATCGGGCAGGAATTTTTCCGCTGGGAGATCGCGACCGCGGTGGCGGGCGCGGTGATCGGCATCGATCCGTTCGACCAGCCCGACGTCGAGGACGCCAAGATCGCCACCCGCAAGCTCGTCGACGCCTATGAGGCATCGGGCGCGCTCGATCCCGAGACGCCGCTGTTCGCCGACGACAAGCTCGCGATCTTCGCCCCCGGCGACCCCGAATTCGCGTCCTCCGACCCTGCCGCGCTCCTCGCGGCGCGCTTCGCGAGCCTCGAGGCGGGCGACTATCTCGGCCTTCTCGCCTATCTCGAACGCAACGCCGATCATGAGGCGGCGATCGCGCGGATCCGCACCGCGATCCGCGACGCGAAGGCGGTCGCGACCGTCGCCGGCTTCGGCCCGCGCTTCCTCCACTCGACCGGCCAGGCCTATAAGGGCGGCCCGGCGACCGGGGTCTTCATCGAGATCACCCGCGCCCCCGATCCCGACCTCGCCATTCCCGGCCACCGCGCCAGCTTCGGCACGGTGCAACTGGCGCAGGCGCGCGGCGACCTCGACGTGCTCGCCTCGCGCGGCCAGCGGGTGCTGCGCGTCCATCTCAAGGATGGCGATCTCGGCCATCTCGAAACCCTGATCGCAACCGCTCTCAAAGCTTGATTTCCGGAGAATATCGCATGCGCCTCGCAATGATCGGCCTCGGCCGGATGGGAGCCAATATCGCACGTCGCCTGATGAAGGGCGGGCATGAGATCGTCGCCTTCGACCGCAACGAAAAGGCGGTGAGCGATCTTGCCGGCGAAGGCGCGATCGCGGCCGGTTCGATCGAGGATGTGGTGAGCAAATTTGCCAATTCCGAAAATGGAGGCCAGCGAATCTTCTGGGTGATGCTGCCGGCGGGCGCGCCGACCGAGGAGACGATCGCAACGCTGACCAAGCTCGCCTCCCCCGGCGACATCATCATCGACGGCGGCAACAGCTTCTACAAGGACGATATCCGCCGCGCCAAATCCTGCGCGATGAAGGATCTCCATTATGTCGACGTCGGCACCTCGGGCGGCGTCTGGGGGCTCGAGCGCGGCTATTGCATGATGATCGGTGGCGAGCAGGAGACTGTCGCGCTGCTCGATCCGGTGTTCGACACGCTCGCGCCGGGCAAGGGCGACATCGTCCCGACCAAGGGCCGCGACGCGCCCGACGACCGCGCCGAGCGCGGCTATATCCATGCCGGGCCCGCGGGCGCCGGCCATTTCGTCAAGATGGTCCACAACGGCATCGAATATGGGCTGATGCAGGCCTATGCCGAGGGCTTCGACATATTGAAGGGCAAGGCGTCGGAGAAGCTGCCCGAGGACGAGCGCTTCGACCTCAACCTCCCCGACATCGCCGAAGTGTGGCGGCGCGGCAGCGTGATCTCGTCGTGGCTGCTCGACCTCACCGCGATCGGCCTCGCGCAGGACCATGACCTCGAACAGTTCACCGGCCGCGTCGCCGACAGCGGCGAAGGCCAGTGGACGATCGACGCGGCGATGGAGGAAGCGGTGCCCGCCAATGTCCTGACCGCTGCGCTGTTCGCGCGCTACCGCTCGCGGGTCGACACGACCTTCGGCGACAAGCTGCTGTCGGCGATGCGGTTCGGCTTCGGCGGCCATGTCGAGATGCCCCAGTGACGAAGCCCGTGAGCAAGGCCGAACCCGCCAAGGTCGCCGCCGCCGAGGTGGCTCCGGCCGCGACCCTGGTGATCTTCGGCGCGATGGGTGACCTCACCAAAAGGCTGCTGACCCCGTCGATCCTCAACCTCGTGCGCGACGGGCTGATCGGCAAGGATTTCCACATCCTCGGGGTCAGCCATCATGACGTCGACGACGAGGCGCTGCGCGACAATCTCGAAAGCTTCATCGCCGAGAGCGACAAGACCGACGCCGACGCCAGCGATCCGGCGTGGAAGGCGCTGCGCAAGCGGATCACCTATCTCAAGGGCGGGTTCGAGGACGCCGCGACCTATGAGGCGCTCGCCAAGGCGGTGAAGGGCAATGCCGCCTTCTATCTCGCCACCGCGCCGGGCTTCTTCGGGACGATCGTCGATGGCCTCGCCGATGCGGCTGTGCTCACCGAAAAGGACGGGTTCCGCCGCGTCCTGATCGAGAAGCCGTTCGGGCACGACCTCGCCTCGGCGCAGGCGCTCAACCGGCAAATCCTCGCGCGGATCCCCGAAAGCCAAATCTACCGGATCGACCATTTCCTCGGCAAGGAAACCGTCCAGAACATCATGGTCGCGCGCTTCGCCAATGCGCTGCTCGAGGCGGTGTGGAACAGCCGCTATATCGACCATGTCCAGATCAGCGCCGCCGAGACCGTCGGGGTCGGCACCCGCGGCAAATTCTACGACGCGACCGGCGCGCTGCGCGACATGATCCCCAACCATCTGTTCCAGTTGCTGGCGATGGTCGGGATGGAGCCGCCGAACAGCTTCGACGCCGAGGCGATCCGCAACGAGAAGGCCAAGCTGCTCGCCGCGGTGCGCGGCCCCGAACCCGACCAGGTCGCCACCCAGGCGGCGCGCGGACGCTATCGGGCAGGCAAGGCCGGCGACGCGAAGGTGAAGGATTACCGCAAGGAGGATGAGGTCGCCGCCGACAGCCGCACCGAGACCTATGCCGCGATCCGGCTCGAGGTCGACACCTGGCGCTGGGCCGGCGTCCCCTTCTATCTGCGCACCGGCAAGGCGCTTACGGCCCGCGACAGCGAGATCGTCGTGACCTTCAAGCCGGTGCCGCCGGCGCTGTTCCGCGGCACCGACGTCGCGCGGCTGCCCCCCAACAAGCTCGTCCTGCAGGTCCAGCCCGACGAGGGGATCAGCCTCGACTTCATCGTCAAGAAACCGGGGCCGCTGGTCGAGACGCGCGAGGCGAGCCTCGATTTCCATTATGCCGACCATTTCCCGCTCGGCCACCGCACCGGCTATGAAACCTTGCTCTACGACGCGCTGATCGGCGACCAGACGCTATTCCAGCGCGCCGACATGATCGAGGCCGGCTGGGCGGCGGTGCAGCCGGTGCTCGATGCCTGGGGCAAGGCCGGAGAGCCCGAGGATTATGCCGCGGGCAGCGCCGGCCCCGCGGCGGCCGACGCGCTGATCGAGCGCGACGGGCGCCACTGGCACGATCTCGGCTGATGGTAGCGCACGGATGACCCGCCCGGTGAAGATCGCCGCATCGGTGCTCGCCGCCGACTTCACCCGGCTCGGCGAGGAGGTGCGCGCGGTCGATGCGGCCGGATCGGACTGGATCCATGTCGACATCATGGACGGCCGCTTCGTCCCCGACATCTCGTTCGGGCCGAATGTCGTCAAGGCGATCCGGCGCAGCACCGCCAGGCCGCTCAACGTCCATCTGATGGTGGTCGAGCCCGAACGCTCGCTCGCGCGCTATCGTGACGCCGGCGCCGACCATCTGCTGGTCCAGGCCGAACCAGGATCGACCGTTCACCTTCACCGGGTGCTCAGCCAGGTTCGCGAACTGGGCTGTCGTCCCGGGGTCGTCATCGATCCGGCGACCCCGATCGCCTGGATCGACCATGTCCTTCACCTCGTCGACATCGTGCTGGTGATGACGGTCAATCCCGGCTTCGGCGGCCAGGCCTTCCTGCCCGAGATGCTCCCCAAGATCGCCGACCTCCGCCGGCTCTGCGCCGAACGCGGGCTCGATCCGCATATCGAGGTCGATGGCGGCCAGGACCCCGATACGGTGCGCTCGACCGTGGAGGCCGGCGCCGACATCATCGTTGCCGGCACCGCGATCTTCGGCGCCGGCGACTATGCGAAGGCGATCGCCGATATCCGGGCCGCGGCAGGCTAGCCGACGAGCGTCTTTTCCGCCTCTTCGACGTTCGCGCCATGACCGCTGATCTCGGCACCGGCATCCGCCGCGAATTTCAGGTTCCACCAGGTCGCGCTCAGCGACAGCGCCGTCACCACCCAGAAGGCGATCGAGAAATCCTGCAGCGAGGGCGTCGCATGGCCGTTGACGACGGTCGCCAGATGCAGCGCGATCGCCGCGATGCAGATGCCCAGCGACAGCATCAACTGCTGGAAGGTCGAATAAAAGGCGGTCGCGCTGCTCATCTGGCGCTTGTCGACCCCGTCATAGGCGATCGTGTTGTAGGCGGTGAACTGGAACGACATGAAGAAGCCGCACAGGCACAAGGCGGCGAACATCGCCCACACCGGCCAGTCGGGCCGGAAAAAGCCGCATAAGGCATAGCCGAGCGTGGCGATGATCCCGTTCCACACCAGCGTCCGGCGGAAACCGAACCGGCGCAGCACCCGCGGCGCCACCCCCTTCATCGCCAGCGACCCGATCGACACCGCGACGGTGATCGTGCCGCTGCGCGCCGCCGAGAAGCCGAAACCGATCTGCATCATCAGCGGCAGCAGGAAGGGCTGCGCGCCCTGGGTGATGCGGGTGATCGACCCGGCGATCACCGACAGGCGGAAGGTTTCGTCGCGCATCAGCGACAGATCGAGTATCGCGCCCTCGCGACCGCGCGCATGGCGGACATAGACGATCCCGGCGACGAGGCCCGCGGCCACCAGCGCGGCGGCGACGAGACCTTCGCCCGGACGGCTCACCATCTCGAACCCGAACAGCAGACAGCCGAGCGACAGGCCGCTGAGCACGAAACCGGCGCGGTCGAACGGCGCCGGCCTGTCCTCCTTGATGTCGGCGATGAAGCGGCCGACCAGCCCGAAGCCGATGATCCCGATCGGCAGGTTGATGTAGAAGATCCAGCGCCAGTCGAGGAAGGTGACGATGAATCCGCCGAGCGGCGGGCCGATGATCGGGCCGATCATCGCGGGCACCAGCAGCCACGACATCGCATTGACCAGATCATGCTTGGCCACCGATCGCAGCAGCACGAGGCGGCCGACCGGGATCATCATCGCCCCGCCGATTCCCTGGACGAAGCGTGCGACGACCATCACCTCGAGCGTCGGCGCGACGCCGCACAACATGCTGCCGAGCATGAACAGCAGGATCGCCAGCCGGAAGATGGTGCGCGATCCGAACCGGTCGGCGAGCGATCCCGACGCCGGGATGAAGATCGCCAGCGCGAGCAGATAGGAGGTGAGCGCGATGCTCATCTGCGGCGGGCGCACCCCGAAATCGCGCGCCATCGTCGGCAGCGCCGTCGCCAGCACCGTCGCGTCGACGAACTCCATGAACAGCGCGCAGGCGATGATCAGCGCGACCAGCCGGTAATTGGCGCTCGATACCGGCGGGCCGGGATCGCTGACCTGCGCCAGCGCGCCGGCCGCCGGGACGATGCCGTCGCGGACCTCGGCGTTGACCGAGGCTATGCCCCGCCGCCGCGGCCTCAGCATCGGGCCTCGTCAGGGATCGGAAGGAAGGGCATAAGCGGCTTTCTGGTGCGCGAGGAAGGACGGCTCTCCGATATCGGGCCGTCCATCTGTCGCGCGAACGTGCCGTGACGATTTCCCTATAGGCAATGGGTTACCGAATGGAAACCGCCGGACATTCGCTGCGTTGGGCGGTTGGGACAAGCCCGTCCCCGACCGCTGCCCCCGGGAGAATCGAGCCGCCATGCCCGACTGCCTGCTGCTCGGCGATAGCATCGCGGTGGGGATCGCCGGGGTGCTCAATGCCGCCGGACCGATCTGCGCGCTGGCTGCGCGGGTCGGCGCGACCTCGGCCGAGCTCGGCCCGCAAATGGCGCGTGCGGGGCAATATCCGGTGGCGATCGTCTCGACCGGCACCAACGACCGGCGCGGCGCCGGGCTCGACGCCAATCTGCTGCGCACGCGCAGCGCGATGGGGCGGTCGCGGGTGATCTGGATCCTGCCCTATGACCGGCGTGCGGCCTATTCGGTGACCCAGGTCGCCTTCCGCTTCGGCGACGATATCGTCGACCTCGCGCGCTTCGGCAGCCGCGACGGCATCCACCCGGCGAGCTATCGCGCGCTGGCGGCGGCGCTACCCCGCTAAACCGCCTCCCCCGAGATCTTGACCGTCCCGATCGCCAGCCCGCGCGCGGACAGGCGATCGCGCAGGTCGGCGAGCCCGTCGCCATTGGCCACGCCGCCATCGTTCACCATCAGGTCGATGTCGAGCACGCCATCGGCGTTGCGGACGATCCGGGCGCCGGTCGCGGGCCAGGTCGAGCGACCGAATTCGACCCGCACCTCCTTGGCGCCCTTCTCGCGCTCGCGCAGCCAGAGCTGCGCCATCAGCTGGGCGAAGGCGGCCGGATCGACATGCGGCGCCGGCGCATCGGGGATCGGCATCGGCACCGGTGCGCCCGCCTGTCCGGCGAGCGCCATCCCCTGCCCGGCCTGCGATCCGTCGCGATCCTGGCGCGAACTGCCGGTCAGCGCCTCGAACTCGGCGGCAGCGCCATGGTCGCCGGCGCGTGCCGCCGCCCGCTCGGCCTCGCCCTTGAGCGCCGCCAGCCCCTGCTTCGTCGTCTTGCCCTGCAGCCCGCCAGGCTGCTGGCGCCGCGCCGCGGCGAAGGCGTCGGCCATCGCATGGACGTCGTTGGGGTTCGGCTGGGGCTTGCCGCCCGCGCGCGCATCGCCGCGCGGTTGCGCCGCAGGTGGCCGGCTGCCGGCTATCGTCGATCCGCTGGTCGTCACCCTCGCCTCCTCCGGCTGTCGTCGATCTCGGCCGCCGCCTGTTCCTCGCGCTGCGCCTCGATCCGGCGGTGAAGCGCCGCGCTATGATCGGCGAGCACCGCATGGCGCGCACGGGCGCGGATCATCGCATGGCGTCGTTCGTCCTCGGCCACCTGACACAAGCGCAGTGCCTCGGCGGCGTCGTTGGCGGCGCTGCGCGCGACGGCCTGCGCGAACAACGATCGTTCGACCAGCGCAAGCCGGGTCGGCGCGTTGCCGAGATCGGCGCCTAGCCGCATCCGATCCTCGTCGAGCGCGGTATCGGCGGCCTGCGCGCAGCCGGTCGCCTCGACAAGCGCATCGTCGGCGGCCTCGGACGCGGTGCGCGCGGCCGCGAGCGCGCGGGTCGCGCCCGCCATCCGCGCCTCGCGCAACCGAACGAGCAGCCGCGCCTGCTGGTGGCGCTCCACGCTCATGTCCCGACCCCGCGCAGCAGCATCAGCGAAGTCGCCATCGGTTCGCGATGATGCGCCTCCTGGCGCAACAGCGCCTCGATCTCGGCGCGTGATGCGATCGCCTTGTCGGCGACGCTGTCGGTGCCATGCTTATATTCGCCGACCTGGACGAGGAATTCGATGTCGGCATGTTTCGCCATCAGCGCGCGCACCCGCGTCGCCGCGGTGCGGTGATCGGCATCGGCGAGCCGCGGGAACAGCCGGCTGAGGCTGCCCAACACGTCGATCGCCGGATAATGACCGGCGGCGCCGAGCTTGCGCGACAGGATGATATGGCCGTCGAGGATCGAGCGGACCTCTTCGGCGACCGGATCGCTATTGTCCTCATCCTCCATCAGCACGGTATAGATCCCGGTGATCGAGCCATAAGCATCGGTGCCGGCGCGCTCGAACAGCCGCGGCAGTTCGGCAAACACCGACGGCGGGAAACCGCGCCGCACCGGCGGCTCGCCGGCCGCCAGCCCGATCTCGCGCAGCGCGCGGGCATAGCGGGTCGCCGAGTCCATCAGCAGCAGCACCTTGCGCCCCTGCGCGCGAAACCCCTCGGCGATCGCCGTCGCATGATGCGCGGCGCGCACCCGCTCCATGGCCGGCCGGTCCGAGGTCGCGCACACGATCACCGATCGCGCGAGCCCGTCATTGCCGAGGCTGTCCTCGATGAACTCGCGCACCTCGCGGCCGCGTTCGCCGATCAGCGCGATCACGATCACCTCGGCCGCGGCGAAGCGCGCGAGCATGCCGAGCAGGGTCGACTTGCCGCCGCCCGCCGCCGCGAAGATGCCGATGCGCTGGCCGGCGCCGACCGTCAGCAGCGTGTCGATCGCACGCACCCCGGTTTCGAGCGGGGTGTCGATCAGCGCGCGCGCCATCGGCTGGGGCGCCGGCGCATGGAGCGGGCGGCGCGCGAGATGTTCGGGGATCGGCCCGAGCCCGTCGATCGGCGCTCCGCGTCCGTCGAGCACCCGCCCGAGCAGCGCGTCGCCGAACGGCACATCCTCCTCGCCGCGCCGGACGATCACCTCGGCATCGGCCGAAAGCCCGCGCACATCGGCGAGCGGGGTGAGGATCGCCGCGGTGCCGACGATGCCGATCACCTCGGCGGGCACCGACTGGCCGGTCGCCGGTTCGATCAGCTCGCAGACCTGGCCGATCCGCGCGTCGATGCCGGTGACCTTGAGCGTGGTGCCGATCGCCTCGACCAGCCGGCCGCGCCGTTCGACCGTGGTCGCGCGGCGCAGGCTGTCGAGCAGCCCGTCGACGGCCGGCGTTGCGGGGGGATCGAGCAGCGTGTCATTCGCCACGGCCGGCCTCCCGCCAAGCGACATCGATCTGGCCAAGCTGGGTCTCGAGCCCGGCATGGGTATGCCCCAGCGCAGTCTCGACGACGCAGTCGGTACCGTCGAGCGCCGGATCGGCCTCGACCTTGAACGTCGGCCGGTCGACCAGCCGCGCCTGCACCGCCTCGACCGCGGCCGGCGGCACCCGGACCGTGGCGGCGGCATCGGGTGCGACCAGCGCCGCGGCGCGGTCGGCCAGCCCCGCGACGAAGGCGGGTTCGCCGATCTCGCCGGCGACCCGCCGGACCACCTCGATCGCCAGTGCGCCGATCTCGCTTTGGTGCCGGCGGCGTTCCTCGCCGTCGCGGATCGCCAGCCGGAACAGTTCGGCGCGCAGTTCGGCCTCGGCGGCGGCGCGCCCGGCGGCCATGCCCGCGGCGAAGCCTTCGTCATGCGCCGCGCTACGCGCCGCCTCGACCTGGCCAGCGATGTCCGATCGCAGCGCCCCCGCCTCGCCGAACAGCCCGATCGCGCTCTGGACCAGGCGCAATTCGGTGGCGGGGACCACCGGATCGTCGGCGACCAGCGTCGCGGCGCGGTCGGCGTGAAGAACGATGAAGCTCATCGCGCATCCTCCAGCACCGCGATCAGGCAGGCCGACGCGACCTCCGGGCCGCACGGGGCCGACGGCGTGGCGTCGAGCAGCGAACGCAGCCGTTCGGGCAAGGTCGCGCGCAGCATCGCGAAGCCCTGTGCGGTGAGATCGGGGGCGGCGACCGGATCGATCCCGGCGGGCGCACGATCGGCACGCTCGATCGCCCAGTCGACCGCCTCCTCGCCCGCCACCGCGGCATAGGCGCCGAGCCAGGCGCCGTCGATCGACCGCGCCAGCGCCGGGGCGAAGGCGAACAGCGCGGTGCGCTGGGCGATGCGCTGGCGCGCCGCGCGCGGCAGCCGCAACCAGCCCGGCGCGGTTTCGAGATCGGCGAAGTCGATCCGCGGCTCGTCGGCGCCGCCCAACCGGCGCAACAGCCCGGCGGCGCGGCGTTCGGCGGGCCCACCGTCGCGCGCGGCGAGGTCGCAGCCGATCGCGGCGAGCGCGCGGCGTTTCTCGGCGCCGGTCATGCCCCGCCTCCTTCGCGCCGGACGATCGCCCGGCGGCGCTGGTGCCAGCGACGGAAGCCCGGATAGGCGAGGAAGGCGAGGATCAGCACCCCGATCGGGATCGCCAGCGCGGTCAGGCTCGCCGCGACCACGCCACTGCCATTGCCGGCCTGCGCGCCCGGCAGCGGTTGCGCCGGGAAGGTTTCGACCGAGACATTGTCGTAGCTCAGCCCCTCGATCGAATTGACGACCAGCGCCTTCACCTTGCCGACCTGCGCGTCGATATTGGCGCCGGGCCGATATTTGATGAACACCGACGCCGACGACGGGCGCTGCGCATCGGCGAGCGGCTCGTTCTGCGGCAAGGCGAGGTGGACCCGCGCCTGCACCACCCCGTCGATCTGCGAAATGGTGTGCGACAATTCCTGGCTGAGGCCATAGACCAGCCGCGCGCGCTCCTCGGTCGGCGACGAGACGAAGCCTTCCTTCTTGAACACGGTGCCGAGCGTCGCGAAGTCCTCGCGCGGATAGCCCTGGGCGTGGAGCACCTCGACCGCCTTCGAGAAATCGCCCTGCCCGGTCGCGATCGTCCAGCCGGCCTCGCCCTCGTCCTGCTTGCTCGCCGATATGCCGGCGGCCTGCAGCACCGCGATCATCTCGTTGGCCTGCGGCTCGGACAGCTTGCTGTAGAGCTCGGCCTTGCCGCAGCCCGCCAGCGCTATGCACAATCCGATCAGGATCGGCCGGATGCGCTTGCCCAGGTTATCCATGGCGTCTCTCCTTCGTCCGCGAACGGTCCGGTCAGGACTGCTGGCGGAAAAGCTGCTGGATGCCGTCCGACGTGCGGTTGGCGATGTTCGAGGTCAGCTGGCAGTGGAACATGAACTCGTGGCAGCGCATCGTGAGCTGCACGACCTCGCCCGGGGTCATCTCGGTGCCCTTGGCTGATGCGGCCTGGGCATAGGCCGACACGTTGCGCGCCTCGCCATTGACCTTTTCGAGCTGTGTGAACATCGCCTTGACCGCCGGATCGAGCGCGTCGGGCCCTCCGACCTGCGGACTGGCGGCGGCGCTCAGCGACCCCTGGAAGCTGGTGATGTCGGCAACCGAGGCCGAAGGACCGGCCTGGATCGTCTGCAGCTCCTGCTGGAGCGGCTGGGCGGCGGGGGACATCCCCGCCGCCGCGATGGCGTCGATCGACATGATGTCCTCCCTCAGCCCTTGCGCGCCATCGTCTCGAGCGCCTTGCCGACGCTGTCGATCGAACTCGACGAACTGTTCGCCATGAAGCTCATCCGCAACGATTCGGTGGTCAGCTTGGTGATCTGCGACGGATTGTCCGATCCCGCGCTGATCGTGTCCGACATCTGCTCGATCCGCTGCGCCTGGCCGTCGAGGGTCTGGCCCCAGGCGTCGGCGAGCGCCTCGAACCAGGTGCCGGGTCCGTCGCCCTTGTTCAGGCGGCTGCTGGTCAGCGGGGTCGCGGCCATCATGCCGAGGCCGCTGGTGACGGTGGTGTTGGTCATCTCGCTTCTCCTTGCTCAACTTGCACTGGGATGGGTGGTCGTTCAGAAGCTCAGCCGGGTCTCGTGCCCGTTCTTTTCGAGCAGCACGTCATTGCCCTCGATGCCGACCAGCCGATGGCCGCTCGGCATCATCGCGCCTGCGAAATAGCGGGCGCCGTCGGCGGTCTGGATATAGGCAGGGTCCCCCGCGACGACGGTCGACACCTTCTTGGTCGCGTCGGCGACGGTGCGCACGGGTATGTTGTCCTCGGGCATCAGATCGTCGCGCACGACCACCTGCTGGACGTCCTGGACGTCGGCCTTGACCGCATGGACCAGCTTCTCGCGCTCGTCCGACGACAAGGGCGTGGTGCGCAGCTCGACGCTGGCATGGCCGATCGGCCGGGCGGTCGCCTGGAGCCCATGGATACGCGCGACGTCGGCGCTGGCCTCGGCGAGGTCCTTGCTGGTCTGGACGTCGACCTGGCCGGGAATATAGGCCGACCGCAGCACCTCCTCGACCTTGCGGCGATCGCCGTCGACCCCGACCACCCCGCTGACGATCACCCCGCCGGTCGCGGGACTGTTGGTCGCCTGGAGCTGGCCGAGCCCGACCTCGTCGAGCGCGCGTTCGACCCGCGACGCGCGATCGGGGCGGAAGCCCAGCGCATCCATCGTCGGACCGGCAGCACTCGCCGCCGCGAGCAGCACCGCGCCGCCGCCGAGCGCGGCGAGCCGCCAGCCTGTCAGCAGGTCGCCGGCCTTGTCACCGATCTTGCCGATCATCGTCATCGCCTGGTCGCCGATCGTCGGTGGCGGTGCCGGCGGGGTCGGGATCGCGACGGCGAGGCCACCGGCCTCGCCCCAGCGTGCGCTCGCCGGATCGCCCCAGGCGAGCGCGATCCCGCCGATCGCGAAGGGGACATAAGGCGGCAGCAGCACCGAATGGCCGGCCTCGACCGGCGACCCGAGCAAGGTCGCGCTGCCGCTCAGCACCGCGATCTGCGCGGCGCCCGACGGATCGATCGACAGATCGAGCGCGACGCCCTTGGCGACCGGATCGCGGATCACCACGTCCTGCCAATATTGATAGCCGATCGACAGCGTTCCGCTGGGCGGCAATTGCTTCTCGGTCCCGGCCAGGCGCCCGTTGAGGACGCGCAGGACGGGGGTGCCATCCTCGCTCATTGGCTCTTCTCCGCAGGTTTCGCCATGAAGGGCTGCGCGGCTTCGGTGGTGCTCGACACCGTCACGGGACCGACCCGTTCGGACAATGTCGCCAGCCGCGGGGTGATCAGGAACAGACGCTCGGTATGGCCGCGCTGCTTCGACCTGGTCTTGAACAGATTGCCGAGCAGCGGAATGTCGCCGAGCAGCGGCACCTTCGAGACATTGTCGACATCCTCGTCGACCGTCATCCCGCCGAGCAGCAGGCTCTCGCCGTTGAGCACCATCGCCTGGGTGGCGACGCTCGACCGTTCGACGATCGGGATGTTCTCGACCAGCGAGGTCGGGCTGATGCTGCCGTCCTCGATGTTGACGAGCACGCGGATCCGGGTCTGGTCATGATCGCGGAAGACATGTGGATTGACCCGAAGCACGGTGCCGGCGGTGACGTTGAACAGGTCGACCTCCTCGCGGCCGGCGACGCGGACGTAGAAGGTGCGGGTACGGTCGAACACCGCCTCGATGTTCGACAGCGTCATCACCTGCGGCCGCGAAACCACCCGGGCCGCGCCCTTTTCTTCGAGCGCGGTGATCCGGCCGAGAAATTCGCGCTGGCTGCCGATGATCGTCGAGATCGTGCCGCCGGCCGCCTGCGGGGTGATGTTCGAGACATTGTCGCGGCGCGATCCCGGGGTCGGCAGCAACCGCAGGTCGTTGGTGGTGCCGTCGCCGAACAACGCGCCGAAGCCGCCCGAGCCGAAGCGCCAGTTGATCCCGAGCTGACGCATCTTGTCGGTGTTGATGTCGATGATCGTCGCCTCGATCTCGACGAGCTGGGGTTCGACGTCGAGCGCGCGGATCAGCGAGTCATAGGAGGCCATTCGCTCGGGCACGTCGCGGACGATCACCGAATTGGTGTAGGGATTGGCCTGGATCCGGACGATGTCGCCGGTCAGCGGCGAACCGCCGTCGCCGCCGAGGACACCCGCGTCGCTGCTCGCCGGATAGAGGCCGCCGGGCGCCATGCCGAGCAGCGGGGTCTGCTGGGCATTGGGGGTGACCGCATCGAGCCCCAGCCCCTTGAGCCGCGGCTGGCTCTGGCGGACCGGGCGCGATCCGAAGGTCGGCTGGTTGCCGGGGCGCTGGTCGAGCACGAGATTCTGGATGATCGTCGCGAGGCCGGGCACGGTGACCTCGCGCCCGCCGGCGGCGACGGTGGTGTCCTCGGCACGCGCATAGCGCAGGTAGAAGACCCGGAATTCGAGCGACTGCGAGCTGCTGGTGCCATAATCGAGCCGCGGGCCGAGCCCCCCGAACCCGCCGCGCGCGGTACCACCGCCGCCGCCCTGCGCCAGCGCCGACACCTGCTCGACGAAGCGCGGGGTCCCGCTGGCGACGAGGCTGCCGTCGCCCGAGGCGCGCACCAAATTGCGCGGATCGGCCAGCCGCTGCGCCGCGACCTGGCGCATCACCCGCGCGGCATTGGCCTGGCCCACCGGCAGCGTCTGCACGGTGAGTTCATTGGCCGAATAGACGTAGACCGCGGCCCCGTCATAATAGCCGACCAGGTTGAACGCCTTGGCGACGTCGGCGAAGACCTTCGACGCGGTGCCGTTGAAGCTGCCGTTGACGGTGCCGGTCATCGACCCGCTGGTCACCACCGGCTGGCCGACCCGCGAGAACAGGTCGCGGACGAAGGCGGCGATCGGCTGATCGCGGGCGACGATCGACACCTGCTCCTGCGCGGCGGGCAGCGGCGCGGCCGCCAGCGGCGCCCCCGCGTCGAGGATGCCGACGGTCGCGGCGGCGGAAAGGATCAAGGCGCGCTGGATCGATTTCACGGGGGATGGTTCTCCTGTTGTCATTCGGCGGCGATCGCTGCCGGTTCGGCGAGTGCCCCTTGCGAGGGCAGCCCTATCTCGCCGCGCACGTCGAAACGCACGGTGGTGGAAAGTTCGTTGAACGAAAGCACCGGCAGGTCGAACAGCAGCGGCTCGATCAGCTTGCGGATCGCGCGGCGCGCCTCGAACGAGGTGACGAGGATGTCGGCGCCGCTCTCCTGCGCGGTGCGGGCGATCGTCTCGATCAGCTCGCGCGCCATGTCAGGCTGGAGCGCGAGCCGCTCGACCCCGTCGATCAGCCGGGTCGATTCGCGCACCAGCGCCTCGAGCTGCGGCGACACGACCAGCGCCCGCAGCGCGCCGTCGCGCGCATAAGCATCGATCAGATAGCGCTTGAGCGCGATCCGCGCATGATCGGCGATGCGCGCGGGGTCGCGGTCCTGCGCCGCGGCGCCGGTGATCCCCTCGAGCACGTCGCGCATGTTGCGCAGCGGCACTTCCTCTTCGGCGAGGCGGCGCAATATCTCGGCGATCTTGACCGCGGGTACCGCGCGGACCGCCTCCTTGACGACCTCGGGATAATCGTCGCCGATCCGGTTGAGCAGCCCGACCGCCTCCTGGACGCCGAGGAAGGTCGGGAGCTGGCGGCGGAGCAGGCCCTCGACCCCGGCGACCATGTCGGCCGGATCGAGACTCTCTCCGGTGCCGACCGGCACCTCGAACACCAGCAGTCGCCAGCCGGCGAGCGCATCAGGTTCGACGAAATGGATCGCGAGCCCCGGCAGCGGCACCCCGCTGCGATATTGGAGCGCATCGAGCATCGCCGTCATCGCGTCGCCGATCGCGCGTGCGTCGGTTTCGCCCGGCCGCGCGCCGATCTCGACCAGCAGCGGCACCACCGGCTTGGGCAGTTGCGGCTGCGCGACCAGCGTCGCGGGCAGCGCTTCCTGCTGGCGCAGCAGCACCCGGCGCAGCGGTCCGGCGTGGCGCACGACATAAGGCTGGAGCCGCGGGTGCATCGCCGCGCCCGACGCCAGCGCCCCGAAGCCGAGCAGCACGAACACCATCGCCGGGAAACCGGGGACCAGCGCCATCAGCCAGGCGATCAGCCCGACGAAGATCAGCACCCGCGGATTGGCGGTGAGCTGGCTGTGGATCGCCTGGCCCAGATTGGCGCCGTCTTCCTCGTCGGTCGAACGAGTGACCATCAGGCCCGCCGCCATCGCCCCGAGCAGCGCCGGGATCTGCGCGACGAGACCCTCGCCGATCGTCAGGATCGAATATTTATGGGTGGCCGCAGCCAGTTCCATGTCCTGCTGCATCACCCCGATCGCCAGACCACCGATGAGGTTGACGACGACGATCACGATCGAGGCGATCGCATCGCCCTTCACGAACTTCATCGCTCCGTCGAGGCTGCCGTGGAGCTTGCTCTCCTGCTCGAGCACCCGGCGGCGGCGGCGCGCTTCGTCCTTGTCGATCAGCCCCGACCGCAGATCGCTGTCGATCGACAATTGCTTGCCCGGCATCGAGTCCAGGCTGAAGCGCGCCGCGACCTCGGCGACGCGCTCGGCGCCCTTGGCGATGACGATGAACTGGACCACGGTGATGATCAGGAAGACGACGAGGCCGACGACCAGATTGCCGCCCGCCACCATCTTGCCGAAGGTCTGGATGATATGGCCGGCATGGCCGTCGATCAGGATCATCCGGGTGGTCGCGATCGACAGCGCGAGCCGGAACAGCGTCGACACCAGCAGGATCGACGGGAAGGCCGAGAAGTCGAGCGGCCCGCGGATGTAGAGCGTGTTGAGCAGCAGCATCACCCCGAAGGTGATGTTCACCCCGACCAGCAGATCGATGACGATCGTCGGCATCGGCAGGATCATCAGCGCGACGATCGCGACGACGCCCGCGACCAGCACGATATCGGCGAGCCGCGCCGACAGCTTGACGACGGGGGTGACCTCGCTCGACGTCAGATAGCGCTGGATGCTCATCGATCGGCTCCTCAGCGGGTCGCGCGCGCGGCGGCGTAGCTGGTCAGGACCCGGCCGACATAGGCCTGGGTCTCGCGATAGGCGGGAACGCGCATGCCGGCGCGGGTGACCGCGCCGGGGCCGGCATTATAGGCGGCGACCACCAGCGGCACATTGTTGCCGAGCCGGGCCTGCAGCGTCTTGAGGTAGGCGGCGCCGGTGGCGAGCGCGAGCGCGGGATCGCGCAGCAGCGCATCGGGGTCGCTCACCCCCATGCTGCGCGCGGTCGCGGGCATCACCTGCATCAGGCCGAGCGCGCCCTTCGACGATACCGCCCCCATCCGCCCGCCCGATTCCGCACGGACCATCGCGCCGAGCAGATGCGGATCGATCCGGTAATGCTGCGCGACCGCACCGATCAGCCCGGCATTGGCCGGCGAACCATAGGCCAATGCGCCATGGGCGCCTGCGCGGATCGGGCGGCGTTGGCTGGCCGGCATGCTGATCGAGACCGACTGCGGGGTATCGACGATGACCGGCGCCGCGGGGGGCTTCGTCGAGCCGCCCTGGGTCCCGCCGCCCTGATCATCGCAGAGCTGAATGGCCTCGCCGAACTTGGCGCCGACCTGCCCGGCGCCGCAATTCAGCGCCCAGACGGGCGAAAAGGGCGATGTGGCGAGGATAATCGCCGGAACCAGCCGGGCGAGCAAGATGTTGGTCTTTCCGCGTACAGCATCGCACATGTCATCCGCTCCTGCATTGGCATCGGGCAAGGACGACGCTTCCGCGCCGACGCTACGCCGACCTTGTCATGCATTTGGCTCGCGGGTCTTGCGATCCGGTCTCTCGTCCGGAAGTAAAAGATTAGCGCCTGTATCGTTCAGCACAACCCACGAATTTTAACAGCTTATCGCGCTTTCCGGGCGATCCATCACGCAAATTCCACCATTCGTCGCGATATGTGCCTGAGTGGCAATAAGCCGTTAACATCGATTTCATCGGGGTCTTTGCTATGTCACGGCACAGGATTCACAGTTGATTCGGCTATATGCGATGACAATAGTGTCACAATCCCGACGTTGACTTGGTTTTCGACGATCGGGATAATGATCGCAGTTTGGTAGCGTATGGGTCTTGCGATCAAACGGAACCATATGGGCGTGTTCTTGCCCATCTGGCCAACCGTAACGGACTTTCATCGTCCGGCATGCGGCGTGGCGCGTCCGCCCTTCGGCGACGCGCGCGCCTGCTCATGCCCGGGAGATGCCAGTGGCCGACAAGAATGACGGCGGCGACAAGACCGAACAGCCGACATCGAAGCGATTGAACGACGCCCGCAAGAAGGGCGACGTCGCCAAGTCGAAGGATCTGACCTCGACGATGGTGCTGTTCGTCTGGCTGCTGGTGATGCTGTTCGGCGCGGGCTTTGCCGCCACCCGGATCGCCGGCCTGTTCGACCAGGGCTTCGTGATGATCGGCCGCGGCGATCCGTTCGTCGGTGCCGCCTCGGCGCTCGGCTGGGGCGCGGTCAGCGCGCTGCTGGTGATCACCGCGATCGCCCTGATCCCTGCCGCGCTCGCCGGGGTCGTCACCGAATTCCTCCAGGCCGGCGGCGTCTTCACCTTCGAGAAGATCAAGCCCTCGCTCGACAAGATGAACCCGATGGAAGGGTTCAAGCGGATGTTCAGCATGGACAATCTGGTCGAGCTGGCGAAGACGCTGGGCAAGGCGATGCTGATTGTGCTGGTCACCTGGCTGGTGCTGCGCGGGTCGCTCGCCGAGATCATCGAGAAGACCGGCCCGCTGTTGCTGCCGACCGCCGCCACCGACGGACGCGGGGCCGCCGCCGCGGTGATCGCCTATACCGGCGACGTCCTGCGATCGATCCTGCTGTGGACCTTCGCCACCTTCGTGATGGTCGCGGTGCTCGACATGGCGTGGCAGCGGCACAGCTACATGAAGAAGATGCGGATGAGCATGCGCGACATCCGCGACGAGGTGAAGGAGAATGAGGGCGACCCCCTGATCAAGTCGAGCCGCCGCCAGCTCCATGAGGAATGGGCGAGCCAGAATGCGATCGGCGCGGCGCGATCGGCCAATGTCCTCGTCACCAACCCGACCCATCTGGCGATCGCGATCGATTACGACCTCGAAAGCTGCCCCGTCCCGGTGATGACCGGCAAGGGCGAAGGGCCGCTGGCGCAGGCGATGCGCGAGGCCGCCGAGGAGGCCGGGGTGCCGATCGTCCGCTATGTCGAGGTCGCCCGCAATCTCTACGAACATGCCGGCGTCGACGAGGTGATCCCGCGCGACATGTTCGAGGCGATCGCCCAGATCATATTGTGGGCGCAGAAGGCCCGCGACGAAGGCGGTCCGCGCACCACCGACATGACGATCGACCCCGCACTGAAGATGGAGGGCTGACCGCCATGGACTCGACCCTCGGCACCGCCTTGTCGGGCCTGTTCGGCACCATCGTCGCGCTCGCGATCGTCCTCGGCATCGCCTGGTTCGGACTGAAGGCGATGCGGCAATGGCAGGACCGCGGCCTCGGCCGGCGCCCCGGCGAGCCCGACCGCCAGCTCCGCTTCGTCCGCGCCCTGCCGGTCGGCCAGCGCGAACGGCTGATGCTGGTCGAGGCCGAAGGCGAGCTGATGCTGATCGGGGTCGCCGCCGGATCGGTGCGGCTGCTGCGCAACTGGGGCGATGCCCGCGACCCCGCCGCCCCCGCATCCGATTCCGACCGCCCCCTGCCCGTCCCTCCCGCAGCCGAGCCCGCACCATGACCAGCCAGCCTACCTCGATGCGCCAGCGTCTGCCGGCGATCCGCCGCGACCATGCCGAAGCGCAGAGCAGCCTGATCGCCGCGCTCAACCATCGCGAGTTCGACGACGTCCGGCTGACGGCGCGGATGGCGAGCGCGCGCGACCGCCGCGCCGCGGCGGCGTGGATCCGCTTCGATACCCGCGCCGGCGAGATCGTCGTCGCGCCGCTGCTGGTCGACAACCAGCTCGCGCGGATGACCAACGGCCAGGGCGCCCCCGACGGCGCCGCCTCGGCGGCGACGCTCGGCCGGATCGAGGGGCTGGTCACCGCCGCCGAACGCATCTTCGGGCTCGAACTCCATCCCGCCGGCCTGACCGACACGCCCAGCGGCGATCCGGTGCTGATCCGGCTCGACGCCCATGAAAAGAGCGGCGCGCTGCGCCACCGGCTGCTGATCGGCACCCCGCCCACGATCGAGGTGGAGCCGTTGCCGCTGCCGGCGGCGCTGCCGCCCATCATCTCGGGCCTCGCCCTGCGCTGGACCGCGCGGATCGAGGCATTGCCGATCGCCGCCCATCGCCTGAAGGCGCTGAGAGCCGGCGACTGCATCCTGCTCGGCATCGGGCCGCTCGTCGCCCGCCTGTCGCTGCCGGGGAGGAACGATCGCGCGACCGCGACGATCGATCTGAAAAGGGGCGCCACCACCTTGGAAACCGATCCGCAAACAGGGGACGCCAGCATGTCCGACCGGACCAATGCCATCGACAACGGCGATCAGGCTTTCGCCTCGGGGCCGCAGCCCGACTGGGCCGATATCAGGATACAGACCATCATCGAATTCGACGGCAGCGGCATCACCGCCGCCGAAATGGCGACGCTGGGCAAGGGCAGCGTGCTGCCGCTGCCTGCTGCGGGCGGGACGATCGCGGTGCGGGTGGTCGCGGGCGGCCAGACGATCGCCGACGGCGAACTGGTCGCGGTCGGCGAGGGCTATGGCGTCCTCGTCACCGCGATCCGGGCCGGCAATGCGGGCTGACGCGGATGGATCTGTCGACCTTCACGCCGGGCTCGGCCCTCGTCGTCGTCATCGCGCTCGCGATCGCGCCGTTCTTCGCGGTGATGGTGACCTCGTTCACCAAGATCGTCGTCACCCTCAGCCTGCTGCGCAACGCGCTCGGGCTGCAGCAGGTGCCGCCCAACATCGTCCTCAACGGGCTGTCGCTGATCCTGTCGCTCTATGTGATGTATCCGGTCGGCCAGCAGATGCAGGCCGCGATCATCAGCAATCCCGCCCAGCAGGCCGGCACCGAATCGAAGATGATGGCGGCGATGGACGCGGGCAAGGAGCCGCTGCGCGACTTCCTGATCAAGCATAGCGACCCGAACGAACGCAATTTCTTCCTCAAGACCGCGCAGCGGGTCGGCAATCCCGAACGCGCCGCCGAGATGACCGACCGCGACTTCGTCGTCGTCGTGCCGTCGTTCGTGGTCAAGGAATTGTCGCTCGCCTTCCAGATCGGCTTCCTGATCTTCCTGCCCTTCCTCGTCATCGACCTGGTGATTTCGAACATCCTGCTGGCGATGGGGATGATGATGCTGTCGCCGACGACGATATCGCTACCGTTCAAGCTGCTGCTGTTCGTGCTGGTCGATGGCTGGGTGAAGATCGCCCATGGCCTGGTGCTGTCCTATGTCTAGGGCGCATCACCTTCTCTTCTCCGTCACCCTGAACTTGTTTCAGGGTCCACCGCGCCACCTGGGGCTGGCCCGAATTGAAGAGTGGATCCTGAAACAAGTTCAGGATGACGGTCAGGGAGCCACCCCGCAATGAACGGCGATTTCGTCGCGCTGACCAACGACGCGCTGTGGCTGGTGCTGATCCTGTCGGCGCCGCCGATCATCGTCGCCTCGGTCGCCGGGCTGCTGGTCGCGCTGGTCCAGGCGGCCACCCAGATCCAGGAACAGACGCTCCAGTACACGATCAAATTCTTCGCGATCGTAATCACCCTGTTCGTCACCGCCTCGCTGCTCGGCGCCTCGCTCTATCGCTTCGCCGACCGGGTGTTCACCGAATTTCCGGGCATGGTGCGGACCAGATGACCGGCTGGGCCGACCAGATCCTGCTGCTCGGGGTCGCGACCGCGCGGATCGCGGTCGCCTTCCTGATGCTGCCGATGTTCGCGAGCGAGACGATTCCGGCGATGGTGCGCAACTCGATCCTGATCGGGCTGGGCATCATCAGCCTGGTGCTCCAGCCGGCGCTCGACATCGCCACGATCAGCGCGGCGCGCTGGGTCGCGATCTTCGCCAAGGAGGCGTTCGTCGGGCTGGTGATCGGCTTCTTCTTCGGATCGGTGCTGTGGGCGCTCGAAGCCGCGGGCCAGATCATCGACACCAAGGTCGGCGCGACGATGGCGCAGATCGTCGATCCGCTGTCGGGGCACCAGACCTCGCTCAACGGCGCCTTTCTCGGCCGGCTCGCCAATCTGGTGTTCATCTTCTCGGGCGGGCTGTCGCTGATCGTCCGGGTGCTGATGGAAAGCTATGCGCTATGGCCGATCGCGGCGCCGATGCCGACGCTCGATCCGCGCGGCCTGCTGCTGTTCGAGGCCGAGTTCGGGCGATTGATGGTCCTCGCCACCCTGTTCGCGGCGCCGGTGCTGACGGTATTGTTCCTGATCGACGCCGGGCTGGGCATGGTCAACCGTTTCGCCCAGCAGTTGAACGTCTTCTCGATGTCGCTGTCGATCAAGGCGCTGGCGGCGACCGCGATCATCCTGCTGCTGCTCGGATCCTATACCAGCGCGATCGTCCGCGATATCCAGAGCCGCCCGCAGGTGCTGATCAACCTGTTGAAGGCGTTCGAGCGATGAGCGCCGCCGAGGCCCTCCATCCCGCGTCGCCCGAGGACGAGCGGCTCGCCGCGATCGCCGAACTGCTGCGCAAGGCCGATGCACTGCCCGGCGCCCCTGCCCCGATCGCGCTCGGCGAGCATTTCGTCGAAGCCGCCCGCGTGCCCCAGCGCCACCGCGAGCCGCTGCTGCGGCTGACCCCGATGGAGTTGACGGTGATCCGCTTCCTCGGCTGGGGCCGGTCGAACGGCGACATCGGCACGCTGCTGCTGATCTCCGAGAACACGGTGCGGGTCCATCTGTCGAACGTCTGCCGCAAGCTCGAGCTCGACGGCATGCGCGAACTCGCCGCGCTGGCGGGGCTGCTCTTCTATCCGGCCGATTGATACCCGCTCCCGGTGAGCTTGCCTCATCGGGAGCGGGTATCAGCCCGTGCGGCGCCTGAGCAAATCGATCGAGGATGCGTCAGCATCTTCGAGATCGCGTATGGACCACTCGTTTATCACTGCGCGTTGAAGACCGCCAGTTGCGCGGCGAAGGCCCGCGCGAACGCCGGCCGCGCCTCGCCGCGAGCGACATAGGCGGCGAGATTGGGATATTCGTCCAATATCCCCGACATCTTCAGCCGGCGCAGCACCGATATCATCTGGAGATCGCCGGCGCTGAAGCCGCCGTCGAGCCAGTCGGCATCGCCCAGCCGACGGGACAAATCGCCCAGCCGGTCGCGGATGCGATCCTCGACCAGCGGCAGCCGCTGTTCGTGCCACGGCTTGTCGCCCTCCGAAAGCTTCGCGATCTGGAGATCGACGATCGGCGGTTCGATCGTGCTGAGCGCCGCGAACATCCACATGATCGCGCGCGCCCGGCCGTCGGCGTCGGCGGGCAGCAGGCCCGGGTGGCGCTCGGCGATATGGAAGATGATCGCCCCGGATTCGAACAGGACGAGGTCGCCCTCCTCATAGGTCGGGATCTGACCGAATGGCTGGCGCGCGCGATGCGGCGCCTCCTTCATCGCGCCGAACGACATCAGGCGAACCGCATAAGGCTGTCCCACTTCCTCGAGCGCCCAGCGCACCGGGGTGTCGCGCGCCAGCCCCCTGCCGCGATCGGGCGATGCTTCGAAGGCGGTGATCGTGATGGTCATCGTCGGGCTCCCGCATGGACGGACGCTATCTCGGCCCAAAAGCCATGATTTGACAACGATCTCCCGAACCACCGGTGCCGTCGGGGCGGCGCGCGCCATGCCGCTAATCGTTTCGATTAGCCCGGCTAGTCGAAACGCGGAGCGAAACGAGCGCCTGCCGGTGGCAATAAGATCGTGTCGGACCGGTCGGTTCGACGGCTTCCCCATCCCGGGGTCAGAATTCGAACCGATTGTGCAACAAGGAGAATTTCCATGTCCGGTGGCTTCAATCCGATCAATATGGTGTCGCAGATCGCTCTCGGCGTCGCGACCGGCGGTACCAGCCTGTTCGCGCAGCTGGCGATGCAGGTCGTCTCGTCGGTGATCCAGGAGGTGATCCAGAAGGTCGGCGACGAGATCGGCCTGCCGCAGCCGCTGATCGACACCGCCCAGGCCGCCGCCGCCGGCTCGCTCGGCGACATCAAAGGCGCCGCGCAGAATTCGCAGGAATCGGCGCAGGGCTATCTCGACATGCTCGGCGACCTGTCGAACGCGTCGCCGACCCAGCGCGGCGAGCTGCAGCGCTCGACCGACGATTTCCGCAGCTCGGTCGAGGACACCGTCCAGTCGGCCTGGCAGAACGCCGAGCGCAGCGGCAACGCCAAGGGCAAGCATGCCTCGTGGCTGCAGGCGATCGCCGACTCGATCGGTGCGGCGGTCGACCGCAAGGCCGACGAGCTGCACGACCTGGCCGGCAAGGCCGACCAGAGCCGCGAGGCCTCGACCGATTATCAGGTCGCGGTGCAGGAGTTCAGCCTGCTGATGAACACGCTGACCACCTCGATCAAGTCGATCGGCGAAGCGCTCGGCAACATCGCCCGCAAACAGTAACCCAGTAGCTTATGCGACACGGGGTGCCGGGACCGCGACCAGCGGTGCCCGGCACCTTTGCCTGTTCCGATCGTTACTGCATGATGTGCTAATGTCGGCTTATCAGTGACTTGGGAGTCCGCTCATGTCGAAATCCGTTCGCCTCTCGCTGCTCGTCGCCGTCGGCCTGTCCGCACTCGCCCCGGTCGCCGCGTCGGCGCAGGACATGATGGACCAGGCGATGGACACCAGCATGATGTCGATGGGCATGTATGCGGGCAGCATCGCGATCGAGGACGATGCCAAGCGCTCGTTCCAGGGCGCGGTCGGCGGATCGCGCGGCGGCCGCGGGATCGGCGCATCGGCCTTCGGCGGCGGCGGGATCGGCCGGCCGGGCAGCGCCCGCCCGGTGCCGCTCACCTATGCCGCGACCCCTGCGCTCAAGAAGCAGGTGCTCGACGAGTTCATCGCCCGGGTGCGGTCGAAAAATGCATCGCATGCCGATGCCGCCCGCGCCCAGTTTTCCAAATATGATTATGGCCGGGTGTGGCAGGGCATCACCGCCCCGTTCGGGCTCAGGAGCAACGACGCCGGGGACGCGCTGACCGCCTATCTGGTGCTCGGCTGGATGATCGTGAACGGCGCCGGCGATCCGTCGGCCGCCGATGTCCGCGGGGTCCGCGCACAGGTCGGCGCGGCGCTGGCGCGCGACAGCCGCTTCACCAGCCCCGCCGGCCGCGCCAAATTGGGCGAGGAATTCAAGATATTGTTCGTCACCCTCCATTCGGGCTGGCAATCGGCGCGGCGCGAAGGCGCGCTGCGCCAATATGGCCAGGGGGTCGCGCAGATGATCCGCCAGCAATCGGGGATCAACCTGCAGGCGCTCGCGCTCAACGGCGGGTTCGAACCGCGGGGCTGAACGGGCCGCCGCGACGCGCCAAACCGATCGTGACGATCGGTTTGGCGCGTCACGGCTTCACCCGAAATGCCGGATACTCAATCGAGCTTCGCGATCTCCGCGGCCGCCTCGGCCCCCGTCAGCGGCGCATATCCCTCGAGCACCGCGATTTCCTGGCCTTCGCGGCTGAGCAGGAAACGCATGAACGCCTTGGTCTGCGGACTGGGGTCGCGACGCATCAATATATAGATATGCCGCGTCAGCGGATAACGCTGATGCACCACATCGTCCCATGACCCCGAAGAGGCCGGCCCCTTGTCGGTAAAGGACAGGGGCAGCACGCGGATGCCCGGCGTCGCATCATCGAAGACGCCGAAGCCGATCGCGGCAGGATCGGCGGCGACCGTCGCCGTCACATCCTTCATCTCGCGGGTCGCGACACTGGCGGCCCAGCTGTCGTTCCGGAAATTCTCGCGCTGGATCGATCCGGGGGCGCCGGATCCGCCATAGATCAACGGCTTGATCGGCCGATCGCGCCATTCCCCGGTCAGCCCCGCCTCGCCCCAGCTGCGGATCGGCGCCCTGGCCCCGGCATGCGGCGTGGCGCTGTAGATCGCGTCGAGCTGCGCGACCGTCAGCCTGGCGATGGGGTTGGACGCGTTGACGTAGATCGCGACCGCGTTGGTGCGGATGTCGGCAAGGCGCGCCCCATGCGCGACGCGGATCTCGGTCGGTCCGTCCTCGCCGAAACGCGCGCGATAGGCCGCGCGTTCGTCGCGCGAGACTTCGCGGCCCAGCGGCGCGATGTCGGACACATCTGCCAGCAGACCCGAAATTGCCGCCGAACTGCCGGGATGCCGCCAATTGCTCCCCCGGACGACGCCGGGATGGATCGCCTGGAACCGAAGGAAGGCGCGATCGATCCACTCGACCATCTGAATCGATCCGACGCTGGAGATCGGGCCGGCAATCGCGCCCTTGGCGACATAAGGCGGCGCTTCGGACTGGACATAGGGCGTGGCAGCGATCGCGGCCCTCGCCGCGCCGACCTCGGCCGCGGCGAGCGGGCTGTCGCCGGCACGCGCCAGGATCGCCTGCCCTTCGGGTCCGATCGCATAGGACAGGAAATCCGCGACCTTGGGGTCGAGCGCGCGTCCCGATCCGCCATTGGCGGCGATCTGCAGCGGCACCGTGACGCCGTCGACCACGCGCGATCCGATCTTGATCAGAAAGGGTTCGGTCATGCCATTGCGCTGGAACCGGACGCGATAGGTCATCGCGCTCGGCTTGCCGACGATCGGCGCGACGTCGGCGACATAATTGGCCAGGCCATGCGGGGTTGCGGTCTCGCCGCTGTGCGACCAGAGCCCCTTTTCGACGGTGGAATGCGCGGCATGATATCCCGCGAACAGCGCATCCATCAGCGGCCCCATCGCCGCATCGCCCATGCTCGACAAGGTGACCGGCAGCGGCTGCGCCGCCTGCCCGACCGGCAGCGGGCACAGCATCAGGGCGCCCGCGCACAGGCGGATCAGAGATTTCTTCTGCATGGATTTATCCTCAGATATCGTAGCGGAGCGAAAATTTGACGGTCCGCGGCGCGCCCACCGTCACCTGGCGGTTGCCAGCCGCCCAATAATGTTTGTTGGCCAGATTGTCGGCGTTGACCCGCAGGGTCATGCGGTTGCCGTTCGCCAGCGTGAACTGGTGGCGCACGCCGGCGCTGAACAGCGTATAGTCGGGCAGGATGCCCTGGTTGAGCGGATTGAGCTGGCGCTCGCCGGTATAATAGGCCCCCGCATTGACCGCGAAGCCGGGAAGCATCGGCAGGCTATATTCGGCGAAGAGCGAGCCCGAATAGCGGGGCGTATTTTCGATGATGAACCCGTCGAGCGCACCGTTCGCGGTCTTGCGCTGCCGGGCGTCGGTGTTTCCCGCGGTCGCGACCACGGTCAGATCGCGGGTGATCTGTCCCTGCACCGACAGCTCGAAACCCTTGTAGCGCGCGCGGCCGTCGGCCACGAAGACATTGGCGGCGTTGGTGTAGGTCAGTGCGCGATCGATGTTGAAATAGCCCGCCGTCACCAGGATTGCGCCCAGTTCCGCCTTGACACCGGCCTCCATCTGCTTGCTGAGCGCGGGCGGCAGCACCGCATTGGCATTGGCCGCGGTGTCGGGCGCCGAACCATTGGCCTCCAGCCCCTCGATATAGGTGCCGTACAGGCTGATCCGCGGCGCCACCTTGAAGATCACCGCCCCCATCGGGGTGGTGGAACGCGTGTCGTAATCCTCGCCGGTTTCCCGATATCCGAACTTGGCGCGACGGACGCCCGCGATGACCGACAACGGCCCCCATGTCATGCGGTCGAGCGCATAGACGCCCTGGTCGATATTGGTGCTGTCCGCGCCCTGCGTCGGCGCCCGCAGGGTGATGGTGGAAAAGTCGATCCGCACCGGATTGTAGAGATTCTGGACGAGCGCGCTGCGACCGGTCGGCAGCGCGTAGGACGCGACCGACGTCTGGAGCTGCGAATTATAGCTGTAGCCGAACGTCAGAACATGTTCGATCGGCCCGCTCATGATGCGACCGCGCAGTTCCGCACGCGCGTTGCGGTTGCGATAAAGCTGCCCCGCCTGGTAATTGCCCGACAAGGTGCCGTCGCCGGTCGCGACATTGGTCAGGGTGATGATCGACGTCGTCCGCGACCGGGTCGTGCGGGCGACGCCGGCTTCCCCGATCACCGACCAGTCCCGCGCGATCTGATAATCGACGCGGCCAAGGATATTGGTCGCCTCGCCCTCATAATTGGCGCCATAGGGCGAGGTGCGCGCCGATGCGTCCGGGATGCGCGGCAGGGTGATGACGCCGTTGACCGCCGTCGGCAGCTGGATCGACCCGGGTTCGTCGATCTTGCGCTCATAATGCTCGACGTCGAATTTGAACGACAGTCGGTCGGTCGCGCGGATGTCGACCGCGGCGGAGAGAAGTTCGCGGTCGCCATCGACACCGTCGATATAGCTGCCGATACGGCCCTGCAGCATGTTCACGCGCAGGCCGAACTGATCCTCCGAACCGAACCGGGCTCCCGCGTCGATCTGGCCGGACACGCTGTCGAACCCGTCGCCGCTGGCGACGAGACTGATGAACGGCTTGGGTCCGGCGCGCTTGCTGACCAGGTTGAAGATCGCCGATGGCGTGGTGAAACCATAATAGAGCGCCGACACGCCCTTCAGCACCTCGACGCGCTCCTTGTTCTCCAGCGGCACCGAGGCGAGATTGATCACCGGGAGCGATCCGTTGAGCCGGTAATTGGTGCGGGGCTGCACGAACACGCCGCGCACGACGAAACCGTTGACCGTGAGCGGATTGGTGTTCTGCTGGCTGATGCTCGGCGTGTTACGCAGCGCATCGTCGAGCCCGGTGGCGGCCTGCGCCTCGAGCAGCGAGCGCGGCAGCACCTGGACCGTGAGCGGCACATCGAGCACCGACTGGTTCTGGAAACCGCCGACCTGGACGATATTGGCCTTGAGGGTCTCGCGCTTGCCGGTCACCAGAATGTCGTCGACGTCGATCTGCTGCTCGATCTCGCCGTCGGGCCGCTGCGCCGGCGGAGCCTCTGCCGACGCCGCCGCAGACAGGCACGCCGCTGCCGCGGAAGCACTCAGAAAAACCCACTTTTCCACCAAAAATCTCCTTGCCCCGGGAAAGAGTGGCGGCGTTAATGCGATTGAGAATAAATATCAATTGCTTGATTTTCGCGATCGATGATGCTGAAGACAGCGCTGTCATCTCCCTCGTCTTCCAGCCTCGCCGGCCTGGGAGCGCCTCCGAATGACGGACGCGCGAGCGCCGTCGAACCAAGTGAATGGACCTGAAATGCATCGGCCTTCTTTCCTGACCGCGATCGCGACCCTGCTCCTGTCGTCAGCCGCCTCCGCCCCGGCCCAGGATGCCGCCGATGGCGACAAACCGGTCATGACGCCCGAGGTCAGAGCCCAGTCGCGCTATGTCTGGATCGAGGACGCCTTGTGGATCGAGCCCGATGCCGGCGGCGCGCTGGTGCTGCGCTTCGGCCAGAAAGGCCGGCTTCTCGAGACGTCGCCGGGCGCGCTCGACCGCCTGCCGGCGCCGAATGCCTGGCGCCTCGTCGACGACAGGGTCGAACCGATCGCGCTGCTGCGGAACAGACAGGGCTTCGATCTTGCACAGGCCACGCCCGACCAGTCGGTCCAGGCCGAGGACAGCGGCGTGGCGATCCGAAACCAGGGCACGAAATTCGGGCGCAAGCCGCTGCTCTATGCGCGCTGGCTACCCGATCTGCAGCCGATCGCGGCCGCGACGCTCACGCTCGACATCCTTCCCGTCGACGCGACCCATTTTCGCGTGACCTTCCGCGACAAGCCCCTGGCGGGCGCGCGGTTGCAGCTGATCGCCCCCGACGGCATGCGCCGGTCCCTGGTCGCGGATGCCGATGGCCTGGTCGAGGTGGCGAGCCGGCAGGCCGGGCAGTATCAGCTTCTGTGCAGCCACAGCGAGGAGTTGGCGGTCTATGTCAACGGCGCCCGCTATACGGGGACCCGGCATGTCGGGACCGTCGGTTGGGTGCGGCCCTGACCGGGTGGCGCGGCAAATCGCGGTGACCGCGTCCCGATCGCGCTAATCCATCCGACTATGGCGCCCGTCCCGCCACCGCGCAATCATGCCCAACCATCACAGGAGGCAGCGATGAGCATCCTCGGAATAGGCGCCAATCCCCCGGATTCGCGCGAATTGGCGTGGAGCAGCGGCGAAAGCGGTGCGGCAAAGGACCTGAAGCCCGCCGACGCGGCGATCAGGGCGCTCGCGCAGGCGGGGGTGAAGATCTTCCCGTCGACGCTCGACCGGCTGATGGAGGAAGGCAATCCGCTCGGCCGGACGCTGGGCAGCGCCGGCTCGCTCGCGCGGTTCCAGTCGGATGCGCCAGGCAAACCCTCGCCCGAGGGACTGCTCGGATCGACTGACGAAGGCGCGCAGGCCGCGCACGCACATCATGATCGCCCGCTCGACCAGGGCTGAACGGCCGGCGCCCGCGCCGGTCGCCGACCAGCCCGTCATCCTCACCGACCGGCTCGACATCCGGCCGATCACCCCCGGCGATCTCGACGCCATCATTGCGCTCCATAAAGACAGCCGCGTGGTCGGCCAGCTGATCGACGGGGTGCCCGACGATATGATGAAGGCGCTGCTGTTCCTGCGCTGGAACGCGCCGCTGCGCGATACCGGGATCGGCACCTTCGCGGTGCGCAGGCGGGGCGATGGCCGGATGATCGGCCTGTTCTCGCTCACCCCGTTTCGCGGCGACGACCGGCTGCTCGAACTGGGCGGCAAGATGCTGCCCGATGCCTGGCGCGGCGGGCTGGCGGTCGAGGCCGGCGCGGCGATGGTCGACCATGCGTTCGGCCCGCTCGGGCGCGATCGGCTGGTCAGCGCCTTTCACCGCCTCCACCGATCGGTGCCGATCGCGCTCGCCCGGCTGGGCTTCGCCGATGCCGGGATCGAGCCGGTGTTCGGCCAGGAGGCACGGGTGATGCGGCTCGACCGCGACGCCTGGATCGCACTCGGCCGGGCGCCGCAGCCGGTTCGCGCCGCGATCGCTAGTCTTAGCGATTATAGGCGCGCGCACGGTATCGGGGCATAAGCGGCACAGGATGGCGAGGAGCCCGGGCAGCCTAGTCGAAACGACTATGGCGGGCATTCGCGGCGCTTCCCATCTCGACAGACAGGCCGCACGCGGCCGCAACGGATCAGAGACATGAACTTGACGGGTATCGATCGGACATCGGCGACCTTCGCGGTCCAGGCGCATGCGGGCGGCGGCGCACGCTCGACCGCGGCCGACGCGATCGGCGAGATCGGCCACCGGGTGCTCGCCTGGGTCGGCGCCAGCGGCGGCGCATCGGCGTCGGGCAGCGCGGCATGGAGCGCCACCGCACGATCGAGCGGCTTCAACCCCGACGCTTCCGAACTGGCGCGTGGCGGCGACGTCTACGAACTCAACGCGCTCGCCGCCACGATCGCAGGGTCCACCGGCGCGACCCCGTCGCAGGAAGGCGATCTGCGCCGCGCGCTCGAGGATTTCACCCGCGAGGCGGTGGTCCAGGTCGCCGGGCTCGCCGGATCGGACCGGCAGGTCGACGGCCTCAAGGCCGCGCTCGACATCGCGGTCTCGGCCGACGCCGGCGAAGGCGCCGACGGGGTGATCGCACGCGTCGAACTGGCGACCGCCAGCCTCTCGGTGGCCAACGGCCACTAGCATCGCGATGGTGACGATCCGCAGCGACGGCACGCGTCCTTATGGCCAGGACGTCGCTGCGCGCGATCCGCTCGGCAGCGACCGGCTCGGCATGAGCCGGCTCGACCGGTTGCTGACCCGGGTGTCGCCGCTCGACCGGCTGGTCGCCGACGCCGGCCCGCTCGGCAAGTTCCGCACCGACCAGCCCGATGCGCTGCCCGCAGGCACCTCGGCGTTCACCGTCCGGGTCAACGACACGCTCAACCGGCTCGCCGCGCGGCTCGGCCTGCCCGCCGAGCGCATCCTCTCGGGCAATCCCAGCACCGCCCAGGCGCGGCCGATCGAACAGGCGCGCACCGAACTGCCGCCCGGCGCCCAGGCGACCGCGGCCGATCGCGGCACCCGCATCGCCGATCCACGCCCGGCGGTCGGCACCGAGACCGACAATCGCACGCGCACGCTGATCGCGGGGAACCCGCCGGCGCCGGGCGCGTGATCGCCATCCGACCATCGCCGCCATCCGGAGGGACAATGAAGACGATCGCCGCGCTGCTGCCCGCCACCGCCCTGCTGCTGTCCACCGCCGCCCTGTCCGACGGCGCCGCCGCGCGCAAGGCGCAGGCCCTGCCCGGCCTGACCGTCGTCACCTCGGGCAGCGAACAGGCGCTCAAATATGGCGGCACGGTGCTGTCGCGCCCGTTCGGCGCGCAGCTGGTCGACCGGATCAGCGTCGTCGGCAGCTATGGCACGAAGAACGACCGCTATTTCCTGGTCGCGGGCGAAGGCGGCAGCGAGTGTCCCGCGCGCTACGCGATCGTCACCGCCCGCGGCGGCCAGGCCCCGACGATATCGGCGCCGTTCGGCACCTGCGCGCCGGGCGCCTCGGCACGGCTGGCCGGCGCCGAACTCATCGTCTCGATGCCCGACAGCCCCGGCGGGGCGGTGCCGGTGCGCTACGCCTATGCGCAGGGCGCGGTCCGTCCGCTCGGCGCCGACGCGGCGATCGCCGAAGCGGCGGCGGCGCCGGCGACCACCCGCTGCATCGGCCCCGACGAGGCCGGCACGGCGCCGGCCGATTTCCGGGTCGAACTCGATCGCAGCCTGCCCGCCGATTATCGCAAACGCAGCGGACTGCACCGCATCGACATCGCCCCCGACCAGTTGCGTGCGCTGGTCGCCGGCCTCGCCTGCCTGTCGGCCTGGCCGGGCGCCGACACCAAGGTGCCGAAAGCGGCGACCGCGCTGTTCGCGAGCAGCCGCCACGGCAAGGCGTCGTTCGCCGCGCTCGACGACATCGCCCGCACCGCCGATTCCGACCCCGCCCTGCGCGCCAATGCCCGCGCGTTCGGAGCGCAGATGCATTATTATGTCGACCGGCGCGAAGCCTTCTAAGCGTTCCGATTAGCGACGCGCGCCCGCCGCCGCGCTTATCATGCACCCCAACACCACAAAGCATGGAGCGGTGGCATGACCGGCATTTCCTCGGTTCAGAACAACGACATCTCCGCGCGGACCAGCGGCGGCGCGCAGGGCTATATCGTCAAGCCCGGCGACACGCTGTCGGGCATCGCCGCGGCGCATGGCGTGTCGCTGGCGGCGCTCGAACGCGCCAACCCGCAGATCGCGATCCCCGACCTGATCCGCCCCGGCCAGCATGTCACCATCCCCGGTGGCAGTGCGGCTGCGGCAGGATCCGCCGGGTCGACCTACAGCGTCCAGGCCGGCGACACGCTGTCGGGGATCGCCGCGCGCTACGGGGTCGACTGGCACGCACTCGCGAGTGCCAACGGCATCGCCAATCCCAACCTGATCCAGGTCGGCCAGCAGATCCATATCGGCGGATCGGCGGGGGTTTCGGGCAGCGGCTCGACCGGCGGGACGGGTGCGGCGCCCGGCGGCGGCACCGGCAATGTCGCGGCGATCGCCGAGCATTATCTCGGCCAGAACGCGTCGTCGCTGAAGGTCAACGCCAACGACAATCTGCCGATGAACGCCAATGTCCCGTCCAATGTCTGCTGCGCCAATTTCGTCTCGGCGGTGCTGACCGAAGCCGGACAGCTCCCGGCGAACCTCCACACCGACTCGGTCGCCCAGCTCAACCAGACGCTGCGCGACCGCGGCTGGACCCCGGTCAGCGCGGCCGAGGCGCGGCCCGGTGACGTCGTCATCATCCAGGGCGGCGGGGTCTCGCATACCGAGATCGTCGCCGGCGACGGCAAGATGATCGGATCGAACAATATCAACGCCGATGGCACCCAGCAGATCTCGCACAACAATCTCAGCTGGGCGCTCAGCCATGGCGGGGTGATATTGCGCGCGCCGGCGAGCGCATCGGGCGGCACGGGCGCCACCACCGGCACCGGCGGGACGCAAGGCGTAACCCCCTCGGGCAATGGCGGCCACCAGGACCGGATCGACCAGGCGATGGCCTATTTCCAGGCGCAGGGCTGGAGCAAGGCGCAGGCCGCCGGGATCGTCGCCAATCTCGATGCCGAGAGCAACATGGACGCCGGCATCCGCCAGCATGGCGGCGGACCGGGCTATGGCCTCGCCCAGTGGGAGGGGCCGCGCCAGGCCGATTTCGCACGCTGGGCGAAGCACGACATCCACGGATCGTCGTTCGCCGAGCAGCTCCGCTTCGTCCAGCACGAACTCACCCACAGCGAATCCGCCGCGGGCAACGCCTTGAAGACCGCCACCGACGCGCGCACCGCCGCGCAGATCGTCACCACCCGCTACGAGCGTCCGGCCGATACCGCCGGCGAGGCGGTGCGCCGCGGCGAACGCGCGGTCGGCATCTTCAACACCAACTGATCGGTCTCCCCCCCCACCGATCGGTGCCGGGAACGCTTCGGCGTTCCCGGCTTTTCCCTTTCATGATCAGCACGCTCCTCATCCTCGCCGCGGCCGTCGCCGCCCCCGAAACCGTGCGCTGCACGATCGGCGAAGCGCCGCCCCGCGCCTGCGGCTTCAGCGACCGGGTCGATGCCCGCGGCGTCCACCATATGGTCTTCGCCGCCGGCCGGACCCGCATCGCCTTTGTCGGCCGGTCGCAGTCGGGCTGGTGGTCGGGGACGCTCGATGGCCGGCCGGCGATGGGCTATGAGCGCAACCGCGGGAATGTGGTCTTCTCCACCACCGACCTGAAGACGCGCTTCGCCTGGTGGTATCCCACCGACGAGCACGGGACTTATTAGCTTCAGGGCCGGAAGATCGCCGGCGGCGCGCCATGCGCCTTCGCCCAGCCTTCCCAGGCGACGTCGGTCGGCCCGATTGCCTTGTCGACCAGCGTCCAGCGATCGCCCTGCCGGCGCAGCAGCGCGGCATAGGCGCGCGACACGAAACCCTGCGATGCGGCCTCGGCGCGCGGGGTCCCGGCATAGCTCAGCGGCATACCGCCGCGATCCTCCATATCGGCGAGCAGGAACGCCCAGCCATCGGCGCTCCGCAACTGGCGCACCTTGAACAGCACCGGCTTGCCGAGTTCGGCGCTCACCGGCTCGCGCGCGACATCGAGGATCGCGCCGCGGGTAGCGGGGTCGTTGACCGGGGCGGCCGCAAGCGCGATCGACATCGCGAATATCTCCAGGGGGTTGGGCACCGACTGCGCTCCTCGATCGGGTCCACGTCAAACGAAAGGCCCCGGGGAAGCGTTCCGCCACCCCGGGGCCACCGACGAAACCGCGATATCAGGCGTCGAGCTGCGGCAGGATCGCCCGCGCCGCGGCATAGCTCGCGACGCTCGCGTCCATCTCGATCATCGCCATGCCGATCAGCATCCCGACGCCCAGAAAGGCCGACAGCGTATCGCTCAGTTCGTCGATGCTCGGCGCGCTGCTGCCCGGGCCATAGAGGGCGCCGACCCGGGTGAGATCGAGATCGGCCTGGGTGGCGATCGCCCCGCTCAGGCTCGAGGTCCAGCCGGCGCCGGCGCCATTCTCCTCGAGCACGAAACCGTCGCGGGTCAGCGCGTCGATCGCCTGGCCATTGCCGCTCATGCTGATCGACAGATCACCGATCCGGTTCTGGCTGATGCCGTCGACGATGATCGCCTGGTCGCCCTTGGTGATCGTCAGCTGGCTGGCGACATAGGCGTCGGGATTCTCGGCGAACTGCTCGGTGTCGATCGTGATCTTGGTGCCGTTTCCGAGCGTGAAGCTGGTCGTGCCCCAGAAATCGAAGACATGCTGCCCGTCGACCTCGACATGCGGATCGCCCCAGATCCGGGTGGTCTCGCCGGTGTTGGCGTTGGTGATCGTGATCTCGGAATTGTTCTCGTTGAGCGCGAGGCTGTAGCCGTCGCCGAGGTCGATCGCGGCGCGGCCGTCCGAGCCGGTGGTCGCGGTCCATTGCGCCTCGGGCTCGGCCGCCGCCTCGGCGCCGACGCTCGCGTTCGCTTTGCTCTGGGCCGACACCGACCAGAGCGACGGCATCTGCGCGAAAGCGCGCGGGCCGGCCCCCAGCGGCGACAGGAAACGCGCGGCGATCCCCGCCGCGAGCATATATTCGGCCCCCGCGGCGACGCCGGCGGCGAACGAGGTTCCGAGCAGGAAGGCACTGGCATTGGCGTTCAGGTTGATGCTGGTCATCGCGATGCTCCCAGGACTATTGGCGGCACCATAGAAACATCGATCGGGATGCGACGCGCTCAGCGTTCCGACTAGGGAGGCTAGTCGGAGCGATTAGGGTCGATAGTGCGAAGGATCACGGCGTGCCACATGCGTCATCCCGGCGGAGGCCGGGATCTCGTGCGGATGAGGAGCGCCCTTGCCGACCGAGATCCCGGCCTCCGCCCTAGGGGATGCACACATCTCATTGCGTAGGTGAAACAGTGCTGGCCTGTTTGGGCGTGTAGTGA
>NZ_JBXANN010000018.1:0-92106 GCF_058801765.1 Rhizorhabdus sp. GW822-FHT03C02
CCGACCTCCCACAGAATATCCTGAATGGGAGGTCGGGCGGGGGAGCGGGCTGGTGCCGCATGCGCCGAAGGCGCATTTCCAGACAAGACGGAACCCGAGCCCGCGCCGCAGGTTTGCGTCCCGAATCCGTAAGCGGGCCGGCCTAGGGCCGGTCCGCCGGATTGATGGGGAAGAGGCCGCTTTTGGGGAAGAGGATTGCCGCGATGGAACTGACGGTTTCGCTCGAAACGATTTGCCGGTTGATCATCCGGGCGCGCGAGATGGAGGCGCAGGTCCCCGCGATCGAGAATGACGACGAGGAGGATCCCACCGACTCGGACGACGAATATGCGGTGCTCGAGGACGAAGCCAATGAGGCGGTCGAGGCCGAGATCGAGGCGCTGCTCGAAGACCTTGCCGACGACGAGATCGCCGAGGTGCTGGCGCTGGCGATGGTCGGCCGCGGCACCTTCGATGCCAGCGAATGGGACGAGGCGCTCGAGGCCGCCAACGAGGTCAACGACCCGATGAGCGAGTTGCTCGAGATGCCGATGCTGGCCGGCTATCTCGACGCCGGTCTCACCGCCTTCGACCTGAGCTGCGAAGGATTGGGCCAGATCGACTGACCCGCAGCGGTCCTGCAATATTGATCAATATCGAAATAAGGGGCGCTTTACGCCCCGAGCCCCTCCAGATGCCGCTGCCGTATCGTGTCGATGGCGACGAGCCCGCCGGGCGTATCGAGATGCCAGAAGCTCCAGCCATTGCATGACGGCGCGCCTTGCATCAGCGCCCCCATGCCGTGGATCGATCCGGCCTTGCCGTCGATCGCGAGCAGGCCGTCGGCGCGAACCTCGGCGTGGAAGCGACGTTTGATGTCGGTCAGCAGCGTGCCGGGCGCGATCAATCCGGTCTCGACCAGCAGGCCGAAGGCGACCCGCGGGGTCGAGCGCTTCTCGGGGATCGACAGCATCGCGCTCTCGTCGAGCGGCAGCGTCGCGGCGATCCGCCGGGTGGCGACCTTGATATAATTCTCCTCGCGCTCGATCCCGATCCAGCGGCGGCGCAGGCGGCGTGCCACCGCACCGGTGGTGCCGGTGCCGAAGAAGGGATCGAGGACGAGATCGCCCGGCTCGGTGCAGGCGAGCATCACCCGGTAGAGCAAAGCCTCGGGCTTCTGGGTCGGATGCGCCTTGTGGCCATCGTCATCCTTGAGCCGCTCGCCACCCGAACAGATCGGCAGCGACCAGTCCGAGCGCATCTGGATATCGTCGTTGAGCGCCTTCATCGTGCGATAGTTGAAGGTGTATTTCGCCTTCTCGGCCTTCGAGCACCAGATCATCGTTTCATGCGCGTTGGTGAAGCGGGTGCCCTTGAAGTTGGGCATCGGGTTCGACTTGCGCCAGACGATGTCGTTGAGGATCCAGAAGCCCTGGTCCTGCAGCGCGGTGCCGACGCGGAAGATGTTGTGATAGCTGCCGATCACCCAGATCGTGCCGTCGTCCTTGAGGATGCGGTGCGCCTCCCTGAGCCAGGCGCGGGTGAAGCGGTCATAGGCGGCGAAAGTGTCGAACTTGTCCCAGTCGTCGTCGACCGCGTCGACCTGGCTGCCGTCGGGCCGGAACAGGTCGCCGCCGAGCTGCAGATTATAGGGCGGATCGGCGAAGATCATGTCGACGCACTTGTCGGGGAGCGCCGCCATGTGCGCGATGCAGTCGCCGCGCAATATTGCGTTGAGCGGCAGCGGCGCCTGATCGACGGCCTTTGCCTGGCGGGCGGCGCGGCGCGCGTTCGCCGTTCGAATCTTGCTCAGGACATCCATGCCTGTCCTCCCCTGCCTGTGGATAAGTTTCTTGAGTCCTCCCAAGTCCGCGGTCAACAACAATCACTTATCGCGAAAAGCACCGGCTTGGCGAACGGAGCGCCCGAAATGAGTCCGCCACGCCATATAGCGTTCTGACGCGCATGCCGGACTCCACCGCTTGTGGTCTGCCGACATCGCCCGAATTTTCGAAATGTTGCGATGGCGATTCGAGCGGAACGCGCAGTCGCGGTCCTCGTTCTGCACGCCGGGGGGGGGGTGGACGGAGACGGACGCCGCCGATGAACGAGATGCTGTTCCACCGCTATATCGCGCCCTTTCTATGGGCCGCCGGTTCGATCGGCGCGGGTTTCGCGCTCGGCACCAGCACGGTCCACGGGATGGAAACCGACCGCTACGGCTATCGCGCCACACAGACCTATTCGCGATCCCCCGATTCGGATGCGGGTCCGGGCCTCACCCTGGCCAGTGGAATGGCATTGCCCGCCCAGGACGCAGCGTGCGACGGCTGTTCGGAACGCGATCTCGGCTATCGCTGGGCCATGCTGCGCCGGATCGTCACGATCGGCGACTGCCCCAATGACAGCTGGGATTTCCGCCGCGGCTGCGCCGCCTATGCGCGCGACATGATGGGAAGCTGATCCGGATCAGGCCGGGAACAGCAACAACTGCGCGACCGGTGCGAAGCTGCGGCGATGAAGCGGCGATGGACCGAGCCGTTTCAACGCTTCCATATGCTGGGGCGTCCCATAGCCTTTGTTGGCGGACCAGCCATATCCCGGATGATGCGCGTCATAATCGGCCATCATCCGGTCGCGTTCTTCCTTGGCGATGATCGAGGCCGCCGCGATCGACAGGCACAAGGCGTCGCCGCTCACCACCGCCAGCGACCTATGATGCCATTTGGGACAGCGATTGCCATCGACCAGGATCATCTCCGGCACGATGCCCAGCGCCGCTACCGCGCGCTCCATCGCCAGCATCGACGCCCACAGGATGTTGATCTCCTCGATCTCCTCGACCGTCGCGATCCCGACCCCGACCTGCGCGCACGCCCGGATCTCGGCACAGATGCGTGCCCGCGCCTCGGTGCTCAATTTCTTCGAATCGTTGATCCCCGCCGGCACGCAATCGCGGTCGAGGATCACCGCCGCCGCGACGACCGGCCCGGCAAGCGGGCCGCGCCCCGCTTCGTCGACGCCGGCGAGCGGCATCGGGTGGATCAGTTCGAGGTCGAAGGACGGTCCGGGCATAGTCGCCCTCTATCCCGGACGGGATGCGGCTGACCAGATGGGCCGGAGTCGGTCCGCCGCAAATCGGCCAAATCCGGCGACGCCGTCACCGGCTTCGCGGGCGCCCGAATTTCGGACTTTCGGTCGCCATTTTTTCGGCTTCCTCGTCGGCACGCCGTTCGGCCGACGCGTTGATGGAGAGCATCACGAGCCGGAACCCGTTCTGCTTGCTCAAGATCTGCATCGTCAGTTTGGGCGGGCGGGCATCGCGCGGCAATGCCAGCCAGTCCCGAACCTCCGCCGGACTCCAGGCGATGCGATCCTCCGGCCCGGCCGAGAGCACCGCGGCCGGCGCCGGGCCGCCCGATCCGATCGCGATCGACGGAAAGGATCGCGATGGCCTCGTATAATGGACGATGCCGTCCTTGACGAAGACGAACGCGACCATGCCCTGCGCCAGATCGGCATAGCGGCTTGCCGCGGCTTCGAGGCTGACGTCATAGGTCGCGGCGATCGTCGGCAGATGCGCGACCGTCGGCTTGCCGAGTTGCTCGACCAGCGCGACGAACCAGGGTTTCGGCATCAGCAGGCCGGCTGCAAAGCGGTTCGCCTGCATCTCTTCCTTGCGATGGGGCGTGTCGGTCCGCTTCTCGCCCAGGGCCCGCGCCGTACAGCGCCGGTCGCCTTGATGGCCTTTCATCAGGAAATGCCCCAGCGCATGCGCCAGCGCAAAGCGCCGCCGCTGCGCGGACAGGCCTTTCGCGCATAGAAGGACAGGCTTTGCCTTGCCCGCCTCGGCCATCACCGCGCTGGTGAAGCCTTCCTCAACGAGATCGCGACATTCAACGATCCCCACGCTCTGCGCGACCTGTTCGACGTCTACCGGCGCGCGCAGGTCGGGATGATGTTTCAGTATCGCGGCGAGCAGCGTGTCCGGGGACCCGCATTCCGCCAGATCCTTCAATAGCGCCTTGTTCTGCATGAGCGGTCCGTAGCCCAAAGACAGGGTGGGTGCGATGATTTTGGAGGTGCAAGATATGGATAAATCCGCTGACGCTCTCGCATCAAAACAGATCCCTTTATCTATTTTGGACTCGCAAGATTTCCATTATGTAGACATTATAGTGCACAATAATGCGGTCCATCGATCGGTGAGACCCGGAAGCAGACCGTAAGAGAAGGGCACGACGGGAAATCTTCCGATCGCGCCGGAGGAGAGGGCGGATGGACGATATCACGCGGCGCACGCTGACGACGGGACTGGCCGCCTCGGCGATTACTACCCTCATTCCAGCCCAGGCGCACGCACAGGCCGATGCGGGCATGCATCGGGATGAGCTCTGGTATGTCCACCCCGATCTCAGGCCGGTGGCACGGCAGGTCCTCGACGGCCAGGCGATGGACGTCATCAAGAAGGCGATGAGCCACGCCCCGCGCAGTTCGCCGGCCATCGCGATGCAGACGGTGCCGGCCACCGACAATGGGCCGCCGGTCACCGTCTATGTGATCAACGCCCGCCCCGGCACGGCACGGCCCGCGATCCTGCACATGCATGGCGGCGGGTTCGTCGCCGGCAGCGCCAAACATTCGGCCATCCCGCTGCAGGATGTCGCCGCGAAGCTCGACTGCGTCGTCGTCTCGGTCGAATATCGGCTGGCGCCGACGACGACCTTCGCCGGCAGCATCGAGGACAATTATGCGGCGCTGCGCTGGCTTCATGGCCATGCCGCCGAATTGGGCGCCGATCCGAACCGCATCGCGGTGATGGGCGAGAGCGCCGGCGGCACCCATGCGACGCTGCTCGCCTTCACCGCCCGCGAACGCGGCGAGGTGCCGATCCTGTTCCAGGCGCTCAACTATGCCGCGCTCGACGACCGCACCGGCACCACCATCATCCCGCCCAAGCCGATCGGCGCGATCGCCATCGGCGGGGGCGGCAATGGCAGCCCGTGGCGCGCGTTCCTCGGCGAGGAGCCCGGCACCGACAAGGTGCCCGCCCGCGCGGTGCCGATGCGCCACAAAGATCTGAAGGAGCTGCCGCCGGCCTTCATCGGCGTCGGCTCGATCGACATGCTGGTCGGCGAGAATATCGACTATGCGCGCCGGCTGATCGACGCCGGGGTGCCGACCGAACTCATCGTCGTGCCCGGCGCCTTTCACGGGTTCGACGGGTTCGCCGCCGACACCCCGGTCGCGATATGGTACACCGCCGCCAAACTCGACGCGCTACGCCGGGCCTTCGCCAAAGGCTGACAGCCCAAGCGCGCCGAAGGCCGTATTATATCGACGCGGACGCCACCAGCTTTTCGCTCGCCTCCCAGAAGCCGTCGACGATCGCCGGATCCTCGGCGACCGGATTGGGCCGGCGGCGCTGGCGCTGGTACCAATAGCTGCCGCTGTGCCGGCCGCCTTCATCGTCGGTCGCCAGCCACAACAGCGTGTCGGCGCCCTCGGCATCGGTGAGCTTGGCGAGATCGCGGGTCCGTTCGCGGGTATCGGCCGGCGCATAGCTGTAGAAATTGGTGTCGACGGGGCCGGGATGGACTGCATGCGCGACGATGCCATCGCCCGCCAGCCGCTCCGCCAGCGCGCGGGCGAACAGGACATTCGCCAGCTTGCCGGTGCAATAGGCCATGCCCGGGCTGAACCGAGCGAGATTCTGCAGGTCGTCGAGGTCGATGCCGGGGATCATCTCGCTCGCATCGGACGAGGTGTTGAGGATCCGCACCGACGCGCCCGGCAAGGACGCCGTGGCCCGCAGCACCGGCAGAAGCGATCGGGTCAGTTCGAAGGCGCCGAGATGGTTGCCGGCGAAATTCGCCTCGAGCCCCTCGGGGGTCATGGTCAGCGCATCGGTCATCCCGCCGGCATTGTTGACGAGCAGGTCGATCCGGTCGGTCCGTGCGGCGATCTCGCCGGCCAGCCGGCGGGCGTCGGCGATCAGCGACAGATCGGCGTGGAGCATCTCGATGCTGCCCACCGATGTCAGACCGCCGATCTCGGCCTGCGCCGCGGCCATGCGGCCGGCGTCGCGCCCGGTGCCGATGACCCGCCAACCTTGTGCCACAAGGTCCCGGGCCAGCGCCTTGCCGATCCCCGAACTGGCCCCGGTGACCACCGCCACCCGCCGCCTATCCTGTTCCACGATCATCCTCCCTTACCGGGCTATGCGCCCAGAATGTGCCCTGATGAGATTGATCAGAACACACGCTAAATGGTCCTTGTTTGCCGTGATTTCCGAGCCGGCCGATAGTCTATCCGCCTCGAAATCACTGTCGTCCCACCGCGGCGATCAGCCCGCCGTCGACCAATATATCGGTGCCGGTGATATAGGACGCCTGATCCGATACGAGAAATGCCGCCACCCCGGCGATTTCGAGCATCGAGCATTCGCGTCCCATCGGTACCGCTTCGAAAAGCCTGACCTTGCCTGCCGAATGCTTGTAGGATTCGGCACCCTGCGGCGTCGCGATCAGCCCCGGCGACAGTGAGACGATCCGCAGGCCGCGCCGCCCCCAGCCGACCGCTTCACGCCGGCACATCCGGTTGAGGGCCGCCTTCGACAGCGCATAGGCCCGATTGGCATCGGCCCCCGCCCCCAGCACCGCCACGAGCCTGTCGATGAGATCGGCGCGCAGCGGATCGTCGAGCAGGGGCAGCAGCTCATCGGGCACCGCCTGCATATGCGCCGCCGAGGACGATATGAAGACCGCCGCGCCGCCGGGGGCGAGCACATCGACAAAGGCATCGGCGATGCCACTGGCGCCGACCAGATTGACCGCCATGATCGCGCGAAAATCCTGCGCGGCAGGCGACAGACCGGCGACGTTCGCCAGCGCCCTCACATCGCTGCGGACCGAAGCCTCGGCGGCCAGACGGGCGATGTCGTCGCGTCGCGTGACGTCGCAGGCGATCGCCTGCGCATCATAGCCATCGCCGCGCAGCCCCGCGCATTTTCGCTCGACATGATCGGCGTCGCGATCGGCCACAATCAGCCGGTGCGACAGCCCCAGGCGGCGCGCCACCGCCATGCCCAGTCCTCCCGCGCCGACGATCACCGCCGTCGGCCAGTCGGGCCGTTCGCTGCTGCCTATGCCGGTCATGCCGATCCCCTCGCTTATTAGATGCCTTAATTGCGATAAAATGGCACATAGACAACCATATAATCGCCAATCAATATATGCTTTCGAATATGCCCGGCGGACATCGGCAAGGAGACGTATATGGATTTTGCCGAACGATATGGCCCATGGGCGGTGGTGACGGGCGCATCCGAGGGCACCGGCGCCGCCTTCGCCCGGCAGATCGCCGCCCAAGGGGTGCCGCCGATCCTGATCGCGCGGCGGGCCGAACCGCTTGCCGCGCTCGCCGACTCCATCCGGGCCGAGACCGGCGTCGAATGCGTCGTCGCGACCGTCGACCTTGCCGCGGCCGATGCCGTCGAGCACGTGGTGGCCGCGGTCGGCGACCGCAAGGTCGGCCTGTTCGTCGGCAATGCCGGCGCCGATACGATCGGATCGCAATTCCTCAACCGAGGGGTCGAGGACTGGGTCAAGCTGGTCAACCTCAACGTCATGACGATGATGCGCTGCGTCCATCATTTCGCCGCGCCGATGCGCGAACGCGGCAAGGGCGGACTCCTCCTGGTCAATTCGGGCGCCTGCTATGGCGGGTTGCGCGGGATCGCCGCCTATACCGCGAGCAAGGCGTTCATGCTGTGCTTCGCCGAGGCGCTGTGGGGCGAGCTGCGGTCGCGCGACGTCGATGTGCTGACGCTGGTGCTCGGCCAGACCGACACCCCGGCCTATCGCGCGCGCCTCGCCGAAAAGGGCCTGCCGCTGCCCGAGCGCTGGGCCGCGCCCGAAGATGTCGCGAGGATCGGCCTGGAGCGCCTGCCCAATGGGCCGGTCCACAATTGGGCACAGGCCGACGACGAGGTCGGCTATGCGCCCAACTCGCCGGCGCAGCGCCGCAAACGCATCCTGAAGATCGGCGCCTGACGGGCGATCAAACGGTTCCAGCAAGATATCGGCGCATACGCTCCTGCGCCTGCGCGGCGAGCGGCGAACTGATCCGTCCGAGCAGCTTCACCCGGTAGATGATCGTCTCATCGAGCGCGAGGTCGCCGACCTGGATCTCGCACAGCGCGCCGCTCGCCAGTTCGCGCGCCACGAACTGCGCCGAACATATGCAGATGAGGTCGCACCGCAGCACGGTGTCGCGCAGGATATGATAATTGTCGCAGACGAAGCGTGCCTCACTGAGCAGTTCTTCGGGAATCGGCGGATCGATGCTGCTGGCCCAAGGGAAATCGGCGAGATCGCTGAGCGTCAGCCCATCGCACCCGGCCAGCGGATGGTTGTGGCGCACCACGCAGACCGGCCGGATCGTACCGACCGGCTCCAGATCGATATCGGGCATCGGCTGGATCTGCCCGTCGGGACAGAAGAACATCTCGATCGCACCGTTCTGCAGCTCATCGAGCAGCGCCGGGCCGGCGCGGACCATGGTCCGCAGCTGCGCGCGGGTGTCCGAGGCGAAGAATTCCTCGGCAAATCGCGATAGCAGCTCGCTGGCGAGCAACGGCGCGAAGCCGAGCGTCAATATCCCGGCCTTGGCCGCGCCGAACAGCTTGAGGTTGCTGTCGAGCACCTGCAGCCGCTGCAGCACCGGGATCGCCTGTTCGACCACCTGCGCACCGGCCAGCGTCAGTTCGACGCCGTGCCCCAGCCGGTTGAAGATCTGGAAGCCATAGCGTTGCTCGATCGTGGCGATGCTGCGGCTCAGCGCGGGCTGGCTGATGGCGAGTTCGATCGCGGCGCGCGAGAAGCTGCCGCAGCGCGCGACCAGGATGAGCTGGCGCAGTTTGGCGATCGACAGATCCATAACCAGTTTGCATAGCCTTCGCCAATTTCGACATTGGACAACATATCCGCCGATCGACACGCTGTCAGCAAGACGGGGGACGCTTCCCACGAGATGGAAGCCGCCGACGGACAGAGGATCGCCCTATGCCCATCTTCGCTCTTCACGGCCGGCAACCGCGCTTCCCCGGCGCTTGCGCGGCGACACACGTCACCATCCTTCAGGAGCTTCCATGACTGTCCGGATTCTCGACTGTTCCGATATCGACCAATATCTCGGCAAGCCGATCACCTCGTCGCGCCTGCGCGAGCCGATCGCGAACAACGATATCCGCCGCTGGGCGCATGCGATGCACTACCCCAATCTGGTCCATTACGACCCGACCTTCGCGGAGGAGAGCCGCTGGCGGAAGATCGTCGGACCGCAGAGCTTCGCCTGCGCGATGGACGACGGCATGGGCACCTCCCCGGCCTGCGTCGGCGGCATCCCCAATTCGCATCTGCTGTTCGGCGGCGAGGAATGGTGGTTCGAGGATCGCCGCATCGCCGCGGGCGACTGGGTCCATAACGAGCGCATTCCCTATGACTATGTCGTCAAGGAGACGAAGCTCGCCGGGCCGACCTGTTTCCAGCGCGGCGACAATTTCTACACCAACCAGCACGGCCAGCTGCTCGCCAAGCAGCGATCGACCGCCATCCGCTATGATGCCGCGGCCGGCGGCGCCAATGTCAACGCCGCCGAATTCGACGAACCCGAATGGAGCGACGACGAGATCGAGGCGCTCGAGGAGCGCAAGCTCGGCTGGATCCGGATGCTTCGCCAACTCGGCCACAAGGAACGCTGGTGGGACGATATCAACGTCGGCGACCAGCTGCCCGAGCGCGTGTTCGGGCCGCATTCGGTGGCGAGTTTCGCGACCGAATGGCGCGCCTGGATCATCAACACCTGGGGCGCGGTGCAGGTGCGCAAGATCGACATGATCGCGCTCGGCTTCACCCCCGAAATGGCCGGCTGCGAAAATGATCCCGACATGCTGCTGCTCAACCCGGAGATTACCGACGGCGCCTATTATGGCCCGTCGCGGGGGCATCTCTTCCCCAAATATGCCCGCAAGATCGGGATGCCGCGCGCTTATGGCTATGGCGGCGCGATGGGTGCCTGGGTGGTCGACTATCTGTCGGGATGGGCCGGCGAGCACGGCATGGTCGCCCATTCGGTCGCCAATTTCCGGGGTCCGGCACTGTCGGGCGACGTCACGATCCAGACCGCTGAGATCGTCGACAAGACGATCGACGCGGCAGGCCATCACCTCGTCCATGTCCGGCACCTGATGGCGAACCAGAAGGGCGTGACGATGGCGACCGGCACCGCCGAGCTCCGCTTGCCGAAGAAGCCCGACTGACCGGCGGCCGTGCTGTCGCGGGTCCGCAGCCTCTTCGAGGAAGGACGAGGGACATGTTCAAGCAGATCTGCTTCTTCCGGAAGAATCCGGCGCTGACCATGGACGAGTTCATGGACTATTATGAGAACCGCCACTCGCAGCTTTCCAGGCGGATGGGGCGATCGCCGTCGATCCCCCATGCGGTGCGCTATCTTCGTCGATATCTGACCCCGGAGAAGAACCCCGTCACCGGGCAGGTGATCGATCCGGGCTTCGATTGCATCATGGAGATCTGGTGGAACAGCCGCGCGGATTTCGAGAATTCGCAACGGCTCATCGGTGATCCCGATCGCCTGCCCGCGATCAGGGAGGACGAGCTCCGGCTGTTCGCATCGCACGACAATCCGGTCTGCTCGATGGTCGAACATGACTCGCCGATGGGTCCGAACGGCGAGGCGGTCGGCGTCGAGCTGCACTATGTCGTCGCGCCCGACAGTAGCGGGATAGCCCCATGATCAAGCAGGTCAGCATGATGAAGCGCCATCCGGATCTGACGATGGAGGCGTTCATCGATCGCTACGAGAACGGGCATGCGAAATTCGGCGCGATCCTGTTCGCCGATGCCGCCCGCTTCGTCCGGCGCTACGTCCGGCCCGAGCGCAATCCGCTGACGGGTGCGGTCGCCGAACCCGATTTCGACGTGATCATGGAGATCTGGTGGCACTCGCGCGCGGATTATGAGCGAGCGATGGCGGCCATTCCCGGCAGCGGGCTGGTCGACCAGATCCGCGCCAGCGGAGCGGCGCTCTTCGCATCGCACGACAATCCGGCGTTCACCGTCGAGGAATATGATAGCCGATTGCCGGCCCGATCGGACGCCGAGCCGCTATAGGGCCGCGTGATCAAGCTCGGGGTGAGCAAGAAAGTCTGACGCCGGTTGCGGGCGGGGCAGTCCCTCCACACCGCCTCGCCCCGCTTCAGAGTGCACTTTTACCGGTAGACGCCGAATATCGGGCTGTGCTTCATGCCCGCCATGGCCAAACCCCCAAGCACCCGTCCGCTCGACGCCGCAGCCGCCCAGCTCCGCACGATCGTGATGGAAGCCGAGGAAGGCGCGCTGATCGGCAGCGAGGACTCGCTGCTCGCCAAGCTCAACGTCTCGCGCAGCACGGTCCGGCAGGTTGCCCGCCTGCTCGAGCGCGAGGGGCTGCTGATGGTCCGGCGCGGCATCAACGGCGGATATTTCGGGACCCGGCCCAATGCCCGGACGATCGAGAACACCGTCAGCGCCTATCTGGAGACGCTGAACCTCGATGGCGAGGACGTCACCCTGGTGGCGTCGGCGCTGTGGATCGAGGTGCTGCGCAAGGCGGCGGCGGTGCGCACCGCGGAAGCGCGCGAGATGGCCGACGCCTTTCGCAAGCGCGTCAGGGCGATCAAGCCGCACGCCACCTTCGAAGATGTCCGCGCCTGCGAGGTAGAAAGCCGGGTCGCGATATTCCGCATCGCCAATTGCGGCTATATCGAGCTGATCTTCAACATCAACACGGCCTATTCGATCCGCGGCTTCCCGCCGCGGCCGAACACCAACGACACCCCCGAACATTTCGAGTTCGTGCGCGCCTGGCGCGACGCCAAGCTGATGGAACTGAGCGCGATCTACGAGGGCGATGTCGAACTCGGCGCGATGGCCGCGCGCCATATCCGCGACATCTGGCACAAGCGCGTCTGGCGGCATGATCTCGGCAAGGCCGCCGCCAACACCGAATAGACGCGCCGACACTACTGTGCGATCAGAGATCGCCCGGGCGGATGCGAAAGCGCCATTGCGCCCTCCCCACCTGTTGCAAAGCAGGTCGATCGATTTATAAATAGCGTTCACTATTTAAACGATCTGCGAGCCAGTCAGACCGGAACGCCCGGCGCCGGCCCGCCGACAGCATCGACCGAGGGAGAGGCGCATGACCGCAGGAAATTTGCTCGATCTGGATGGGCAATATGCCTTCGTCACCGGCGCCGGCCAGGGGGCGGGGCGCGCGATCGCGCTGATGCTGGCCCGGCACAATGCCGGCGGGGTCGCGGTCAACGATTTCGTCCTTTCGCGTGCGGAGGCGGTCGCGGCCGAGATTGAGGCGCTGGGGGTGCGCGCGGTTCCGGTCCAGGCCGATGTCGGCGATCATGGATCAGTCGCGACGGCGTTCGCCACCGCGCGGGCCGCGCTCGGACCGATTACGATCCTGGTCAACAACGCCGGCAATGCCGGACCCGATGCGACGATGGGCTTATCACCGCTGTTCTGGGAAACCGCGCCGTCGGAATGGGACCGCTATTTCCGGACCAACCTGCAGGGCGTGATGAACTGCTGCCATGCCGCGCTGCCCGAAATGGCCGGGCTGAAGCGCGGCCGGATCGTCACGATCGTCTCGGATTCGGGCCGCGTCGGCGAGGCCCGCATGGCCGCCTATGCCGCCGCCAAGGCCGGCGCCGCGGGCTTCGTGCGATCGATCGCCAAGGAGGCCGGGCGCTTCGGGATCACCTGCAACGCGGTGTCGCTGTCGACACTCGAACCGCCGATGAACAGCGAGGATGCCGCGCGTTTCCTCGCCAGCGACCAGTCCAAGGCGCAACTCGCGCGCTACACGATCCGCCGTTACGGCCGTCCCGACGACGTCGCGGCGATGGTCGCCTTCCTGTGCTCCGAGGCAACGAGCTGGATCACCGGCCAGACCTACCCGGTCAACGGCGGCTACAGCTTCGCGGTCTGACCGCGGATCATCGAAAGGACCTGCTTCCATGTCGCTGAAGCCGCTCGCCGGGCTCCGGGTGCTCGATTTCACCGCCTTTCCGCCAGGCGGCGCGTGCACCGTCATGCTCGCCGATCTGGGGGCCGACGTCGTCCGCGTCGACAGCCCGTCACAAAAGGGCAAGCCCAGCCTGGTGATCGGTCAGGTCGCGCTCAGCCGCGGCAAGCGATCGATCAGCCTCGACCAGCGCAATCCCGCATCGAACGCGATATTGCAGCGGCTCGCGACGACCATCGACATCGTCGTCGAGAATGCCAAGCCGGGGGCGATGGAAGCGCGCGGCTTCGGCTATGCGCAGGCCCGCGCCGCCAACCCGGGGATCATCTGGTGCGCGATCACCGGCTTCGGCCAGACCGGTCCCTATGCCGAGCATGCCGGCCACGACCTGTCCTATGTCGCGCATTCGGGTCTGCTGGGAGCGCTGTCGGCCGAGCAGCCCTGGCAGCCGGGGCTTCCGCTCGCGCTCCAGGCCGGGGCGCTGTCGGCGGTGATCGCGATCCAAGCCGCGCTGATCGCCCGGCAGGCCTCGGGCGAAGGCGCCTTCATCGACATCAGCCTGTCCGAATCCGCAGGCTGGCTGCTGACCTGCGGCTATAATCCGCTGTCGGACAATCCGCTGATCCTGCCCGCGACCCCCGATCGTCGCCTCTATGCCTGCGCCGACGGCAGGTTCGTCGCGGTCGCCTGCGCCGAGCCGCGGACCTGGACGGCATTGTGCGATGGCCTCGACCTTCCCGAACTCAAGCCCAATCTTCACCAGCCCGACGTCGCCGCGGCGACCGCCGGCGCGCTCGAAGCGCAATTCCGGACCCGCCCGGCGGCGGAATGGGTCGCCCAACTCGCCCCGGCCGGCGCTGCGGTGACGATCGCCAACCATGCGACCCAGTTGCTCGACGATCCGCATGTCGTCGCACGCGGTTCGGTGGTGGAATCGGCCGGCATCCCGGTGCCGGCCACCCCGATCCGGCTGACCGCGCCCGATGGCAGCCAAACTGCGACCACGACCGCTGCACCGCACAAGGTCGGCGAGGACAATGACGCGGTGCTGGGCGCCGCGGGTTTTTCGGCCGAGGAACTGGCGGCACTGACCGCCGGCGGCCTGATCTGACATCAGCCTAGCAACACCAGGGACGCAGCCCGAAGGCTGCGCCCGATGACGTCAGGCGAGTTCCTCGGCCTGGCGCTGAAACATCGTCATGACATCGCCCGAGGTGACCGGGCGGACGGCGGTTTCGTCGTGCGGCCGGGCGCCGTCCGACGAGCGCGGGCTGGTGTCGATCCCGCGCGCCTTCGCCTTGGCGCGCAGCGCGGCCACCGTCAGATCCTGCTTCGCATGGTGCGCGAATGGATCGAAGCGGAAGAAGCGCATCCCGTTGAGATGGGTCACCTTGTCGATCTGCAGATCGGTCAGATGCTTGACCGACTGCCAGAGATATTCGGGCACCTCGGGCCACAGCGTGTCCGAATGCGGATAATCGCATTCATAGGCGACATTGTCCTCGCCGATATCGTCGAGATTCTTCAGCCCGAAGCGATCGTCGATGAAGCAGTTGAGGAAATGGCGCTTGAAGATCTCGCTCGGCTTGGTGTCCTGGAAGATCGAATGGGTCCACGCCTTGTGGCGCCAGTTCGAGAAATCGGCGCGCTCGAGGAAATAGGGGACCCAGCCGATGCTCCCCTCCGACAGCGCGATCCGCATCGCGGGATAGTCGTGCAGTGCCTTGAGCTGCAGCCAGTCGGCTGCCCCTTGCGCGATCGACAGCGGCATCGTCGAGATCCACGCCTCGATCGGGGTCTCGAGCGAGGCATGGGGTGCCGGATTGCCGCTGCCGATATGCAGGCAGATCGTCATGTCGGTGTCGGCGATCGCCTTCCAGAACGGCGTCCAATAATCATTGTGGATGCTGGGCAGCCCCTGGACGGTCGGGTTCTCGTTGATCGACACCGCGGTGCAGCCCTTGGCGGCGATCCGCTTGAGCTCCGCGACCGTCGCCTGCATGTCCCAGGTCGGCAGGATGCAGCAGGGGATGAAGCGCCCCGGATAGGCTGCGCACCATTCGTCGATCTGCCAGTCGTTGAAGCCGGCGATATGCGCGACCGCGAGCCGCTTGTCGGGCGCCTTGTGGAAGGTCTGGCCGTCGAAGCAGATCGAGTTGCCGAAATTGAGCGAGGCGGCGATGCCGTTGACGTCCATGTCGTCGATCCGCGCATGGACGTCGTAGCAGCCGGGGCGCAGCTGATCGATCGAGGTCGGCTCCATGCCATATTCCTCGAACGGCCGGCCGACGACGGCGTTGAGCCCGACCGAGGGCTTCTTGGCGCCCTGATATTCCCAATAGTTGCGGCCGCGATCGTCGGTCCGGAACTTGGGCGCGGTGGCGAGCGCCTCGCCTGACAGATGATTGTCGAACAAGGTCGGCGGTTCGCAGATATGATCATCGACGCTGATGATCACCATGTCGTCCATTTTCATCGCATCACTCCCTGAACATTATGTCTTGGCGCCGGACATATATCCTGCGTCGTCGCATGGGCGCCTGGATGCCGGCGATGTGCGTAGCATCCTCGGCCATGCCGAAGCGGCCGGCTCCTTATAAATAGTGTTCACTATTTTACAGGGATTCGCAACCGCTCCCGGCCGCTCGCATCATCCGGCGAAAGCGCCGTTCTCAGGCCTTGTTGGCGTTGAGACCATCGATCACGAAATCGATCAGCGCCGAATAGACCGCATCCTTGTCCGCGGTGCCTTGCGGGAAGATCCACTCGCGGAAGATGACGCACGAAAAGATCGCGGCGAAGGATATCCCGGACAGGAGCCTTGGATCGACCTTCGGGGTGCCGCTGGCGCTCCGCATCTCGAGCGAGGATGCCGCCTTCAGATAATCCTGGATGCCGGCGATATCGTCGAGCCGGTTGCCGGCATCGCCATAGGTCTGGGCAAAGAACAGCGACACGAACTTCCGCGAATGCCGTTCGATGAAATCGCGAAGCTCCTCGATATAGACGCGGCGCATCCTGTACCGGAAATCGGGGGAATCCTTCGCGCTCTCATGATAGCGCTCGAAAAAGTCGATCAGATGCTCGTTCAGCGGGGTGAAGATCGACGCGTGGAACAGCTTCGATTTCGACCCGAAGTTGGTGAAGATCAGCGGTTCGGCCACCCCGGCCTTGCGGGCGATCGACGCGGTGGTGGCGCCGGCATAGCCGCTGGCCTCGAACTCCTCGGTCGCCGCCGCGATGATGCGGCCGACGATCTCCTCGGTGCTCCGCCGCGGCCGCCGTGCCTTCTTCCCGTCGCTTGCAATCGGACCACCGTCGGTCACGCCGCTCCCCTTGTCGCAAATGGCGGTCTCAATTTCTGCCGGGCTCGGCAAGGCGGGCACGGCATATATGATCCCTGAACGGCACGCACCTGCGATGCTGCAATTTTATGGTCGAGCTGGTTCGAAAATTGAACTAGCAGGGAAGTTGGACCAAATATGCGTTCATCGGCCACCCCAATCGAGTTGACCAAGCGATGCCCCGCGACGATGCTGCAACGGATACGCCGATCGAACGGATATCGGCAGGTCGCTACACGCCCGACGAGATCGGCCTGTTCTTCTCGGCGCTCGTCGCAGCGCGCGATCAGCTCGGCGGGGTGACCAAGGGCATCGCCCGCGACTTCGCGCTTGGCGTCCGCGGCGCGTGGATCGTCGGCATGATCGGCCGTACGCCGATGTCGCCCAACGAGATCGCGAAATTCCTGCGGATCGGCCGGCCGCTGGTTACCTCGGAACTCAACGCGCTCCACCGTGCCGGCCTGATCGAAAGCCAGTCCCGCGAAGGGGACCGGCGCAGTGTCGTGCTGACATTGACGGCCCTGGGCGAAAGCGTTCAGGCCCGCCTCGCCGACGCGCTCGGCGCGTTGCTCGAAGCGCGGCTTCCCAACTGCACGAAAGCCCAGGTGATGGAATGCGCGCGAATCCTGCAGGAGTTCGGCAACCCCGCCTGATGATCGGCAGCCCGTCCTCGACCAGGCTTGGGACGTCCTGGCAGGGAAAGCTGGTGGGCCCGGCAGCAACCGAAAACACGGACTAAACTACTGTAAAATCTTGACTTTTACTCAGGTTGAAATCACCATACCCCCATCGATACCCCCAGCAAATAAAATTATAAAATGCAATAATTTCAGTTACTTGCTGGCACCAGCTAGGTTGCGCGACCGATCGCTCTGCCGACTGGCGACGCGCACCAAAAAAATCACGCCTTTATATATATTTAACAGAAATTCCGCACCACAATTCAAGCCTTGCCCGCACGAGCACCGCTACCGAAACGCAAGCGGATTTCCGATCTGCCGTGCGGTGCCCGCCTGGTCAGACGGGTCCGGTCCCCAAAATCAACGCCGGGAATGAAGGGCTTGTTCAGTGCGTTCCCAGCGTGAAATCGAGCTAGCCTTTACACTGGCTAAGGCCACCAACAGCTTCGTTCCCTGCGCTAGGCGTTTAACGATGCCTTCCCCTTGGAAACCGCTCGTGCAAATCGAATCATAGAGGCGAAGGGCTTCCTGAGCGATGCCGTTCCCTTCACACGCGCCCAAGGGACGCTTGTGGTCGAGCGTTGCCGCTAGAGACGCGAAGCACGGAGGCTGGGCTGTACGACGACGGACTTGTGGCAACGCACCAGGGTGGAACGATCCCATAGGGAGAGAGTCCGGCTTAGCTAAGTCCAAGCACGACACGCACACGGTCGCGAATCTCTACCGCTCTCTCTCGGGGTAAAGCGAAATAATTTGTAGTTCGGCACGGATAGGCGTGTGCCTCCAGAAAGCCCTCCAAGCCCAGCCCATCATCGAAATGCGCAAGGCGGTTCGGGACAAGGATCTTGTATCCGCGCTCATCGAACCACCCCCACAACCCCTCTCGGATTAAGTCGGCCATCTCGATCGCCCCACTCTCGAACATGATCAGCGGTCGATGCGACGCGATGATCGCCTCGGCGCCACGCAACGCCGCCAGTTCGGCGCCTTCGACATCAACCTTGATCAGGTCCACCGGCACGCCCGGGTCGAGCAGTCCGTCGAGGCGACGGATCGGCACACTGATCTGCTGCACGGCCGCGCCATTCCGAGCGGCGCATGAATCCAATGACGACAAGCCCGAGGCATGGAGGTTTACGAAAAACACAGCCTCCCCGTCCCTGTCGCCGGCGGCACAATGATGAACCTCGACCTCGGGGAAACGCCGGCGCAAATGATCCGCCTTATCGGGCACTGCTTCAATAGCGATGATTCTGGTGGGCAAACTGAGGCGCCGCACGCCGTTGATCACCGATCCGATATGCGCGCCGACATCTATCATGGCTCCGCGACCCGAGCAGAAACGAATCAGCACGAACCTTGCCAGTGCGTCGTTGGCCATGTTGCCGAGCGATTCCAGCGAAGAACCTACGCCCCGATGCAACACGAGTCTGTCCCGCAAGCCGTGCAGCATATTACCGAGCTGACTATTCACCAGCAATCGCTTCACGGCGTCTCCCAAGTTCAGCGCACGCACGATGGCGTGATTAGCAGCGCGACGCCATCGCCAATCAACACCAATTCCAAATATCAGGAACTTGGCGTCATCTTTGAGGCAGACTGCCGCAACGACCTACGATAAACGGCGCGCCGAGCGGAAGCCAACTATCGATTCGAACACTCACGCTATTGTCCGGATTGGCGGCGTTGGCCTCCCGCAACTGGCAAGGAGCATCCGCACGCCGCCAGCGTCTCGGTTCGGTCGGCATCGGATCGACCGGCACCGTCGCATGACGGGCCAGCGCGTCATATTCGAAGCCTGCTTCGATAAGGGACGGTGCTGCACCGAGTTGTGCGGCACCCGACCAGCGCGCGCGCTGCCAGGCGAAATAATCATGGAGCAGCGATGTGCCCGCCAGCATGACAATGCCCACCAGCAGCGGAAAGATCCGGGGGATGGGCGGCACTGGCCGCGGCAAGGCTGACGAGAGCAGCGCCGCAATGAGAAACGATCCTGGCACGAGGACATGGCGATCGAGCCACGGACCATAGATAATGATCAGCGGCGCATAGCTGATCCCTGCAACCATCAGCAGCCCTGCCTCACGCCAACGCAAGCGCGCGCGCGACCGCAGCGTAACTCCCTCAAACCGCAGAAATTCGACAGCGGCCCGAGCAATCACCGCCGACGAGACGCAGGAAAGGAAAGTCACGATCCACCAACCCGCCCCGTCCGGCCATCGAAGCGCGAAGGCGGCAGGTCCCGTGCCGATCAGCGTGCGCGGGCCTATGCCCCACGGCTCGATGATGTTGCCAGCTGACGCGATCGGGGTACCGGCAAGAACCGCGATTCCGAACAACAAAGCGGCCACGAGTCCCACGCCCATCCACCATGTGGGCCGCGTCGCGAGAAGCCCCAGGCTGATCGGAATCGCGAAGAAGCCGAGATATAGTCCGCCCATCCCGAGGCCGCGGACGATCGGCCGCAGCGCGCCCAGGTGAAAATGGGCGAGATCGAGGAACACCGCTTTCAACTGATCCGTGGGCTCGCGGTACATTATCGGCAGGCCGATATGATCAGCAACGAGATGCTGATACCCGCCCAGGATCGCGGCCATCGCCGCGAGCGGGATGAGGCCACGTGCGACGATCCGCCCACTCACACCGTTCCGGGCGCAGTCGGCGATCAGGAATCCGAAGGGAATCGCGATCGCGGTCTGGCGAACGAGCAGCGCACATACCGCCAGCGTCCAGCCGATAGCGAACATCCACCGGCGACCACTCTCGAGCCCCTGCAGCAGCGCCAGCAGCGAACCCGCCATCAACGACCAGCACCAGATGTCGGTCATGAAAGATGTTAGATTCGGCAGGAACAGCGGACTGAACGCCAGCGCCAAGGCTGTCAGCGCCGCCCAGCCGGCGTGTCCCAAAAGCGCGCACAGGATCCGGAAATAAGCCATCAGACCGCAATAACCGACCAGGACGGTCAGCCATCTCAGCGACGTGAAGGAGGAACCGAAGATCGATGCCCATGCCGCGCCGGCGACAGTTTGCCCAACGAGGGTCATATATTGCCAGTTGGTGAAACGCAGCACGCCATCATGCGCCAACCAGCGCACAGGCAGCACATAGGCCCAATCGTCGTTGATCGGGAACTCACCGCCGATGTTGGCGGCGAACAGACCTATCCCGAGAGCGAGAGCGGCGACGATTCCGAAGGACAGCGTCGCAAAGCGATTTCCGGCGATCGGACGTGCCAGATCAGACGACGCCTCGTTCGTCATTTCCCTCCCGGCGGATGCGCTGCGATGAAGTCCATCACCGCACGCTTCTTGGGCGCTTCCGCGAGCGGTTGCCCGTCATAGTCATCAAGGCCGAAGCCGCCGCCGGTCTGGTTGAACAGGACGATAACGTCGCCGGTCTCACGAGCCCAGCCGTTCAGATACTTCGTATAGGCTTCGCCCATTCTGCGATCGTGGTTCAGCTGGAGCGTCAGCGGAAAATCCCAGGTGATGACGACGTGCTGACCGGCCTCGTAGGAGATGAGGCGCTTGCCATATTTGTTGGCAACGTCCTTTTGCTTGCGAGCGAAACCGAGAACCCAGTCGATCGTCTGGTCGATCTTGGCGAAGGCCTCATCGGCATCAGCGGGCTTCGGATCGTCGCGGTTGGCCGGATACACACGCGCGCCAAAATAGGGTGCTATCGCCAACGCATCGACCGAGGAAGCCAGCCCGCGATAACCAAGGATGCGGTCGCTGACCCAAGGGTCGATCGAGTTGCTCGAGACCACCCGCACGAGCGCCTTTGGCCGGTCGGCGAAGACGCTGGTCCAGATATCGAGCATATTCTTCGAACGGACCGCATATTGGAGGAACAGCGCCTCCCAGGGCTGCTTGGTCAGCCCCGCCGCCAGTCCCTCTGCCTGCGCCTGACGACCGGCGAACGCGCCCGGGTGCCAGGCCTCGTTGCCCAGTTCGACATAGACCGTCCGCCCGGCCGGCAGGCGATCATGAACCATCTGCGCATAGCGGCGGATGAAGTCGTCGCTCGCGTCATAGGGCATGGCGAACCAGGGATCGATCCGCGTCTGCTGGACCAAGAGCATCATGCTCGCAAGCGGGGTCAGATTATAAGGCGCGCGTGGCCGCTGGGGCATGGTCTCGTGCGAGAAATCCTGGATCACCTTGTTGTTCGCGTTCATCCAATCCATGAACCGGACGACGCGATAGGGCGCCAGCGACTTGACGAATGCCGGATCGAAGACCTGGTCACGAGGCCGCGCTTGTTCCCGGCAATCGACGTCGCTCATCGGATTGTCGGGGCGAATATCCCACATCGCGATGCCGATCATCGCCGGCTTCTGCCCCGGAGGGGCCGCCATGCGTCCCGGAAAGGTCAAAGTGAAATCGACCTGATTCGGCAGTGCGGCGGTAATCTTGACCGCACCTTCGGGCTGGAGTTGCCCTCCCCCCTTCCAGGTGCAGCGGAATAGCGAGCCGACCCGGGCATCCGCAGGGGTGAGCATCACCATGTGAGAACGCTCTTCGCCCTGTATCCGGTTCGGCCAACCGCTGGGTCCGATGCGATCGACCGGAATGGGACCGCCCTGCGCCTTGCCGACCTGCATCGTCAGCACGCCGTAGACGGCTAGATTGGTGAAGCTGCGATTCTCGAGATAATAGGCTGGGGACGTCAAGTTCATGCCGACATAGGTCGGCGGCACGCCAGAAGCCTGCGCCTGACCGCCCGTGATCAGCAACGCGAGCGCGAACGCTCCCCCGAGCCCGACCATGGCGGCAAGGCCCGTCAGCACGAGGCCTCGTCCCGCCGTCCAGTCACTCATCGGCTGTTCCATGCACCATCCAAAAAATCCGGCTCATCCCTGCCCCCGGCAGACGGCGGCACGGGGCGGCAACCACCACCCGCAATATTGTATTACCATCCAGCCTTAGGCACTGAAGAGCCGATGCGCGAAATCCAATCTCATACCGGCCTGCGCGGCATCGCCGCTCTGCTGGTGGTGATCTTTCATTTCCATCACTTTGCAGGTGCGCTGGCCAGCCCGGTTGAACAGCCTTTCCTACGGCGCTGCTATCTGATGGTCGATCTCTTTTTCATTCTGAGCGGCTTCATCATCTCCTACGTCAACCGCGCCGATAGCGCGCGCAGGTTCGACGGTCGGGCCGTGCGCATCTTTCTGCTACGACGGCTCATCCGGCTGTATCCGCTGCACCTCGTCATGCTCGCCGCGCTGGTCGGCTTTTCCGCGTTGCGCGCTGCTTTGGGGCACCCGAGCGATCTGGTCGCGGAGGCCATGCCGATGCTCGCCGTCCAGACGCTGCTATTGAACGCCTGGATCGTCGTTCCCGACGCCTGGAACCTGCCGACATGGTCGATCAGCGCGGAGCTGGCTGCCTATCTGATCTTTCCGCTGACGACCGGTGCCAAAGGGCGCGCCGCCTGCCTGGCAATGCTCGCCATCGTCCTCGCCTATTATGGCGTTATCGCCACGACGACCGGCTCGCTGGACATCTTCATGACGGGATCGCCGCTGCGCGCCGTCGCCGGTTTTCTGACCGGCTGCCTGCTGTTTCGCTGGCGCGCCGCAGTCGATGCCATTCCCGACAGGACCCTGACGGTCATGCAGATAATGCTGCTGCTTGGCGCGATCGTGACGATGTGCGCCCCCACCAACGATGTGCTGGTCATTCCCTTGCTGGCGGGTCTGGTCCTCACCACCTGCGACGACCGCGGACTGATCGGTCGCCTTCTGTCGGCGCGGCCGATCGTCTGGCTCGGCGAGCGGTCTTATTCGCTCTATCTCGACCATGTCCTCATCATCGGCATTTCGACCTTCGTCTGCTACGGGATGGCTGCCAGAGCCGGTTTCGATCTCGTCGCGCATCCACTGCCATGGATCATCGGCACGGTGGTCGTGGTGATAGGCTTTGCGCATCTCACCTATGAGACGATCGAGCGGCCCGCACGGACTTATCTGACCGCAAAAATCCTCGGCGGGAAGCCGGCGCCGATCGAACAATCGCCCCTTGCGCCTTGAACTTCAGACACTGCTCCCTCCAACGCCTCAACAGGCCCGGCCGCGCTCGGTAAAGCGACGCTCTCCCAGGCCGCGTGAGTCGCGGATGCCCTCCGCGAGCGACGCTCCTTTCGAGGCCCGTTCCAGCCCGATGCCTCCCACCAATGGACGAACGCCGCCGCTGCCGTCTACACAGCGAGCTGACGCCTTCGGGGCGGAGATCGATCGGGGAAAGGCGTAGCATGGCACGGGCCGGATCGCGGGGACGCGTCGCTTTAGGCGACCGCGTCATGGGACTGTGCCTGCTGATCGTCGCCTATGCGCTGGCCGCCGCCGCCGCCTATGGCGGCTTTTACGAGAAATGGCAGCTGCGCGAGAGCTATCCGCGCTTCGACGCACGGACGATGCTCGACGGCACCGCCGCCCGTCCGTTCGTCTATCGCCAGCTGATCCCGACCTTCGCCAACGAGACCGCGCGCGCGATGCCGCCGGCGCTGCGCGCACGGGTCACCGCAGTGCTGGTGCAGCCGCGCGCCGATGCGCCGGGCCAGACGAAGATGCATATGCGCGACGGCACCGCCAGCGATCCCGCCTACGCGCTGCGTTATTATCTGATGTTCCTCGCCGGCTATGCCGCCCTGTTCGCGGCGCTGTTCGCGATGCGCGGGCTGTGTCGGCAGGCCGGGCTGTCGGCGGCGGGCGCGACGGTCGCGCCGATCCTGTTCGCGCTGGCGCTGCCGGTGCTGATGACCAAGGGCGGCTATCTCTACGACTTTCCCGAGATCCTGTTCTGCTTCGCCTTCCTGGTCGCGGCGCTCGCCGGGCCGCGGTGGCGCTGGGCCTGCCTGCCGATCGCGCTGCTCGGCGCGTTCAACAAGGAATCCTTCCTGTTCTTCATCCTGGCGACCGCGCCGCTGGTGATCCGCCACCGCCGCGACCTGGCCGGACTGATCGTCTGGCTGCTGGCGCTGGCGGGCAGCGGCGGGGTCTATCTGGCGATCAAGGCTCGCTATGCCGCCAATGCCGGGGGCAGCGTCGAAAACCACCTCGCCGACAATCTCGCCTTCTACGCCAATCCGCTGCGGCTGCTCGAGCTCGAGGTGAGCTATACGGTGCCGCTGTTCGCCGGCTACAGCATCGTCAGCGCCGGCGCGGTGGCGATGATCGCCTGGCTGGCGCGCGGGCGGATCGCGCGGCCGTTGCTGCTCCACATCCTGCTGGCCGCGCTGATCAACGTGCCGCTGCTGCTGCTGTTCGCCTTTCCGGGCGAGATGCGCAATCTCAGCCTGCTCTACCCGGCGCTGGTGCTGGCGATCGCGGCCGCGTTCGACCGGCTGACCGGGGCGCCCGTCCGTAGGGGCTAGGACAACGGCCGGTCGCACGACGTCGAGGTCATGATTTACCGCGCATAACCCAGATCAATGGCGGGTATCCCAACGAGGCCTGAAGACAGATGCGGTCGCGCGTCGATAACGGACGACATTCTCTCGAACTCGGTCCTGCGCCTGGCAACAGAGCCGTCCGTTCGCTCAACTGACGAGAGCCCTGAGATAGGGAATGCGAAGGATGATAAGGCTGGTCGCAGCCGCGAGCAGGAAGGCGAACGCCGCAACGGCGAATGTCGCCCAGAAATCGGCCCCGTGCACCCGCGACCGTACGATCCAGATGAAACCGAGATGCGACGCGTAAATGCCGAGGCTCACCCGCCCGACGGCCGCGAGCCGACGCATCCCCGGGCCCAGATCACGCAGCGAACAGGCGCATATGAAGACGGCGATTCCCAAGAGGAAAGTCATGACGAGCATATAGTGGCTCGCCATGACACCACCGGTGGTCAGTTTTGCGATGAACAGCTCTTCGACGATGAGCCAGGACATCGTCAAGAGAACGACGAACAGCGCGATCGCCGGGCGGAATAGCAGGCGCCGCTCACCCACGCCGGCAGCGCGCAGCGCGGTACCGGCGAACACCAACAGCGGCGCGGCAAGAAATCCTGCGGTGATCGCCTTCTCGTGCAAGCCGAAAAGCAGGTGATAACCTCCCATCGCGAGCGCGGCGCAGGCGAGCACGAGGCAGCACAGTCCGGTCAGGCGTCGTCCAACCGTTGCAAGCCCGGCGCCGACGACGATCATTGCGGCGGCAAGCGCCGGCACAAACCAGAGATGAAACGCGATGCCGCCCCACAGCAGATCGTGCCATCGACCATCGAGAGACTGCGACGTCGATAAGATGTTGAACCCATGATAGAGCGCGAGCCAGGCGATATAGACCGGCACCAGCCGCAACAGCGGGCGTTTGAACAGGCTCCACCGCAGCGATGTCTCCTGACGCATGAAATATCCGGCAGCCACGAAAAAGAAGGGAACCGCGGAGCGACATGCGGTCGCCACGAGGATAACCCAGGGAGCTCCGCCGGGCGTGTCGACCGGCGCAGGCAGTGCGTGGAGCAGGACCACGGCAAACGCCATGACCAGACGCACGAGATCGATGCCGTCATTTCGTCCGGTCTGGCGATCATAGGCCACGGTCGGGGATGATGCTCTGTCCATGCCGTCAACAAGCATGCCGCGCCTCCGGGGGCCATCCCATTTTGAATGGTCCGCATAATCGACCATGGAAGCCGAATGTCGCCGCGGGATCTATTGCGGTCCATCTCCGGCCGTCGACCGACGCGCATCGCCTTTCGACGCTGACGGCCAGGCGAACCGAATGCGGCGGGGCTTGTCGGTAACGCAGACGATTCGGCACGCAGCAGTGATCGGAGCTAACTTCTAGCAAAATCTCGCGCAGTTGCGGCCGCAGTAAGTTTTCGGACGATCACCCCTCCGTAGCGGCACCACGGCATTCAATTGATCCATTCGACCGCAAATAACGGCTATTATTGTATTTTGTGGCGAGATATACACTATTGAAGACGTGGCAATCGGGGGAGTGCCATCATCATCCTATGTAAGCGAACCACCGGCTTTCTTTTTGCGTTCGTCCCAACATGAAACATGCCGGAAATTTTGAGGCTGACGTGCAGCCCGGGAAGCGGGCGCGACGTTACCACACGCTCGACGGCATGCGCGGAGTTGCGGCGATCGCCGTGGTCGACGGTCATATGGGGTCCGAATGGGGGCTATCGCTCTTCCCCCATTTCTACCTGGCGGTCGACATGTTCTTCATGCTCAGCGGCTTCGTCATTGCGCATGCTTATGATCATCGCATCGCCCAACTAGGCTTTCGCAGCTTCGTGCTCAGGCGCATTCTTCGTCTATATCCATTCTATCTGATCGGCGCGCTGATCGGCTTTGCCGGCGCGGCCGCGACGTTGGCTTCAGGGTTCGGACATGTTTTCGATTGGCCAAGCCTGATCATCGCCAGCATCGCCGCAATAGCGATGCTTCCAGCCCCGATCTGGTGGCGCAGCACAAGCATGACCCCGTTGAACTCCCCGGGCTGGTCGATCTTCTTCGAGTTGATCGTGAACGGGCTCTATGTCGTGTTCCGACCACGCCTCACTCTCGCGATCCATGTGGCGCTCGCGGGAATCGCGGCGGCAGGCGTTATCGCGGTGCTTGCGATCCGCCACACCATTCACGGCGGTGCCGACTGGCCGCTCGCCTGGGTCGGACTGATCCGGGCGCTGTTCGGCTTCATCGTGGGCACCCTGCTTTTCCGCTTTGCCCCGGACTATCGTCTGCCCAGCCGCTGGGCACCGCTCATCCCAATATTGCTGGCGATCATTCTCGGCGCTCACGTCCGCAATGCTACGCTGTTCGAGGGCGCCGCGATCCTGGTCCTTTTCCCGATACTGATCGTCGCCGGCGCTTCCCTCGCCCCAACTTTCACGACGCCCTACAGCTGGCTCGGGGCGATGTCATACGCGCTCTACATCGTCCACGAGCCTGTCCTGGCGATGATATTCAGGACGGCCAAGTTCATCGCATTCGACCCGCGACCATATTCACCCTGGCTCGCGATCGGCATCGTCGCGACGATAACGGGCTTATGCGGCATGCTGTCCGATCGTTTCGATCTGCGCCTTCGTGCCCGACTACGTCGGCTTTTCGATCATCAAGCTTCGTAGGCAGATGACCTCCGGGAGCGACGGATCATCCTTGCGGTCGAACGGACAGGGGCCTGGCACATTGGAGATGCTGTCTTCAGGTGCGCCGGCTGTCAGATGCGCCGCCACTGGGAGCAGGTCGATCAAGCACCTCCAGCATTTCTGCGAGTTTCGTGCGAGCGGCAGCCAGGGTCACCGCCGCCATCAATTCGCCGCGGCCCGTCTGCTCGAGCACCGCTTCGAACAGAATGTCCGAATGGCGCATCAGCACCACCAGATTTTCTCCGCTCGGCCCATTTTTGCCGTCGAACCAGTTTTTCACCGTGTTCTGATTGGCACCGGTCAGTCGAGCGACGGTCTTCACGCGGCTCGCGACCGCACCGAATTCACGATGGAGCGCCTCGGCAACGGCCACGGCGAACGGCCGAGGCCGCTCGACCGCGACCGGCTCCGGAAATTCCTTTGAGTTTTCCGGCCGAAAATTTCGATCCTTCACCGGCAATGACATCGCCTCCCTCGCTTCTCTACTGGTCAAGAACGATAACGGCTCAGACGGGAGGCCCCCCTTGGTGGCTGCGAAAATAATATTGGGCGCACAGGCCCAAGCTGCGGAACTGGCGGCAATGCCAATCCGAGCCGCCCAATATGTCCGCATGTCGACTGACCATCAGCAATATTCGACGCGTAACCAAACCGACGCGATAGCGACCTACGCCGCACGTCGCGGTTTCGAAATCGTCACCACCTATACCGATGGGGGGCGAAGCGGCCTCAACCTCGCAGGCCGGGTGGCGCTTAGACAGCTGCTCAGCGATGTTCAGTCGGGCGCGGCAGCGTTCGAGGCCATCCTCGTCTATGACGTCAGCCGCTGGGGCCGCTTTCAGGATGCTGACGAGAGCGCCTATTATGAGTTCGTGTGCCGCGAGGCCGGTATCACGATCCACTATTGCGCCGAGCCGTTCGAGAATGACGGCAGCATAAGCGCGACGCTCATGAAAACGATGAAGAGGGCGATGGCTGGCGAGTTCAGCCGGGAATTGTCGACCAAAGTCTTCATCGGCCAGAGCCGACTCAGCGCCATGGGCTTTCGTCAGGGAGGATCGGCCGGGGTCGGCCTGCGCCGGCAGTTGATCGACCTGAAGCGCCAGCCGAAAGAATTGCTGGCGAGGGGGCAGCTGAAAAGTATCCAGACGGATCGCGTTATCCTGGTCCCCGGTCCGCCCGACGAAGTCGCGACCATCCGTCGAATATTCGGCATGTTCGTCGACGAACGGCGCTCGAAACGTGAAATCGCCAATATCCTCAATGCCGAGGGCGTGCCGAACGATTTGGGCAAGCGGTGGAACCACCAAGGCATTCACAGCGTGCTGACCGCCGAGAAATATATCGGCAACAACATCTTCAACCGCCATTCGGCCAAGCTAAAGCAGAAGGTCGTCCGAAATCCCCAAGAAATGTGGGTGCGTGCCGACGGCTCCTTCGAACCCATCGTTGACCGCGCGCAGTTCGAAGGCGCCGCGCAAATCATGGCTGCACTGACGAACCGGCTCAGCAACGACCGGGCCCTGGACAAGCTCAAGGCGCTGCTGGCGCGCCAGGGTCGCTTGTCAACGGACCTCATCGACAAGGACTGCGAGACGCCCTCGAGCAATTTCTACCGCTACCGGTTCGGGTCGATGCGCGTCGCCTATGCGCTCATCGGCTATCGGACCGACACCGACTATGGTTATTTCGACACGGTGCGCGCAGCGCGCGAGCTTCAGGCTCGCATCGCCGATGAGCTCATCGTGCGGATCGAGGCGATCGGTGGCGGCGCGCGACGGGACGCAAGCTCCGACCTGGTGATCCTCAATGGCGAACTGTCGATGGCGACCCGCGTGGCCCGCTGCCGCACCACGACGGCTGGGATCCGGTATTGGCCGCTGCGTCTGTCGGCCGAACCGACGCCCGACATCTTCGTGGTGGCGCGAATGGACCGGCGCAACGGCGAGCCGATGGACTATTATCTCCTTCCGTCGCTTTTGATCGGGGCGCCGAAGCGGCTTTGCCTGCGTGAGCGCAATGCGCCGATGCTGGATCTCCACCGACGCGACAACCTCGACGCGCTGCTGATGCTCTCCCGCCGCCGCCCGTTGCTCATGCAATGACAGACGCCCCGCCCCCGATCGAGATGATCGAGATCGCCGATATCGAGATCATCAATCCCCGCTCGCGCAACCGCAAGGCGTTCGAAGAGGTGCTCGGCAGCATCGCCACCGTCGGCCTGAAAAAGCCGATCACGGTGAGCCGGAAGGCCGAGGGCGGCTATATGCTCATCTATGGGCAAGGCCGCATCGAAGCTTTTCTCGAACTCGGCCAATCGACCATTCCCGCGATCGTGCGAGGCAGCTCGCACGAGGAATCCTATGTGATGAGCCTCGTCGAGAATATCTCAAGGCGAACGCCGCGCCCCCTCGAGTTGATGCAGGAGATCGGATCGCTTCGCGAACGCGGTTATAGCGGTGCTGAGATCGCCCGCAAAACCGGTTTTAGCCCCGAATATATCTGGGCGATCAGCTTCCTGCTCGACCATGGCGAGGAGCGGCTGCTTTCCGCGGTCGAACGCGGAATCGTCCCCCATTCGATCGCGATCGAGATCGCGCGCGCCGATGATCATCAGATCCAGGCCGCGCTGACCGACGCCTATGAGCAGAAGTTGTTGCCTGGCACCCAGGTGCTTGCGATCCGCCAGATTGTCGCCCGACGCAACCTCACCGGCAAGAGCATCCGCGACGCCGCGGTGGGTGAGCGGTCGTCGCGTCCGACGGCGGCAACCTTGGTCCAGGCCTATCAGAAGGAAACCGAGCGGCAGCGTGTGCTGGTGAAGCGGGCGGAACTGACCGAGACCCGGTTGCTGTTCATCGTCAACGCCCTCAAGCGACTGCTCGCCGAAGATCACTTCACGACCCTGCTGCGCGCCGAGGCGATGATGGACCTGCCGATGCCGCTCGCCGAGCGGTTGGGCATTGCCGCCGGCTGACCATGGCCGTCACCGTCCATATCGCGTTCGATCGTGAGATAGTCAGCCTTTCCCTGGCCGATATCCTGCCTCTCAGACAGCTCACGCCACGCATTTCAAAATCAGTCAAATATCAGCGCATGGCAGCCTCGATCACCGAAATCGGCGTCATCGAGCCGCTCGCCGTGGCCCGCCTCAAGGATGACAGCCGGTTCCTGCTGGTCGATGGGCATCTGCGCTATTTTGCCTCTCTCGAACTGGCCATCGAGAATATTCCGTGCATCGTCGCCGACGACGATGAGGCGTTCACCTATAATAAGCGCGTCAATCGCCTCGCGACGATCCAAGAGCATTTCATGATCCAGCGCGCGATCGATCGCGGCGTCTCGCCGGATAAGATCGCGCGCGCGCTCGGCGTCGATACCAAGCTGATCGCCCGACGCCGCACCCTGCTCGATGGCATATGCCCCGAGGTCGTCGAACTGCTCAAAAATCAACGAATCGACCCGGCAACTTTCGAAATTCTCAAGAAACTCAAGCCGCTCCGCCAGATCGAGGTCGCGGAACTGATGACCGCGGTCCGCAATTACTCCCAAAACTATGCCAAGGCGTTGCTCGCCGCCACCCAGCGTGACGATCTCGCCAAGCCCGACCGGCCCAAACGGGTCAAGGGGCTGACGGCAGAACAGATGGGACGGATGGAGCGCGAGATGGAATCGCTGACCCGAGACGTCAAAAGAATCGAGGACAGCTTCGGAGACGACGTCCTGCACCTGGTCGTCGCCTCGCGCTATCTCGCGAGGCTGGTCGGCAATCGCCATATCGAAAGCTATCTGCGCCAACGCCACCCCGAGATACTGGAGGAATTTCAAAGGATCATCGGATCAACATCGCTCGATCCCCAACTCTGATCGACAAGCCGGCGAAGGAAGCAATCGACCGGCCAGTTCCAAGAGATTTTGGCCGTGCGATGATGGTCATCCCGTGACGGATGAGGGCAGCACACCGAAGTTCGCCGACTCATGATCACGATCAGAACGTGATCGGCATATAGAGCAAAGTCGGCCACGGAGCGGGCGGCGTTCTGAGCATCGCAAAAATCGCTTCAAAGCTGATTCGCATTTGCGGCCGATACCTCCCGCGGTCCCGTCGACATTGCCACCACCATCAAGCACCGACGGCTTCTGGTCTTGGCGAATGCATGATCACTTTCGAGAAACGCGGCCCACATCGCGGGAACGAGATCTGCGATCGTCTCCGTCCCGCCAAAGGCGATCTCGTAGGCGGCATCGTAGCGGCGCAATGCATCATACAGGCCCGGCATCAACGCGACGGTCAACTTGATCGGTGTTCGATCGGGCAGCTAACGATTGAAGCGCACGAGTACGACCATATGGACAAACCCTGACCGTCGCTACTAAACCGACGAACAAGCTGGAGCGGATCTCAGGCAGCATGATGGGGGAGCGATCGCGGGTGCAGCAGGAATATGATTATATCGTTGTTGGTGCAGGCTCGGCAGGCTGCGCATTGGTCGAACGACTTTCCGCCGATCCCGGGATAACGGTGCTACTCATCGAGAGTGGTCCAGCCGACCGAAACATCTTCATCCATATGCCGCGCGGTATCGGCGTGATCTCCAATCCTGCCAGTAAGGTGATCTGGAACTATCAGGTTCAGACGGGCGGAAACGGCCCCAGCGAGCGTTGGTTCAGGGGCAAGACGCTGGGCGGTTCCAGTTCCGTCAACGGCATGATCTACATGCGCGGCGCGCCGATGGATTATGACGGTTGGGAAGCGATGGGCTGCGCAGGCTGGGGCTGGAAGGACATCGGTCCAAAATTCGTGGCACTGGAAGACCACGATCAGGGCGAGGGAGAGTGGCGCGGCACCGGCGGGCCGTTGCGGATCACCACCCATGCCAAAGGCGATCCGATGTTCGAGGCGATCCTGGAGGCGGGCGCAGAGATGGGCGTCCAGAGAGTGGCCGATGTCAACAGTGTCGATGTGGTCAAGGACGGAGGTCTGGGATATCAGCCGACCACCCGATGGCGCGGCAAGCGATACAGCGCTGCGCGCGCATTTCTCGCGACGGCAGGCGCCCGAGAAAATCTTACCATCCTTACCGACACCGATGCGCTGAAGATCGAGTTCGAAGGTAAGCGAGCGCGCTCGGTGAGAGTTCGAAATCGCGCCGGCCATGCGGTCTATCGCGCCCGCCAGGAAATCATCCTGTCCGCAGGGGCCTTCCAGACACCGAAGCTGCTGCAGTTGTCAGGCATCGGCCCGGCGGAGATTCTGAAGCCGCTAGGGATCGAACCGATCGTAGATGCTCCTGGGGTCGGCCGGAATCTTCGCGAGCATCGTCACGTCGATTTGCGCCTTCAGGTGCGAGCAGGAAGCCAGAACTCACAGTTCAGCGGCCTGCGAGTGGTCTGGACGATGCTGCGCTATCTGTTCGGCCGCAAAGGGCCGATGAGTCATGCGGCGCACGAAGTCGGCGGCTTCGCGAAATCGGAGCCGGACCTCGACCATGCCGATCTGCAATTCGGTCTGATGACCGTCTCGGCCGGCGATACCGGCACGGGCAATGCGGTGGCGCTCGATCCCTGCGAGGGCATCACCCTTCTGGCTTATTACACCCGGCCCGAAAGTCAGGGCGAAGTACGAATTCAATCCAGTGACCCGGACGCCCCGCTTTACGTCAATGTGAACCATTTATCCGCCGAGATTGACCGGAAGAAATTCATCGCGGCCTTTCACTGGCTGCGCCGGCTGTCGCGCCAGCCCGCTCTTGCGAAGTGGGTCATCGACGAAATTCATCCCGCTGGTCTCGTTGCGACAGACGATGAGATTTTGGCGCACGCAATGGAACTAGGAGGTCCATGCTTTCACTCGGCCGGCACCGCGCGCATGGGCGCAGATGCGGCCGCCGTCGTTGACCCGCGATTGCGGGTCCGGGGTGTCGAAGGTCTCAGGGTCGCGGACACCTCGATCATGCCCACCCTGGTCTCGGGAAACACCAACGGTCCGGCCATGGTGATAGGTCTGCGCGCGGCCGATTTCATCATCGAGGACCGCGGGGTCTGACGGGGCCTGCGCTTGGCCTGGACCTATTCACAGGCCGTCCTTGATCACGGTTTCTGAATCTACCGTCGGCCACGCAAGATGAGACGATAGCATCGATGGACGCCATCCTACCGAGCACCCGCGCTCGTCCGGCCGTGGCAACCTCGAACGGGCCGGAGGGCGCTATCGACGCGATCACGTTTGCCTCGACAGCGCCTTCCGGCCGAACTCTGCCTGTCTCAAATCACCGCATTGGCACGAGCGATGCGACCGAGATGAGCGGCGCTTTTCTTCGCCGTGCGCTTGAATGTCTCCCGGTCGACGGCAACGAGCCCGAATTTGGGTTCGTATCCTCTGTTCCACTCATAATTATCGAGGAGCGACCAATGGTAGTAACCGAGAACCGGAATGCCCTTGGCGATGGCGTTATGTAGGCTCCTGATCGCATGATCGATGAACCAGATGCGATATTCGTCATTTTCGGTCTCGAGACCGTTTTCGCTCATCACCACCGGCTTGCCGGTCGCGCGGTAGATATATTCGAGCGTGTTCTCGACGGCCTCGGGTCGGCTCATCGCTCCGACCGCGTCGCTCGGCTTGACGAACGGACTCGGTGACAATGGGGGAATCGCTTTCCCTTTGCCGGGAATGCGAACCTGTCGATAGCTTTGCACGCCGGTCAAATCGCCCGCTCTTCTGATCGATTCGATCCAGGCACCATAGGCGGTCTGTCGCACTTCCAGATAGGGACTGTCCTCATTGCCCGGCTGAAAGTCGGTGACCGACAGGGTGACACCGACGGGCAGATTGGCTCGCACCGCCTTGATCGCCGCGACCGCCTGTTCGTGGGCTGCAATCAGGTTCGGGGTCGTGCGCGCGAAATCGGGATAGCCACTCGACGCGAAGGCCGGCGCATCGAGCGCCTTGGCCGCGGCGTCGCGCATTGCCATCTCGGCCTCGTCCTGCTTACGGAAATAGGCCGCTGCTCCGGGGATCGCGCGAAAGACCTGATTGACCTGTGGTTCGTTGATGGTGAAGGCAAGATCCATATCGCCGCCCAGAACACGGGTCGCTTTATCGCAAAAGCGCGCGAACAGGGCGGGCGCGTCCGGATTGGTCCAGCCGCCGGCTTCTGCGAACCAGAGCGGCGCCGATCCATGAAAGAATGTCACTGCCGGAGCTATGCCATGCGCCCGGCAGGTCGCGAGCACCCGCTTATAATAATCGAGAGCCGCGTTGGAGAAAAATCCGCGTGACGGCTCGATCCGCGACCACTCGATCGAGAAGCGGTAGCTGTTGAAACCCAGTTTCGAGAGCAACGCGATATCCTCGCCGTAGCGATGATAGCTGTCGCAGGCGTCGCCTGAACGCTCGGTATAGGTCGTAGGCTTCAGATTTTCGAGAAACCAAAGGTCCGAGTTGGTGTTGCCGCCCTCGATCTGGTGCGCCGCAGTCGCACAACCCCAGCGAAATCCCTTTGGAAAGGCTTTAGCCGTCATCCCGCCAACGGGCTTGGCGCCACGCGCTGGCTGGTCCAGCAAGATCGATGCCCCGGCGGCGGCACCGAGCAGGAGTTCGCGGCGCGTCGCCGTCGCTTTGAGATCTGTCACATTCACTCCCCGATATTGTCTGCTGGCGGATGATGATCGTCGAAAAGGCCACACCGGCTTCAGTCGCGGATGATCGCGTCCAGCCAGCCCAGGAACAGAGCAGGCCATTCGCTGGCCCGCGAGCCGCGGCTTCCCAGGCCGAAGCCATGCCCGCCTCCGGCGAAGAAATGCGCCTCGACCGGGCGTTTCGCCGCGGTCATCGCTTCTAGCATCAGCACGCTATTGCGCATCGGCACGGTCCGGTCGTCGATCGCATGGGCGAGGAACATGGGCGGCGTGTCTGGCATGACATGCTGTTCGGGCGAGCCGCGCGCAATTTGTACTGCACCCGCGCCGGGGCCGAGCAGCATTTTGGCCGACCCGGGATGCGCAAATGGAGGCGCGAGGGTAATAACCGGATAGATCAGCCCTGCAGCCGCCGGTCGCGCGGTGAGCGCGTCGACCGCATCGCGAGGCGCGCGAAGGGGCTCGGCGAAGCCCGTCGCCAGCGACGCGCACAGATGGCCGCCAGCTGAAAACCCGATCGCGGCGATCCCGTCGGGATCATAGCCGCGACGCGCGGCCTGGCTGCGGATCAACCGCATCGCCCGCTGGGCATCCAGCAGCGGCACATCGGCGCGGTCGCCCCATCCTTCACCTGGCAGCCGGTAGAGCAGAACGAACACCGCATAGCCGGCCGCGGTCATCCGCTCGGCGATCTCGAGTCCTTCGTTGCGAACCGAGAGGATCGCGTAGCCCCCGCCGGGAATGACGAGCAATGCCCGGCCATTCGGATTGCGCGGGCGGAAGATCTTCAGTTCGGGCCGGGCGATACCGTGCAGAAAGCTGGCGGGCAAACCGGACGGAAAGGTGGCGGGAGCGAAGCTGCCGCCGCCGGGGAGCGTATCGGTCCATAGCGGCAGGCTTTCAGCGTCGTTCCAGGACTCGGGCAATGGCGCCATCGGTCCCGTCGACGCTGCCTTACCATGCGCGGGCGCGGTGGTCGCGGCCATGGCGAGCCCGGTGCCGGCCGCGAAGAGCAGGGTGCGACGGTCGATGGGAGGACGGTCGGCCATGCTATGCCCGTCCTCCGGCGGTAGCGACCGCGCGTTCGGCGACCGAGCGGATCTTTGGAAAGCGCCCGGCGAAACGACGTGCTTCATCGGGACCTGCTTTGGTCCGTGGCTCGTTGCCGAAATGGACCGGTTCGAACGACGCGCCCGTGTGTTCGGAACCACATGCCATTGGCCGTTCGACGCATTTTTTTCGGAACTCCATCATTTGGATTCCCTCTCGGGGCCAGGGACCCTTCCAACGAACGAAGAGGTTTCGCGCGCCCTCGATCCCACGGTTTCAGATTGGTCAACGCGCGGCATAAGTGAGCGCGCGCACGCGGGCGCTTCCCTTGCCAGCGACGAAAATACCGGGACGCAGGCTCAGATAGCCGCCAGCGACATTGTGGTTGTAGCCGGCAACCTCATAGGACCGGTGCAGCACCCATTTCTTGCCGTCGACGCTATAATAGAAACGAGCGATCTGGTTCTCATTGACCAGCCGCAGGTGGAAGCGCGTGCCGACCGCCGGCGTGCGGGCCTCGAACCCATTCTCCGCGCCGAGATTATAGGCGTGGAAGATGCGCGGATCCGAACCGATCCCGCAGAAGAATTTCTCGTTGTAGAAGGCGACCAGGCCGGCCGTTGCCGCGCCGAGAAGTTCGAGCTCGAGCGTCACCTCATAGCTGCGATCGCCAGCGACCATCAGCAGCGGCGAGGCATCGCCGGGGTCCTTGCCCTGTCCGGCGAGGACCAACGTGCCGTCTTCGAAAGCGATGCGATCGCGATAATTCGGGCCGGGGCGGAAGAAGGCCAGCCGCGCGCCCAGTGCGTCCTCGGCGATCGGCCCCGACAGCGCGACGCCGTGCGCCGCCGCGCTGCCGCGGCGCGGGGCGCGCAGCGGACGGGCGAGGTCGCCGCCGGTCGCCTGCGGCCAGCCGTCGGCGGTCCAGCGCATCGGTTCGAGCAACGCCTGCCGGCCGAGCGAGCGATAGCCCTTCTCATAGCCATGATAGAGCAGCCACCAGTCCCCCGTCGGCCCCTCGACCGCGGTGCCATGGCCGCGCGACCACCATGGCTCGTCGATCGACGCGGTGTGGACGATCGGGTTATGCGGGCAATTCTCCCAGGGTCCGCGGATCGATCGCGAACGCGCGACGATCACCATATGGCTGGTCGGCGGACCGGCGGTGCCGCCTTCGGCCGAGAAGAGGTAGAACCAGCCGTCACGGCGCAGCAGCTTGGGCCCTTCGAGCGCGAAGCCCTCGACCGGCCAGTCCGCCGGATAGGGCCAGCCCTGATAGAGCCGTTCGTCGGGGCCGCTGCGGTGTAGGCCGTCGTCGCTTAACGGGACCAGCGTGCCGTCGCTGACATAGAGATAGCGCTTGCCGTCCTCGCCGACCGCATGGCCCGGATCGATCGCGGTGTAGATGCCCAGATCGATCGGATCGCTCCACGGCCCCTCGATCCGGTCGGCATGGATGACATAGTTGGTCATCGGCCGGCGCGGCGGCGCGCCCGCGGGGGCCGGCATCTGCGGCACCGCGCGCGCCGGGAAATAGATGTAGAAGCGCCCGTCATGCTTGACGAGATCGGGCGCGTAGACCGAACCGACCGGCTCGCGCAGCGCCGGGCCGACCGGCAGCCAGTTGATCAGGTCGTCCGACCGCCAGATCACCAGCCCCGGATAATAGACGAACGACGACGACACCTGGTAATAGGTCGCGCCGTCCTTGAGGATGCTCGGATCGGGATGGTCGCCGGCGAGCACCGGATTGCGGTAGGTGCCGTTGCCGAGATCGGCGCGGCGCTGCCCCTCGATGCCCCTGCCCCAGCCCTGGCCTGTCGATGCCCGCCTGGCGGGTGCGGCGCCGAGCGCCTCGGTGGTGAGGCTCGCGGCGGCGAGACCGGCGAGCAGCGTTTCGCGTCGGGTCGTTTCCATGATCAATCCTCTTGGTGCCGCAACAAGATCATATCCATGATGGCTAGGCCCCCTGCGGCGGCGCCCCGCCGCTGCAGCGTCGATCGGCTCTCCGGATTCAGGCCAGATCGTCACAATCGTTCCATCGCCTCTGGAGGACTGGAAGGCGGCGGCAACCGCGCCGCCTTCGCACTCAGCGGGCGCCGAACTGATAGCGCATTGAAAGCCCGAATTCGCGCGGCGCCGTGTAGGAGATCGCGCGATAGGTTGAGGTGCCCGTCAGACCAGATCGCCCGACATTATAGGACACCGGAGCCGCCGTGCTCGCCCGGCTGAGCACCCGTTCGGCCTTGGTGATGTTTTTGCCGAAGAAGGACACTTCCCAGGCCCCCTTCGGATCCCGGATCCCCGCATAGAGATTGAACAGTGCATAGGCCTTCACATCGTCGACGGCATTGGTCGGGTCATTCTGCGACTTGCCATAATAGGACAGCAGCCCACGTAGATAAGCATCGACGCGATCGGTGATCGGCATTGAATATTCGGACGTCATCGTCGCACTCCAAGGCGGCGCCAGCGATGCGCGCAGGCTGACCGCGCAAGCCGCGATCGTGTCGCCGCCGGTTGCCGACTGTATCTGCGCGACCGTCGGCACAGCCGACACACCATCAGGCTTGCCGTCCGTGGGGAAATAGTCGTTGCAGGGGACTACGCCGTTCTTGATCTTGCTCTTGGCGAAGTTGCCGTTGAGACCGATGTCCCAGCGGTCCATGACCTTGAAGGACGCCTCGGCCTCGACACCGTTAACCTTGACCGGCACCGCCGCGACAAAGTTGAAGTTGCTGATCGTCTGCACCAGACTGATGGGAGTGGTGGTCGTATTGGCGGTCGTGTTGATGAAAAATATTCCAGATGACGATCGATAGGGATAGTTCTTGTAATCCTGATGATAGGCGGCGACGTTGAGGCGAACCCGCTTATCCAGGAAACTGGACTTCATGCCGATTTCGTAGGAAGTCGACTTCTCGGGCGGCAAATTGACGAAACTGTTCTCGCGCACCGTGCGCGACAGGCTGAAGTCGCCCGTCGCCGACACGGGAGGACGCCATGAGCTCCCGACATTGGCATATAGCATGACATCGTCGCTGAAGCGGTGTTTGGCCGACGCGGTATATATCAGGGCATGCTCGTTGGTGTCTTCTGCCGCGAGCGCCAGGACGGTACCCGACACGCTCAAGGCTCCCGTCGCCCGGTAATCAATATAGCGGAGACCGCCGGACAGTTCGGTTGCTTCGCCGAGATGCAGAGTGAGATTGGCGAATGCCGACTTTTCCTTGGCACCGCCCGTTCGCGTAATCGGCGTCTGGTTTATGATCCCGGCGACCGTCGGTGATGGTAGACCGAACAACACCGGAGTGGGCGCGGTCAGACTGGTCGGCGCATTGAGCTTCTGGGTGAAGGCGCCGACAATATAGTCGAGCATATCGAACAGCTGTTCTTCGGAAGAAAGCCGGACCTCATGGGCCCAGCTTTTCGACTTGCTGTGCGTTTGCTGGCCATAACCCTGAAGGAAGGCCGGGAAGGCCGGACCGAAAAAATCTCCGATGTCGGTCGGCGTAGCGGCGTCGAACTGCTGGATGTTGCGCTGGCCGACATAGTTGAGCCGCTGCCCCGCGAACCGCCATTCGGCGCGCAGGTTGATGTTCGTGAACTCCTGACGCACACGCCGCGGCGCGTCTTCGACCGCCAGTCGATCGCCGCCTTCGATGAAGACCGGACTGGCGGGCGCTGTCGGCAAAGTCACCTGTGCCGATTCGACCTGGTCAAACCCCTGGATATTCTGAATCAGGCGCTGATAACCGGCGTCGAAGGCAAGATTGTCGGTCGGCTCGAAACGGCCGGTGACGCGGCCCCCCTTGGTGCGCGAATAGGGATTCACACCATTGTTAACGCTGTGGATTCTGTTGCCCTCATTCTCGTCGACGATGCCTGCAATCCGGATCGCCAGCACGTCCTTCACCAGCGGCAGTCCGATCGCGCCATTGGCGTTGATACCGCCGATCGTGGTGCCGGTGGCCGTCACATAGCCGCCGATATCCTGCAGGTCCGGGCGATGGGTGGTGACCGTCATCGATCCCGATGGCGAGGCGCGTCCGCGCAGCGTTCCCTGGGGTCCGCGCAGCAACTCGACCTGGGCGACGTCGAACATGGCTTGGAACAGATTGCCTGCCGAGATCGGCGCATCGTTGTAGTAAAACTCGATTGTGCCATTGTTGCCCGAGGCATTGACGTCGTAGTTCACGCCGCGGACCGACGCGGTTGCGCCGATGCCATTGGCGTTATTCTGCATGGTCAGGCCGGGAACGATCGTGGCGATATCCTCGAAGCGCCGGATGTTGAGTTTGGCCAGCTCCTCCGCCTTGACCGCGTTGACGGTCAGCGGGACATCCTGGAGACTCTCTTCGCGTCGGCGCGCGGTCACGATGATCTCGTCCGACGCCATGGTCTCGGCAGCAGCCGGCTCGACCGGCAATGCCGCCCACGTCGGAGCTGACAGCACGACACTGCTCGCAGACACGAGCAGCCGAGAGATTATACGCTGATTCATCCTTCATCCCCTCCGTAGCGGCCAGCTTCGATTATGCCGAACCGGCTTTTTGGTCAGACCAGAACCCCAATTCTGATTCCGCTAACATCTTGTTAGCAAGATCGACACCGGCCGTAAACGGGAGAAACGTATCGCGTCATTTTTTGGCACCGCGCGCGGAGATCTGGAATATCATATTCTATTCATTATATTTTATGCGCGATTATGACTGACTCCGGCACCGGACGGCCCAACGAGAATCCCGCTTCCCGAAACTTTTTTGGTTATACCAATATCGGCCCCTTGCCGGTGAAACGATCCAGTCACCTATCTGACGTTGACCGAGATTGTAGCTGCGGAACGCCAGGCCGCATGAGAGTGGTTGCGGTTGCCGCCCCGATACAGCGATCGCTATCTGTCGGACCGCGTGCAGACTCCCGCAACCAGACCCGCCAAGGTCGAGCGGCGGTAACCGAGATCGAGAAACGGAGCGCCAGGTGTCATCTCAGAGCGATCAAGCGAACGACCAGACCAACGACAATTCGATCGAAAAGCCGCAACCACGGCGGTTCGGGACGGACAAGCCCGCCACCCGCGCCCAATTGCTCGATGCGACCCTGGAGTTGATCCGGGAAGAGGGTTACGCCGCCGTCACGGGGCGTAAGGTTGCTGCCAGGGCCGGCCTCAAACCTTCGCTCGTCCATTATTATTTCAGGACATATGATGACCTGTTCGTCGCCGCTTACCGGCGCGGCGCCCAGCAAAGCCTCGATCGTCACAAGGAGGCCGTTCAGGCGGAGAGCCCCTTGAGGGCGCTCTGGGCATTGAGCACCGACACCAGCCGCACCGCGCTCGCGATGGAATTCGTGGCGCTGGCGAACCATCGCAAGGGCCTGCGGATCGAAATCGCCCGTTATGCCGAAGAGATCCGCTCGGTGCAGGTTCCGGTTCTTGAAAGGGCTCTCGCGAACGCCCCGATCGGCCCCTGCACCCCCGTCGCGGCGAGCGTTCTGCTGGCCGGCATCGCGCGGGTTCTCGTGATGGAGGCGGATGTCGGAATAGAGGCAGGTCATTCGGACACCCGCATGTTGATGTCCTGGCTGCTCGATCAGCTTGAACCGCGGCCCCCCGCCGCCACGCCGCTCTGAAACGCGCTCGGGGCCGGTCGCGGACCGGTGGTTGACTCGATGCCGACACCGACGCTAACCAAATGCTTAGCGTCGCATCGCTGTCCTCCGGGATTGGCGCGACCATCTGCGCCAGCGAGGATTTCATGCCAGCTTCGATCGACACAAGGTTCCGCACGACCGACCTCACGCCCCGGATCGGAAGTGCAATCCATACCGATGTGGAGACCTTGCTCGGCGGTGCGCATGCCCAGAAAATCCGAGCCCTGCTCGAGGAGCGCGGCGTGGTCGCCATTCGTGAGATCAACCTCACCGACGAACAGCAAATCGCTTTTTCGAAATCCCTCGGCCAGATCGTCGAGGAGAAGATGTTCAAGATCACGATGGACCCGCTCGAAAACCCGCGAGCCGATTACATCAAGGGCGCGTTCTACTGGCATATCGACGGGACGATGCTCGATGTGCCGATCTTCGCATCGATCATGAGCAGTCGCAAATTGTCGGCCACCGGTGGTCAGACCGAATTCGCCAATACCTACGCGGCCTATGACGATCTCGACGAGCAGGAGAAGGCATCGCTCGAAAAGCTGCGGGTCGTGCATATGCTCGAAACCGCGCAGCGCTACGTCCGGCCCGAGCCGAGCTATGCGGAGCTTCTCCAGTGGCAGCATTTCCACCCCAACACATTGCCGCTCGTCTGGACGCACCGATCAGGCCGAAAATCGCTCGTCCTGGGCTCGACGGCGTCGCATGTCGAAGGCATGGGCATGCGCGAAAGTTCAGCGCTGCTGACCCGGTTGCGCGAATATGCGACCCAGCCCCGGTTCGTCTATCGCCACGAATGGACCCTTGGCGACCTCGTCATCTGGGACAATACTGGCACGATGCACCGCGCGCTGGCCTATCCGATGGACAGCGGTCGGATGATGCACCGGACCACCCTGCAGGGCGAAGAGGCTTTCGTCTGACGCCGCGAGTCGAGCGGACGTGACCGTCCGCGATCCTGACCGACCGCCAGTGCTCGTCACACCCAATGGAGAAAGCGATGAATCAATCAGGCGCCCCCGTCGCCGTCGTGACCGGCGCCAGCCGTGGTGCCGGTCGCGGCATCGCCATCGCCCTCGGCCGGCATGGCTGCACGGTTTATGTCACCGGACGCTCGGAGCGGGTCGGCGACCATCCGTTGCCCGGCACGATCTATGAGACCGCCGAAGCGGTGACCGCAGCAGGCGGTCGCGGCATCGCGTTGCGTGTCGACCATAAGCGCGATGATGAGGTCCAGGACCTGTTCGAGCGTGTCGAACGCGAGGCCGGACGCATCGACATCCTCGTCAACAATGCGTGCGCACTCCACGACGAACTGACCAGCCCAGGGAATTTCTGGGAAAAGCCGCTCGCAATCGTCGACATGCTCGATGTCGGGCTGCGCTCAAGTTTCGTCTCGAGCTATTTCGCCGCGCCACTCTTCGCGCGGCAAAGACACGGCCTGATCGTTTTCACCTCGGCCTCGGGCGCGGTGCATTACAGCTTCGGCCCGGTCTATGGGGCACACAAGGCCGGGATGGACAAATTTGCCGCCGACATGGCGGTCGACTTCCGGCCGCTTGGGGTTGCGGCGGTATCGATCTGGATGGGCGCGCTGCTCACCGACCGGCTGCGGATGGTGATCGCCTCGGATCCGGTCAAATATCGCGCTGTTGAGCAAAGCTGCGAGACCCCCGAATTCACCGGGGAGGTGATCTGGGCGATGTTCAACGATCCGGATCTGCTCGCAGCGAGCGGCACGACCGTCATCGGTGCCGAGATGGGGGCCAAATATGGGATCGCCGACGACGGCGGGCGCCAGCCGATATCCTGTCGCGACACCCACCATGTCGAACCCCGCGTCCAATATCCGGTCGTCCTGCGATGAGGCGCCCGGCCACAAATCCATAATGGGAGGATGAAGATGGAATCTGGCACCGATATCGAGCAACTGCGACGCGACATCGACTATCTCATGGACCGGCTGGCGATCACCGACGTCATCGCCAGCCATGCGCGCGGCCATGACCGGCACGATGTCGACTTGCTGACCAGCGCCTATCATGACGATGGCGTCGACGAGCATGGCTACGCGATCAACGCCGGACCACGCTACGCCGAATGGTCTAATGCGGTCCATGCCGCCGGCTCGCAGCAGCATCTTCACAACATAACCACCCATCTTTGCCAGATCGACGGTGAGGTGGCGCATTGCGAAAGCTATGTACTGGTGAGCCTGCTCGACAATGGCGGTGAGACGGCGCGATTGATCAACGGCCGCTACATCGATCGCCTCGAGAAACGTGACGGCCAATGGCGGATCGCCCTGCGACGATCGACGGTCGATGTTCTCGTCGCTGGCGATGCGTCGATCCTGAAGCATCCGCGGTTCGTCGAACAGGGCTATACCAAGGGTGCCCGCGACAAGAGCGATGTCTCCTATCAACGCCCGCTGACGATCGACGGCACAGTCGAAAGATGGTGACGCGACACCGTTGGAGCCGGCGCCGCCGCCAGGAGGAGCGGGTGTCCGGGACCGGACGGTCGGGCTTGCTCTGACGCCGGCTGCCCGGCCGGAATTCCGCTACCGTCTCGGACCGCAACGGCGCAGGGGCATGCTGCACGCCGGCAAGGTCGTCGCGCCCCACGCTACGGCGCGCGGCCAGCTATCGCAACGCGCGCCGTTCGGATCACCGCACGCCACGATCTGATGTTGGGATCAAACCGTGCCCATATCCCGGCTGGACCCTCGCCCGCCGCGGGCACGCCCTGTTCGAATGCCCATATGATCCCGGTTCCACGAGCGATGATCGCGCCGGCTTGACTCGCGCTACCATAGCGACGAACATCAGGATGCGGCCACAAGATGCCAATGCCGTCGCTATGCTAGGGAGTCCAAGGTGCCTGAAGAAATTGCCGTCGAAACCACGCCAGCGCTCGACCTTTCCGATGTCGATCACCGTGTCGGCCAGGCGGTCGGGGGCGGTCAGCTCTGGGATCCCTGCTCGTCCAGCGACATTCGTCGATGGGTCATGGCAATGGATTATCCCAACCCGATCCACTGGGATGAGGAATTCGCGCGCGGCTCGCAATTTGGCGGTTTGATCGCCCCGCAGTCGATCGCCGTGGCGCTCGATTATGGTCATGGCGTGCAGCCCGCCTGTGTCGGCCGGATCCCCGGCTCGCACCTCATCTTCGGCGGCGAGGAATGGTGGTTCTACGGCCCGCGCGTCCGGGCCGGAGACACGCTGTTCCAGGAGCGGCGGTTCCACGACTACAAGATCAGCGACACCAAATTCGCCGGACCCACGATGTTCGCCCGTGGCGACACGATCCATCGCAACCAGCATGGCACCCCGATCGCCAAGGAGCGGTCCACCGCGATCCGCTATCTCGCAAGCGAAGCCGCCAAGCGCGGCATGTACGAGAGTCAGCTGCCGCCCAAGCCCAAATGGACCGCCGAGGCGCTGCTTGAGATAGAGCGCATCCGGCACGCCTGGATTCTGTCGAACCGGCTCGGAGTTTCGCCACGCTTCGAGGCGGTCGCCGTCGGCGACCGACTGCCCCGTCGGGTGATTGGTCCCCATTCGATCACGACGTTCGCAACGGAGTATCGTGCGTTCGTCTTCAATGCCTGGGGTACTTCGCACTGGACGGCGCCCGAGGGCGTCGACGATCCGTGGGTCAACCAGGATCCCGGCTGGGTCGACGGCTTCGGCTTCGACGACGAGACCGCGCTCATCGATCCCCGCAAGCGCGACGGGCTATACGTCGGACCGTCACGTGGCCATGTCGACGAGGAAAAGGCCGGCGAGATCGGTATGGCGCGCGCTTATGGCTATGGGGCGACGATGGGCGCCTGGGTCACCGACTATCTTGCCTATTGGGCCGGACATGATGGATTCGTCCGGCATGTGAAATCATCATTCCGCGGACCGGCGTTCGAGGGGGACGTCACCTATTTCGAAGGCGAAGTGATCGCGCGCGAGGAAACCAGCAGCTGGGGTGTTCCGCTCGTCACGGTGAAGGTGAAGCTCACCAATCAGGATGGCGGTACGCTCGTCGATGCCACCGCCGAAGTTGAACTGCCGGTCCGGTGACGACGATCATGGCCGACGCCGACGCTCCAGCCGATATCGTCGGATCGACAGCACCTCTGGCGATCGCGCGAGGCGTTCCTCTCGCCGAGGAACCCGGCCTGGGACCGCTGACATTGCCCGCCTATCTGCGCGAGGTGGTGAGCCGCTATGGCGACAGGGAGGCGTTGGTGTTCCACCATCCCGACGGCGTCGTCGAGCGGTGGAGCTACCAGCGCCTGTGGGACGAAGCGATGCGGGTCGCGCGCGCGCTGGTCGCGGCCGGTATCGGCAAGGACAGCCGTGTGGCCGTGCTGATGACCAACCGGCCCGAATGGATCGCGGCCATGTTCGGGATCAGTCTGGCCGGCGGCGTCGGCGCCGCAATCTCGACTTTCTCCACGCCGGTCGAACTCGAACAACTTCTCGCGGCCTCCCAGGCCGGCATCCTCCTGTTCGAGGGTGAGGTGCTCAAGAAGGACTTTGCCACCATCCTGGCCGAGCTCGAGCCGGCGATCGACGGGGTCACGCCCGGCGATCTGAATTCACTTCGCTTCCCCTATCTGCGGCAGCTCGCGGTGGTCGGCGTCGGCGCGGGCGGTGCGATCGACGGTTGGGAGGCGTTCCTCGCACGCGGCGCGGCGGTGACGACCGAACAGGTGATGGCGCGGGCGTCCAGCGTAAGGCCGGCCGATCCGGCGGTCATTCTCTTCTCGTCCGGATCGACCGGGCACTCCAAGGGCGTTTTGTCATCGCACCGCGGTGTCGCGATCCAGTGCTGGCGCTTCCGGCGCATGTTCGTGCTCGAAGACGATGTCCGATGCTGGAGCGCCAACGGATTCTTCTGGTCGGGCAACTTCGCGTCGGCGCTGGGCGCCACGCTGAGCTCGGGTGGCACCATGGTGCTGCAACCGACCTTCGAACCGGTCGAGGCATTGCGGCTGATGCAGGCCGAGCGGGTCTCGTTTCCGCGCGCGTGGCCGCACCAGTGGGCGCAGCTGCGTGCCCTGCCTGGCTGGGACGAGGCGGATCTCTCGAGCCTGCATTATGTCGACCCATCCTATCTCCATGCCCAGGCGAGTGTCGCGACCTCGTGGTCCGAACCGCGCTGGTCCTACGGCAACACCGAGACGTTCACCTTTGTTACGGCCTTCGCCAGTGGCACCGATCCTGCGCTGGCCGGCGAGAGCCATGGCGAAGTGCTTCCCGGTGCCACGGTGAAGATCGTCGACCCCGCAAACGGAGCGACCGTGAGGCTCGGTGAACGAGGTGAGATCGCGGTGAAGGCGCCAACGCTCATGCTCGGTTATCTCGGTGTTCCGCAGGACGAAGTGCTCGACGATCAAGGCTTTCTGCGGACCGGCGATGGCGGCTGGCTGGACCCGCAGGGGCGCCTGTTCTGGGAGGGGCGACTCAACGACATCATCAAGACCGGCGGCGCCAATGTCTCGCCGATCGAAGTCGATGGCATATTGTCGACATGTCCCGGGGTGAAGATGAACATGACCGTCGGGCTGCCCGACGAGACGCTCGGCGAGATCGTGGTATCCTGTGTCGTCGCCGAGTCCGCTGCCGACCGGAACGACCGCCCCATTCGCGAATTCCTCAAGGCGCGGCTGGCGAGCTACAAGATTCCGCGCCGCATCCTGTTCATCGATGAATCCGAACTGTCGCTGACCGGCAGCGCCAAGCTAAAGGCGGGTGCGGTGCGCGAACTCGCCAAGCGCAGGCTGGCGACCGAGGTGGCTCCAGCCCAGGCCGGCTGACCGATCGCCACATTGCCGGGACCTTCGCCGTCGCAGCGGCCGTCGCCGGATCTGCCATAATGATATACTTGGTCGGGGAGAGCGAGATATGATCGGAGAACGGCCGCGCCTTCGCATCGTCCAATGGGCGACGGGCACGGTCGGCGCCGTCGCGATGCGTGCCGTCATCGCGCACCCCGGTCTCGATCTGGTGGGCGCCTATGTCTATACCGAAGCGAAGAATGGCCGCGACGTCGGTGAATTGTGCGGACTGCCGACGCAGGGTGTTGTCGCCACCCGACACATTGAGGAGATCCTGGCGCTCCGCCCCGACTGCGTGATCTACATGCCTGAATCGACCGATACAGGCGATCTCGTCCGCCTGCTCGAACACGGCGTAAACATCGTCACGACGCGGCCGGAATTCTTCCACCCGGCCGTGATGGAACAGCCGTTGCGCTCGCGGATCGAGGCAGCCTGCCTCGTGGGCAGAAGCTCGATCCATGCAACCGGCAGCAGTCCCGGCTTCATCACCGAAGCGCTGCCCCTGGTCCTGACGTCGCTTGCCCGGCGGATCGATTTCATCTTCATAGATGAATTCGCGGACTGCCGGGGCGGCGTGGTGTCGGACCTGATGCTGACCGAGGTGATGGGTTTCGGCGATACAGTGACGGCGTTTGCGGCCCGCGATGTCCAGAAGCGCGACGAGGTTTTCGAACATTCGCTTGGCGCCCTTGCCACCGCCCTCGGGATATCGATCGAGCGTTGGGAAACGTCCGCCGAGGTCGCGATCGCGAGCCGCGCCGTCAACATCGGCGCGCGGACGATCGATGCCGGTCGGGTGGCCGCCCAGCGGGTCAGCACGACCGGATATCGCAATGGCGCGCCCTTTCTGCGCTTTCGGGCGACCTGGTATGTGAGCGCGGAACTCGACCCGCCATGGGAACTGCTCGACGATTCCGGGTGGCGCGTGCACGTCGGTGGCGACGCCCCGCTAAGGGTCGATGTCGGCTACCCCGTCACCTCCGAGGATCGCGAACTCGCCCTGCGCGGATTGACCGCGCACCGCCCGGTCAATGCGATCCCGCTGGTCTGCGCAGCACCGCCGGGCATCATCGGCACCGCGGAACTCGGCCAGGTGGTTGCCCAGTTCCGCTGATCCGCGAGCGCGGTTGACCCGACTGCATCTGGGCTGCCCGGGGCCTATCAGGCGAGGCGCAGTCCGGGTATTGGCTGTGCCCCGCGGAAGCGCTCATAATAAACGTGCAGCTGCCTGCGGATGAGCCGGGCCATCGGCACATCGCGTCCACGCGAACGCGCCCTGGTCGCCCGCATGCGCGCGCTAGCGAGGCATGTCGCGTGTGCGGATGACAGGCGCCGTCCCAGCCGCGCGTAGATGTCGGTCACAACGCCCAGCGGGTCAGCCAGGATGTCGTCATAGTCGACATCGCAGAAGCGATCCTCGCCGATTGCGGCGCGCGCGGCGATCGCGCGCTCGAACAACCGCGCCTGACACGCGATGACCTCGCGGGCAAGCGGCCCTGCCTGATCGGAACCAGGCGGATGCCCGGTCATGCCGCGGAGGATGGCGGCGAGATCGATCAAAGCTCGCATTTGCTGATACGGTTCGCGATGCGTCCATATCAGCAGCGCGTCGGGATATTGCTCGGCGAGTTCCGTAAGCCAGAAGAGATGATCCGCCCCGCGGAGTAGCCACCGCCGTTCCGGCACGAAAGGCTGAAGCCGGCACAGCAGGGCATTGTGGTACTGTAGCGCCGCGCGGTGACAGCCTTGCTCGAGATGATCGAGATAGGCTGCTCCGCCATAGCAGGTCCAAAGCGCGAATGAGGTGAAAGCCGGCGACATGATGTCGGTGCCGCATTCCGCCGGCGCGGATGGGCCGTGGTCGGTCGAGAAGCCGGGCCCCGCGGTTGCGCCGGACACCAGATCGAACCGGTCGAGCAGCATGCGCCGGGCCCGGGCGTGATGGGCTTCGGGCATTGGGCGTGTGGCCATTGCCGGCAGCGGTTGCACGCACGACCAGCGATTGGGCGTGACGTTGACATGATCGAGCGCCAGCAGGCGCTGGAGATGGGCGCCGCCGGACCGTGGCGGGCCGATGATGATGATGGGCACGGAGATCCGTCCGACGCCGGCGATGCTCGCCCCGGCGTCGAGGACGCCGGTCATTCGCTGCCGGGTGACCAGCTGGCCGACGATCATCTCGACCGCGGCCATGCGCGCCCGCTCCGACATCGTTTGCCAGCGGTGGCCCTGCAGGCCGGCGACGAAGGCGCCGAGCGGTGGCCCGAGACCCGGATGTCCGAGATCGTCGCTGCCGCTGATGGCGCATGCGCGCGCGATTAGCCTTGCCGCGTCTGGACAATCTCGACCGCTTCCGAGCTCCGCACCGACGAAGCGGTCGAGCCGTCCGGCCTCCGCGTGGCGGCCTGCGGCACGTGACCGCGGTGGTCCGGGCATCGTCAGTCCCATCGCAGCGAGAGCCGATCGGTCGCGTGCCGGTCGCCGGCCTCGACTCGCGGCGCACGGCCCGGAGCGACTCCATGCCGGCCGGTGCCGGTGGCCGAGCCGGCCATGCGCTCCGCCATGATCGCTCAGTCCTCCGGAGCGATCGTCACCGCCACGCCGTCGACGTCAGGCACCAGTCGCAATTGGCATGACAGCCGCGACATCGGCGTCAGGTGTTCGGATGACTCGAGAAGATCCTGCTCATCGCCGCCGATCGGTGGGAACAGGTCGAAATAATCCGGATCGACATAGACATGGCAGGTCGCGCAGGAACATGCCCCGCCACACAGCGCGAGCAGCTCGTCGATACCAGCGTCGCGAATGGCCTCCATCACACTGGTGCCGGCGGCGACGTCAAGCTCGCGACGATCGCCCTCGCGAGTGGTCACACTGATTGTCACGACATTCGGCGCAGGCGCCAGATCACCGGTCCGCATAGGCTCCCCATCTCGGAAAAGGCAGGCCGGCTTATGCCAGGGCCACCCTAACGAGATAGTGATTATCAAAAATGACTGTCAACGATAGATTATCTATCGAAGCAATAAGCCGATGCCTTCGCCCTGCCGGCTTCAGGCACCCACCGGCTCGACCGTAGCGATGAAAGCCTCGATCGCCTGCATCATCTCATCATGGCCGCGGCGCACGCCAAGTTCCGCCTCGCGGTTGATCGAAAGCGCGACACTGGTGACGAGCAGTGCGAGCGCCACCGGCGGCAGCTGCGACGTGGCGGGATGTGCGCGCAGCGCGGTTTCGAGGGAACGAACCTGAAGGTCGCGCGACGTCTCGATGAACGCGATGACCTCGACACGCAACTCCTCGATACGGTTGGACAACGCCATGAACTCGGACACCAGCCGCGCGTCGCTCGAGTGGGTGCAGATCTCCCACAGCTGGCGCAGCGGCGCCGGCGCGGCAAGCGCCGCCTCCAACCGGGCGACCTCGCGCTTCGACTGGCAGCGGAAGGTCTCGACGATCAGCTGGTCCATCGTATGGAAGTAATAATAGACGAGCCGCTGCTTGATCCCCACCCGCTCGGCGACGGTGCGCGAGGTCAACGCCGCATAGCCCTCCTCGCGAAGGATGGCCTCCGCCGCCTCGACGATCGCTGTCCATGTCGCCGAGCCCGGCGGCCCCATGCGCCGGGCGGGTGTCGCAGCATTCGCCTTCATGTCGGGAACCGCCTCATCACCGCAGGCCGCACAGTACGGCCGTTCCGACCGTGCCTATCGCCCAAAGCCGCCCTCAAGGTAAAGCCTCCTATCCCGTGGTCGATGGCCTCGCGCTCCCGCGGCGCGCGCCATTGCCGCCACCGGCGCCTCGACATCCTTGTGGGCCACCGTGCCATTATGCCGCGTCGTGGAACGGGCCGACGACCGTCATCGTGGCGCTTCGACGGCGCGATCCGGCAAGACCCGACGATCGGCAACAACATAGGCTGTGCGAGCGTCCGATTGCGGCGTTGACGGTGACATGCCAGAGAAACTCCCCCTTTTCTTCCGGCTGTGAGTGCCCGATGACTTCCGCTCCCGAAGCCCGTACCCCGCCGACCGGTGCGCGGGCATCCCGCTCGCTCCTATCGCTGCGGTCCGCGCTGCTGTCGTTGCTCGAACGCCGGCAGTTCGAAGACATCACGATCAAGGAGATCGCCGCGGAGGCAGGAGTCGGTCCCGCGACCTTCTATCGCCATTATCCCACGAAGACGGCGCTGCTCCATGCGATTGCCGCCGATGAGATCGAGACATTCGTCGCGATGGCGACCTCGCTGCTGCACACCGCTGACTCGCTTCAGGCATCGCAGGCGCTCGTCGGTTATGTCGATGAGCATCGCGGATTATGGTCGGCGCTGCTGAGCGGCGGTGCTGCCGGCGTCATGCGCGACGGGTTCATGCGCCGCCTGTCGGAAGAATTTCCCGTGGACGGAGGCCCGCGGCACGCCTGGCTGCCCACCGACCTCGGCATCCTGCTGAGTGTCAGCGCGACGATCGAGATCATCACCTGGTGGCTTCGCCAACCCACCCCGATGCCCGCGCGCAAGATCGCCGAAATTCTCGACCGCTACGCCATGGCACCCTCGCACGGGCCTGAACAGTCGGGCGACGCGCCACGCAGCTTCACGCTTTCGATCGAGGCGAAGGTCACCATCGAACCCAAGCGCTAGCCTAGGATAGGCCGGCCCGACAGCGAAGGGGCCGGGCTGCTGAGCCGCCACGACCTGAGCCGACATCGACTACGGAAAGCCGGCACGGTGCCTGGTGCGGCCCCGCATTGACAGGCTCCGGCGCGCAATCATCGCCGAAGATGCGCCAAAAATCGCAGAAAATCCGGACCCGATAGCGGGTTTCGGTGGCACGCGCGCGGCGCTTCTCGGAGGCCCGGCCGGATTCGACGCTTGACAGCCGCAGACCGTGCTAACAATATGACGAACAGAAAAGGACGAGGATGAGATGCCGGACAAAGGCGAACTTGCCGGGCGGGTGCTGTTCATTGCCGGCGTCGGCTCGCAAATGGGCGCCGCGACGGCGCGCATCGCCGCACGCGAGGGCGCGAAGGTTGCGCTTGCGGCCAGGACCACCGAACTCACCATGAAGCTGGCCGACGAGATCCGCGATGCGGGCGGGCAGGCTATCGCGCTTGCGTGCGATCTTACCGATCCCGTTTCGCTCGCCACGGCCGTGGACGAAACCAACGGCCGGCTCGGACCGGTCGATCGCGTCTTCTACAATGCCGGCTTTTACGACAATGCGCAGGACTCGATCGAGATCGACGGCGACCTTTGGCAGATGACCATGGACGTCAATCTCAATGGCGCACTCATGCTCGCCCGCTTGGCGCTTCCGACGATGATCGAGCGAGGCAATGGCGCGTTCGTCTTCAACTCCTCGGCCGCATCCCTCGTCGCGGGCCAGGTGCGGTTCGGCTATCAGGTTGCCAAGGCCGGCGTGAATGCCGTCACCCGCTTCATAGCCGCACGCTATGGGCGCCAAGGCGTCCGCGCCAATGCGACACTGCCCTTTGTCGTCGGTGGCGAGGTCGGTGCCGTTGCCGGAGCCCAGAACTGCATCGGCCGGTCCGGCAGCGCGGAGGAAATCGGCGAAGCCGTCACATTTCTTCTCTCGGATCGCGCGGCGATCATTACCGGCCAGATTATCCATCTCGATGGCGGGCTGTTCGCGCGCGCCTCTTGGCCGACCAATGCGGCCCCCTTCCAGCCACCGCCAGCGGCGGCCAGTCCCACCACGTTCACCAGGGAGTTTCCATGACCCTCGATCGCGACCTCGACCAATGCCCCGGACTTGACGAACTTCTCGACCGTGCGCGGACCGGTACCGGGCTGGACGATTTCGGCGACACCGATCGCCATGCCGGACACCGGGCATTCCTCGCGTCGATGGCGGCCGAGACCTGGCCTGACATGACCACGCGGGCACGCGAGCTCGCCGTTGATTTCGTGGTCCACAATCTCGAGACCCAGCTCAAGCTGATCGCCGATCGGCGGACCCATCCTGAAATCGCCGCCCAGCGGATCAAGGCACCGTTCATCGTGGTCGGACCGCCACGCTCGGGATCAACCCTTCTCCACAATCTGCTCAGCCTCGACCCCGATAACATGGCGCCCGATCACACGATCTGCCGCGAGCCGTCGCCGCCGCCGGCGCTGGGAGGGCCGACCACCGCGCGACTGGCGCGGGCCGAGCAGCGGATGATGGGACTGTTCGGGCTCATTCCCGACATCTTCATTACCCATCCCTACATGATCGAGGAGGGGGCCGGCGCCCTTGCCGAAGACGGCAGCGACATCCTCAACATCGTCGGTACCAGCCAACAGATGTGGTGTTTCTGGGGCGGGGAAAGCTATCGTCGCTATCTGCTCGAGGCCGACCATAGTGCAGCGCTCGGCTTTCACCACGACTTCCTCCAGCACGCGCAATGGGGCAATCCGGGATCGCGCTGGGCCCTGAAGGGTTCGGATCATATGCTGTGGTTCGCGGAACTCGCCGCTCAATATCCCGACGCCCGACTGATCTGGACGCACCGCGATCTTGCGCAGCAGCTCGGATCGCTGGCCAGCGTGCAGTCTATCCTGCTGGGGCTGCGGGGGCGTCCCGTCACCCCGGAACAGCGGCGGGCCCAGGGCCGGCGGGCGATCGCCCTGCAGCAGGCGAGCGTCGCCAAGGCGATGCGTGCGCGTGAAATGATCGGCGAAGCGCCGTTCATCGATATCTCCTATCATGCGATGATGGCCGACCCGTTGGCAACCGTCGAGCAGGTCTATGCGAGCAGCGGCCTGTCGGTCTCGGCCGCCCATGCCGACGCCATCCGGACCTGGCTGGCGGACCATCAGCAGACCAAGCATGGGGTGCATCGCCATTCGCCGGAGGAGTTCGGGATGAATGCCGAGGAGATCAATGGCCAGTTCGCCGACTATGTCGACAAATTCGGTTTCGGCTTCGGTATCCGGCCGGCCGTCGCGGCATGACATCCGCTTATCCGCTGTCCGGCGGGCTCGATCCGGGGTTCGAATATTTCCAGGCCGAACCGCCCGCCGACGACGAGATGCGGGACTCGGTGACGCTGTGGGCGATCGACGACACAGGCGTCCTGGCGCTTCCGCGGATTACGCTGGACGCGATCGGCGGCAACTGGGCGCAACCTTGGGCTCAGCTCAATTGCGTGCATGCCGACGGCCGTACCTTGCGGGTCTGGGCGGAAGATGACGGCACCACTGGTTTCGACGGTCATGGACGGGCGGCTTCCCGCAGCGCGGGGTCGCTACGTTTCCGCTGCATCGAGCCGTTCGCGCGATGGAGCGTCGAATTTGACGGGACGGCTTGGCAGTCGACCACCGAAGCCGAACGTGCCGGCGAACTGCGTCGCGATCCGGTATCGCTCGCGTTTGCGATCGAAGCCGAAATGGCCGCGCCGCCCTGGCTGATGGGCGGGATGACGGCCGAAGCGGCAGCCGCGATGCGCTCCAAAGCCGGGGCAGCGCTCATGGGCGGCGTACGCTACGAGCAGCTATGCCGGGTCCGCGGCGATGTTCGGATCGGCGGAACCGAATATCGCATCGTCGGGATGGGCATGCGGGTGCGACGTCAGGGCGTTCGCCAGATGTCGCCTGCGCTCGGGCATTGCCAGCATTCCGCACTCTTCCCTTCCGGCAAGGCGTTCGGTGCGATCGTGATCGCGCCCGGTCCCGAAGGACCAGACGCGTTCAACGAGGCCTTCCTGCTCGGCGCCGATGGGACGAAGGTGGCGGCGCATATCGTCGAAGCGCCCTGGATGACCCGGCTCGACGGCGGGCGCCAAGCCAATCTGCTGCTGGAAAGCGCGCTCGGCCGCGTGCGCATCGAGGGTGAGACCCTGTTGACGATGTTCGACCATCATAATTTCGAGATGGCGGCGACATCGGTCCTCCACCAGGGCACCGCGCGCTATGTCTGGGATGGCGAGGAGACGATCGGACTGATCGAGCGCTGCACGCTGCGAACCCGCCTGGGGTTCGGGGCATGATCACACGTCGGACCGCGCTCGTCACCGGAGGTGGCGCCGGCATCGGCGCGGCCGCATGCGCGAGGCTGGCGGAAGCGGGATTGGCGGTGGCGGTCGTGGGTCGCAGCATGGACAATATCGCCTTGGTCGCGGATCGCATCCGCGCGCGCGGCGGTATCGCCCGCGCCGTCCTGTGCGACGTTGCCGATCGTGCTGCGGTGGACCGAGCGGTGAGCGAGGTGCGAGCGTTTCTCGGCCCGATCACCATTCTCGTCAACAACGCGGGGATCGAGGCGTTCAAGCCGTTCGCCGATATCGAAGACGCCGAATATGATCGAGTGATGGCGGTCAATCTCAAGGGCGTCTTTCACATGACCCAGGCCGTCCTGCCCGACATGCGGAGCGCCGGATGGGGACGCATCATCAACCTCACCGCGCTCGGCGCACAAATCGGCGCCGCGCATATGGCGCACTACACCGCCAGCAAGGGAGCGGTCGAGTCGCTCACCCGATCGCTGGCGGTCGAACTCGGTGCCGGCGGCATTACCGTGAACGCCGTCTCGCCCGGCTTCATCCTCACGCCGATGGCGCAACGCGCAATCGACGACGGATTATTTCCGGTGGCACCCGAACAGATCGTTGCCGGCTATCCGATCCCCAGGGTCGGAACGCCCGCCGAAGCGGCTGCCGCGATCGCCTTTTTCGCGTCCGACGACGCCGGCTACGTCACCGGCCAGCTGCTCGGTGTGAACGGCGGATGCAGCCCCTAACGCGCCCGGTTCCAGCCGAACCACGCGGTGGCCGCCGCGCCGATTGACCGTCTCCGGACGGCGCGCTAACATGATGACGAACAACCAGATTAGGAGATTTGCCGTGAAGGGAACCACATCGCGCCTGAAGGGGAAGGTTGCGATCATCACCGGAGCCGGCCAGGGCATCGGCGAAGCGATAGCGCGTGGCTATGCCGCGGAGGGCGCCCAGGTGGTCATCACGGGGCGCACGCGGAGCAAGCTCGACGAGGTCGCCGCCGGGATCCGTGCCGATGGCGGCGAAGTGCTGGCGCTCGAGGCGATCGCGGGGGACAAGGCCCAATCCGAAATGGTCGTCACGCGCACGCTGGCCGAGTGGGGCCGCATCGATATTCTCGTCAACAATGCCCACAGCTTCACCGACTATCTGCCGCTCGAGGATGCGCGGATGGAGGAGAATTGCATGATCGACATCCAGTCGGCCTTCATGGGCTCGCTGCAGCTGATGCAGCTCTGCTTCCCCCATATGCGAGACCAGGGCGGCGGCTCGATCATCAACATGGGATCGAGCTACGGAATTCGCTGCGAGCCGGGATTCCTCGCCTATGCGGCCAGCAAGGAAGCGATCCGCGCACTGACCAAGACCGGCGCGCGCGAATGGGGAAAGCACAAGATCAGGGTCAACACGATCCTGCCTTCGGCGCTTTCGCCGAAAGCGATCTGGTATCTCGAGCAGAGCAACTCCTATGATGCCGAACTCGCTCGAGTGGCGATGGGCAAGTTCGGCACGCCGGACGATATCGCGCCGACCGCGATCTTCCTCGCGAGCGACGATTCCGATTATGTCTCCGGCCAGACGATCGGGGTCGAGGGCGGCGCGACGATGCTGTGAGGCGAGCCGCAGGGCACGCCATTGTGAGATTTATCACCGCAATCGCGAAGCCCTGCGACCACCCCGTCCCGACGAGATCCCTCCCCCGCATCGTCGAACGACATCTTCGACATCGGCCTTATCCCATCAGGAGTTTATGAGCATGGCCGTTGCCGATGTCTCGCAGAACAGTATCGCCCAGCTTGTCTCGCTGGCCGGCCGGTGCGCGGTCGTTACCGGCGGCGCCCAGGGTCTGGGCAAGGCGATGGTACGACGCCTCGCCGAAGCGGGCGCCGCAGTTCTGGTCGCCGATATCCGCGAGGACCAGGCCGCCGAGGCGGCGGAGGAGCTGGACCGGCAATATCCGGGCCGAGTTATCTCGACCCGGCTCGATGTCACCGACAGCGCGTCGATCGCCGCCGCGGCAGACCTTGCCGCGCGCGAGCTCGGCGGGCTCGATATCTGGGTCAACAATGCCGGCCTCTATCCGAACATCTCGCTGTTCGAGATGACCGATCAGATCTGGAACGACGTCATGGCGGTGAATCTGCGCGGCGTTTTCGTCAGCGCGAGGGAGGCGGCCCAGCGGATGGTCGCGGCCGGGCATGGCGGCGTCATCATCAACGTTGTGTCGACCGCCGGCTTCAAGGGCGTCGCCCCCGGAGTGGCGGCCTATGTCGCCTCGAAACACGGCGTGCGCGGGCTCAACAAGCAGCTGGCGATCGAATTGGCCCCCCATGACATCCGCGTGCTCGGCGTCGCCCCGACTTTTTGCGAGACCGAGGGCAATCGGGCCGCGCTCGATGCCCTGCCCGAGCGCGTCCGATCCGAGATCGCCGCGACTCTCAGCTCCATGCTGGGCCGGGTCGGCGTGCCAGACGACATCGCCCGGGCCGTTCTGTTCTGCGCTTCGGATATGGCGATGTTCATGACCGGCAGCACCCTGCTGGTCGATGCCGGAGAGACGGCCTAGCCTCGCTTGGCCGGCCACAGGATAGCAGGCCGGCATTCCTCCGGCACGGGCCCCGGACGTGATCGCCGACCTTCGACGATGTCCCGCCGCCCGTGCCGGCCGCAGCGATCACGCCGGCGCAAACTCGATATGCAGATCCTGCAGGCTGCGGAATGTGTAGGTCGGCTCGAAGCGGAAGCGACGGTCGCCGGCCGGGCCATGATGCGCATCGGACAGGCGGATCATCGACGTCCGGGCCAGCAGCCGCTCGACCGCGATGCGCGACTCCATCCTGCCGAGCGGCGCCCCCAGGCAACCATGCGAACCCCGGCTGAACCCCATATGATCGCGGACATGCGGACGATCGATATCGAACGAGTCCGGTTGTTCGAAATGGGCCGGGTCGTTGCTCGCCGCCGTCAGCGCCACTGTCACGATCGTCCCCGCGGCAACCGCCACATCGCCGATCTGAGTATCCGCAAGCGCGAGCCGATAGGCGGTCTTGACTGGCGCGTCGAAACGGAGCGCCTCCTCGATAAAATCGGGAATGCGCTCGGGCTCGAGGCGCAGGCGCTGTTGAAGCTCGCTATCCTCGGCCAGGATCAGGATCGCCATCGCGATCAGTCGCGACGTGGTATCCTGGCCGGCTCCGAAGAGAAAGCGCGCGAGGGCCGACAACGCATCGAAGTCGGGCGCGGAGCCGTCCTTGAAGCGCGCATGGGCGAGTTCGGTCAGCAGATCCTCGCGCGGGTCCTGCAGCCGCTCGCGCAGATATTGGTCGAAGCGCGGCTTCATGAAGATCAGCGGATCGGCACCGATCTTGTGGACCGCATCGCCGTCCACCTGGCTCGGCGGCGCCCCGATCAGTTCGAGCAGCTCGGCGCGATCCCCGACGGGAATGCCCATGAGATCGGAGATGGCATAGGTGGTTGTCGCATGCGCATAGGCCGGCACGACATTGCAGGCGCCCTCGGTGATGAATCCGTCGATGAGGCGGTCAGCCAGGCCACGGAGATAATCCTCGTTCTGCTTGAGCCGCTTATGGGTCAGCAGTCCGCCGAGGATCATGCGGTGCGCCGTGTGCCTTTTGCCGTCCATGCAAACGAGATGGTCCGCCCATGGCATATCGGCGCGAAACGCTTCGAGCATCTCGCGGATGTCACCGCCTTCGGGTTCGAATGGCAATCCCGGGATCGGGCCGACCACCGAACAGGCATTGGAATAGACTCCGGCCTGGTCACGCAGGACCTCCATTGCCTGGTCGAAGCCGGTCACCATCAGCGTGCCCTGATGCGCCTCGTGCGCCACCGGGCACCGCGCGCGCATCATGTGGAAATATTCGCGCGGATTTTCGATGACGGCGGGGTCGCTGAAAAAGTCCGGTTCTGAAGTCTGCATCGATCCTCACCTCATTGTCGCGTTGCAATCGGAACGGTCTGATCACCGAATGCATCGGGCCATCGACCACGCATTTGGGCTGGCCAACCGTTTTGTTCGTCGGTATGTTAGCATTGCGTTTAGGGGTGGGCAATCCGCGCCGCAAGACGCTTTCAACGATAAGCCCGACGGCGACTGGAGATGCGACGATGCCCGACATGGGAATGGTGGAAGCCGGCTATTTGGTTCGTGAGCTTTACGGGCGCTATGCGCTCGCGGCAGCCAAGCGGGATCTGCCCGCGTGGATCGCCTGCTGGGCGCAGCAAGGCTGCTGGAACACGCCCCATTTCAACGTCAGCGGTCGCCCGGCGCTCGAGCAGACCTGGGATGCGACCTGGCTCAGCTTCAGCAGTGTGGCCGCTTTCAACGAGCTCGGCGCGATCGAAATCAGCGGAGACCGGGCGCAGACATCCTGTGCAGTGCTCGAGCATATGACGATGACCGCCGGTGGCATGATGACGATGTGCGGTGTCTACGAAGACGAACTGCTGTTCGAGGATGGCCGCTGGCGATTTCTGCAGCGCACATATCGCGCCATCAGCCAGGGCATGGCCGCGTAGCGGTCGAGGCGCCGCAGGAGGGTGGTGGCGGCGCAGTCCGCGACGCTTCGAAAGCCGCGAGGCATGCGGCCTTGACAGCCTCATGCGCCGCTAACAAGGTGACGAAATCCGGATGGCCGGCGGTGCCTCGCGCGGTCGGCCCGACCGGATCAACAGCGCCGACAGGTGCGGCAGGAGAGTGGTGACGATGGCGGACGAAGCAAGCGGCGGTTTCACGGCGATCGCCGCCGGACTCTATCTGGAGGGGCTGGCGATCGACCATGCGCGCGACGTCATCTGGTATAGCGACGTCATCGCCGGCGGAATCCATGGTGTCAGGCCCGACGGCTCCAGTTTCGGCTCTTTCAACGAAGGCCGCATGTGGACGGGCGGCATCCTCATGAATGATGACGGCTGCGTCCTGTCGACGGGCGAGGGCGGTATCATGTGGAACGATCCCGAGACCGGCAAGTCGGGCTGGTTGCTGTCCGAGATCGACGGGCAGCCGATCAATGGCATCAACGAGATGGTTCCCGACGGCACCGGCGGGATTTTCTTCGGCACCAACGATATCGAGATGGTGATCAAAGGCGAATCGACGAGACCGACTTCGCTCTATCGCCTGACCGTCCAGCGGGACGTGATCAGGCTGGCGGACGGAATCGGCTTCTCCAACGGCATCATATATGATCCGACCGCGGCTCGCCTCTACTGCAACGACACCTTCCATTGCACCTGGGCGTTCGATGTCGACGATGGCCTCGGCCTCGGCAACAAGCGCCTGTTCCTCGACAAGGACGATGTCGACGGCATGGCGCTCGATGCTGAGGGCAATGTCTGGATAACCGGCTTCCGATCGAACCATGTGACACGCGTCCGGCCCGACGGGACAGTGCTGCCGCAGGTCGCCGCACCCTCGGGCTCGGTGACGCAACTGCGGTTCGGCGGTGCGGACATGCGCGACATCTATCTGAACTCGGTTCCCGCCGACGGCGGCGACACCCTCAAGGAGGGCGGCGAGATCACCGCGCGCAATTCCTTCCTGTATCGCGGGCGCTCCGAGGTGCCGGGCTCGAGGATCGAGCCAGCCCGCTTCGCCATCGCCTGATCATGGCGTCGGTGCCATTCCGGTTGCCTTGGCGATGAGGCTCGACGCGCCTCATCTGGCCGAAGGGGGACGGCCGACAGCATCCTGCGCCGGCGCGCCGGCGGCACCGGCCAACCCTCACCGCCCCAGCCCACGATGACCATTTCGCTGCTGCACAGTTGCACGCAGGTCGAGACGAGCGTGGCCGATCTCGATGGTGCGCGCGCGTTCATGATCGACATATTGGGCGGCGGACCGATCGAGCAGACGCTGGCCCGGGAAATCGCCGGACTGGTTCCCGGTGATGCCTATGACGTCGACCATATCGACTGCGGCGAGGTCGTATTCCAGATCAACCGCCCGTCGCCGGCGCTCAGCTTCAATGGTTTCCCCTCCCTGCATCAGGCCGATCTCGAGCGCTTCGGGCCATGCGTCACCAATCTCAATTTCTTCGTCGATGACCATGACCATGCCCGGTCGCTGCTGACTTCGCTCGGCGCGGCGACGAGACTCGAAGGACCAAGTTCGGTCGCCCGGACGATAACCGACTATGGACATGCGAACAGCCGCACCGGTGCCGCCGACCGCAGCTTCCTGTTCATGGGATCGCGTCACCTGATCGGGTTCGATCTTGAACTGATGGAACCGAACTTCCTCAGCTTCACCCGCCAGTCGGCGCAATTTCCGGCTTTCGTCCATCCCCGGCCCGTCGTCGGCGACGGCAACCTTCTGTTCGATCGCCTCATCGTCGCGGTCGCCGATCTCGAACGGACCTGGTCGAACCTGTCGATGTTGTTCTCGCCCGCCAGCCGCAGCAAAGCCTACGCTATCGCGCAAGGTCCGGCGGGGGACTCGTTCAGGCTGTGCCTCGGCGGCCTCGAGATCGAATATTGCCGACCGCGCTCCGACAATTGCGAAGCGGCGCGGTTCCTGTCGGACCGGGGCGATGGCGTGATGGCCATAGCGTTCACGACGGACAGGCCCGGTCTGGTGTCCGATCGCTGCATCCGGCACGCGATCGAGCTTGTCGAATGCCAATCAGACGTTCTCGCCCGCCCGCTCCCGTGGGCGGTCCGGTTGCTGCGATCCCGCGACATCGTCGGTTTCGACGTCCTGCTCGAACCGGCGCCCGTGTGGCCCGACAGGGCTGATCGACCTGCCATCCGCTATCACCCATGAGAGGAAAAGACATGACCGAACCAGGGCCTGTGGCCATTGTCACCGGCGCCAGCAGGGGCGCGGGGCGCGGCATCGCGATCGCACTCGGGTGCCATGGATGCACGGTGTACGTCACCGGTCGTTCCGAAAAGGCTGGCGACCACGCCCTGCCCGGAACCATCTACGAGACCGCGGAGGCGGTGACGGCGGTGGGCGGGCGAGGCATCGCCGTCCGCTGCGACCATGGCGACGATGGACAGGTCCAGGCGCTGTTCGCCCAGGTTGACGCCGAGACCGGCCGGCTCGACATCCTCGTCAACAACGCCGCCGCGGTCCATGACGAACTCAGCATGCCAGGCAATTTCTGGGAGAAGCCGCTGAAACTCGCCGACATGATCGATGTCGGCATTCGCAGCAGCTATGTCGCGAGTTGGTTCGCGGCGCCAATCATGGCCCGGCAGGACCGTGGGCTGATCCTGTTCACATCGGCGTCCGGCGCCGCGCACTATTCACTGGGTCCGGCTTATGGCGCGCACAAGGCCGGGATCGACAAGATGGCGTTCGACATGGCGGTCGACTTCGGCCAGGCCGGCCTTCCGGTCGCCTCGGTCTCGATATGGATGGGGGCGCTGGCGACCGACCGGATGCTCGCGATGATCGAGGCCGATCCGGCAAAATTCGGATATCTGCGCGAGCAGATCGAGACGCCGGAATTCACCGGCCACATCGCCTGGGCTCTCTACAATGACCCAGACCTGCCGAAACGCAACGGTCTGACGCTGATCGGCGCCGAACTCGCGCGCGAATACGGGATCCGCGATGCGGGAGGCCGCCAGCCGCCATCCTATCGCGACACCCATCAGGTTGTGCCGCACGTCCACTATCCCCTCGTCATCCGTTAGCCGGAAGCGACGAGCGCAAGATCACAAGCCGACGACACCGGCATCGACCAAGGAGGGAGAGGATGGATCCGAGGCTCGAGGAGATGCTGGCCCATCACGAGATTCGCTGCCTTCTGGCCCAATATTGTCATGGTTGTGATCGCTGCGACGAGCATCGCATGGCCGACGTCTACGCCGTCGACAGCTGGGACGATCATGGCGATGTCCAGGCGACCGGCGCCGACTTCGCGCGGGTGATGACCGAGCGCATCCGCGCGACCTGCGACACATTGTCGCACCTGCTCGGCCAGTCCCAGATCAAGGTCGACGGCGACCAGGCCGCCGCCGAGACCTACTTCCTGGCGGTGACGACCATGACCGCGCTGAATGGAGAGCGGCGCTGCCATCAACTGGGCGGGCGCTACGTCGATCGCCTGGTCCGCCGCGACAGCGAGTGGCGGATCGAGAAGCGGGTAACGATCAAGGACTGGACCGTCAGCCTGGATGGCGATGTCGATTGGCTGGCGGGCAACCCGATGATCAGCGGCTGCCGCTCGGGCGCCGACCCGTCCTATGACGCGCTCGGCCTCGTGCATTCTGGGTGCCCATCGGATCGATGAGACCCTCGGGGCGGGGCCGGTCGATTTCGAAGCGATGGACGGGCGACGGGTTGTCTCGAACCGCGGCGGGCAGGCGCGCCCGACGGGATCACGGGCCGACGGCCAACATGCGGATGAAAAAGGAGACGCTGCCCTGGGCCGCTTCATGCGGTCAGTGACAGCGTCGCAGGGGCACACGGCGCGATGGGGAACGGCCGCGCGGTCTCGATCGCGCCCCAGGCGGTTGTCGGGGCGGCGCCGGTATCGGTCCGCCCCGAGGTTCGACGCGGCGCCGATGGGTAACGGTCGGTCTTCAGAAGCGTGCGCTCACCTCCACGCCATAGGTGACGGGCAGGTTCCAATTCGCGCCAAGGCCGAAGCTGTTATACTGCACCGCGGTGCGGTAGCGCTTGTTGGTGAGATTGTCGCCCCAAAGTGCGACCGTGTAGGTCTTGCTTGGATCAGTCCACTGCGCGCGTGCCGACGCGATCTCATAGCCCTTTTGCGGGAACTGCACGCCCGACGGGCCGAAATAGAAGCGCGACGTGTAATAGAGATTTCCGGTGAGCTGGAACTCGCCGCCAGCGAGATCGGTCCGGTACCGCGCACCGGCGTTGCCGGTGAATGCGGGTGTCCGCTGCATCGTCACATTGCGCAGCGTCGTGCCGGCCGGGATGAAGAAGGATGTTCCCAGCCCGCAGCCCGCAACCGTCGGACAGCGGACATAGACCGGGGCATTGTTGAACGTCTTGTAGCGTGCGTGCGTCCATGACGCCCCGCCGTTCAGGTCGAAGCTGCTGCTCAGGGCGTAGCGGAACGAGCCCTCGAGCCCGTAGATCTCGGAGCTGGCCGCGTTGGTGATGTTCGCGCGACCGTCGGCGAGATAGCTCGAGACCTGCAGATTCTTGTAGTCATAATAGAAACCCGCGGCCTCGATCGACAATTGCCGGTCGTCATATTTGGCCCCGACCTCGAACGCGTTCACATTCTCGGGCTTGACGTCGTTGCACTTGAAGGCCGGAGGGTTCTGACACGAACCGCCGACATCGATGATCGCGGCCTTATACCCCTTGGTGTACGACACATAGACGCTCGACTGGTCGGTCGGCTTGTAGCGGAGCACGACCCTGGGGGTGATCGTGTTGCTGCTGATCGAGGGCACATCGATCACCGTCGCGCCGATATTGTAATAGGCGCCGACAACGCTGTCGTGGGCGTAGCGCGCGCCGGCGGTCACGAACAGCTGTTCGGTCAGCTCATAGGTTCCATCGACGAACGCGGCATAGCTTTTGGTGGTGGTGCTCGACCCGCCGAGACGGGTCGGCCCGGTGGGATCGCGCGAGGCGCTGGTCGTATCGAGGAAGGTCCGATAACGGTCCTTGTTCGCGAAGTAGAACAGCCCGCCCGTCCATTGCAGGCGCGCCGACGGCTTGGAATTGAGCAGCAGTTCCTGGCTGAAGGTCTTGTTGAGAACCGGGATGCCGATCTGGAAAAGCGCAAGCCCGGTGGAATCGAGATCCTGCGACAGATTGACGTCTTCCGAGCGATATTGGGTGTAGGAGGTAAGGTCGCCAAAGCCCAGGTCGAGCTTGATCGTGCCCTGGACCGTGTTGTTGATCGAGGTGAAGACGCCCGACCGGCTCCGGGCGACCTCGTCGGGATCCGTCGTATAGCTGCCGGCCGGTGCGAAGTTTGGCGCGCCGATCCCGAGCTTGGGATCGAGATAGGTCGCGGCGTTCACCGCGGTCGGATCGTCGATATCGCCATGAAGATAGCGGATCAGGACCGACGCATTGTCGGACAGCTGCGCCTTCAGCCCGGCCCGCACCGACCAGGCCTCGTAGCGACCGATCCGGTCGTTGCCGTCGACGATATTGGTCTGGAAGCCGCTGCCATGGCGATACATGCCTTCGATATCGAAGGCGAGGCCGGCCCCCAGACCATAGGTCGCGTAGCCCTGGGTGACGAACTGATTGAACCGGCCATAGGATGCCTTGACCCGCGCTGCCGGCTCTTCGCTCGGATCCGCGGACTGGATCAGGATGGCGCCGCCGGTGGTGTTGCGACCGAACAACGTGCCTTGGGGACCCTTGAGGACCTGGACGCTCTGGACGTTCAGCAACTGGCTGTTGGCCGCGAGAGGATTGGGCGAATAGAAGCCATCCAGATAAATGCCGACGTTCGAACCGACACCCGAGGTGACGACGGCGGTGCCGATGCCGCGGATCGTCGGCTGCGAGAAGGCGGCAGCGCTGTCGAACCGCAATGATGGCGTGATCTTCGAGATGTCGGCGAGCTCGCGAACATTGGCGGTCGACAGCTGTTCGGCGGCAAGCGTGGTGACCGTGATCGGCACGTCAACGGAGCGCTCGGCGCGGCGCTGCGCCGTCACCACGATCTCGGCGTCCTGCTGCGCGGACGCAGCCTGGTCGTCGGCTGCGGCTGTCGAAACGCTATTCTGTGCGAGTGCCGTGCCAGACGCACCTGCAAGCAGCACAATGATAGATAGACTCCCGGCCTTGATCATCGACACATCCTCCTCCCAAAGGACGCGCTGGAGCCGGACCCGCCTTAAGTGACGGTTATCTCTGTCCGGTCGGCCCGCGCCCAGCCTGTAATTATTTGTTCGTCGCCTTGTTAGCAAGGCAGCCGACGGGCGTCAACGCGCCGACCAATATTGTGAGACAGATATCTCGTTGGCGACGGCAAGCGGCCTCTCTGTCGAAACTCTCGGTGGCATTTCGATGCATGTCCTCTCGAACCGAACCGCGTCCGACACCGCTGGAGCACATCCTCGCGACATCCGGTTGAGGCTTGCGATCGCCTCGAAGGTCGGCCGGAAAGGCGGGTCGGCCGGCACTCAAGCTTCAGACGGCGGCGCCGCCGTTCACGCCCAACATCTGTCCGGTGATATAGCCTGCCTCATCCGACGCGAAAAAGGCGCACGCCGCCGCGATCTCTTCCGGACGCCCCAGCCGCGGAATGGGATAGCCGGCGATGATCTGCTGGTACGGCACGGGAAAAAGGTCGCCGTCGATCGCGCGCCGCGCCATCGGCGTGTCGATGAAGCCCGGGGAAACATTGTTGACCGTGATTCCCTTCGCCCCGAACTCGACCGCGAGCGACCGGGTCATGGCGATCAGACCTCCCTTCGACGCCGTGTAATGGGCCATGTTGGGCGCTCCGGTCTGGGCACCGATCGCCGTCACATTGACAATGCGCCCCCAGCCTGCATCGACCATGTCGGGCAGGGCCTGCTTGGTCACCAGATAGGTTCCGCGCAGGTTCACGTTCATGACACGGTCCCAATTGGCCTCGTCGATCTCGGCGAACGCGGTGAAATTCTCCACAGCCGCATTGTTGATCAGGACGGCGATCGGGCCGAGTTCACCGCGCACGCTGTCCAGACAGTCAGCGACCGCTTGACGGTCGGCGATGTCGGCGACGACGCCGACCGCGCGACCGCCGGCCGAGACGATCTCGGCCGCGACAGCGACGGCCGCCTTGCCGTCGATATCGAGCACGGCGATTGCGAAGCCGTCCCGCGCCAGCCTGAGGCTTGTCGCCCTGCCCATTCCCGACCCTCCGCCGGTGACCAGGGCAATTCGTCCTGCTTTCATCATCCACCCACCTTCTTGCATTGAAATCGCGTAGCGCCGAGCGGCCTGCCGCCAGGCAGGATCGGCAGCTTCAATGGTTGACGGGCGGGGTGGCCAATAGGTCGAGTATCTTCGCGGCATGCTCGTGCCGGCACAGCAGCAGATCGGGCAGATAGACGTCCTGGTTGTTGTAGACCATCGGGCTGCCGTCGATCCGCGAGCAGTGCAGGCCGTAGGCGCGCGCTACTGCGATCGGCGCGGCGCTGTCCCACTCATATTGCCCGCCGGTGTGGAGATAGATATCGGCCTCGCCGCGCACGATCGCCATCGCCTTGGCCCCGGCCGATCCCATCGGCACCAGTTCGGCGCCGAGCTTCTCGGCGACCGCGACCGCTTCCTTGGCGGGGCGGGTGCGGCTGACCACCATGCGCAGCTTGGCCGGCGCCGGCGGCACCGCCTCGACCTGATCGGTGCGCAGCACGAGGTCGAGCCCGGGCAGCGCCACCGCGCCGATCTCGGCGACCCCGTCGATCGCCAGACCGACATGGACCGCCCAGTCGGTGCGATGCTCGCCATATTCGCGGGTGCCGTCGACCGGGTCGACGATCCACACCCGCGACTTGGCGAGCCGCTCGGGATTGTCCTTCTCCTCTTCGCTCAGCAGCCCGTCGTCGGGCCGCTGCGCGCGCAGTGCGTGGACGAGGAACTGGTTGGCGGTCTGGTCGCCCGCCTTGCCCAGCGCCTTGTCGGGGAACATCCCCGACTTGCGCACCTCGAGCAGAATCCGCCCCGCCACCTCGGCGAGGTGCGCGGCGAGTTCGGCGTCTTCCAAGCCACCGGCCTTAACCTCAAAACTCATGATATTACGCCTCTTCGAAAGGGATCAGGCCATCGAGATAGTCGATGTCCCCAAGGATGAACGGAGATCCAAGGAAGGTTCCCGCAATGCGCTCCCTGAGAACCAGCTTGTCGTGCCACGGCGAGTCGGGATGGTCGTCCATGAGCGGCCCGACATCGAACCCCAGCGCTTCGAGCCTGGTCCGATGCCGCTCGAGATCCCTGACCCCGAAGACGACGCCAATCACGCCTTCGCCGCGGGTTTCCAGATGCTCATATTGAAACTGGTTGAAGTCGGTCCGCGTCGGCAACGGGGCGACGATCTCGAGCCCGGCCTCCCAATTGAGATACATGACGAATCCCATATCCTGGCGCTCAAACCGTTCGAGTTTGCAGTCCGAGAGCTGCTCGAGCAGCGCAACATTGGCTTCGAGCGTTTCTGGCCACGAAATCCAGGCCACATGGTCGATATGGTTGACGAATTTCTTCATGTTGGGGATCCTTCGATCGAGTCTATCTGGGCTTGCCCGCGCGGAAGGCCTCTCGAGGCCGGCGCCTCATCGCGGACAGCGGTCGACGAGTTGCATATTGATCGGTTGTCACTCCGACCGCGCGCAGCGGCTCGACATCGCCACCCCCCGGAAAGCCACGATCCGAAGATTTGTGGATTGCCGGTCTCGCGGCGGGACGATGATCGGTTGCTGGATCATTGCGGCTGCTCTCCCCTCCCAACGCTTATATCCGCGTGTTCGTCATATTGTTAGCATTTCGATCGACTGTCAATCTCGCGGACCGGGAGGGGTTCGAACTCGGACGATAAGCATCTGATTTATAGCGTCTGTTTCGGTCGTTATCGTCACCTACCTTGGAATCTAACATTCGACTTTTCCGTCCAAAAACAGGCTGTTGCAGGCTCGGTTCGGCCGAGCTTTTTCTATCGAGTTTCATCCGGACAAGTCTCGCACCACTAGAACGGAAGCCTTCGCCCGCACTTCGCGACGACGTTGGAACTACGCCCGCATCGGCACCCGATCCGGCGAACGCCCCCTTTGCCGCCGACGGCTGAGCCAACCGAGACTGCATGCTGAGGTAGATCCGCCCAAGACCCTGACCTGATCGGCGTGTCGCCCGAAGGCGCGGATCAGACTTCAAAGGATTTCTCCGGGCTGGTCCGCGATCGACGCCCCCCCTCTCTCAGCAGAGATTTGCAAAACAGGGGTTCGCCTATCGCGCTGGTCCTGCCTCGATGAGCGCCCATACAGGGCGGGAAAGGTCCTATCGGGAGGCACCGCGTCCCATGCTTTGGCTCGATGATGCGCGCATCCATGACGCAATGAAGCCGCGCTCCGCTGGTTCGTCGAGAACCGTTAGCGCAGAGCCATTGCGGGCAAGGGTTTCCCGGAAGCTATGTGCTCGCGAGTTTGCTCGGCATTAGCGGCAACGCCGTTCGCCTCATCAATGGGGCGCCATTCATCCAAGCGAGACAGGCTTTCGTCCCTTAACAAAGACGCGGTCACTCTCCAGAAAGGCTGCGAGCATTGCGGGAATGAGGTCGGCAACCGACTCCTTCTGCCCATAGGCAGCCTCATAAGCCGCAGCATAGTCACGCAGCGCGTCGTTGAGATCAGGCATCACCGTGATCGTCAGTCTGGTCGGCGTCCGATCGGGCAGCTTTGACAGCTTGAGGTCCGCCATTGATTCACTCCTTCCAGGGTTCGAGAACGAGATCGTGATGGACCACGAGCCGTACCGACGCGCCCGGCCGGATCGTAATCGTCGGCTGTACGTCGAGATCCTTCGAGGTCAGCTGATCACCCGCGCGCGAGACATTCTGCTGGGTAGACTCGCGGATCGCCTGAACGAGATCGCTCTCGCCGGAAAATGTGAGATCGGCTCCGACCCCGAGCAAGGTCGACAGGACAACGCCCTTCAGCAGCGCCCATGTGTGGAAATCGACCTTGTCGGCAAGGCCGGCATAGCCGGCAGCATCAGCGGCCGGTATATTGTCGATGCGCAGCGATCGTCCATTGGGCAGGATGAGCCGCTGCCAGACCACGAGCGCCCGCTTCTGGCCGAAGGCGACCACCGAATCATAGCTTCCAATCAGCCGGGCACCCTGGGGGATCAGGAGAATACGCCCGGTGACACTGTCGAAGACCCGCTCGGTGATCTGCGCTGTCACCAAGCCGGGGAGATCGGATCGCAGGCCGGTAATGAGGCTGGCCGCGATCACGCTGCCCGCGGACAGGATATAAGGCGATATGGGCGCCACGAGCGAATGCGGATTGACGTCCCCGCTCCGGTCGGCCGTCCCGACAAAATCGACCTTGCGCTGCTGCGCGTTGGGATACTGCGCGGGATCGAGCGCGACCCTTGTCTCATGTTCGCCACCCGACGCCATCGTGGGCGCCGCTGGCTCCGGCACGGGCGGCGCCGCTGTCGGGCCGGCTGACGGGAAGAGCAGCGCCGATTCGCGGGCGGCCCTGCGTTCGGCCAGCCTGCGTTCGCGCTCGAGCATCGTGGCCTGGCCAGGTCCGACCGCCGGCCCACCTCCGTCGGCGGCAAGCAGGCGCTGTCGCTCGAGGATGGGGCGGCCCAGGTCACCCGGGAGCGGTGGCCCCAGCCGCGGCGCATCGCCATAGGTCGCCGGCAGTCCTCCCAGAGCGTCGGTTGCCGGCCTGGCCGCAACGTCCGACTCGTCGCGCGCGACAGTGCGATGGAACACCGCCGGCTGCAGCGCCACCCACGCCGTCGCGACGACGCTCACCGATGCCAGCGCGGCGATGCCGACCACCATGCCACGCCTGAAGCGGATCGCGCGGGGCGGCCGCGCCCGCAGAACCAGGCTCTCCGGATCGGCCTTCGCCGGCGATACCTCAGGCGCAGATGCAGCCGAATCGCCTCCCCCGGTCATGACGGCTGCCCGCCGTCGATGATCCGGCGGATCCGCACTACCTCTTGGTGCTTGGTTCCGAGGCGTAGCTCCGCGGTGTCGAAGATCCGGTCGACGACATAATATCGGCCGCGCACGCGGTAATTGACGAGCTGCGCCGCGCCGTCGCGGCCGATGACGAACAGGGGCGGCGCTTCACCCTGCGCAAGACTCGGCGGAAATTCGAGAAAGGTCTGGCGCCCGTCATCGAAGGCGCGCAGCGGCCGCCAGCCCGGCCGATCACCGGACAGCACATAGTTGAAGCGGAGTTGCTCGACCGGCAGACCCGTGGATGCCGCGAGCGGCGCAGCTGCGGCGTCGGCGACCGCGACCGTGCGCTTGAGGGCGATCAACGCATCCTGCGGATAGGACCAGGACAGGGCCGTCATCGCGACCGATCCGCTGGTGAGCGCGACATGATAGCTGCGCCGGTCGGTGGTGATGACGAGATTGGTGGCAAGGCCGGCAGCGAAGGGCTTCACCAGCACATGGGTCCGCTTGGTGTCGCCGGTCCCGCTGCTGGCGTCGCCGACCACCCAGCGGACCGTGTCGCCACTGGCAACCGCGCCCAGCGCTTCCCCCGGTTGCAACAGGATGTCGGTCACACGTTCGGGCGCGGTGTAGACATGGTAGATCACGCCCTCGCTGAACGGATAGACCTGTACCGCATTGATATAGGAAGGCAGCGCCGGCTCGAGGGTCGCCGCCCGGTTACCCTGCGCGACGACCCGGGCCGGCAGCAGCGCATGTCCGGCGTGCGCCGGATGCGACCGCGCGGCCGCAAGCTCCGGGTGGTCGGCGCCGGTGGCCTGCCGCCCACCCGCGGGCGGGGCGGCGCCGGACAGCAGAAACGCAATGGCGACGCAGGTCGGAAGCGAGGCGATACGGTTCATGGCTGGGTCTCCGTGCTGACGGGCGGGGAAAGGCGGGCGAGGTTGGGGTCCAGCGGCGAGCCCATCGGCACGGTCGACGCCGACGCCTGCGCGGGCGACCGCGCCGCCCCCGACTCCGCGGGGTCGAGTTCGCGGCTCCAGTCGATGGCGTCGACATAGATGCCGAGCGGATTGCGCCGCAGCGTATCGGCGGAGACCGGCGGCCGCGTCACGACGGCGAGGATCGCCGTCCAGCGCGACACGCCCTCCGGGCTGCCATGCTCGAAAGCGGTCTCGCGCCACTTCACCTGGAAGGAACGATCCGACGCGCGCACGACGCTCGTCACCTGAATCGACACCGTGCGCTCGCCGATGCGCGCGAACGGATCGGCCGAACGCGCATAGTCGCCGAGGAAGACGCCGCCGCGCCGGGTGGCGAAATCAAAAGCCGACAGCCAGTCGGCCCGCATCAGCACCGGATCGAGCGAAATACCACGGACATGCTCGATGAAGCGCGCTAGATGCCAGGCGATCTGCGGATCGGTCGGGCGATAGCCGGCCTCGGCCGACGTCACCGCCCTCGCCTCGCCGAGCCGGTCGACCTCGACGACATAAGGAACGACCCGGCTCTGCAGCGACTGCCAGATCAGCCCGCCCGCCATCGCGGTCGCCAGCCCGAGCAGGCCGAACGCGATTAGCCGCCAGTTGCGCGCCTGCACCCGTGCCGAGCCGATCCGCTCGTCCCACAGCTGACCGGCGCGCTGATAGGGGGTCTCGGGTGCCGGGCTACGTCCGTAGCGCTGGACATTGCGCCTGAAGATCATCGGCTCAATCCTCCTTTTCCTTGATGTCGGGGGTGGCGGATGCGCCACCGCGATCACCATCCTTGAGGGTCTGGATCGCAACCTGGCGGTGATGGCGCGCATCCTGCCGGGCGCGCATCGCCGCGGCCCAGGCCGGCACCCCGGTTGCAGCGCCCGCCGATCCGGCACCACTGGCGGCAGGGTCTGCCGAAAAGGCCGATGCGGCCGCAGCGCGCCCGGATGCCCGCGCCGCGGCGAGGCCGAACAGATCGCCGGCGCGCTGGCGCATCGCCCCTCCGGCGGCGCGGGCGACCCCGCCTAGACCGGCGCCCATCGTCGCCGATCCGCTGGCCTCCTGGCCATGTTGGTAGGCGGCGCCGGCAGCGGCCCCCATCGACGTGCCGGCACGGATCGCGCCGAGCGCGCCGCCGCCGATCCCGCGAGCCGCCGCCATCGCCGCGCCGCCGCCTGCGAAGGCGAGGCCGGCAGCGCCGAGCGTGGTGCCGAGCGCCGCGCCGGCGCCGAGTTGCGGCGCCCCGGCCACGAGCCCCGAGGCGATGCCGGGTCCGAAAATCCCGAGCCCGAACAGCGCCAGCGCGGCGAGCACGAGGCTCATGGCCTGGCCGATATCGGGTTCATGCCCTTGCAGCGCGGCGACGAATTCGGCGAAGAAGTTCGAGCCGATCCCGACGATCACCGCGAGCATCATCACCTTGATGCCCGATGCGACGACATTGCCGAGCACCCGTTCGGCGAGAAAGCTGGTCCGGTTCCAAAGGGCAAACGGGACGAGCACGAAGCCCGCCAGCGTGGTCAGCTTGAATTCGACGATCGTCACGAACAGCTGCACCGCGAGGATGAAGAAGGCGATGATGACGAGCGCCCAAGCGAACAGCAGCACCGCGATCGTCAGGAAATTGTCGAAGAAGCTGGTGAACCCCATCAGCTTCGAAGCCTGGTCAAGCAGCGGCCAGGCCGCGGCGAAGCCGGTGCCGGCCAGCCGCCCTGGCCGGAGCAGGTCGTCGGCCGACAGCGCGCCACCGCTGGCGGTGAGCCCCGCGGCGGCGAACGAGCGGAAGATGATCCCGGCCAGCGTCGAGAAGCTGTTGAGGATGAACGCGAAGGCGCCGACATAGAGGATCTTGCGCAGGAAGCGGGCGATGACGTCGCCCTCGCCGCCCATCGCCCAGAACAGCCCGGCCAGGGTGATGTCGATCCCGATCAGTGTCGTCGTCAGGAAGCCGACATCCCCGCCGAGCAGCCCGAAGCCGCTGTCGATGTAACGGATGAAGGCCTGGAGGAAGCGGTCGATGACGTTGAGGTCGTTCATCAGATCATGTCCGGTCGGAAGGATGCAATGCCGCGGGACGGACGCTGGGGAGCATGGCGCCCGCCCCGCGGCGACGGCGCAGCGGCGCCGCCGTCGGGGCCTGGTCCTATTGGGGCGTGTAGGCCGAGCCCGACCCGAGAAATCTGGTGGTCGACGCGCGGGCCTCGGCCTGCGCCTGGACGCGGCGCGCCTGCTCGATCGCCTCGGCGCGATACTGCGATGCCATCAGGTTCTGAATCTGGAACTGTTGCTTGGCGGTGAGCGCGAGCAGCTGGTTGGTTGCCTGCTGAGCCTGGAGGCTGCCCTCGGCACCCTGGCTGCGCGCAGCCAGCGCTGCCAGCGTGCGGGCGTCGGCGGCGACATCCTCGACCACCCGCGCCTGGACCCTCATGCTCTGCCGGTAGGCGGCCATCGCGGTGTCGAGCCGCGCCCGCGCATCGATCGCCTGCCGGTTCACCCCAAGCGTCTGGTCGATCGTATCGGGAAACAGGGCCCGGACCTGCGCTTCGACCTCATCGGCGCGAAAGCGGATGCCCTGCGCCTGGCCCATCAGCTGGTCGATCTGCTGGAGGGTCGCGGTGATCGCCTGCAACTCGGGAAAGTCGATCCGACTGAGATTCTTCGCCTGGTTGAGCAGCGATGTCGCCTGGTTCTGCAGCGACCGGATCTGGTTATTGACCTGCTGCAGCGACCGCGCCGCGGTCAGCAGATTCTGGCTGTAATTGCCGGCGTCGAACACCGGGATCGCGCGGGCGGGCGCCTCGGGCGCGATCGTCGACAGGCCAAGCCCGCCGACGGCAACGATAGCAAGGATCGAGGCCGCGAACGGGCGGTGGGAGAGGCGGACGGGCATGGCTATTCTCCTTGGGGGTCGGAAATGGACGGCGAAGCGAAGCCGGCGAGCAGCGCCGCGGCCCAATCGAGCCCGGAATCGGCGAGGAAGCGCGCGGCAAAGTCCTCGGCGCCGTGCTCCGCGAGCAGCGCATCGATCCGGACCTGGCTGGCGGGATCGGAGGCACCGCACAGGGCGAGCGCGATCGGACCGAGCCCGAGCTCGAACAGCCGATTGCCGCGCGCCGACTGGAGATAGTAATCGCGCTTGGGGGTCGCCCGGGCGATCAGCTCGATCTGCCGGTCATTGAGCCCGAACCGGGCATAGGCGTCGCGCGCCTGCGGCTCGATCGCGCGGTCATTGGGCAGCAGGATACGTTGCGGACAGCTCTCGATGATGGCCGGGGCGATGCTGCTGCCGGCGATGTCCGCGAGGCTCTGGGTGGCGAACAGCACCGCGACATTGCGCTTGCGCAGCGTCTTGAGCCATTCGCGAATGCGCGCGGCGAACAGCGGATGGTCGAGGAAGATCCAGGCCTCGTCGAGCACCAGCAGGGTCGGCCGGCCGTCGAACCGCGCCTCGAGCCGGTGGAACAGGTAGGTGAGCACCGGCGCGACCACACCCGCCTGCCCCATCAGCCCCTCGGTCTCGAAACATTGGATATCGGCCAGGGCGAGGTCAGGCTCGGCGGCATCGAGCAGCCGGCCATAGGGGCCGTCGAGCGTATAGGCGGTCAGCGCGTTCCGCAGCGCGTTCGACTGCAGCAGCAGCGCGAGCCCGGTCATGGTCCGCTCTCCCGGCGGCGCCGAGGCAAGGCTGGCGAGCGCCGACCACAGCGCCTCCTTCACCTCGGGGGTGATCCCGACCTTCTCCTGCGCGAGCAGCGCGGCGATCCATTCGGCCGCCCAGCTGCGCTCGGCGGGATCGTCGATCCCGCGCAGCGGCTGGAAGGCGAGGCCGCCGGACCCGTCGGTACCGAGACCGAGCGCATGGTGGACGCCGCCCATCGCCAGCACCGCCGCACGCGCCGACCAGCCCTTGTCGAACAGGAACAGCTGCGCGTCCGGATAGCGCCGGAATTGCAGCGCGATCAGTGCCAGCAGCACCGACTTGCCGGCCCCGGTCGGGCCGACCACCAGCATATGCCCGACGTCGCCGACATGGCTCGACAGCCGGAACGGGGTCGAGCCCGCGGTCCGGGCGTAAAGCAGCGGCGGCCCACCGAGATGACGGTTGGCGGCGGGCCCGGCCCAGACCGACGACAGCGGCATCAGATGGGCGAGGTTGAGGGTGTGGACCAGCGGCTGGCGGACATTGGCATAGACCTGGCCCGGCAGCGACGACAGCCAGGCCTCGACCGCGTTGATGCCCTCGCGCTGGCAGGTGAAGCCCAGTCCGTTGACGATGCGCTCGACCGCCCGCACCTTCTCGCCGACTCTGGCGCGATCGCGGTCGGCCAGCGTGATCGTCGTCGTCAGATAGCCGAAGGCGACATGGTCGCCGCCGAGCGCCTGCAGCGCGAGATCGGCATCGACCATCTTGTTGTCGGCATCGCTGTCGAGCAGCTGGGCCGGCTGGTTGTAGAGCACCTCGCGCAGCAGCGCGGCGATCGACTTGCGCTTGTTGAACCATTGCCGGCGCAGCTTGCCGAGCACCCGGGTCGCGTCGGTCTTGTCGAGCGCGATGAAGCGGGTCACCCAGCGATAGCCGAAATCCTGGTGGTTGAGCGCGTCGAGAATCGCCGGGCGGCTCATATTGGGGAAGCCGAGGATCGTTAGCGTGCGCAGATGAAGCTCGCCGAGCCTCGGCTCGAGCCCGGCAACGAGCGGCGTGTCGACCAACAGCGCGTCGAGATAGATCGGGGTCTCGGGCACCGCGACCGGGTGGCGCCGACCCGAAATGGTGCCGTGCAGATAGGCAAGGGTCTCGGCATCGTCGAGTGCGCGGATCTCGGGCATGAACCCGGCGAGAAGGTCGAGCACGCGATCGGTCTGGGCGATGAAGCCGGCAAGCGCCCCGCGCCAGTCGCGGCCCCGCACCGCGTCGGCCCGCTCGACCAGCGACCGGCCGGCGGCGTCGCTGCGATCGGCGGGCGGCAGCCAGAGCAGAGTGAGATGGAAGCGGCTCTCATGGTGGCGGCCCTCGGCCTCGAAGCCATGACGGCGCTCCTCGTCGACCAGCCACGACACCGGATCCGGGAAGGTGGCGGCCGGATAGGCGAGCGCCTCGCGACGCTCGGCCTCGACGAACAACGCCCAGCCCGAGCCGAACCGCTTGAGGATATTGTTGGCGCGCGCGCAGGCCGACACCAGTTCGGCGTCGGTGGCGCTCTCGAGATCGGGACCGCGAAACGCGAGGGTGCGCTGGAAGCTGCCATCCTTGTTGAGGACCACCCCGGGCGCGACCAGTGCCGCCCAGGGCAGATGGTCGGCGAGCCGGTCGGCCGATGGCCGATATTCGCGCAGGTTCAGCATGCGAGATAGCCCCGCTGGCGCAGGTGCCGGAGCAGCACCGGCAGGACATCGGGATCTCGGCGCGCCGCGAAGACGGCGAGGCTGTGCCCCGCCGCCCAGAGCGCCAGGCCGACCAGCCATTGCCGGAGGCCGAGCCCGACCGCCGCCGCGACGGTACCGATGACGATCGCGAGCCCGCGCGGCGCGCCGCCGAGCATGATCGGCGCGCCGAGGCTGGCATGGATCGGCACCTCATAGCCGTCGATATGCGCTGCCGATGTCATGCGATCAGCGCCCCGCCGCCGAACGAGAAGAAGCTGAGGAAGAAGGACGAGGCGGCAAAGGCGATCGACAGGCCGAACACGATCTGGATCAGTTTGCGGAAGCCACCGGCGGTCTCGCCGAAGGCGAGCGTCAGGCCGGTGGTGATGATGATCATCACCGCGACGATCTTCGCGACCGGCCCCTGCACCGATTCGAGCACCTGCTCGAGCGGCTGTTCCCAGGGCATGCCGGTGCCGGCGGCGTGGGAGGCCGACGACAGGAGGGCGGCCGCCGCGAAGGCGACCAGCGAGACCGCCCAGCGATTCGGGCTCAGGCGGGCGGCGATGACGGGATGCGACATGATCAATCTCCTTCGGGGGATGCAGGATTGAGAAGCTCGACGAGGCCGTAGCCACCGTCGGGATCGACACCGACGACGCGGGCGATGCTGGTGATCCGGCGCTCGAGACCGCGGCCGGAAATGAAGACGATGAGGTCGATGGCATCAGCGATCAGCCGGCGGGGCACGCTCACCACAGCCTCCTGGACGAGACTCTCGAGCCGATACAGCGCGGCTTCCGCACTATTGGCGTGGAGGGTGGCGATGCCGCCGGGATGGCCCGTGTTCCACGCCTTGAGCATGTCGAGCGCCTCGCGGCCCCGCACCTCGCCGACGACGATCCGGTCGGGGCGCAGCCGCAGGGTCGAGCGCACCAGATCGGCCATGCCGACCTGGCCAGGGCGGGTCCTGAGCGCGACGGTATCGGCCGCCGGACTCTGCAGCTCGCGCGTGTCCTCGATCAGGATCACCCGCTCGTCGCGCCCCGCCATCTCGGCGAGCAGGGCGTTGGCGAGCGTGGTCTTGCCCGAGCTGGTGCCGCCGGCGATCAGGATATTGTCGCGGCTGGCGACCGCGATCCGCAGCCGGTCGGCCGCGCTCTCGGTCATCAGCCCCTGCGCGACATAGTCGGCCAGCGTGTAGAGCCGGTCGGCGGGCTTGCGGATCGAGAAGCACGGCCCCGTCGAAACCGGCGGCAAGACCCCCTCGAAGCGCTCGCCGGCCAGACCCGCGGCATGGGGCGGCAGCTCGGCGGAGATGATCGGGGCGGCGCCGTGGACCTCGACCCGGGCGTGGCTCGCCACCAGGCGGATGATCCGCTCGACTTGATCGGCGGGCAGGCGCACGCCGGTATCGACCCGGCCCTCGCCCAATATGTCGAGCCGGAGCACGCCGTCGGGGTTGACCATGATCTCGGCGACGCACGGGTTCGCGAGCGCGAGCGCGATCTCGTCGCCCATCGCGGTGCGGATCATCGCCCGGCGGCGATCGGCGGCGAGCGTGCCGGTCATGCGCCCTCTCCCGAGCGGGGTCCGCCGAAGCTGCGCCGTCCGGCGCCGACCTGGCGGGCGACCTGCTCGACGAACGCGTTGAAGCGCTCGCGCGCGATCGCCCTACCGGCACCGTCATTCTCCGCGAGCGGGGCGGTGACCGCCAGCTCGTAGCGGACGAACAGCGCCAGCGATTCGAGCAGCACCCAGCTGTCGCGCTCGAGCCGGCCGAGCGCGCCCGACATCCGGTCGAGCCGCAACCCGAAGCGTTCCTCGAGCTCGCCGGTGCCGCGACGGTTGAGCCAGGCCTCGAGCGCGTCGGCGAGGATCGCCGATTTCGACGCGCCCGGCCGCGCGGCGAGCGTTTCCAGCCGCTCGCTGAGCGCCTCGGACAGGAACAGCTGATGGCGGATACGGGGCGCGCGCATCGTCAAAAGCTCGGCAGCAGATCGTCGCCGCGATCGGCTTCGTTGACGGCGTGGGCCGCGGTCACGCTGCCGAGCGACCGCGCCTGGTCCATCGCACGGCTATCGGCGGCGACATCGCCTTCATCCTCGTTGAGCCCGAGCGGATCGGCGCTGACCGGCTCCGGCGGTGCCGGCATTGCATCTTCGGCTAGCCCGGGATGGCGCTCCTGCTGAAGGCCACCGCTGCTCTCCTCGCCGGAAACATCGTTGCCCGGCGTCAGCCGCGCATCGGGCGTCGCGGATCGCCCAGCCCAGTCGTCCGGCCGCGCGCTCGGCCGGTCGGCATAGCGACCCTGCGCCAGAGCGGGAGGCGGCAGCAGGCGGCGGGTGAAGTTGCGATCCTCATAATGGCGGATCTTCTGCGCCCTGATCGGCGACAGCCCCGACACGAGCACGAGCTCGTCGGTCGGTGGCAGCTGCATCACCTCGCCCGGGGTCAGCAGCGCCCGGGCAGTCTCCTGTCGGCTGACCATGACATGGGCAAGCCAGGGCGCGAGCCGGTGCCCGGCATAGTTGCGCATCGAACGTTGTTCGGTCGCGGTGCCGAGTGCGTCCGACACCCGTTTGGCCGTGCGTTCGTCGTTGGCCGCGAACGCGATCCGGACGTGGCAATTGTCGAGGATCGCGTTGTTCTCGCCATAGGCCTTGACGATCTGGTTGAGGCTCTGGGCGATCAGGACCGCGCGCACCCCATAGCCGGCCATGAAAGCGAGCGAGGTCTCGAAAAATTCCAGCCGGCCGAGCGCGGGAAATTCGTCGAGCATCATCAGCAGCTGATGGCGCCGACCTTCGCCAGCGCCATGCAGCCGCTCGGTAAGGCGGCGGCCGATCTGGTTGAGGATCAGGCGAACCAAGGGCTTGGTCCGCGAAATGTCCGACGGCGGCACCACCAGATAGAGCGAGACCGGCGCCGCGGCTTCGACGAGGTCGGCGATCCTCCAGTCGCAGCGCGACGTCACCGCGGCGACTGTCGGATCGCGGTACAGGCCGAGGAACGACATCGCCGTCGACAGCACCCCCGAGCGTTCATTCTCGCTCTTGTTGAGCAGCTCGCGCGCCGCCGACGCGACCACCGGATGAACCTGCGGGCGATCGGCGGCGCCGAGATGGTTGGTCGCCATCATCCGCCGCAGCGTCGCGACGAAGCTGCGCTGGGGATCGCTGAGGAAGGTCGCGACCCGCGCCAGCGTCTTCTCTTCCTCGGCATAGAGGATGTGGAGGATCGCGCCGACCAGCAGCGAATGGGCGGTCTTTTCCCAGTGCGAGCGGCGCTCGAGCGCACCCTCGGGGTCGACGAGGATGTCGGCGATGTTCTGGACATCGCGGACCTCGTTCGCCCCCTGCCGGACCTCGAGCAACGGATTGTAGCGCGCCGAACGGATGTCGGTCGGATTGAACAACAGGCAGTGCGAGGAGCGTGCGCGCCAACCCGCGGTCAGTTCCCAATTCTCGCCCTTGATGTCGTGGATGACGGCGGACCCGGTCCAACCGAGCAGCGTCGGCACGACGAGGCCGACGCCCTTGCCCGATCGCGTCGGCGCGAACGCCATGACATGCTCGGGACCGTCATGCCGCAGATAGCGCGCCGCCAACCGGCCGAGGAAAACCCCGGCGTCGCCGAACAGCCCTGCGCGGCGCACCTCGTCGACCGACGCCCAGCGTGCCGACCCATAGGTCGTGACACGACGTGCCTGCCGCGCCCGCCACAGCGATCCGGCGATCGCGGCGCCGCACCCGGCGAAGCCGCTGGCCCCGGCGATCGCGCCGGCGCGATCGAAGACATGCGGGGCATAGGCATCGAAATGATACCACCAGGCGAACAGCGCCCACGGGTGGTAGATCGGCGTGCCGCCGATGCGGAACCAGGGCATACCGAGCTGTGACTGATAGGCCAGCCTGGCGGCTGCCCATTGGGTGCCGAGCCATATACCCAACAGCACGATGGCGAAGACGATCAGAATCTGGCCGATCAGCAGCTTGGTCGGAGTCATGCGGGCTCTCCGCCCGCGCTCGGAATCGGGCGGGCCTCAAGTCCCTGAAAATCCACTTAAACCGGAATGGCGGGAGGGACGCTCGGGGGCGTCGAGCGGCCCATTGGCGCATCTTGGACCGCGCACGATGGACCGATCGCCCCCGAGACGATCGGGACCCCGCCGGCACGGCCCTTAACATCGACCGCTCGCCCCCTTACCTGCTTCGGGAACAGGGGGTTGATCATGAACCATCACGATCTGACGCTCAGGCTCGTCGATTTCGCGGGCATGGCGCCTGATTTGCTCGACGAAACCGCACTCGAACGGCTGCGGGTCGCGCTTGCCGATGTCGTCGCGATAGATGGCGACAGCGCGGAGTCTGAGGACGATCCCGATCTCGTGCGTATCGGTCTCGGCTTCTGCAACTTCACCGAACAGCGCTTCTACAGCATCAAACTCGGTAATGCGGCACGTGACCGCCTCGGAGCCCTAGGCTTGGCCGGCGCCGGTATCGGCGCGACGACGGCGATCGCGGGCCTCATCGCCGCGGGCACCCTGACCGGGTGGGTGGGCCTTCCGGCACTCGCGGCGATCCTTCTCGGTCTGACCGGCCGCGCCAAGCCCTTCATCGCGACGTTCGGGATCGACGAAGCGACCGCGCTCGACCTCGCCTGGCGGCATTCGCGCGTCGACCATGGATTTCGCCTGGTTGATCGCGCGCAGCTCGAGACGGCGATCGGTGATGTCGAAACGGTCTATGGCAATGCCGGGTTCAATCCGGCGAAGTTGACCAACGCCCTGAACAAATTGATCGCCCTCCATATGGTCAAGGAAGCGGGTGGCGACCGCTATCAGCTGCTCGAACGGATCATCGTCGAGGGCACCAACCAGCTCCACATCGAGAAGGCCTGATGCCGCGCTCGGGGTCGCACCCGCTGATCGACGCCTGGGACGATTATGCCCGGACGGTCGAGGAAGCTTTCAACGAACCTGACATCATCGCCCATTTCGAGCGCGAAGCCGAGGTCGAGGGCAGCTTCGACAGCGTGCTGGCGAACATCGCCCGCGATCTGGCGGCGCAGCCCTGGCTGGCCGAGGACGCCGGCTATGGCTGGACGCTGGATCGCAACGCCTATCGCTTCGCGTCCGAAGCCCTGCATCAGGGGCGCGTCCTCAACGCACTCGGCGGCCTTGTCCGGCCCGACGACGAGGCCGCCCGACGTGGCGCGGCCGGCATCGCCGCGCGGCAGGGCCTGCGCTGGCGTCTTGAAGACGCCGAGCCCTATTGCCGGCACGGTGAGGGCTGGCGGTTCGTCGTGTTCCCGTTCGGATGGGACAATGTCTTCGCGATCATGGGGCAGGCCTTCCTCGCCCATGGCGCGGACCGCCCCGTCGTTCGCCGGCTGTTCCCCGACATGGTGCCACCCGCGGACTGGCATCCTTCCGCCAAAGGCCTGCTGCTTGCGGCCATGCCGGTCGCCGAGGCGCGCGCCGCCATGGTCGACTCCTTCCTGCTCGACCGGATGCGGGCATCGCACCCCTGGTTCGAGGCCGCGGTCATCTCACTCGCCGAGATCGACGATCCGACCGTGCGCACGCTCGGGGCGATCAGCTCGGAATGGGTGGTCGGCCATGAGGTCGCCCACGCGCTGTTTCATCGCGGCGTCCCGGCCTCGCCCGAGCGCGAGATGCAGGCCGACCAGGCCGGCCTCACCCAGTTGGTGAGCTGGACCCGCCCGAGGGACCTGACCTCGCTGGCGACCGATCTGTCGCCGAACTTCTGGGACTATGTCAGCGCCCGGCTGGGGCTGATGACGCTCAGCCTCGCCACCGAGCTGCGCCAGCGCGACCGCGGCACGGTACCGCCCGGCCATCCCGGCATCGCCCGCATGCGCTCGGACCGGCTGCATGCGCTGGTGGCCGACAATCTCGACATGCTGACGATCACCACCGATGAGCTCGCACTGATCGGCGCGCTCGACGCGGCGTTCGAGGCCTTTCTGGCGGATCTGCTCGCGCTCCACGCATCGGTGCCGTCCTGGGCCAAAGCCTTTGCCGGCAAGGCCGCACGCGAAGCCGACGAGATATTCAGGGCCGAACTTGCGAGTCACAAGGCCAAGGGCGGCGGTCCGATCCGGCCCGAGTGATGCCGGCTTGGCATAGGACGTCGGCCAGGCGATCCCGTCCTGCCTGGCGACCGGGGCTATGAAATCTCCGGCGCCGGACGCCCCCGCCCGATCGTCCAGCTGCTGCCATCGGCGCGATGGATCCCGCTGACGGTCTTGCCGAGATGCGGCTCGAGCGACGGCCGCCAGGGAACGAGCGAAAATTCGCGGCTGCGCTCGACCAGTGCATAGCGGCCGCTCGTCAGATCGACCCGGCGTCGCAATATCCCCTCGACCCGTTCGCCCTCGGCCGGCTCCGCGTAGCGCAGGCCCAGTTCGTCGGAAAACTGGCCCGCGACCCGCAGCAGCTCGCGACGCCGGAGGGTCCGGAGCAGATCGCTCGGGTACTGCACGCCGTCGTCCCGATGCTCGGCCAGTCCCTGTTCGATCAGCCACTGCCGCCGCGACGCCTGCGCCGCACGCACCTCCCGGCCGAATCCGGCATCGCGCAACGGCCGATCATCCACCCCCGTCAATGTCCGGTCGATCCACGTTTCCGCATCCTCAACAGCAAGATGCTCAAGCGGGGTCGTCGACAGCATCTCGATCGTCACCGGCCGATCGCGCGCCTGCCGCGCCTCGAACGCCGCCGCCCGCGCGAGATGGTCGGGCGCGATCGCCCATGTCCCGTCGGCCCCGCGCTCGACCGATCGCGAAAGCCGCCGCATCGCCTCGAGCCGGCGGACATGGGTATCGGCGAAGGCCTCGCTGGCCGAAGGATCGTGGCGAAGATGGAGATCGACCGAATATCGTCCGCCATGGGCCGCAGCGACCTCCGCGATGGTCCGGTCGATCTGGCGCACGCCGACCGGCCGCGGAACCACCCGGACGATCGCCCCCTCCGGGGTCGGCGCGGTCGCTTCGCCGCGGCCGATGTCGACATGGTGAACGCGCCCATCGGTGCCGTCGACGAGAAGGAAATGGCGATCCGCCAGCTCGTCGACGAACCCGCGCGCGATCACCCGTCCAGTGATGGGCGCGGCCCGGCCGCCATCGGGATCGAACATGATGCGATCGATGCCGGGCCGGTCGAGGTTGCGCGCGGTCAGTTCGCGCTGCATCGTCCGGATGATGTCGCCGCGCTCGCCGGCCTGTCGCAATATGGTCTCGAGGTCGGCGGCGAGCCGCCAGCGTCCGGTGCCCAACGGCTCGGCCAGCCCCATCGTCCCGAGCTTCTGCAGCCGTCCCGCGCGCAACGCCTGTTCGAACGGATCGCGATCGACCGCGGCGACGACGCGGTCGCCGCCCATGTGGCGCAGCAGCGTACGGTCGATCGCGGTCAGCCGCTCCTCGCCGATATCGTGCCGCAGCCGCGCCTCGATCTCGATGTCGGTGCGGGGTCCGAGATCGAGGGTGACCAGTTCGGTCGCCCGGGCGCGCAGGCCATGGGCGATATACTCGCGGGCGATCACCACATTCTCGCCACGGTCATCCTTCCCGCGCAGCATGATGTGGGTGTGGGGATGGCCGGTGTTGAAATGGTCGACCGCAACCCAGTCGAGCCTGGTCCCGAGATCCGCCTCGGCCTGGCTCATCAGCCGCCGGATGAACGGCTTGAGGTCGGGATATTCGACGCCATCCTCGGCCGAGACGATGAACCGGAACTGGTGGCGGTCGTCGGTTGCCCGCGCCAGGAACGCCTTGCCGTCGGCGACATCCTGCTCGGCCGAGTAGAGCTGGCCCGGCGTTCCCTCGCGGGTGACCCCGTCCCGCTGGATGTAGCGCATATGCGCGGTGGCCGCCGCAATCCCCTTCCCGCCGAGCCGGACCAGGCGGGCCTTGACCACCGCCCGGCGCGCGCGCCGGCCGCCATGGCGATCGCGGCTCGACAGCAGCCGGCCGATGCTCGCCCCGCGCCCGATCCGGCTGCCGTCGAAGCGCCGCCGCCCTTTGCCCGATCCGCTGCCGACCCGCGCCGCAGCCGCCGCGACCCGCCCGAGATAGGAGCGGGGCTTGCGGTCACCGCCGGCGCGCATCCGGCCGATCCGCGGGGTGAACTCGTCGTCGCTCATCGCCTGGCCCCATGAGAGGCAGAGCAGAGGCCCGGAAAAGCGGGGTTTCCGCCGCAGCCGTCTCGTGCCGACGAGACCCCGTCTCCTGAAAAAAGGATGTGCAGACAGTCACTTCGCATCTGTCGCGAGACAGTGCCTTTATCTTGCCTTCCCCTTCTTCTGCCCTTCTGCCCGCCTGCCTGCCTCAGACAAAATGGAGAAGCAGCGCCCGACCGGCGCCGCTTCTCCCCTCTCAGCCCGTGCCGGTCAGCGCGCATCCGCGAACGCTTTCCGGGTTGCCGCCCGGTCTGCATAGATCCGCCGACCCATCATCGCGTGTGCCCGGCCATCGCCATCCACGAGACAGACCGCGACGAACCATTCGTCCTCCAGCCTGCCCCAGATCGCCACCCGATCGAGCTCGAATTCCGCCTCGTCGACGCCATGATAAGCCCCGATCCAGCGTTCGGCGACGCGGGCACCCCAGTGGAAATCCACCGCCTCCGCCGCCAGGAAACCGGGCGCCAACGCCGCGCCCGCGCCTTCGCCGAACTCGATCTCGAGCCCGGCGATCAACGCCGAAACCACGCGATCCGATGCCGCGCCGATGGTCTGAAACATGGTCATGTCGATCTCCTCACAGTCCGTCCTCCGATCGAGAACGGCCTCGAGACGACGGGCGGCGGCGTGGCTGTCAGGGACGGCGCAGCCGCCGCGCAGCGGGCGTGGGAGGAACCAAAATACGCAGTATTTTGGAGGGGCCCACGATCCTTGCACAGCCGCACCGGCGTCCGTCATGCTCGCGGACATCGAGACGAGCCCCTCCGACCTCCCGGTCATCGCGCACCGTCCCCACCGACGAACAGCCTGTCCCGCACCGGTACCTCGATCAGGCTCGACGACCCATCGCGAGGGTCGCGCCGGATGACGAAAAGCCCCTGTCGCGACGGCGCATCGACGGCCGTCGGCACGACGTTGCGATCGACCATTCCGGCCAGATAGGCGCTGGTCTCCCGCGGGAGCTGCGCGCGGCCGGCCTGCCAGGCGGCGAAGCGCGCCGGCCCGGCATTATAGGCCCCGAACAGGCCGGGATAGCCGAAGCGATCATGCATCAGCCGCAGATAGGCCGCCCCGGCCAGGATATTGTCGCGCGGGTCGTCGGGATCGGTGCCGAGGCGAAAACGCTGGCGCATCGCGCGCCAGGTCGCGGGCATCAATTGCATCAGCCCAATCGCCCCCACGCGCGACCGGATCGGCCGGCCGCCGAGCATCGTCAGCCCCCGGCTTTCGGCGCGGATCACCCGCAGGATCCAGTCCTGCGGAATGCCGAAACGCTGCGATGCCTCGGCGGCGAATGGCTGCCAGCGGGCGACCATGTCGGCGTACGCGGGCACGGGCGTCATCGCCGCGGCCAGCAGCCACTCGAGCTGCAAGCCACGGACCGGCCGCCAGCCAGCCCGGATCATCGCCCGACCCACAGCGGGCGGGCCGTCCCGACGATGTCGCGGGCCCGGCTGAGGCCGAAATAGCGACCGTCGAACGAGCCGGGCGCCGTCTCGACCAGCAGCAGATAGTCGTCGTCGCCGAGCGATCGGCACCCCTGCCACCAACGCATCGCCCGGCCGGCCCCATCGCGCGCGCGGCGGGAAACGAGCAGGCGGCCGTCGCGGAAAATGCCGGCTCCGAGCGCGCAGATGTCGTCGCCCGGAACCGCCGCGACCCGCTTGAGTAGCGGCACGCCCGCGGGCAGATAGCCTCGCGCCGCCGCGATCGCGCGCCATCGTCCGGGCAGCCGCGCGACCACCAGATCGCCGCGCCGCGGCGTCGCGCCCGGCCGGACCCCGTAGAGCCCGACCGGCAGGCTCGCGCTCGCATTCCACAGCAGCCGCGGCGCCGGCGGCGACAGGATCGTCAGCGTCAGCGCCGCGACGCCGGCGAGGACCAGCCCCGCGCGGGTTCGGAGCCGGCGTCGCGCATGCTTCGTCCGGCGCAGCGCATCGCCCCATGCGATCAGCGGCAGGTCGGGCTCGCCCGAACGCCGCGCGCTCATCGCCCGCCGCCCTGCGCATGGTCGCGCGACCAGCTTTTGAGATCGTCGATATGATATTGGACGAAGCGCGAATGGCGCCGGCAGACTGGCCCCTTGCCGGCGGTCCTGAGCTTCTGGAGATAGCGCCGCGACACGCCGAGATAGGCTGCGGCCTGATCGGTGTTGAGATAGGGCGAGCCCCGTTTCGCAGCCTGCGCCTGCGCGATTTCGTCGTCCATGCGGTCCTCCGGTAGGAGACGCGGCGGGAGGCCGCGCCGATCCCCGGGTGGTGCTCCGCGGGCCTGCCGGTGCGCAGGCTCGAAAAACGCCCCCCGCGATTTCGATCCCTGTCGCGCCGGGCCGGAAAAGGCCCCGCGCCGCCATGCGGCGCGGGGCGATCGGCTCACTCGACCGGGTTCCAGATGATCGCGAAGCTGTCGTCATCGTCCTGACCGGCGGCGCGGCCGAGATTGGCGTAGAGGGTCCGCGGGCCGAATTCGGGCGCGGCGAGGCTCAGCGACACATAGTCCCTGCCCGAGCGCTCGCCGGTCCTGATCCAGGCGGCGCCGACCTCGCTGCCGCCGGCGAACACCCGGTAGTCGGGCTGGGTTTCGGTCGCCTTGTCGCGGTTGGGGATGATCTCGATCTCGGCGCGAACCGAGATCGTCTTGAGCTGGCCCTTGAAGCCGGTCGCGGTCTTCGTGACATATCCGATGGCGGGCATTTGACGTCTCCTCGAAGTCGCCGAGCGGACCATTCCGCCCGGGCGATGCGCCACCGAAGGGCGCGCGGGGGGCGGCTGCGAACCGCCAGGCCGAAGCGCAGCGGAGGACCGGAGCACCGGCTTATTTGCAGCGCAGCGGCCGCGAGGAGACCGGTTCGCCGGTCGGGGAAATAAGCCGGAAGCGATGGTTTCGCGGACGACCCGCGACGCGCCCAGGGCAGCGCGATCGAACCGGCGAAATGGTCCGCGGCTAGACAGGGGAGATCCAACCGCACCCGTATATCACTGGAAACCGACGCCGAAGGGATGATCATGCGGCCTCGAAACAAGCCTGTCGCCCGCCGCGCTCCCCGCGCGAGGCGACCGGACGGGACGTCTTGGTGTCCGCAGGCAGCGAAATCGCCGCCGGTCCCGACAGGCGCGCCGTCCGGGCTGCCGCGCCCATGTCGAAAGCCTGACCGCGCGCGGTCTGGCCGGCGCCTAGCGCGCCAGCGTCACCGACACCGGGCAATGGTCCGACGGATGCTCGCTGCCGGGATAGACGGTCTCCTCGAACCGTCGCAGATCGGCCGCCGCCCGCTTGTCGAGGACGATATGGTCGATGAAATCATGATAGCGCGGATCGCAGTGCGGCTCGGTGCCGGCATCGGCCAGCGTGAGATCGGCATTGGCCGGCTGACCGTCGTCGAGCTCGGCCCACACCGCATCGCCGGGCAGAGCGAGCCGGCGATTCCAGTCGCCGAGGACGATCGCCCGCACCGGTCCGATAGCCGTGGCATCGATCCATTTTTCGACGACCGGAACCTGCTGCAGCAGGGTCGGACAAGGGCCGGCGCTGGCGCCTGCGAAGCAGCCCGACTTGAGATGCACCGCGAGCAGGCGCAGCGGCCGGCCGCCGGCCGGGCGGATGGTGATGTCGACCCCCGAGCGAAGATTGGGGTTGCCGAGCTGCAGCGCGGTCAGGTCGGGCGCGCGGTCGAACGCCAGCCCTTTGCGGATCGCGAAGCCGACCGCCTGGCGCGGAAAAGCCTGGGTCGAATTCGCGCCGCCGCACGTGCCACCCGGCTGGCCGGGGCGCTGCTCGATGACGATGTCGTACAGGGCGGGATCGAACACCCGCGCCGCGGCCGCCGCACTTTCGGCCTCCTCGAACGCGATCACGTCGGCGTCGAGCGCCGTCGCGATCCGCCGCATTTCGGCATAGTCCGCGGCCTGCCGCGGCCGGCAGCCGGTGCCGTCCCGCTCGGCGAGAAATTCGAGATTCCAGCTCGCGATGCGAAGTTCGGCGGGCGGGCCGGACGGTCCGGGCCGCGGGGTCTGGGCGCATCCGGCGGCGAGCAGGGCGAGCAGGAGCGGGAGACGGCGAAGCATGTTCATGCGCCAGCGCTAACCCGCGCGGCGACGCGCGGGCAAGCGTCCTGATGCCGGCTCATGGCTTGCGCCGCCATGCCCGGACCAGCGGCGCCAGCGCACGCAGGATCGTGGCGATGCCGGCGCAGGCCGCGAGGATCAGCAGCGCGGGCCCGGCCGACGCCGGGCTATGGTCGAGCAGCAGGGTGATCAGGTCCATATTTTCTCCTATCCCCCATGACCGCTATAGGCCGATCGCGGCCGGTCGCGGGACGCGTGCGCGATCGGCAGTCGGACCCGATCGCGCGGACACCGGGCCGTCTCCCTGATCGCCGGCAACCGCGCACCGCGCTGATCCGAGCCGATCACCACCGCCCGTCGCATGGCCGATTGACGCCGCGTCGGCGGCGGCGTCTGCTGCGGGTTGGTCGACTCATCTCACAAAAAGGATGCCCCATGGTCCGCCCGTTCCTCGCCGCGCTCACCGCGATGACCCTGCTGTCCACCGCGCTGTCGCCGGCGCTCGCCGCGCCGTGCAAGGACGCCAAGGGCCGGTTCACCAAATGCCCCGACAAGGCGCCGGCCAAGCCCGCCCGCTGCAAGGACAGCAAAGGCAAATTCGCCAAATGCGGCACCGCGGGTGCGAAGCCGGTCGGCTGAGCGCCGCTATCCAGACCATAGCGATTTCGGAGGACCGATGACGACCGACGAGGAACGACTCGCCGAAGCCTTTGCCGTGCGCCGGATCTACGGCGATCAGGCGCATGTCCACGTCGCCGAGCGGATCGGGGCGCTGGCGCTGGCCGGCGATCTCGACGGCATCGCCCGCTGGAAGGCGATCGCCATCGAGCTCGACGGACTGATGAATCTGCAATGAGGCCAAGCGGCAGCGGGACTGCCGCGCCCTATCGTCAGGCGGCGACCGCCCGTTGCCTGGCCGGCTGCGGCCCCGCGCCGCGCAACGCCATCCCGATCAGGCCGAAGCCGGACACCAGCATCGCCCATGTCATCGGCTCGGGCACCCCGGGCACCGGAACGAAGGTCGGGGTGTTGACGCTGTTCAGGGTGAAGCTGCTGCCATAAGCGCTGAACGGGCTATCCGAGCCGCGGATCACCAACGGGGAAACCGCGGTGTAGCCGGTGACATGGTTGGCGAAATAATGCCCCGACAAATAGGTGTCGGTGATCGAAATCGTCGGCGCGTTGATCGAGAGGCTGAAGGCGCCGCCGCCCAGGTCGATCGCCGCGAAGCTCGCCGCGAAGGCGAGCAGGTCGAGCGGTCCGCGATCGAGCGAGATCGAGACCCCGGTCGGGCTGTAGGTCAGCGATCCCAGCTCGAAGGGGTTAAAGGTGCCGGGGTTGAACAGCGTCGTGTCGAAATCGAGCGTGGCGGTGGTGGTCCGGATCGCCCGCGTCCCATAAGGCGATGCCGACTGATCGAGAAATTCCGCGCTGTCGGCGGTCACCTCGAATTGCACATAACGGACCGCCTGCGCCTCGCTCGCCAGCCCGATCAGCGCCGCGAGCGCCCATGCCAGTTTGTTCATCCCTGCCGCCCCCGAATCGTTAACCTAGGATTAACAAACCCGTGGCGCGCCGCAACGCGCAAAGCGGGTGTTTCCGCCATTTTGGAGAAGGTTCGTCGTGCGGCGCAGCCTCGCCATCAGCGTCGGCACTGCGCCTCGCACGGCTTGCCATCGCCATCGCCGTCGATGCCTTCCGGGGCACAGGCGCGCAGCCAGGCATAGGCTTGGGCACAGCTCATCTGGCGGCAAGAACGGCGCGGCGAGCAGGCGATGGCGGCCCGCGGCGACGGCGCGCCGCCGGCGATCACCACCGCCGGCGCACTGCGCCGTACGGTCGGCGGCGCAGCAGGCTTGCCGCGGTGCCGCCAGTCCCAGGGCGGGACACGCTGCGCCGGGGGCAGCGCCCACAGCCCCGCCTTCGCCATGCGCGCCTCGGTTTCGTACGAGACGAACATGCCGTCATGCGAATATTGGACATAGCGCCATGCCCCGCCGCGCCGCACCATCTCGGCATTGACGTCGGTGGCGCCCACCATGATCCGCGCGATCCAGCGGCCGTTGCGATCCCTGGTCGAGGCCTGGAACAGGATCTCGCGGCCGAACAGCAGCGACGCCAGCAGCCGCTTCGCGGCCTCGCCATAAGGCTGGCTCATCTCGGGCGCGTCGATCTCGGCGAGCCGCAGCCGCGCCCGCGTCCGGTCGGGCTGGAGGACGTCGACGGTATCGCCGTCGAGCACCGCGACGATCCTCCCAGTCATCTGAGCGGCGGCGACGGGCGCGGCGACGGCGAGGATCAGCAGGGCGAAAAGCAGGCGCATCGCCGTCCGATGCCGGGCTTCATCAGTCCTGTCCAATGGAGATGGTGCCGGATCGGTGCGAAGCGATATCCCAAGGACAAAGCCGCGGGGGGGGGGGGGGGGGGGGGGGGGGGGGGGGGGGGGGGGGGGGGGGGGGGGGGGGGGGGGGGGGGGGGGGG
>NZ_JBXANN010000019.1:0-82275 GCF_058801765.1 Rhizorhabdus sp. GW822-FHT03C02
CCTTCCGACATGGCCTCCAGTCCTTCAAATCCATCGCTCAGGGCTGGGCCCTGAAAAATGTGTGAATCTCCTAGGGCCTCCGCCGGGGCGACGGGTTGTTCTAACGGAAGCGCGATCAATTGACACCTAAGCCCGGTCCGCTCAGCCTTCCGGGCGAAGGGGACTCGTCATGGTCGACCGCAAGCTGTTCTGTGCCGCTCTGTTCGGAAGCGTTATCGGCGGTCTGGCCGTCGGTGCGCTCCACGCCGCGGATATGCCCCCGTCCAAGGCCTATGTCGTCGCCGAGATCGCGGTGACCGATCCGGTGGGTTTCAAGACCTATGCCGACGCGACGCCGCCGGTGCTCGCGAAGTTCGGCGGAAACTATGTCGCGCGCGGCGGGAAGACCGTCGCGGTCGAGGGGGCGCCGCCGGCCGGGCGGATCGTGCTCATGGAATTTCCGAGCCTCGCTGCGGCGCAGGCCTATGAGGCGTCGCCCGATTATCGGGCGCTCGCGGATATCCGGCACAAGGCGGCGACGTCGCGGGTGTTCATCGTCGAGGGCGTGGGCGGAGGATCGGGGCTGAAGACGACGTCGTGAGCTTCTCGATCCTCCCCATGCGAAGCATGGGGAGGATCGAGAAGCTCAGAACCAGCCCCTGATTCCCGCCACCAGCGCGAAGCCGCCGGGGGTGTCGCCGGCGGCGCGGGCGAGGCGGGCGGTGGCGCCGAGTTTGCGGTCCCACGAGACGCCGACATAGGGGGCGAATTCGCGGGCGGTTTCGTAGCGCAGGCGCAGGCCGATCTCGGCGTTGGTGAGCCCCGTGCCGAGGCCGGTCGCGGGGATGCGCTGGGCGGACAGGTTGAGCTCGACGCGCGGCTGGAGGATCAGCCGCTGGGTGATGCGCTGGTCGTAATAGGCTTCGACCCGGCCGAGCAGATCGCCCTTGGTCGACAGAAAGGCGGCGGCTTCGACCTCGAACCAGTAGGGTGCCAGCCCCTCGATGCCGATCGTCGCGAAACTGCGGCCGGGGGTCGGGCGGATGTCGTGGCGGATGCCGGCCTGGAGGTTGAAATAGGGATCAATGGCGTGGGCATAGAGCGCCTGGACCTCGGCCGATTCGACCGGGCCGCGGAACTTGCCCTCGCCCTCGCTCTTGACGACGAAGCGATCGATGTCGCCGCCGAACCAGCCTTCGCCTTCCCAGCGATAGCCGCGGCCGTTCCCGACCTGGGCTTCGGCGAGGTTGACCATGATCTGGGCGAAGCGCCGGCCGCCGCCTTCGTCCTGCATCATCACGTCGCGCGACCGCGCCATCGCTACGGAGTCCCAATATATGTCCGCCAGATGCGGCATCGGCGGGACCGGGGCGGGGGCGTTGCCGGGGGGCAGGTCGGTGCCGGCCTTCTCGCCGGCTCCCATCGCCGCCATGTCGTGGCCTTCATGGTCGGCGCCCATGTCCATGTCGGGCATGGCGCCATGATCCATCTGACCATGGTCCATCGCGCTATGGTCCATCGTCCCATGATCGGCAGGGGGCTCGGGGGCCGTAGGCATCGCCATGCCCGGCATGGCGTGCATGCCGTGATCCTGCGCGAGCGCGGGGGGCGCGACGAGGAGCGCGGCGGCCAGCGCAAGCGATGAGCGGATCATGCCGCGTCTCCGCGCGGGCGGACGCTGACGATCCGCATCATCCCGGCGAGCATGTGGTAGAGCATATGGCAGTGGAACGCCCAGTCGCCGACCGCGTCGGCGGTGAGATCGAAGCTGACCTTCCCGCCCGGCTGGACCAGCACGGTGTGCTTGCGCGGGGCATGGTCGCCATGGCCGGTGACCAGCTCGAAAAAATGGCCGTGAAGATGGATCGGGTGCGCCATCATCGTGTCGTTGATCAGGTTCACCCGCACCCGCTCGCCCTCGACGAAGGCGAAAGGGATATGGGTGTCGGACATCTTCACCCCGTCGAACGACCACATGAAGCGTTCCATGTTGCCGGTCAGGTGGATGTCGAACTGGCGGCCGGGGGCGCGGATATCGGGGTTGCGGTCGAGCGCGATCAGGTCGCGATAGGTCAGCACCCTGTGGCCGACACCCTCGAGGCCCTGGCCGGGATAATCGGTGCGGTCGGCCGGCATCGGTGCGATCGTCTGGACGCCGGGACCTTTGCGGACCTGCGGCGCATTGGCGAAGTCGCGCATGCCCATCGAGCCTGCGCCCATGTCCATTGCCATGGCGCCATGGTCCATACCGGGCATGTCGGACATGTCCATCGCGCCATGGTCCATGCCCCCATGGTCCATTCCCCCCATCGCACCCATCCCCATGTCGGTCATGGTGGCGAGCGGGCGCGGGCGCAGCGGCGGGACCGGGGCGGTCATGCCCGCGCGCGGCGCGAGGGTGGCGCGGGCCATCCCCGACCGGTCGACGCTCTCGCCGACCAGGGTGAAGGCGCGGTCCTCGGTCGGGGTGACGATGACGTCATAGGTTTCGGCGACGCCGATCTGCAATTCGTCGACGGTCACCGGCCGGACGGCGAGCCCGTCGGCGGCGACGATCGTCAGCGGCAGGCCGGGGATGCGGACGTTGAAGCTGGTCATCGCCGCGGCGTTGACGATGCGCAGCCGCACCCGCTCGCCGGGCACGAACAGCCCGGTCCAGTTGTCGCGCGGGCCATGGCCGTTGACGAGATAGGCGTAGGCGGCGCCGGTGACGTCGGCGATGTCGGCGGGGTCCATCCGCATCGCCCCCCATTCGCGCCGTTCCTTGGCCGGCTGGTCGCGGCCGGCGAGCAGCCCGGCGAGGGTCTGGCGCTGATAATTATAATAACCGGGCTGGACTTTCAGCTTGCGGAAGATCGTGTCGGGGCTCTGCGCGCTATGGTCGGACAGCATCACGACATGGTCGCGGTCGCAGGCGATGCTATCGGGGCCGGCGGGGTCGATGACGATCGGGCCGTAGAGGCCTTCCTGCTCCTGGCCGCCCGAATGGCTGTGATACCAGTAGGTGCCGCTCTGCCGGACCGGAAATTCATAGACGAATTCGGCGCCGGGGGCGATGCCGGGGAAGGACACCCCGGGGACGCCGTCATATTGGAACGGCACCAGCAGCCCGTGCCAGTGGAGCGAGCTGTCGCGGTCGAGCGCGTTGATCACCCGCAGGCGGGCGGTCCGGCCCTCGCGCAGGCGGATCAGCGGGGCGGGGGCGGTGCCGTTGATGCCGATCGCGCGCGACGGGCGGCCGTCGATCGTCATCGTCTGGCGGGCGATCCGCAAAACGATCTCGTCGGTGGTTGCGGTCGGCGCGGCGAGGCCGGGAGCGATGGTCTGCGCCCAGCCGGGGTTCGCGCGGCCGAGCGCGAGGCCGGCACCGCCGAGCGCCGCGGCGCGCAGCAGGGCGCGGCGATCGAGCCGGGTTTCGGTCACATCGCCACCATGTACAGCGCCATCGCCACCATCATCAGATTCTCGGTGAGCGACACGAAACCGAGTGGCACCTTGCTCGACCCGCCGACGCAGGCGCATGTGATGTCGCGCCGGTCGATATAGACCGCCTTGACCACCGAGACGGCGCCGATCCCGCCGATGAACAGCGCGATCGGCGCCGACAGCCAGGGCAGGCGGCCGGCGGCCATCAGGAGTCCGGCGAGCGCCTCGGCAAAGGGATAGAGATAGGCATAAGGGACCCAGCGCCGGGCGAGCAGGTCATAGCCGAGGAACATGCTCGAGAAACGCTCGATATCCTGGAGCTTGAGGATCGCGAGCACGCACATGCTGAACGATATGAACCAGATCGCCGCCTGCGCGGTGACGGGCGCGCCGAGCCGCGCGGTGCTCGCGGCCAGCGCCATCAGCGCGGTCATCGCGAACAGGGCGATCACCGGGCGATAGCTGGCGGCGTTCGGATCATGGACCGGCTTGCCGAGGAAGCGGCGCAGATCGTCATGGCCGCCGATGCGGACGCCGTCGATGAAGATCTGCGGGGTGGTCTTCACCCCCTGTTCGGCCTTGAAGCCATCCGTTTCGGCGCGGGTGGTGAGCCGGCGATCGTCGACCGCATAGCCGTTGCTGCGCAGCAGATGGAGCGCCTTCACCCCGAACGGGCAGACATGGTCGGGCATCACCATGCGGTAGAGGGTGGCGGTTCTGGGCTTTGCGGGATCGGTCATTCGCGCTGTATAGCCGCCGTACCATGGTACGGAGTCAAGGCATGTCGGGAGCGATAACGATCGGGGCGCTGGCGAAGGCGGGTGGGGTCGGGGTCGAGACGATCCGCTATTATCAGCGGCGCGGGCTGGTGACCGAACCGCCGCGCGCCGGGGCGATCCGGCGCTATGACGGCGAGGATCTGCGGCGGCTGCGCTTCATCCGCTCGGCGCAGGCGGCGGGTTTCACCCTCGACGAGATCGGCGAGCTGCTGTCGCTCGACGCCTCGGAGGACCGGGCGCGGGCGCACGCGCTGGCGACCGCGCGGATCGCCGCCCTCGATGCGAAGATCGCCGAGCTCGAAGGGGCGAAAAGGTGGCTGGCGCGGCTGGCGGAGGATTGTGGGGGCGGCGTTGGAAAGGGGCCGTGCCCGATATTGACGGCGTTCGAGGGGGCGGGGGGATGCGGGGTGTCCGGCTGCGATTGAGCGCTGCCCCATAATCGTCGCTCCAGCGCAGGCTGGAGTCCATGTCTCTCTCCTCCTGAGATGGCATTTCCTGTCGAACGAGACATGGCTCCCAGCCTTCGCTGGGACGACGTGCAGGGGATGTACCTCTCCTTGCTCCGCTTGCTATGCCTCGGCCATGCCCAACCGACGGATCATGCTCACCGGCCTTGGCGCGCTCGCGGCGGCCGCCCTGCTTCCTCCACCGACCGCCGCCGCGCGGCCGGGCTGGCGCAAGCCGCCGCGGCTGCGGCCGGGGGACGTGGTCGGGCTGGTCGAGCCGGCGGGGTTCACCGACGACGGGTATGACCTCGATGCGGTCAAGGCGTCGATCGTCGCGATGGGGCTGGTGCCCAGGCTCGCGCCGCATCTGATGGCGCGCAACGGCTATCTGGCGGGAAGCGACCGCGACCGGGCGGCCGATCTCCAGGCGATGTACGCCGATGACGATGTGCGGGCGGTGTTCGCGGTGCGCGGCGGCTGGGGCTGTGCACGGATCCTGCCCTATCTCGATTTCGCCAGGATCGCGAAGACTCCCAAGCTGCTGATCGGCTTCAGCGACATCACCGCGCTGCACCTCGCCTTCGCGGCGCGAGCCGGTTTCACGACGATCCACGGGCCCAATGCGGCGAGTTCATGGGGCAAGCTGTCGTGGGATTCGTTCCGCGCGGTGGCGTTCGACGCGCAGGCGCCGCGCTGGCCGATGCCGGTGGGCGGCGAGGACCGGCTGGCACAGCGGATCGGGGTGCCGCGGGTCTTCGGCCCGGGCAAGGCGCAAGGGCGGCTTCTCGGCGGCAATCTGACGGTGCTGTCGGCGCTGGTCGGCACCCCCTATCTGCCCGATTTCACCGGCGCGATCCTGTTCATCGAGGATGTCGACGAGGCGCCGTACCGGATCGACCGGATGTTGACCCAATTGTCGCTCGCCGGGATATTGGGGCGAGTGAAGGGGGTGGTGTTCGGCCAGTGCACCGACTGCAAGGCGAGCGGGCCGTCTTATGGCGGCTTCACATTGTCCGAGGTGCTCGCGCAACATCTGGCGCCGCTCGGGGTGCCGGCGTTCCAGGGCGCGCTGTTCGGGCATGTCGCGAACCAGTATAGTTTGCCGGTGGGGATCGCGGCGGAGATCGACGCCGAGGCGGGGACCATCGCGATGCTGGAGAGCGCGGTGGGTTGAGCGATATAGGTGTTTCAAACTGCCGCATTCGCCTCTCTTGCGGGCATTCAATCGATGGTCGATGCTGGGTGCATGCCCTTATACCGATTCATGATTCACGGTAGCGACCCATGTGCATCCGAGGGGGAGCGCGGCTTCTATACGACCCGCCATGCCTATGCTGCCACACAAGCCAAGGCAGCCAACAAGGTGCTACGCCGTCTTGAGCACGAGTTCACACAGGGCGCTTCTGCTTCGATTTGGCGTAGCGATACTCCGATCATGTCAATCGAAGACGCTTGGCGGATTGGGTTTCATCAGCTTCTAGCCGCGCCGAACAAGGGAAGCACTTTCTACAGTCCATGACCGGCAGCTAGCCGCCCATTCAGCCGTTTATCAGTCCCAGATGTGCAGCCTCTGCAACCGGCGTTAGCGGTCGCCTTTCCCCGAACCAGCCCGTCAGATTGTCGACCACCAACTGCCCCATTGCGGCGCGGGTGTGGACCGAGCCCGAGGCGATGTGCGGGAGCAGCACGACATTGTCGAGGTCGACCAGCGCCTGCGGCACCTGGGGCTCGTGCTCGTAGACGTCGAGGCCGGCGGCGAGGATCGTGCCCGAGCGCAGCGCGGCGATCAGCGCGGTCTCGTCGACGACGCTGCCGCGGGCGACGTTGATCAGCACGCCGTCGGGGCCGAGCGCCTCGAGCACCGTCGCGTCGATCAGGTGGCGGGTGGCGGCGCCGCCGGGGACGATCGCGATCAGCACGTCGGAGGCTTTGGCGAGGCCGAGCAGGGTCGGGTGGCGGGGCCAGGAGACATCGGGCTGGGGATGGCGGCCGTGCCAGGCGATCGCGACGTCGAAGCCGGCGAGACGGCGGGCGATCGCCTTGCCGATCGCGCCGAGGCCGACGATGCCGATCGTGCGGCCGCGCAGGGTCGGCGAGAGCGGGAAGTTGGCGGCGGGCCAGCGGCCGTCGCGCAGATAGCGGTCGGCCTGGGGGATGCGGCGCAGGGTCGCGAGCAGCAGGCCGATCGTCAGGTCGGCGACCTCGTCGTCGAGCACGCCCGGGGTGTTGGTGACGATGATCCCGCGGCCGGCGGCATAGGCGGCGTCGACATTGTCGTAGCCGACCCCGAAGCTCGCGACGATCTCGAGCGCGGGCAGCTTGTCGAGCAGGCGCGCGTCGACCCGGCCGTAGAGGGTGCTGGTGGCGACCCCGCGGATGCGCGGGCCGAACTCGGCGAGGAACGCGTCGGGGTCGGGGGCTTCCCAGAGTCGGTGGAGGGTGAAGGCGGCGTCGAGCGCGGCGACGACCGACGGCAGCATCGGCGCGGTCATGAGGATGTCGATTCGGTCCATGGCGTCCGGCTATAGAGGCTGGGCGGGCGATGCGCGCGGGGCGTCGTCGGGTTTGGGGCACGGGGTGCCGCCGGGGGCGGACGAATAAGGCATAGTGTCCCGACATTAAGGGGTGCTTTACAGGAGTAAGGCACCGGGGCATGTTCGGGGAAATTTCAGGGGCCGAATATGCTGGAAATCCGCGATCTCACCCATGTCTATGCCAATGGCACGCGCGCGCTCGACGGGGTGACGCTCGACGTGCCGCGCGGGATGTTCGGGCTGCTTGGGCCGAACGGCGCGGGCAAGTCGACGCTGATGCGGACGATCGCGACGCTGCAGACGCCGACATCGGGGACGATCGTCTTCGACGGGCTCGACGTGATCGCCGAGCCCGAGGCGCTGCGGCGGACGCTGGGCTATCTGCCGCAGGATTTCGGCGTCTATCCGCGGGTGTCGGCCTATGACATGCTCGATCATATGGCGGTGCTCAAGGGCATCGGCGACCGCGCCGAGCGCAAGGCGGTGGTCGAGGCGCTGCTCAACCAGGTCAATCTGTGGGCGGTGCGCAAGAAGGCGCTGGCGGGCTTTTCGGGCGGGATGCGCCAGCGCTTCGGAATCGCCCAGGCGCTGATCGGCAATCCGCGGCTGATCATCGTCGACGAGCCCACCGCCGGGCTCGACCCAGAGGAGCGCAACCGCTTCCTCAACCTGCTCGCCGAGATCGGCGAACAGGTGGTGGTGATCCTGTCGACCCACATCGTCGAGGACGTCGCCGATCTCTGTCCGCTGATGGCGGTGCTCGCGGGCGGCAGGATATTGCTGCAGGGGGCGCCGGTCGCGCTGATGGCCGAGAGCCGCGGCCAGGTGTGGCAGAAGGTGATCGACCGTAGCGAGCTCGATGCGCATGCCGCGGCGCATATGGTGATCTCGACCCGGCTGTTCGCCGGCCGCACGGTGATCCATGTCCTGTCGCCGACCTCGCCCGGCGAGGGGTTCAGCCCGGCCGAAGGCGGGCTCGAGGACGTCTATTTCTCGACGCTCGCCGCCTCGCGCCGCGCGGCCTGAACGGAGACGCGCGCATGTTCGCCAAGATCGCGGGCTTCGAGTTCCGCTACCAGCTCCGCAACCCGGTCTTCTGGGTGACGGTCGGTATCTTCTTCCTGCTGACCTTCGCGTCGATCACGATCCCGCAGGTGCAGATCGGATCGGGCGGCAACACCCACAAGAACGCGCCTTATGCGATCGTCCAGATCCACCTGATCTGGAGCCTGTTCTTCATGTTCGTGACGACCGCCTTCGTCGCCAACGTCATCGTCCGCGACGACGAGAGCGGATTCGGGCCGATCGTGCGGACGACGCGGATCACCAAGGCCGCCTATCTGTTCGGGCGGTTCGCCGGCGCCTATGGCGCGGCGCTGCTCGCCTTTCTGAGCGTGCCGGCGGCGATCGTCGTCGGATCGTGGATGCCGTGGGTCGATCCCGACACGCTGGGGCCGAACCGGATCGGCGACTATGCCTTCGCCTTCTTCGTGTTCGCGGCGCCGAACATCCTGACGACATCGGCGCTGTTCTTCATGCTGGCGACGGTCACCCGGTCGATGATGGCGACCTATGTCGGGGTGGTCGCCTTTCTGATCCTGTTCTTTCTGGCGACCGGCGTGCTCGGCAAGCTGCCGCAGTTCGAAACCCCGCTCGCTTATGGCGAGCCGCTCGGTTTCGGCGCGTTCGAGCTGGCGACCAAATATTGGACCGCGACCGAACGCAACACGCTGTTGCCGCCGCTGACCGGCATCTTCCTGTGGAACAAGGCGCTGTGGATGGGCATCGCCGCCGCGTCGCTTGCCGGCGCCTTCGCGCTGTTCCGCTTCGGGGTGAAGGGGAAGAAGCCATCGAAGAAGCAGGCGCTCGCCGAGCTCGCCGATGCCACGCCGCCGCAAATGCCGGCCGGTCCGCTGCCGGCGCCGCGCTTCGATGCCGTCACCGCCCGCGCCCAGCTCGCGGCGCGAACCCGGATCGAGTTCGTCCAGGTGTTGAAGAGCCCGGCCTTCGTCGTGCTGATGGCGCTGGGCCTGCTCAACGCGATGGGATCGCTGCTGTCGCCGGGCGACCTGTTCGGTACCGAGGCGCTGCCGGTGACGCGCGAAGTGATCGACACGCTGCGCGGCGCCTTCGGCATCATCCCGCTGATCATCGCGATCTATTATTCGGGCGAGCTGGTGTGGCGCGAGCGCGACCGCAAGACCCATGAGATCATCGACGCGACCGCGCTGCCCGACTGGGCGTTCGTGGTGCCCAAGACGCTGGCGGTGATGCTGGTGATGCTGTCGGCACTGGCGATCAGCATGGTCGGCGGCATGTTCGCCCAGCTGATCCGCGGCTGGACCCAGTTCGAGATCGGCCATTATCTGCTCTGGTACATCCTGCCCGAAGCGATCGACTTCACCCTGCTCGCGGTGCTGGCGGTGTTCGTCCAGGCGCTCTCCCCGCACAAGTTCGTCGGCTGGGGCATCATGGTGCTCTACCTGATCGCGACGATCACGCTGACCAATATCGGCTGGGCCGACAATCTCTACCAATATGGCCGCGGCCCGCAGGTGCTGATCTCGGACATGAACGGGCTCGGCAAATTCTGGATCGGGGCGAGCTGGTTCCGGCTCTATTATGGCGCGATCGCGCTGGTGATGCTGGTCGCGGCGCATGTGCTGTGGCGGCGCGGCACCGAGACCCGGCTGATGCCGCGGCTTCGCCGCGCGCCGCGCCGGCTCAAGGGGACCGCGGGCCTGATCGGCGCAGCGGCGCTGCTGGTCGCGATCGGCACGGGCGCGTGGATCTATACCAACACCCATGTCTGGAACGACTATCGCACCGGCATCGACGACGAGCGCTGGGCGGCCGATTATGAAAAGGCACTCTACCCGTTCCACAGCGTGCCGCAGCCCGAGGTGACCGACGTCAAGCTGGTGGTCGACGTGCGGCCGCATGTGCCGTCGCTGCGCACCCGGGGCAGCTATCGGATGGTCAACCGCACCGCCGCGCCGATCGCCGAGCTCCATATCCGCAGCGCCAGCCGCGATCTCGAGATCGTCCGGCTCGACATAGCGGGCGCGACGCTGAAGCGCGAATGGCCGCGCTTCGGCTATCGCATCTATCGCCTCGCGACCCCGCTGGCGCCGGGCGCGGCCATGACGGTCGGCTTCGAGACGCTGCGCGCGCAGCGCGGCTTCCGCAACGCCGGCAACGAGCGGCGGGTGGTCGACAACGGCACCTTCGTCAACAACAGCGAATTCGCGCCGCAGATCGGCATGACCCGCGACGCGCTGCTGACCGATCGCACCAAGCGGCGCAAATATGGGCTGCCGCCCGAACTGCGCCCGGCCAAGCTCGAGGATATGGCGGCGACGCGCTTCACCTATGTCGGCCATGCCGGCTGGGTGAATGCCGACATCACCGTGATCACCGACGCCGACCAGACCCCGATCGCGCCGGGCAACCGGGTGTCCGACGTGACCGCGAACGGCCGGCGCACCGCCCATTTCGTCACCGACGCACCGGTCCTCGATTTCTTCTCGGTGCAGTCGGCGCATTATCAGGAGAAGCATCGCCGGCATGGCGATGTCGACCTGGTGGTCTATTATGACGCGCATCATCCGATGAACGTCGACCGGATGCTCGACGCGCTGGCGGCGGGGCTCGATTATTACGAGCCCAATTTCGGGCCTTATCAGTTCAAGCAGGCGCGGATCATCGAATTTCCGGGCTATGAACGCTTCGCCCAGGCCTTTGCCGGGACGATGCCCTATTCCGAGGCGATCGGCTTCATCGCCGATCTCTCGGACCCCGAGAAGATCGACTATGTCACCTATGTGACCGCGCACGAACTGGGCCATCAATGGTGGGCGGATCAGGAGATCTCGGCCGACATGCAGGGCGGGACGATGCTGGTCGAGACGCTCGCCCAATATTCGGCGCTGATGGTGATGGAGAAGAAATACGGCCCCGACCGGATCCGCCGCTTCCTCAAATATGAGCTCGACCGCTATCTGCGCAGCCGCGGCGGCGAGGCGATCGAGGAACTGCCGCTCTACCGGGTCGAGGACCAGGGCTATATCCATTACCGCAAGGGTTCGCTGGTGATGTATCTGCTCAAGGACGAACTGGGCGAGGCGAAGGTCAATGCCGCGCTGCGTCGCTTCCTCGCGCGCTTCCGCTTCAAGGGCGCCCCCTATCCGCGCTCGCTCGACCTGATCGCCGAGTTCCGCAAGGAGGCGACCACCCCGGCGCAGCAGGCGCTGATCACCGACCTGTTCGAACGGATCACCCTGTACGACCTCAAGGCGCACGACCCGAAGGTGACCAGGCGCGCCGACGGCCGCTACGACGTGGCGATGACGGTCGACGGGAAGAAGCTCTACGCGACCGGCAAGGGGGTCGAGACCGAGGCGCCGATGGCCGAGGCGATCGAGGTCGGGCTGTTCACGGCGATGCCGGGGCGCGCGAGCTTCGACGCGAAGAATGTCCTGTCGATGCAGCGGGTGCCGATCCGCTCGGGCAGCCAGGTGCTGCACTTCGTGACCGCGAAGGCGCCGACCTATGTCGGGGTCGATCCGTATAACAAGCGGATCGACCGGAACTCGGACGACAATGTCGTGGCGGTGGAGTGAATGAGGCTCCGGCCGCCTGGTGAATTAGCTATGGCGTCCCCGCATCAGAGGCGGAAGCCGGTGGAGACCGCGTAGGCGAGGGCGGCGGCCAGGGCGATGCCGGTCAGGGCTTTCCACGGGGAGGCGCCGAGGGGCTCGGCAGTGTCGCCGGCGGCGATGCGGCGGCGGCCGTGGATCATCGGGGCGATCAGGTTCTGGCGCAGGGCGATGAGGTAAGCGAGGATCGCGAGGATGTGGAGCGCGACGAGGCCGAGCAGGATGTTGAAGATCAGGCCGTGGATGTCGGCGGCGGTGCGGCCCTGGTCGAAGCTGACATAGTCGGCGAGCGGGCCCGATTCGAGGCCGTCGACATCGACCGCGAACAGGCCGGCGACGACCATCGCGCCGAGCGCCGCGAGCATCAGCACCACGCTCCAGCCGCCGATCGGGTTGTGGCCGGGGCCGGGCCGGTAGGGGCGCCGGCCGAGGCTGCGCAGATAGGCGAAGGCGGTGCGCGGACCGCGCAGGAAATGGCTGAAGCGCGCGGTGCGGCCGCCGGCGAAACCCCAATAGAGGCGGAAGACCACCAGCGCGAGGATCGCGTAGCCCGAGCGGCGATGCCAATCCATGTCGTGCTGTTCGCCGCTCCACCAGGAGAAGGCGAGCAGCGCGACGAGCAGCCAGTGGAACAGGCGGACGGGCAGGTCCCAGATGGGAGCGCGGCGGGGCTGCGTAGGGGCTTCGGCGGGCGGCATCGAGGGCTCCGGGCGGGTGTGCAGAATGTCGACGATGGTTCCGGCCTCGAGGTCGGAGACCCCTCCACCACCCTGCGGGTGGTCCCCCTCCCCATCTGCGATGGGGAGGATCTAGTGGGTCAATTGTCGGCGCGGTAGGCGCGGTGGCAGGCGGCGCAGGTGCCGCCGGTTGCCTTGGCCTGGACGCGGATCGCGGCGATGTCGCCGGTGGCGGCAACCGTCTGGAGCTTGGCCGATTCGGTCAGCAAAGCGGTCATCTTGGCGTCGAAGTCGGCGCGGCTGGTCCAGATCGCCGGCAGCGCGTCGGTGGGGACGCCGGCCGAGGCGCCGCTGCCGGCGGGGAACAGCCGGGGCTGTTCGCGCGCGGTGACCGCGACGGTGCGGGCGGCGTCGAGGATCACCGGCTTGGCCGGGGCGTCGGTCTTGAGCTGGTCGTTGAGCGCCTTCATCGCCGCGCCCATCTTCTTGTAGCCGGCCTGGCGCGCGGCGACCGCGGCCTTGCCGGTCGGCGCCGGCGCCGGGGCGGCGGCGAGCGGGCCGGTCATCGCCAGCGCGGGGACGATTATGGCGAGGGCGGCGGCGAGCAGGATCCGGGCAGGGCGTGGTGCGATCATCTTGGGTCTCTTATGGCTGTTTTGGGGACGAGCGGCGGCCGGGATCGGCCGCGGTGAGCTTGAGCGGTTCGCCGGCGGGAAAGACCTCGAGGAAGATCGTCCTGACCTCGGTCAGGCCGTCGGCGGCCATCGCGGCGGCGGTGACGCCGCGCTTGCTCTTGATGTCGGGGCGGGCGCCATGCGCGGCGAGCAGGCGCAGCATCGCGCCGAGTTCGGGGGTGACCCCGCCGCCGACGAGGAGGTGGAGCGCGGTCAGCCCGCGGGCATTGGCGACATTGGCGTCGGGGGCGATCGCGAGCGCCGCCTCGAGCGCCGCGGCGCTGCCGCCGCGGGCGGCGGCGAGGACGATGTTGGTGCCGTCCTCGGCGACGAAACGCGGATCGGCGCCGGCGGCGAGCAGCAGCTTCATCACCCCGGCATGGCCGGCCGCGGCGGCGAGCAGCAAGGGCGGGGTCGGCGGCACCGGTGGCGGCGGCATGCCGAAATTGGCCTCGGTCACCCAGTGGATCCGTGACGGGCCGGTGAGCGCATTGGGATCGGCGCCCTTTGCGAGCAGCAGCGCGACGAGCGCGGTATCGCCGCCCTCGGCGGCGGCGTGGAGCAATTGTTGGCCGGTGCGGTCGCGCTCGGCGAGGTCGGCGCCGCGTTCGACGATCAGGGCGGCGGCGGCATAAGCATGCTGGTAGAGCGCGAGCTGGGCGGCGCTGGTGTTTTCGGGACCGCGATAGTCGCTGCGCGCGCCGGCGGCGAGCAGGGCGGCGACCGCGGGGGCGGCGCCGCTCTTGATCGCGAAGAACAACGGGGTGAAGCCGGCCTTCGTCACGCGATTGGGGTCGGCGCCGGCCTTGAGCAACAGGGCGATCGCCTCGACCCGACCGGCGGCGGCCGCCCACATCAGCGGGGTCTGGCCGCGGCTGTCGGGACGGTCGGCGGCGGCGCCGGCGGCGAGCATGCGCGCCACCGCATCGGCGGGGCCGAAGCGCGCGCAGACCATAAGCGTGGTGGTGCCGTCGGGGCGGGCGGCGCGGACATCGGCATGGGCGTCGAGCAGCTTCGTCACGATCGCGGGATCGCCGAGTTCGCAGGCGAGCGCGAGCGGGGTGACCCCGTCGATATCGGCGACGCTGGGTCTGGCGCCGCCGGCGAGCAGCGCGGCGACGAGATCGGGATTCTGGGTGTCGACCGCCCAGCCGAGCGGAGTCGCGCCGAAGGCGAGCCGCTGGTTGGGGTCTTCGCGGCGGTCGAGCGCGGCCTGGACGGCGGCGACGTCGTTGGCGCGGATCGCGCGAGGGAGGGCGTCGGAGGTGGCGTGGGCTGGGGTGGTGAGGAGGAGGGTAAGGGCCAGTCCCTTCATCGTCATCCCGGCGGAGGCCGGGATCTCGTGCGGATATCGCGCGCGCTTGCCGACTGAGATCCCGGCCTCCGCCGGGATGACGTGTGGGGCGGCGTCCGGGTGTGTGTTTGCCCGCCTAGGCATCGGTGAGTTCCTTGAGCGGACCCGTGCTGTCGCCGAACGCCGTGTCGGGCACGTCGAGGACATGGAGCGCGGCGAGGAGGAGGTTGGACATGGTCGTGCCCTTGGGCACCGCGATGTGGCGGTCGCCGGGGACGAGGCCGCCGGCGACGATCACCGGCAGGTTCATATGGTCATGCTCGTTGGGGTCGCCGAACGCCGAGCCGCGCAGCACCAAAGTGCGGTCGAGCAGCGAGCCCTCGCCGTCCTTCACCTCGCCCATCCGACGCAGATAATACGCGAAATAGTCCATATGGTGGCGGTTGATCCGCCCGAGCTTGGCGATCTTCTCCGGGTTATTGCCATGGTGGCTGAGCATATGGTGCGAATCGGGGACGCCGATCTCGGGATAGGTGCGGTTGCTGAGCTCGCGGCCGATCATGAAGCTGCCGATGCGGGTGATGTCGGCCTGCATCGCCAGGACCTGGAGGTCGATCATCATCCGGACATGCTCGTCGAACGAGTCGGGGATGCCGGCGGGGCGTTCGAGGCCGGCCGCCTGCGGGCCCGCGGTCGAGGTCGCGGCCTTCTGGATGCGCTTTTCGATGTCGCGGGTCGCCTCGAGATATTCGTCGAGCTTGTGGCGGTCACCGGCGCCGAGCTGGTCCGACAGGCGCGCGGTGTCGGCCATCACGAAATCGAGGATGCTCGACTGGCGGCGGAGCTGAGCCTGGCGGCTGGCGGCGTCGAGCGCGTCGCCGTCGCCGAACAGCCGTTCGAACACGTCGCGCGGATTGGCGGTGACCGGCAGCGGCACGGTCGGGTTCCGCCACGAGATGCCGTTGGTGTAGGCGCAGCTATAGCCGATGTCGCAGCTGCCGAGCAGGCTCGCCTGGTCGATGCCGAGTTCGAGCGAGCTAAGCATGGTCGCGTCGCCGAGATGGCGGGCATAGACCTGGTCGACCGAGATGCCGCAGCGAATGTCGGTGCCCTCGGTCTGGCGGACATGGGTGCCGGTGAGGAAGGCCGGGCACGAGCGGCCATGGCCGGCGGGGCGGTCGCCCATCGCCGCCGCCATCGGATGGCCGAGGCCGCTGATCACGCTGATCGCCGCGCGGTGCGGGGCGAGCGGTTCGAGCGTCGGCGGCAGCGCGAAGCCCTTGCCGCGGGTCGCGGGCAGGAAGCCGTCCATCATCATGCCGTTGGGCGAGTAGAAGATCTGGAGGCGCTTGGGCCGGGCGGCGAGATCGGCGGCGTGCGCGGCGGGCATCATCGCTTCGAGAAAGGGCAGGGCCATTGTCGTGCCGACGCCGCGCAGCATCGTCCGACGGCTCAGGGGCTTGCGCAAAATCCTCATCGGGCCGGCCTCATTTCGGGGGCGTCTTTCGCAGGGTGAAGGGATCGCTGGTGGCGATGCCGCGGACGATCGTCTGGATGCGGTAGCCGTCGGCGGCCGCGGCGCGGGTGATGGTGCGGACCGCGGGCATGTCGCGCGCGCCGACGCCGCGGGCGAGCGCATAGGTCAGCAGCCGTTCGGTGAAGGCGGCGGTGAATTCGTCCTTGCGCGCCATCAGCACCGCCTGGAGCCCGGAGAGGCCGGCGAACTTCATCCCGTCGGGCATCGTCGCAGAGACGTCGATCGGCTGGCCGGCATCGGTGCGGCGGAAGCCGCCGATCGCGTCGAAATTCTCGAGAGAGAAGCCTAGCGGGTCCATCTTGACGTGGCAGGCGGCACAGACCGCGTTGGTGCGGTGGAGTTCGAGCTGCTCGCGCGCGGTGAGCAGCCGGCCGTCATGATGGTCCTGCAGCGCGGGGACGTCGGGCGGCGGGGGCGGCGGCGGCGCGGCGAGCATATTGTCGAGGATCCACTTGCCGCGCTTCACCACCGAGGTGTGGTTGCCATAGGAGGTGACGGTGAGGATGCTCGCCTGGCCGAGCAGGCCGCCGCGGTGCGACGCGGGGTCGAGCGCGACCTGGCGGAAGGCGGTGCCGCTGACCCCGGCGATGCCATAATGTTCGGCGAGCCGCTGGTTGAGGAAGGTATAATCGGCGGCGATGAAATCGAGCACGCTGCGATTGCTGCGCAGGACATGGCCGAAGAACATCTCGGTCTCCTGCGCCATCGCCAGGCGCAGGCGGGTGTCGAATTTCGGGAAGACCGCGATGTCGGGGCGCTGCTGGTCGAGATTGCGCAGATAGAGCCACTGGCCGGCGAAGTTGCGGGTCAGCGCGTCGGCGCGCGGATCGGCGAGCATGCGGCCGACCTGCGCCTCGAGCCCGGCGCGGTTGCCCAGATCGCCCTTCTCGGCGGCGGCGAGCAGCGCTTCGTCGGGGATGCTGCTCCACAGGAAGAAGGACAGGCGCGAAGCGAGTTCGAGATCGGAGACGCGGTGGACGCTGCCGGGGGCCGCGCCCGCCGGGTCCTGTTCGACGAGGAACAGGAAATGCGGCGAGACCAGGATCGCCTCGACCGCGGCCTCGACGCCATGGTCGAAATCGGAGGCGGCGCGCTCGGCGGCGTAGACCCGCATCAGCGGGGCGAGATCGGCGTCGCCGACCGGGCGGCGATAGGCGCGCCGCGCGAGGGTGGCGACGATGCGGCGGGCGCAGTCGGCCTCGGCCGAGGCGCGCGCCGGCCGGCACAGGAAGATGCGGTCGCGGCTGGGGGTGTTGCCAGCGCCGCGCGGGGCGAACGGGCCGCTGATGTCGATCTGGAGGACGTCGCGCGGGAAATTGGCCTGCGAATAGCGCGGCGACATCCGGTAGGACGGGACCTCGATCGTCCGCACCCGCACCCCGTCGACCGACAGGTCGAGCGGCAGCATCACCGGGGCCGCGGTCGGCACCGGCACCTTGTCGAGATCGTTGCGCAGAGTCTGGACGCTCTCGTCGGGGGCGAGCCGGCGGCGGAAGGACAGGCCGATCCGGTGCGAGCCGGCCTTGAGCGGCACCCGGATCGCGACGCGATCCTCCTTGAGCCGGTCGGTCTCGTTGTTGGTGTTGGCGTTGAGGAAGGCGGCGACCTCGTAGGTCGCGTCGTAGCGGGCGTAGAAGGGCACCGCGCCGCCGCCGCGCGAGCCGAGCGGCAGCTCGTCGGAGGCGCGCTCATTATAGGCGGGGCGGCCGCTGTTCATCACCGAGCCGTCCTTGGGCAGCTCGAACGAGGTGGTGAAGGCGCGCGGCGAGGTGAGTCCGGTCGCCATCCGGCCGATCTTGCCGGCGACCGCGACATAGCGGTCCATCAGCGTCGGCGAGACGCTGAGCACGTCGGCGATATTGTCGAAGCCATAGCCCGAATTGTCCTGCGGCAGCTCGCGCGCGACATCGACGTCGAGCGCGAGCAGGTCGCGCACCGCATTGGCATATTCGACCCGGTTGAGCCGGCGGATCGTCGCGCGGCCGGGATCGGGATGGGCGGCGGCATAGGCGTCGAGCGAGCCCTGGAGCCACTGGACGAACGCCGCGCGCATCGCCGGATCGGGCTGCGGCTTGTTGAGTGGCGGCATCTCGCCCTGGCTGGTGCGGCGCAGGATCTTCTCCCACGCGTCGGCATGCTCGCCGATCAGCAGGTCGGCGCCGCGCAGATCGTCGATCGACAGGTTGGCGACCTTGTCGTCGTCATTGTGGCAGCGCGAACAATATTGGTCGAGCAAGGCGGGCGGGCCGTTGGCCGAGGCGGGACGGGCGGCCGGCGGGAGTTGCGGGCTGTCCTGTTGCGAGCGGGCGCCGACCGAGAGGAGGGCGACGGCCGCGCTCAACGCGAGCGCGCTGCTGCGAAGAAAACGCCGAGTCACTGCACCGAGTCCGATCCCCCTGGTCGAACCTCTCCGCGAAATTTTATTGTCGTTGGCGCGAGCCTATCGGCCGGCAGCGTGCCCGTCCATTGCCGTGAAGTGGGCAGGGGCGACGCAAAATGCGAACACTTTGGGGTGGCGGGCGGCTTCGGGCGGCCGAATTAGATATGGTGCCCCCGCATTAGGCAGGCTGCCAGCCATAGCGGGTGTCGAGTTTGGAGAGCTGGCTGGTGAAGCCTTCGAGCTGCATGCCGGTGGTGGCGAGGTCGTGCATCTGGCCGAGGGTGACGATCATCCGGACCCGGCCGTCGGGCTGGGGCAGGAAATCGACCGCGATCCGGCTGTCATAGGGAGCGACGCCGGGGAGGAAGTCGATCGTCTGGACGAGCAGCAGCCGCCGGTGGGGCTCATATTCGGCGAAGCGGCCGCGGCAGGGTTGCGACAGCGGAGCGCCCATATCGTTCATCGCCGCGATCGCCGCGGGGGTGTCGGCGACCATGTCGTAATGGAGCGCGCCGCCCAGGCGCGCTTCGATCCGGTGGACGTCGGCGCGGAAGTCCTGGGGGCCCCACCAGGATTCGAAACCGTCCCTGGTGGTCCACAGCGCCCAGAGATCGGCGAGGTCGGCCCGGTAGGTCCGCTCGACGACGAGGCGCGATTCGATGGGGTCAGTCATGGTCGGTCCTTCCTTGCTGGCGGGCCTCGAGCGCGGCGCCGAACCGGTCGAGCCGCGCTTCCCAGAGTGTGCGATATTGCGCGAGCCAGGCGTCGAGTTCGCGGAACGGGTCGGGCTTCAGCGAATAGAGCCGGCGCTGGCCGTCGGGGCGCATCGCGACGAACCCGGCCTCGTGGAGGATCCGCAGATGGCGCGACACCCCCGACTGGTGGATGCCGATCTCGTCGACCAGATCGTTGACCTGGCGTTCGCCGCGGGCGAGCGCCTCGACCATGCGGCGGCGGGTCGGATCGGACAGGGTCTGGAAGGCGTCGAGTTGCATGAACATGTATATGCATATTCATGCATATGTCGTCAATCCGCGACCTTTGAGCATGATGGTTTTGCGCCTGCCCAATATTAGCCCCTCCCTTTCAAGGGAGGGGTTGGGGTGGGTCGCGAGCGAAGCGAGCGTCTACGCCCGCACCAAGGGCGCCTTCAGCGGCGTCGAGCCGCTTCAGTCGCACCCCACCCCAACCCAGTTTGGCAGCTCTTTGTCCTGTCCGGGGGACAGGGCTGCCGCCAAACTCCTGAAGGGGAGGGGCTTAAGAATTTAAATCATCATGCCTTAACTCACGATCTCGGCCGGTTGGTCGATGATCCCCGATTGCCGTTCGAACAGCGCGCGGTAGCGGCCGCCCTCGCGGGCCAGCAGCGAAGCGTGATCGCCATCCTCGACGATCGCGCCGCGATCGAAGACGAGAATGCGGTCGAGCGCGCGGACGGTCGACAGCCGGTGGGCGATGACGATCGCGGTGCGGCCGACCAGCAGCCGCGCCATCGCCTGCTGGATCAGCGCCTCCGATTCGGCGTCGAGGCTCGAGGTCGCCTCGTCGAGGATCAGGATCGGCGCGTCGGCGAGGAAGGCGCGGGCGAGCGCGACCCGCTGGCGCTCGCCGCCCGACAGCTTGACCCCGCGCTCGCCGACCAGGGTGCGGTAGCCGCGCGGCAGCGCCGCGATGAAGTCGTGCGCGTTGGCGAGCCTGGCCGCCGCCTCGATCTCGGCCTGGGTCGCGTCGGGGCGGGCATAAGCGATATTCTCCGCCAGGCTGCGGTGGAACAGGATCGGTTCCTGCGGGACGATCGCGATCTGCCGCCGCAGCGATATCTGGGCGGCGTGGGCGATGTCCTGGCCGTCGATCAGCACCCGGCCGCCGCTGACGTCGTAGAGCCGCTGGACGAGCTTGACGAAGCTGGTCTTGCCCGAGCCCGAGCGGCCGACCAGCCCGACCCGCTGGCCAGCCGGGATCACGAGGTCGAGATCGGTGAACAAGGGGTTGGTCTGGCCGCCATAGCGGAAGGCGACATGGTCGAAGCGGATCGCGCCCGCCTCGATCCGGATCGGGGCGGCGTCGGCGCGGTCGGCGATGCCGAACGGTTCGTGGTGGAGGCGGACGAGATCCTCCATCTCGTTCACCGCGCGCTGGAGATGGTGCACATGCTGGCCGACGTCGCGCAGATAGCCATGGACGACGAGATAGGTGGTCAGGACATAAGTGAGGTCGCCGGCGGTGGCGCGGCCCTGCCACCAGAGCGCGAGCGCGGTGGCGGTGACGAGGGTCCGCACCAGCCAGAGCAAGGCGAGCTGGCCGGTGCCGCTATAGGTGTGGCGCATCCAGGTGCGCGCGGTCCGCCGGCTCCATTTGCCGACGACCGCGCGCAGCCGCGCATCCTCGCGCGATTCGGACGCGAACGCCTTGACCACCGCGTTGGTGCCGATCGCGTCGGCGAGGACGCCGCCGATCTTGGTGTCCCACTGGTTCGACAGCCGCGAGGCGGGGGCGATGACGCGGGTGGCGAGCGCGACGGTCAGCGCGACATAAGCGAGCGAGCCGAGGGCCATCACCAGTCCCATCACCGGCCAATGCGCGGCGAGCATCAGCATCGTGCCGACCAGCACCACCACCGACGGCAGCAGCGCGAGGATGATGACGTCGTCGAGCGTGTCGAGCGCCCACATGCCACGGGTGATCTTGCGGACCACCGAGCCGGTGAAGCTGTTGGCGTGCCAGTCGGTCGAGAGCCGCTGGACACGGTGGAAGGCATCGGCGGCGACGTCGCGCATGATGCCGAGGGTGAGCGGCACCACCCCCCACCAGGCGAAGTGGCGCAGGACGACCATCGTCAGGCCGAGCGCGGCCATCGCGACGAAGGCGGCGAGCGCGGCCGGGCGGCCGGCGACCCCCTGCCCGAGCGCGTCGATCAGCCGGCCGGCATAGAGCGGCACGAAGATCTCGGTGACGGTCGCCAGCGAGATCGCGGCGCCGATGCCGAGGACGAGCGGCAGCCGCCGCCGCCAATGGTGGAAGGTGAAGGCGAGAACGAGACGCATCGCGCTCGGACCGCTGCGGGCCGTCGGTTCGGTCATGTCGTGCTGCACGCGGGCGCGTGCACCTCTGTTGGGAATGTCAGGTGGGACGAAAAAGGCGACCGGTGGGTCGCGGGCCGATCAGGGTCGGCGATATCCCCGAACACGGGGAAGGCGTTTGCCGGATGCCGTCATCTATGCCCTCCCTGGTTCGCTGCGTCGCGGTTCGATAGCAGAAGTCGCGATCTGGCGCGAGTCCGTCCTTTTTGTCTTCCACGAACGGCGCGGCACGGGGCATCATGCGGCATGGCATTGCAGCGCGCGCGAACCGATTTCTGGGGCGAGGGGCCGCCATGGCGCGAGGCCGACCGCTTCAGCTTCCACCACCTCGCCGCCGACGCGCCCGAGGAGGAGGTCGAGCAGCATGTCCATGCGGAAGCGCATTTCGTGCTGGTGCTGTCGGGCGGCTATATGTCGTTGGCGGCCGGCGCGCCGATCGTGTCGGCGACCCCGATCCTGATCCACAACCCGCCCGGGACCGAGCATCGCGACCGCTTTCATGGCGGGCGCGGGCGCTTCCTGGCGGTGTCGGGCGGGATGGCGGGCGAGGAAGGGGCGGCGACCTGCCTGCGCGATCCCTATGCGCTGTGGACCGCGCGCAGCATCGTCGGCGATCTCCACGCGGCGAGCGGGCTGTCGCTGGCCGGGCGGGCGTTGCAGCTCCATGCCGCGGTCGTGCGGCCGTCGTCGGACGAGAGCGTGCGCGCGGCCGATCCGCCGGGCTGGCTGCGGCGTGCGGTCGAGATGATCTTCGCGAGCGACGAGCCCGACCTGTCGATCGCGGCGGTGGCCGCCGACGCCGAGGTCCATCCGGTCCATCTGGCGCGGGTGTTCCGCCGCTATCTGGGCTGCGCGCCGGGCGAATATCTGCGCGGGCGGCGGCTCGAGCGCGCGGCGGCGCTGGTCGGCGGCGGGGTCGCGTCGCTGGCGGACGCGGCGTGCGCGGCGGGCTATGTCGACCAGGCGCATCTGACCCGCAGCTTCCAGCGCCGGCTGGGAACGACGCCAGCCAAGTTCCGCGGACGGGGCGATGTTGCGCGGATACAAGACGGCGGATTCGCGCCGGGCTAGCAGCCCCGCCATCGGCACTATGCGGAGGACGAAATGGCGTACAGGATCGGACTGGCGGTGCTCGCACTGGTCGCAGGGGCGGCGCGGGCGGAGGCCGGGCTCGACGCGCTGCTCGCGGGCTGGGACACGGACCCGCATGGCGACCTGAAAGGGGTGATCGTGCTGCGCGACGGCAAGACCGTCGCCGAGCGCTATTATGGCGGCGCCACCGCCGACACGCTCCACGATGTCCGCTCGGCAGGCAAGAGCATCACCTCGCTGCTGGTCGGGATCGCGATCGACCGCGGCGGGATCAAGCGGGTCGACGACCCCGTCGGGCGCTATTGGCCCGCGGCCAAGGGCAGCGCGATCGGCGATGTCGCGATCGCCGATGTGCTGACGATGCGGTCGGGGCTGGCGGCCTATGACGCGGATCCGGCGTCGCCGGGGCAGGAGGACAAGCTCGACGAGGCGGCCGATCCGCAGGCGTTCATCCTGGGGGTGCCGCGCGCCGACCCGCCGGGGACGCGCTATCGCTATAATTCGGTCACCGCCTCGGTCGCGGGAATGCTGGTCGCGAAGGCGTCGGGCGAGACGATGGCTGATTTCGCCAAGGCCCATCTGTTCGCGCCGCTGGGGATCACGAGCTGGAAATGGGCGAGCGATGCCGGCGGCTACACCAAGGGGCAGGGCAATCTGTCGTTGCGGCTGCGCGACTTCGCCGCGATCGGCGAGATGGTGCGCGCGGGCGGGGTCTATCGCGGTCGGCGGGTCGTCAGCCGGGGGTGGATCGACCGGTCGCTGGCATCGATCGTACCGATCGGAGAGGGGGACCGCTATGCCGATTTCTACGGCTATTTCTGGTACGCCAAGACCCAGGATATTGGCGGAAAGCCGGTGCGGGTGTCGTTCGCGTCGGGCAATGGCGGCAACAAGATCTATATCGTGCCCGCGCGCCACATGGTGGTCGCGATCCAGTCGAGTGCCTATGGCCGCGGCTATGGGCAGAAGCGGTCGGAGGATATTTTGAAGGCGATCCTCGCGCAGTAGCTCAGCTCAGCGCACCGGCACGAAATCGAGATGCTGATAGTCGTAGCTGAAGTCGGCGAGCGGCGAGAGCGGCTTCATCGTCACGCCGGCGACCGCGCCCTTGTCGACCGCGAACCGCACCACCGCATCCTCGCCGGCGCCGTCGGGGAAGCGGGTGCGGAAGCTGTCGGGACCCCAGGGGAGCAGCGGTCCCTTGAAGGCCGGGGTCGGCTCGAACGCGATCGCGAGCCCGGCATCGGCGCGGGTGACGAGGATGTCGCCATACCAGGGATCACGGTAGCGGCCGGCATAAGCGGCGAGGTCGAGCGAAGGGCCGCCGGCGGGGCGCGTGGGGCCGGTGGCGCCGACCTGGGCGAGGGCATCGGCGTTGAGCGTGTCGACCCGCCTGGCGGTGGCGGCGATCCAGTCGAAGCCGGCGGTGCCGACGAGATGGTCGAGCAGCGCGTTACGCAGACCGAGGGTCGGCACCCGCTCCTCGATATTGGTGTAGAGCGCGAGCGCACAGCCGAGCTCGGGGAGCAGCGCCTGCTGGGTGACCTGGCCGGTCAGGGCGCCGCCATGGTAGAGCAGCCGGTGGCCGCGATAATCCTGGACGTTCCAGCCGAGCGCATAGCCCGCCATCACCGGGCGATCGGGGCGGTCGGGGGCGGGGCCCTCGCCATCGGCGGTGATGATCTGCGGGGTCCACATCTCCTTCGCCTGGGCCGCGCTCCATAGCCGGCGGCCGTCGGGGAGCAGCCCCTTGTTCAGCTGGGCGTGCAGCCAGGGGGCGATGTCGGCGACCCCGGCGTTGATGCCGCCGGCGGCGGCCATCTTGTCCTGATCGTCGGCGGGGACGACCTTCACCGGCCCCATCCCGCGCAGCGGCGGGCCGAGCCGGGCATGGCGTCCGGCGATATTGGCGGTCGTCACCCGCGAGCGGGTCGGCACCGCGCCGCGCATGCCCAAAGGCGCGAACAGCCGGGTCGAAACGAAATCCTCCCAGCTGGCGCCGGCGACCCGCTCGATCAGCAGCCCGGCGACGATGTAGAGGACATTGTCATAGGCATAGCCGGCGCGGAAACCGCGCTCGGGCTTGAGATAGCGCAGTCCGCGCAGGATATCGGCGCGGCTGTGGCGGGTCTCGGGAAACAGCATCAGATCGCCCTGGCCGAGGCCGAGCCCCGAGCGGTGGACGAGCAGGTCGCGCACCGTCATCATCTGGGTGACCGCGGGATCGTACATGCGGAATTCGGGCAGATAGCGCACCACCGGCTCGTCCCAGCCGATCCGTCCCTCGTCGACCAGGATCGCGAGCGAGGCGGCGGTGAACGCCTTGCTGTTCGAGGCGATGCCGAACAGGGTCGCGGCGTCGACCGCGCCGGGCGCATGCAGGGTGCGCACGCCATAGCCGCGCAGCAGATCGGGCCGGCCGGGGCGGACCAGCGCGACCGCGACCCCGGGGATGTCGAAGCGGGCGAGGAAGGCGTGGATGATCGCATCGACGGCATCGTCGTCGGATCGGGGCTGCGCGGCGGCGAGCGGTCGGGCGGCGACCAGGGCCGAAGCGAGGCCCGCCACCATCGTCTGCCGCCGCGTGAATCCCGTTAGCATCGCCGTGCCCTCCCCTTCGCGCAGCAGGATAGCCGCCGATCGCGATGATCGCCAGCCGGCCGAAATCGGCGGATTTTCAAGATTTTTTACAGTTGTGCGCTGGGTCACACGTGCTGTCGCGCCGGGGTGGTTAAGGGGGCGTAACCAATTGGGGCTGTGACGTTATGGGGTTTGGACAGATGATCGGACGCGCCGAAGAGATTGGCGGCGAAATCCACATATTCTCGGATCGTGGATCGGTTTTGACGAAGGTGCGGCTGGACGACGGGCTGGTGGGGTGGACCCGCGATCGGGTGACGATTCGCCGCGGGAGTTTCCTGGTAAATTATGACGAGCGGGGGATGGTGGTCGATATCGACCATGTGCCGCCACGCGGTTGAGAGATGCGCCTTTGGCGCATGCCGCCACAAAAATGCGCTCTTCCGCGCATTTTTCGAACGACTCTCAGGGGCGACCGGGCTGTAGCTGCTCGCCAGTGAGGGCGCTGATCTTCGACTGGTAGAAATCGGCGAGCTTCAGGTGGCTGGCGCGTGCTTCCGCGGAGGCCGCGAGGCGGGCGGCGATGATCTCTTCATAATAGCGGCGGCGATAATAGTCGTCGTCGCCTCCGCCTTCGATCGTGATCACTGTTATCTCGATAAATGTCTTGAAAACTCCGATCCTGTTTAATGGGGCGTAAGTTAAGTTGCCACGGCAAATGCGACGTTTTGCAATAGGTCACAATTGGCGATATATTGGAATGTTCGTCATATATATCCGATATCGGGGATATTATATTGCGCTGCAACGAAAGCGATCATTCGATTCTGATTCGCTCATGGGTTGCTCTACTCGATAACGATTGTGCACTAATGGACGGATGATGCGCATGGCATATCGTCGCGGCCTTTCGCGATGCATATGACGATCGCCCTGTCGCAAAGCGGGGCATAAATGGCGGAAACGCCGCGATTCCATCGCTGCGGCCCTCTCATTTTTACCCAAGCTTAACGATGTCCGCCTACCCGAGGGGGTGCCCCCGGATTGCCGGAGGCCCGCTGAAACAGGGGTCTCGTGAGAGTCGAAACGACGAACAGCCATGATGTCCTGCACCGCGATCGCGGTGTCGGACTCGATGGGCTGCCGAGGGGCGGCAGGTCGCACCATCGCAGGATGGTCGCGGCACGCACGGAGACCGGCTGGCGGGCGCACACAGCGAAGGCGCGCATGAGGATGGCCGAACAATGAACATGATGGCGAAGATCGCGAATCACGCCGAACTTTCGCGCCAGGCCGGGATCATGCGCGAGCTGGGATCGCCGTTCGTGGCGGACGTGCTCGAGGCGGGACAGCGCCAGCTGCGCCAGGCGCCGCGCACCGCCGCGCTGATCGCCGACTGGCCGGGCAATCCGGCCGCGGCGGCGCTGGCGATGCGCTTCAACGGCGCGCTCCATGCGCTGGCGCGCAAGGGCAGCCTGCCGGCGCTGAGCGCGCTCTACCGGCGCGAACATCAGGATTTCGACGGCGCGATCGGCCGGGCGCTGGCGGCCGAGGACGGCTTCGTCGCGACCTGGATGCGCGATCCGCCGCAGACCAACGAGGTCGCGCGCGCGGCGTCGATCGTCGCCGCGTTGATGGTCGCGCGCCGCGCGACCGGCTGCCCGGCCGAACTGCTCGAGCTCGGATCGAGCTGCGGGCTCAATCTCAATCTGGCGCGCTATCGCTACGATCTGGGCGGCGTGTCCGCGGGCGTGGCCGATTCGCCGGTCCATATCGCCCCGAGCTGGACCGGCGGTCCGCCGCCGGCGGCACCGGTCGAGGTTGTCGGCGCGACCGGCGTCGACCTCAGCCCGCTCGACCCTGCCGACGCGCCGACGCGCGAACGGCTGCTGTCGTTCGTCTTCGCCGACCGGCGCGACCGTGCCCAGCGGCTCGAGGAGGCGCTCGCGCTCGCCCAGATCCACCCACCGCGGGTCGATCGCGCCAATGCGGTGAGCTGGCTCGCCGAGCAGCTGCACGCGCCGCAGCGCGAAGGCGTGTGCCGGGTGGTCTTCCACTCGATGGTGCTGCAATATCTGGCGCCGATCGACCGCCGCGCGGTCGAGGACATGATCCGCCGCGCCGGCGAACGCGCGTCGAGCGACCGGCCGCTGGCCTGGATCAGCTTCGAATGGACCCCCGACCGCCGCGAGGTGCGGCTGATGCTGACCTGCTGGCCGAGCGGCGAGGCGCGCCATCTGGCGACCTGTCATCCGTATGGCGACTGGATCCGCTGGTTCGGCTGAGGCCGCTTGCCATTGGGCTCATGCTGGGCTGCAAATGGCGTCCTTCTTCGCTTCCGGTGCTCACGTACATGAAGTACGCTGCGCTCCGGGTCTCGAAGTCCACCATTTTCGCCGCAGCCTGAGCCCAATGGCAAGCGGCCTGCGCCAGCTACGCATCTCTGATCAATCCGCGCGACAAGTCGCAGCGGTCGAATATTGCGGTTCCCATTCGCGACTCCTCGCCGATCGTGCGGATCGAATCTCACCTTCATAGCAGCCATGCATGGCCGCGCGTTTAGCGCGGGGCCGGGACGCGCTTGGCCTTGGGCGGCTTGCGCGGCGTTGAGAGGCCCGTGCGGCGCCTGTACTCGACGAAACATCCCCATTCCGTTCGTGTCGAGCGTAGTCGAGACACCCCGCGCGCAGGGTGTCTCGACTACGCTCGACACGGACGGCTGAGAGGCTTGACGCGCTACGTTCGCTTCAAGGGCCCTTGGGTTGATGGCGATCGCTGGCTTCGCGCGGCGTGCTGGATAGCGCTCCGCTTGCCGCTTGCTCCGCCCCCTGCAAGCCACCGTCCCCCCAAACGCAATGGGCGCCTGGCCAGGGATGTCCCCGACCAGACGCCCAGGCGCCGGATTTCACGATGCGATCAGAATTCGGACCAGTCGTCCTCGTCCATCTTGACCGCGAGGTTGCCCGAGGAGCGCGGGGCCGGAGCCGCGCGGCGAGCGGCCGGGGCCGGCGTCGCGTGGCGGACGGGCGCGCGGGCCGCGACCGGGCGCGACTGCTGGCCGGGCTTGAGCTGGAAGCGGGCGACCAGCGAGGCGAGCTCGTCGGCTTCGGCGGCCAGGCTGCGCGAGGCCGCCGTGCTTTCGTCGACCATGCCCGCATTGTGCTGGGTCATCTTGTCCATGTCGGCGACCGCGCCATTGACCTCGCGCAGGTTGGTCGCCTGCTCGTCGGTGCTCTGGGCGATGCTGGCGATCAGGCCGTTGACCTCGCCGATCTTGGTGACGATCCGCGCGAGCATCTTGCCGGTGTCGCCGACCAGGCTGACGCCATGGCTGACCTGCTTGCTCGAGGTGGTGATCAGGCCCTTGATGTCCTTGGCGGCATCGGCCGACCGCTGGGCGAGCGCGCGCACCTCGTTGGCGACCACCGCGAAGCCCTTGCCGGCGTCGCCGGCACGGGCGGCCTCGACCCCCGCGTTGAGCGCGAGCAGGTTGGTCTGGAAGGCGATGCCCTCCATCACGTTGATGATCTCCTCGATGTGCTGCGAGCTCTTCTCGATCGCGTCCATCGCGTTGACCGCCTGGCTGACCACCGAACCACCTTCGGTCGCATGACGATGCGCTTCGTCGATCGCGCCGCGCACTTCGCTGGCGCTGCGGGCGGTCTCGGCCACCATGGTGGTGACCTGGTTCATCGCGGCGTTGGTTTCTTCGAGGCTGGCGGCCTGCTGTTCGGTGCGGTGCGACAATTCTTCCGAAGCCGACCGGATCTTGGTCGAGCCCGAGTGGACGCTCTGCGCCGAACCGGCGACCCGCGACAGGCTCTGCTCGAGCCCTTCGACGGTGCGGTTGAAGGTCTGACGCAGGCGGTCATAGTCGCCGTCGAACGGCTGATCGATCGTGTAGGTCATGTCGCCCGAGGCGAGCGCCTCGAGGCCGTTGCCGAGGGCTTCGACGACATGGACCTGCGCGGTGTCGGCATGCGACTTGGCGACCGCGGCGTCGCGGAACACGAGCACCGCACGCGCCATGTCGCCAAGCTCGTCGGCGCGATCGGCATCGGGCAAGGCGATGTTGTTCTGGCCGGCGGCGAGGTCGCCCATCGCCTTGGTCAGCCCGCTGATCGGACGCGCGATCATGCGGCCGAGCATCAGCGCGAGGGTGATCGCGACGCCGATCAGGGCGATGCCGCCGATGACGAGGGTCATGATCGCGGTCGAGATCGACTTTTGCTGGCTCTCGCTGTTCTGCTCGATCAACTTGGTCTCGCCGTCGCGAATGTCGCGCAGCGGCAGCACCGCGGCGCTGACGAACACGGCCTTGCCGGCGTCGCGGACCTCGGTCTGCGCTTCCTCGCGCTGGCCGGCCTTGACCCGCTCGATCAGGCGGTCGCCCCAGTTCTTGCGCCAGGCGAGCGTCTCGGTGCGCGACTTGAGCACCAGATCGCGCCGGGCGGCGTCGGGCAGCAGTTCCTCGAGTTCCTTCGAGGTGCTGTCATATTCGTCGCGCCCCTCATAATAGGATTTGAGGTAGCTTTGATCCGCCGTGACGAGATAGCCGCGGAGCTGGCTGTTCTGGCGCAGGACCGCCGTGTCGAGCGCAAGCGCCTTCGCGTAGATCGACTGGCTGAGATTGTTGCGGTCGGTCGAGGTCCGGATCATCGTGATGGTCACGAAGAAAATCATCATCATGACCGCGGCCGAGGCACAAATCACGAAGAAGGACAGACCCAGCTTCCTTGGGATGTTCAGGGATTTGAACATGTGACTGGCTTTCGCAGGAGGATATCGGGAAGAAGGTCCGGACGCAGCCTGGAAGGCGTTGCCCGGACCGGCACAGTTAGAAGTCGAACTTCAGCGAACTGGAGATCGTGCGGCCGTTGATCGCCTTGGCCGTCACGATGCCGGTCGCGGGAATCGCTCCCTGATCAGCCTCGATATAGCCTTTGGTGTTAAACAGGTTGTTACTGTTCAGCGAAATCTGCACCCGGTCGGTGGCGCGGAACTGGAGGAAAGCGTTGACCTGGGTGAAGCCGGGCAGCTTGAGCTGGTTGGTGTCCTGCGCATAGCTGCTGGTGGTGCCGATGAAGTTCGCGCCGACCGTGAAGCGGCCCGTTTCGATCTGCGGGGTCGCCTGGAAGATCAGCTTGGCCTGGTCCTTGGGAACATTGCCCTCGAGCGCCGGAGTCAGCGCGTCGCGGACGATCTTGGCATCGGTGTAGGTGGCCCCCGCGGTCAGGCTGAAGATCCCGACCCGGTAGCCGCCCTCGAACTCGGCGCCGACCGCGCGATAGCTGCGGTTGAGGCCGATATTATGCTCGCGGGTCTTGGCCCAGAAGCCGGTCAGGTTGAGCGTCAGCCCGTCCTTGCGGAACTTGCCGCCGATCTCGGCCTGCTTGACGGTGTCGAAGCCGTCGCCCTTGCTGGCCAGATCGCCGGTGACCGGGCTGACATAGCTGCTGAACAGGATCCGGTCGGCATTGGCGCGGGCGCCGCGGCTGTAGCGCGCGAACACCGAGGCGGGCTCGACGAAGTGATAGTTGATGCCGGTCGAGTAGGACAGATAATGATAGTCATAGTCGACCGGCGCCGGCCGCGTCAGCGGATAGACCGACACGCGCTGCTCGGTCGGCGAGATCACGCCGTCGCCATTGATGTCGAACGGCGCGGTGTTGACCCGGCCGCCGCCGAGATCGGCACCGACCAGCTCGCCGTTCGCCGAGCCATAATCATAGCGGATGCTGGCGCCGATCGCGACCTTGCCGACATGATAGTTGAACGAGCCATAAGGCGCGTTGACGTTATATTTGACGTCGTAGATCGAGCGGCGGACGCCGCCGATCCCGGCGGTGCCGTAGGACAGCACGCCGTCCTGGGTGATCGGCACGCCGCCGGCGGTGCGGATGTTGACCAGCGCGGCATTGCCGCCGCCGTTGACGTCGAGCAGCACCACATTCCACTGCCAGGCGGTGTCGATCGTCTGGCTCGCCTTGTAGAAGCCCGCGGTGGTGGTCAGCTTGCCGTTGCCGATGTCCCAGACCCGGCTGGCGCGCAGATCGTTGGTGACGTTGTCGAGGCTGTTCAGCTTGGTGTCCTGGGCGATCGTCATCGCGAGCAGGCCGTTGCCGTTCAGCGCCGACGGGTTCGCGATCACCTGGCCGCTGTTGGGACCGCTGGCATAGCTGAGGACCGCGCCGGGACCGCCGAACGCGGTGGCGAGCGCCGCTGCTGGCGCGGCATTCGCAACGAAGTTGGTCCGGAACGCGCCCGAGTTCTTCGAATAGCGGAAGCGCTCGCTGATCGACCAGCCGGCCACGTCGAACGCGGTCTCGACACCGATCGACTTGGCGATCGAGTGCATGCCGTCGGTCATATCGTCGCGGACGACATTGTTGTTCTGGTCGAGGGTCACGTTCGAGGTGAAATAGCGCGACAGCATCGTGTCCTTGCTGGCGTCGAGACCCGGCACGTTCGAATATTTCGGATCGTCGTTGGTGCCGGTGACCTTGACCGGGACCGCCAGATAAGCGGGCGTGCGATCATCGAGATATTTGCCGTAGACGCGGATATAGCCGTCGCCGGCGAGGTCCTTGGTGATGTTGAACTTGAGCTGGCCGCCCTTGTACGCGTCGTAGCCGACCGCACGCGGACCTTCGCCCTGACGGTAGAAGCCGCCGAAATGGAAGCGCAGCGTATCGCTGAGCTTGGCGCCATAATCGAAGTCGAGGCGGTAGGTCTCGTAATCGAGGCCGGTGGTCGCCTGGACCGATCCGCCTTCGACGTCGCCGGTCTTCGAGATCAGGTTGATCACGCCGCCGGGCGAGTTGGAAGCGAAGGTCGAGGCCGAGCCGCCACGGATCGCCTCGACCTGGGCGAGGTTGAGGTCGGCGCGCAGGAAGTCGTCGGGGGTACCGAAGGCGATGTCGCCGAATTCGAGAACCGGCAGGCCGTCTTCCTGAAGCTGAAGGAACTTGGAGCCGCCCAGCGCCAGCGGCAGGCCGCGGATCGAGATGCTGGCATTGCCTTCGCCGCCGGGGCTCAGCGAGCGAACGCCGGGAATGTTGCGGAAGATCTCGCCGAGCGAGCGCGGCGCGAACTTCTCGATCTCGCTTTCCTTGATCGAGCTCGTCGAGGTCGCGCTGTCGAGGCGGTCGCGCCCACGCGCGACGCCGGTGGTGACCATGTCGCTGTCCGCAGCCTTCTTGGCCGCAGGCGCAGCATCGCCCGCTTCGGACGCGGTGTCGTTGACTTGCGCGCCCTTGACCTTGGCGGCCGCGGCAGGCGCCGTTTCGGCCAGAGCCGGAGCGGCGAGTGCAAGCGGTGCAACGGTCAGCAGAAGATGCGAAATTTTCATTAGTGCCCCTGGGTTCAAATATTCCTGTTGGGGCGGAGCTACGCGGCAATAGTTAATATATTCTCGATGCGGCGGTCGCGATCGGCGCTTATCTGCCGATCTTTCGGGATTTGCGGGACGACATTAGGCTAATCGAAAAGATGAACCGCCGTTGATCATGGCATTACTGCGATCAGTACTGCACGGTCGATCGCCTGGGCGATGGGTGATTCGCAAAGCCGGTTCGGCCGCAGGAAAGTGATTCGGAAGTGAAGGTGTCGCATCTTTTTCACGCGGTGATCGCCGGCGGTTATTTCACCACCGGATAGCTGATGATCAGCGCGAGCGGCGCGGTCCCGGTCTGGCGGATCGCGACCTCGGCACCGGTATAGAGATAGGCGGCCATGCCGGGGCCGACCTTCCTGGTGACGCCGTCGGAGGTGACCTCGCCCTCGCCGTCGAGGACATAATAGACCTCGTCATGCGCGATCGGATGCGGGCCGATCGCCGCGCCGACATGGAGGATGCGCTTGCGGAACTCCATCGTGCGCGGTTGCGGCACCGCGTCGCTGATCCGATAGGCGGTGCTCATGCCGATCCTGCCATGCGGCGGCGCTTCGTCGCGCAGCACCGTGCGCTCGTCGATCACCGCCATCGGCGGGGCGGCGGGCGCCGCGGCGGCGGCTGCGAGGGCGAGCTGGATGATCATTTCTTGTCCCCTTGGCGCATCATCTTGTCGCGATCGGACAGATGTTCGGCGATCTCGTCCTTCTGGCCCGGATAACGACCCGATTTCGGTTCCATCGTGTCGAGGTCCCAGTCGGCCGCGACGAACGGGGCGCGGGTGGGGGCGAATTTCGGATAGCCGCCGACGGTCTTCTCGTCGTCGATGATCTCGCCGCGGCCCTCGGCGACGAAGAACAGCACGCGCAGATCGTCGGCATCGCGATCCCAGGGACGCGCCCCGGCGCGCCACAGCACATGGGTCTCGACGTCGCGCGAGGGCAGCACGTCGAGTCCGTCGGGCCAGGTCGGGGCGCTCTTCTCCTCGATCAGCTTCGCGCGGGTCTCGCCATAGCGGCCGAACATCGGCAGCGGCGCGCCGAACTTGTCGACCGCGATATTGTCCTTGCCGAAGTAGCGCAGGTCGCCGTCGCCGCCGAGGGTGAGGAAAGGCAGGCCGACTGCTGTCGAGACGCCGCCGCGCAGGACGTTGCCGACCGCCGAAAGCTCGCCGTCCTGATAGGGGTGCTCGCCCCATTCGAGCGCCATCAGGTTGTAATGGATCGCGCGCTCGCCCGGATCATAGATGATGTTGTTGACCACCGCGGCATGGACCCCGCCCTTGAGCAGCGGGTTGCGCTCGAGATTATGCGCATAGACGTTGCGGTAGATCAGGATGTTGGTGGCGTTGTCGTGGATCAGCGAGCCCTTGCTGTGCTCGCCCTTGGGGTGGCTGGCATTGGCGAGCCCCTCGGCGGCGAGGTTGTACGAGAAAGTGACGTCGTGCGACGTGTTGCGGCGCCATTCCTCGACGGTCGCGCCGGTGAAGCGCGGGCCCGAGGCCGACATATTCTCGTCGATCGCCCAGCCGAAGGTGCAATGGTCGACGATGATGTTCGCGCCGGCGACGGTCGACAGCGCGTCGGCCTCCCAGCCGCTCAGATGCGGCTGGCCGTCGACCCCGGTGCGTACGCGGATGTGCCGCATGATCACGTCATGGGTCTTGATGTCGATGCCGGTGCGGATGAGGGTGATCCCCGGCGATGGCGCGGTCTGGCCGGCGATCGTGACATAAGGCTCGGTGATGGTGAGCGTGGTCCGGCCGAGGTCGATCACCCCGCCGACCTCGAACACGATGATCCGCGGACCCTTCGCCTCGATCGCGGCCTTGAAGCTGCCGGGGCCGTCGGCGGCGAGACTGGTCACCTTGATGATTCGGCCGCCGCGTCCGCCAGGGGTAGTCGCGGCCCAGCCGACGGCGCCGGGAAAAGCCAGTTTCGCCGCCGGAGCGGCGGTGGCGGGTGTCGGTTTCGCGGCGGCGACGGGTGCGGCCAGCAGACCCGCGGAGAGCGCGATCGTGGCGAGCAGGGGGCGGGGGCGGGGCATTTTCATTCTGGGGAAGCTCCTCTCGACACCTTCTTGACATCGCCCGAAAGCGGCTGCAAGTAGGTTGTGACACCGGTGTCCAAAACCAGCGCGGCGATCAGAACCGCGAACGGGATGGACGGCATGCCAGGCCGGTCAAAGGAAGGGATGGATAGAATGAGGGGATTTTCTGCATCGCCGCGCCCAAATGCCGGGCGCCATTGGTCGGCCACGGTGTCGCTCGCCGCGCTCGCGCTGACGTCGGGACCTGCCTTCGCACAGCAGGCGGCGGCCCCGGCCCCGGCCGACGCCGCCCCGCAAGCGGCCTCCACAGCCGAAAATGAAGAGATCATTGTTACCGGTTTCCGCCAGTCGCTACAGGCCGCGCTGAACGTCAAGAAGCAGACGATTTCGGCGGTCGATGCGATCGTCGCCGAGGACATCGCCAAATTCCCCGACCAGAATCTCGCGGAATCGTTGCAGCGCATCCCCGGCATCTCGATCCAGCGCGATGGCGGCGAAGGCCGCGCGATCACGGTGCGCGGTCTTGGCGCGCAGTTCACCCGCGTCCGCGTCAACGGGCTGGAGACGGTCGCGACCTCGAGCGACGGTGCGTCGGCCAATCGCGATCGCGCGTTCGACTTCAACGTGTTCGCATCCGAGCTGTTCAGCAGCCTGGTCGTCCACAAGACCGCCGAAGCGTCGCTCGACGAAGGATCGCTGGGTGCGGTCGTCGATCTCAACACCGGCAATGCGCTGGCGGGCAAGAGCGGCATTCACGGCGCGCTGTCGGTGGTCGGTTCGTATAACGATCTGTCGAAGGATCTCGGGCCACGCGTCGCGGGCCTCCTGAGCTGGAAGAACGACGCGGGCACCTTCGGCGCGACGGTGTCGGCGGCCTATTCGAAGCTGCACACGCTCGAGCTGGGCAATAACAGCGTTCGCTGGGCGCAGGCGGCGTTCGACTCGGTCAACGGCACGCCCTGCTACTACACCACAGCGACCAGCAACGTCGCGGCGCTCAACCGCGGCGGCGTCTATCGGTCGAGCGCGGCCTGCGACAAGGCGGCGACCGCGTTCCATCCGCGCATCCCGCGCTACGGCCGGATCGATCATGACCGCGAGCGGCTGGGCCTGACCGGATCGCTGCAGTTCGCGCCGACCGAATCGACCAAGCTGGCGATCGACGGGCTGTTCTCGCGCTTCCGCGAAACCCGCGAGGAGCGTTATGCCGAGGTGCTGGCGCGCTCCAACGAGCGGTCGATCGACCTGGTCAATCCGGTGTATGATTCGAACAACAACATCATCTCGGCGACGCTCAATGACGCCTATGTGCGGACCGAGCATTACAAGCGCCAGTCGGAGACCAAATTCTATCAGCTCGGCGCGACGCTGGACCAGGACATCACCGACACGCTGCGCATCACCGCGGTCGCGGGCCTGTCGAAGTCCGAGGCCGATATCCCGGTCGAGACGACCGTGGTGTTCGACGACCGTGACGCGGCGGGCTACAAATACGACTATACCAACATGAAGAGCCCGGTGCTGACCTTCGGCACCAGCGTGACCGACCCGGCCAATTTCCAGCTGGCGGAGATCCGCGACCGTCCGTCCAACACCACCAACAGGTTCAAGACGGCGCAACTGCGCGCCGAGTGGGACGTGGTGCCCGACGCCTTCACGGTGAAGGCGGGCGGGGTGTGGCGCCGGTTCAACTTCGACTCTATCGCCTATATGCGCGACACGGCGGTCTGCGGGAATGGTGGCACCGATCTGGTGCTCGGGACGCTGGCCTGCTCGGCCAACACCGTGTTCGGGCCGAGCGCGGTCTATGGTTTCCCGGTGACGAGCGCGCTGAGCGAGACCGTCAATCTGGGCAAGGCCGGCCAGCCCGCAGGGACGACGACCCAGTGGATCGTCGCCAACCTGCCGGCGGCGACCGCGTTCACCAAACTCTACTCGCGACCGTTGCTGCTCGACACCGGCAACAACCGGTCGGTGCAGGAGACGACCTCGGGCGGTTATCTGCAGTTCGACGTCAAGGGCACGATCTTCGGCCTCGAATATGCGGGCAATGCCGGCATGCGCTATGCGCACACCCAGCAGTCCTCGACCGGTATCCTGAGCGGCACGGTCGTGACCGTGGACCGCAGCTATGACGACTGGTTGCCTTCGGTCAACATCGCTTTGTACCCGTCGGAGAAGTTCATCATCCGCGCCGCGGTGGCGAAGGTGATCACCCGGCCGACGCTGGGCAACCTGACCCCCGGCGGATCGATCGACGGCTTCAACTACCGCATCACCTTCGGCAACCCGAACCTGCAGCCGTATCGCGCGACCAATTACGACCTGGCGTTCGAATATTATTTCGCGCCGCAGTCGATCTTCTCGGTCGCGCTGTTCCGCAAGGAAATCGCCAGCTTCCCGATTTCGCAGTCGTTCACCGGGACCTTCGCATCGACCGGCCTGCCGAAGGAAGCACTGCCGACCAGTTCGCCGGCGTTCATCAACTTCGACCCGAACCAGCTCTACACGATCGTCGCGAACGTGAACGGTGCGGGTGCGAAGCTGGACGGGATGGAAGTGGCGCTGCAGCTGCCGTTCAAGTTCCTGCCGGGCGCGCTCAGCAATTTCGGCATGCTGGCGAACGCGACCTTCATCAAGTCGAACGCCGATTATAATGTGCAGGGGCCGGGCACGCTCAACACCGCGACGGGCGCAATCACGCTGACCAGCCTAGTCCGCAGCTCGACGCTGTTTCAGGTGTCGAAGCGTGCCTATAACGGCACGCTCTATTATGACGACGGCCGGTTCAGCGCGCGGGCCTCGGTCAGCTACCGGAGCGGGTATAACGACCAGAACAGCGGCACCGGCAATATCTTCGAAGGCTATGCCTCGACGGTCAACGTCGATGCCTCGGTCCGCTACAAGCTCACCGACTGGGTCGAAGTGTCGGTCGAGGGCACCAACCTGACCGACGAATATCGCTATCGCTTCACCGATGCCGACGCGAACCGCAACTATGAGAACAACCATTTCGGCCGCACCTTCCTGGTCGGTGCGCGATTCAAGATGTGATCAGGCCAGGTGGTGCTAGCCTGATCATCAAGGGGCCGATCGCCGTCATGGCTGGTCGGCCCCTTTCCCTTTGGCGGTGCGGAGAGATTTTGGGATGACGGAGATCGATCGCAGGTTGCTGATGCTGGGCGGCGCGTTGGCGATGGCCACCGCCGCGGGCGCGCAGACGCCGCCACCCGGGATCGCCGGCACCGCGCCGGCGCTGCCGCAGCCCGACGAGACGATCGACCTGTGGCCCAAGGGCGCGCCCGGCATGCCGGCCACTGCGCTCACCGAAACCGTCAAGGAACGCAGCACCGACAGCGCGGTGAACGACCGCGCGGTGTGGGGGATCAGCAAGCCCCGGCTCGCGGTGTTCCGGCCGCTGCGCCCCAATGGCGCGGCGATCATGATCACGCCGGGCGGCGGCTATAATTGGGTGGTGGTCGACAAGGAGGGCTATGAGCTCGCGGCGCTGTTCGCGGCGCAGGGCATCACCTGCTTCGTGCTGTTCTACCGGCTGCCGCACGAAGGCTGGAAGGCCGGCCCCGATGTCTGCCTGTCCGACGCGCAGCGGGCGATGCGGCTGATCCGCGCCCAGGCCGACCGCTTCGCGATCGATCCTGCGCGGGTGTCGGCGATGGGCTTTTCGGCGGGCGGGCATCTGTGCGCCGACCTCGCCGCGCGCTTCGACACGCCGACCTATGATGCGGTCGACAAGGCCGACCGGCTGTCGGCGCGGCCGTTCGTCGCGGCGCCGATCTATCCGGTGATGTCGATGAGCCTGCCGGTCGCGCATCCCGGATCGCGCAAGAATCTGATCGGCGAGCAGGCCGGCGCGGCGCTCGAGGCCGCGCATTCGCCCGACCGCAACGTGCCGGCCAACGCACCGCCCTGTTTCCTCGTCCATGCCGAGGACGACGATGTCGTCCCGGTCGAGAACAGCCTGCTGTTCCGTGCAGCATTGCGCAGCAAAGGGATCAGGGTCGAGACCCATTTGTTCACCAATGGCGGCCATGGTTTCGGGATTCGCCGGGCAATGGGCAAGCCGGCGGCGCACTGGCCCGAGCTGTTCCTGTCCTGGGCGCAGACCCAGGGGCTGTTCCGCGCATGACGATCTCGCGACGCGAGCTGATCGCGGCAGGGGCCGCTGCCGCCGCGCTGCCGGCGGCGGGCGAGGCGGCGCCGAAGGCCGCGATAACCCAACCGACGACCCGACCGTCCCAGCCGACCTTCGCCGACAATTGGCGGCGCGGGTTCGATGATCAGCGGATCGCCGACCTCGGCGACGGGCATTTCCTCAACCCGATCATGGCGGGCGATCATCCCGATCCGACCATCCTCAAGGATGGCGCCGATTATTACATGACCTTTTCGACCTTCGACGCCTATCCGGGGCTGCTGATCTGGCATTCGCGCGACCTGATCAACTGGCGGCCGGTCGGGCCGGCGCTGACCCGCAATATCGGCGCGGTCTGGGCGCCCGACCTCTGCAAGCACAAGGGGCGCTATTATCTCTATATTCCGACCAAAGGATCGCCCGACGGGGCGGCCCCGGGGGCGAAGCGCGCCAATACGAGCTGGGTGATCTGGGCCGACCGGATCGAGGGGCCGTGGAGCGATCCGGTCGACCTCCATCTGCCCGATCATATCGATCCGGGCCATGCGGTCGGCGAGGACGGGTCGCGCTGGCTGTTCCTGTCGGGCGGCGACCGCGTGCGGTTGACCGACGACGGCCTGGCAACGGTCGGCAAGCCCGAACATGTCTATGATCCCTGGCATTATCCCGACGACTGGTCGGTCGAGGGCTTTTCGCCCGAGGGGCCGAAGATCACTCGCCATGGCGGCTGGTTCTACCTGATCACCGCGGTCGGCGGCACCGCCGGCCCGCCGACCGGCCATATGGTGATCGCGGCGCGATCGCGGTCGATCCACGGGCCCTGGGAGCATCATCCCGGAAATCCGCTGGTGCGCAGCGAATCTTCGGCCGAGAAATGGTGGTCGCGCGGCCACGCCACATTGGTCGAGGCGCCCGACGGCGGTTGGTGGTCGGTCTATCATGGCTATGAGAATGGCTATTGGACACTCGGCCGGCAGACGCTGCTCGATCCGGTCGAATGGACCGCCGATGGCTGGTTCTGCATGCGCGGCGGCGACCTGTCGCAGCCGATCGCGGCGCCGAAGGGTGGCAAGGCGGGGCCGCACGGCCAGAAACTCTCCGACGATTTCACGGCCCCCGCGCTCGGCCGCCGCTGGAACTTCTTCCGGCCGGGGCCCGACGAGGCGAGGCGGCTGACGGTGGCGGACGGGACCTTGTCGCTCGAGGGCGCCGGCAGCGGCCCGATCGACGGGGCGCCGCTGCTGCTGATCGCCGGCGACCAGGCCTACCGGTTCGAATGCCGGATCGAGGTACCCGAGGAGGGCCATGCCGGGCTGCTGCTGTTCTACGACGACAAGCTCCATTGCGGGCTCGGCTTCGACGCGGCGAAGTTCCGCACCCATCAATATGGCATCGAGCGCGGCAAACCGGCGCATGGCTATGGCCGGCAGATGTGGATGCGGCTGACCAACGACCGCCATATCGTCACCTTCCACGTCAGTGCCGACGGCCGGAACTGGAAGCGCTTCGATCGCGGCATGGAGGTGTCGGGCTATCATCATAATGTCCGCGGCGGCTTCCTGATGCTGCGGCCGGGCCTCTATGCCGCGGGCAAGGGCGCGGCGCGGTTCAGCGGGTTCCGCTTCACCGCGCTGGGGTGATTTTCCGCGCTATGCGGGGTATCATACGCGATCTCGAAGATGCTGGCGCATCCTCGATCGATATGCTCAAGCGCCGCACGGGCTGTTATCGGTCGCCAGACATGCCCGTGGTCGCCCGGCGGTTGGAGAAGAATATGCCAAGCACGCGAAGCTGGATCCTGGCGTCGGCGCTCGCGCTCGCCGCGACGTCGGGCCGATCGGCACCGGTTGCGTCTCCCCCGACGCCCAGGAATATTTCGGTCGAGGCGAAGGAGGCCGCGCCGGAGCTCAAATCTTCGGTGCCGATCTTTATCGACATGGTCGGTCAGGCGTTCGCCGCCAAGGGATTCACGACCATCGAGGCGCCCGGGCGCGCCGGCCTCGTCGCCGATCTGGTGCTGAGCCGGGATCGGGTCGGGACCGGGACCGCGAAGGTCACGCCCGCAGGCTCGGGCGCGGCCGGCGGCGCGGGAAGCGCGGTCGGCGTCGGCATGAACGTCATGCTTCCGACCGCGAAGACGCGGGTGGTCCCGCTCCAGCTCACCCGATTGGAAGTCCGCATCCACAACCGCGACGAGCCCGGCATATTGTGGCAGGGGACCGCCATAACCGTGCGACCGGCGGGCACCCCCAAGGGGCAGGATGCGGTGGTCGCGTCCGATCTGATCGCAGCGCTGCTTCGCGAATATCCTGCGATGCCCGAAAGCGTGATCAGCGTTCCCTGAAGCAGGCGCCCAGTGCCCGTCGGGCGGGCAGTGCCGATTGTCCAGCGGATCCCGAATAAAGCCTCGCGCGGCTTCGTCATTGACTGGTGCCGTAAAGCGCGATCAAGAGCGGGTCGTCGACCATGCGGGACTATATCATGTGGTCGGTGCAAGTTTACGGCTTGTTAAGTCTTAACGGCGATTAACATGTTGGTGATCACGGTCGATGCACGCTGTTCGGACCATGGCGGCGGCGAAGATGCCGTCATTTCACGATATTGGAGCGGGACAGCATCCGGTTGCATAAGATGGCGTGCTCCAAGTTTTTGATTTCCGGCGACTTATGAGCCATCAGATGAGTCCGACCGATGACTCGGGTCGCTGTAGAGGCAGTGGAACATGACGCGCGTTCCGGCAGTCAGCATTTCCGAATCGATCGCGATCGATTCGGCGCTCGAGAGCGAGGTTCGCGCCGCGCTCGTCGAAACGCTGTTCGCGTCGCAGCGCTCGCTGATCATCGGCGCGCTGACCGGCGGGGCGATCGCCCTGCTGGTCGCCCAGGCCGTCGCCGATGTCGGGCTGTGGATCTGTGCCGGGCTGGTGGTGCTGGTCGGCGGCCTGCGCATCGTCGCATCGCTGCGTTCGACCCGGCCCGCCCTCGCATCGGCACGTGAAAGCGGCTTTCGCGTCGGCGCCTGGTTCTATTCCGGAGCGCTCGGCCTGTTCGGTTGCGCGACCTTGATCCGTGCCCAGGATCCCACGCTGCATCTGCTCGCCGTTGCGACCGTCATCGGCTATGCGGCAGGCATCGCATCGCGCAATGCCGGCCGGCCGACGATCGCGATCGGCCAGGTCGTGCTGGCGCTGGTGCCGGTCGTCGTCGGCCTCGGCATTTCCGGGAACCCGCTCTTATGGGCGCTGGCGGTCATCATCCTGCTGTTCGGGATGGCGATGCTCGAAATCATGATGACCCTGTACCGGATCATCCTGAAGGCGATGGCCACGGTCCAGAAAAGCGCCGCCGAAGCCGATATCAACGCCATGTTCGCGCGCCTCGACAGCCTGACCGGGCTGGCGAACCGGTTCGCCTTCAACGAGCGGCTCAACCAGCTGCTCGGGGATTGCGGGCCGCAGGCGCGCCTGTGCTTGCACTGGTTCGACCTCGACAAGTTCAAGGAGGTCAACGACACCCATGGCCATATGATCGGCGACGCGCTGCTCGCCGAGATCGGCACGCGTCTGCGCGGGGCCTTCGCCGAATCGGTGATCGTCGCCCGGCTGGGCGGCGACGAGTTCGCGCTGGTCAGCAGGATGAGCGATATCGACGAGCCCGCGGTCATCGGCGAGCGGATCAAGGCGCTGGTGCGCGCGCCGTTCATGGCCGGCGACGCCAAGCTGCTGGTCACCGCCTCGGTCGGGGTCGCGATCGCCCCCGATGACGGCGCAACCGTCGACGACATGTTGCGGCACGCGGACCTCGCGCTCTACCGTTCGAAGGCGCGCGGGCGGCACCTGGTCGGTGCCTATGAGCCCGGTACCGACGCCGGGCGCGACCGCCGGCTGGCGCTCGAATATGAGCTGCGCCACGCGCTGACGCGGGGCGAGTTCGAGCGGCTGTACCAGCCGATCCGCGATCTGCGGACGGGGGCGATCCGGTCGTGCGAGACGCTGCTGCGCTGGAACAGCGCGCGATTCGGGGCGGTGTCGCCGTCCGAATTCATTCCGATCGCCGAGGATATCGGCATGATCGGCGCGATCGGCGAGTGGGTGCTGCGCGGGGCGTGCCGCGATGCCGGCGACTGGCCGCACGATGTGCGGGTCGCGGTCAACCTGTCCGCCGCGCAGGTCCGCGGCGCGCTGCTGCCGACGATGATCATGTCGGCGCTGCAGGAGGCGGGGCTGGCGCATGAACGGCTCGAACTCGAGATCACCGAGTCGGTGTTCCTGCAGGACGCCGAAGGCGCGCTGTCGATCCTCCAGTCGATCAATGCGGTGGGCGTGCGGACGATCCTCGACGATTTCGGCACCGGCTTCTCGTCGCTCAGCTATCTGACCCGCTATCCGTTCCAGGCGCTCAAGATCGATCGCTCGTTCGTGTCCGGGCTCGACCGGAATCCCCATGCGATCGCGATCATCCGGACCGTCGTCGAACTGGCGCGGACGCTGGGCCTCGAGACGATCGCGGAAGGCATCGAGACGGCGTCGCAGCTCGAGCAGGTCGGTCTCGCCGGATGCGTGGCGGGCCAGGGCTATTTGCTCGCGCGCCCGTTCACCGCGGCGGAGGTGCGGGAATGGCTGGCCGCCACCCCGCCCTCGCCGATCGGCGCCGGGCGATCCCCGGCCAACGCCTCAAGCCGGCTTCATTAGACGATCCTGCGCGGACACGAGCCGCTGCATGAGCTTGAGGTCGGTCTCGGTCAGTTCGAGCGCGGCATCGGCCCAGCTTTCGACGACTTCCTCGAGCTCGGCGAGCGCGAGCGGGCTGACGATCCGCGAGGCGGCGTAGATCGCGCGATGGCCGTTCTGGCGGCGGCTTTGCCGGGCGATATACTCCTCGGCGGCGGCGCGGCCCTCACCCGGCGATGCGAGCACATGGACGAGGCCGAGCTCGTACATCTCCTCGGCGGAATAGGTCTTGCCGCTGAGGATGAGCCGCTCGGCCTGCGCGGTGCCGAGCCGGCGCGACAGGAAGCAATGCGCGCCCATGCCGGGGAAGAGCCCGAACAGCGTTTCCGGCAGGCCGAACTTGGCGCCGCGTTCGGCAATCACGACGTTGAACGACAGCAGCGCCTCGAAGCCGCCGCCCAGTGCATCGCCTTCGACCAGCGCGATCGTGACGAGCGGCAGGTCGAGGCCGAGCATGTTGCGGTGGAGGACGCGGACGCAGGCGCGGCCATAGGACAGCAGCGCGTCGCGATCGCGGGCGCGGATCTTGTTCGCGAACAGATCGAGATCGCCGCCGAGCGAGAAGACGCCGGGATGCTTCGAGCCGAGGACGAGATAGCGTATGTCGATCTCGCCGCCATGATGCGCATCGACGATCGCATCCTGCCATGCGGCGAACTCGCCGAGCAGCGCGGGGTTGAAGCTCGGCCGGTTGCGGGCGGCCATCGCGGTCCACAGGGTCTTTGCCCCGGCATCCCAGCGCGTTTCGAGCTGTTCGAAGCCGAACAGCGGCGCGGGGCGCGGCGGGCAGGCCGGCGAGGGGGTATCCGCCGGGGTCGGGAGAAGGCGGTCGGCGTTGCGAAGATGGGGGGAATGTTTGAGCATGGGCTGGGCTCCGTCAGGGGGTCGGGAGCCCATGGTTAACATCATATGATGTAATAACACTTCGCTGCTGCGCGGTCGGGTGCACGAAATGCGAATCGGGCGAACGGCGCGGTCGTGGCGCCGGCTTCATCGGGCGGTGGAAGCGATCCGCCGGCGTCGGCCGGAAGCTCGCTAAAAGTGCACTGTCACCGAATTGATGCGGATCATGGGGTCCAGCCGCCGCCCATGGCGCGGTAGAGCTGGACCCGTGCGGCGAGGGCGTCGGAGCGGAGCTGGACGAGGCCGAGTTCGGCCGAGAGCAGGCCGCGCTGGGCGTCGAGCTGTTCGAGATAGGCCGAATAGCCTTCGCGGTAGCGGTTGGTGGCGAGGCGCAGGCCCTCGGCGAGGGCGTCGCGCTGTTTCACGGCGAAGGCGAGCTGTTCGTCGGTGCGCTTCACCGTGGCGAGCGCGTCCTCGACCTCGCGCAGACTGCCGAGCACCACCCCGCGATAGGCGAAGGCGGCCTGGTCGCGCTGGGCGCCGGCGGCCTGGGCTTGGGCGGTCAGCCGGCCGCCTTCGAAGATCGGGGCGAGGATGCTGCCGCCCGCCGACCAGATCGTGATCGGATCGTCGAGCAGCGACGAGATCGCCGCGCCGAACGCCCCGGTCAGCCGCAACTGGGGCAGGAAGCGCTTGCGGGCGGCGGCGAGCGCCTTGTCGGTGGCCGCGAGCTGATATTCGGCCTGGGCGATGTCGGGGCGGCGGCGCAGCAGGTCGGAGGGTAGGCCTGCCGGGACCGGCGGGTCGACCAGCCGGTCGAGCGGGGCGCCGCGGTCGATCGCATGCGGGGCGTCGCCGGTGAGCTGGCTGAGGCTGTTCTCGGTGCGGCTGATCGCGAGTTCGATCTGGGGGATGATCTGCGCGGTCGCCTGATATTCGGCCTCGGCCTGCTGCAGGTCGAGCTTGGGCGCATAGCCGTTGGCGAAGCGCGATCGGGCGATGCGCAGCGAGTCGGTGCGCGCGGTCAGCGTGCCGCGGGCAACCTCGAGCCGCGCGTCGAGCCCGAGCAGGGTGATGTAACCGGCGGCGGTGGCGCTCGCGATCGACAGCCGCGCGGCATCGCGCGCGGCCTGGCTGGCGAGATAGAGGCTGCGTGCGGCCGAGCGCTGGTCGGCGATCCGGCCGAACAGGTCGAGCTCCCACGCGACCTGGAGCTGCGGCTGGGCGAAATTCTGCTCGGCCGGCAGGCCGAAGGCATTGACCGAGCGCGAGCGGCCACCGGCGACCGCGGTGTCGAGGGTGGGCAGGAGCTGGGCGCGGACGAGCTGCTCGTTGGCGCGCGCCTCGCGCACCCGGCCGGCGACGACGCCGAGATCGGCATTGTTGGCGAGCGCCCGGTCGACGAGCGCGGTGAGAGCCGGGTCGCCGAAAGCCTGCCACCAGGCGCGGTCGATCGGGGCCGATGCGGAAGCCCCGGCGTCGGTGCGCCAGGCGGTGGCGGTCGATATGGGGGCGACCTGCGCGGTTTCGATCGCGGGGCCGGCACAGCCTGCGAGGAGGAGGGGGAGAATGGAAAAGTGGACCGTCCGCATCAGGGCAGGCCGCTGGTGTGGATCTTCGCCTCGACCGACATGCCGGGACGCAGTCGCGCGGCCGCCTGCTGGCCGGGGTCGATGCGGATGCGCACCGCGATGCGCTGGGCGACCTTGACGAAATTGCCGGTAGCGTTGTCCGACTTGATCACCGCGAATTCGGAGCCGGCGGCGGGCGAGATATTCTCGACATGGCCGATCAGGCGGGTGCCGCCGAGCGCGTCGACCTTGAAGCTGGCGCGCTGGCCGATCGCCATGTCGCGGGTCTGGCCTTCCTTGAAATTGGCGACGATCCAGACGTCGTGCGGGACCAGGAACATCAGCTGGGTGCCGGCGGTGACATAGGCGCCGTTGCGCACGCCGATCTCCGACAGCTGACCGGTCACCGGGGCGCGGATCACGGTGTTGTCGAGGTCGATCCGCGCGAGCCGCAGCGCCGCCTTCGCGCCTTCGACCGCGGCCTCGAGCCCGCTGCGGCCGACGATCACGGTGCGGACATCCTGGGTGCCGATCGCGCGCCCGGCCTCGGCCTGGCGCACCGCCGCCTCGGCGGCGAGCAGCCCGGCGCGGGTCTGGTCGCGCTCGCGCGCCGAGATCGACCCGTCGGCGACCAGCGCGTCGGCGCGGCGCATGTCGGCCTGGGCGCGGACGAGCTGGGCACGGGCATTGGCGATGCCGGCATCCTGGCTCTGGGTCGCGACCTCGCGCGAGCGCTGCGACTGCGACGAATTGGCGAGCGCGGCTTCCTGCGCGGCGACATTGGCGGCGGCCTGCGCCACCTTCGCGCGGTAGATACGGTCGTCGATCGTCGCGAGGATCTGCCCGGCCCGGACCTGGGCGAAATCCTGGACGGGGACGCTGGTGACATAGCCGCTGACCTGCGGGCTGATGATCGTCACCCGGCCGCGGACATAGGCATTGTCGGTGCCTTCGGAGAAGCCGGTGAAGGGCGGGAGCCGCCAGGCATAGAGGATCGCCAGCACCGCGATCAGCCCGATGACCACGATCGCGACGATCGTGACCGGGGTCTTTTCGGGCGGGCGCCAACCGCTGGGCGGCTGGATCTGGGGATCGGCGGCGGGGGGCGGGGCGGCCGGAGGATCGGCAGGCGGTGCGCTGCTCGTGTCGTTCATGCGGTCGGTCCCTGTTTGGCCTGGGCGGCGGCTGCCGCTGCCGCGGCCATTTTCTGCAACATGATGACGGGTGAAAGCTCGCCGCGGCGGCGGATCGAAAAGCGGATCGCAAAGCTCCACAGCACCACCGCGATCGACGCGACGCCGAGCAGCAGGAAGACGTCGTTATAGGCGAGGATATTGGCCTCGCGCGCGACCTGCTGGGCGAGCAGCACCGCGCCCTCGGCGCCCCGATAGGCCGGGTCGCCGACGACGCCGGCGACCGCGCCGCTGCCCGCGCGCATCCGGGCGGCGACCAGCGGATCGGTCATGACGATGGCCTGGACGATCTCGTGCGAATGATATTTCTCGCGGACCACCTGGAAGGTGCCGAGCAGCGCGGTGCCGATCAGGCCGCCGACGCTCTGGCTCAGGCTGAACAGGACGATGAAGCTGACGAAATTCTTCGTCCCCGCGACCAGGGTGCGGGCGATGCCGATCACCATCGTCTGCGCCATGAAGATCAGCGAGGCGAAGCCGATCAGCGCCTGGCTGAAATAGAAGCTGCTCGGCCGGGTGAGGTTGGTGGCGTCGGCATCGAGGAAACAGCCGACGGCGATCAGGATCACCGCGATGCTGAGCGGCCGTGCGACATTGTCGGGGCGGAAGGTCAGCACCGCGACCACGAGGCCGGCGATCGACGCCGCGACGATGATCAGGTTGAGGACCACCATCTGGTCGTTGAGCATGCCCAGCGTGGTGAGCAGGCCGACCGAGCCGAAGGCCTGTTCGGACAGGAGGATGCGGATCGTCGCGGCGACCGTCATCAGCCGCGCCATTTCGCGCCCCGCCAGCCAGCGGGTGTTGAGCAGCGGGTTGGCGCGGCGATGCTCGACGACGAGCGCGGCTGCGATCAGCGCGACCCCGCCGGCCAGCGCCCAGCCGATCCAGGCGCGTTCGGTCCACCACTGGATCCGCCCCTGGGACAGCACCGCGACCATCAGCCACAGCCCGGGCGCGAGCAGGCCGAAGGTCAGGAAGTCGAGTTTCTCGAACACCTTCTCGCGCTCGCTGGGGGGCAGCGGCAGCGCGAGCACCGCGGCGAGCGTCGCCAGCGCCAGCCCGAGCTCGAACCAGTAGACCATGTGCCAGTCGCCCCAGTCGAGGATGCGCGGCGACAGCGCGCGGGCGAGCGGGGTGGCGAGCTGGGGGATGCTGATGCCGATCATCACCCCCCACAGCCGTTTCGGCGCGGGCATCGACTGCATGAAATAGAGCACGGTCAGCGTCGACAGGCCGCTGGCGGCGATGCCGCTGGCCGCGCGCACCGCCACCGAAGTCCAGAAACCATGGAGGAACAGGTGCATGATCGTGGTCAGCGCATAGGCCGCAAGCATGTAGCGGATGAACGGCTGCAGCCCATATTGCTGGCGATATTTGACGAGCAGCAGATTGCCGGTGACGTTGGTCATGAAATAGGCGGCGGTCAGCCAGGCGGCCTGATCGGGGGTGAGCGCGAGCGTGCCCTGGGCGAAGACGAGATTGACCGTGACCAGCGCGTTGCCGAGCCCGCCGGTGATGCCGATCAGGCAGCCGATCGCGAAATAGGCCTGCCGCCGCCGCGCGGGATGATCGGGGTTGGCCGGCGAGCCCGGCAGCGTCGGCCGCTCGTGCGGCTTGAAGATATAAGGCGCCTCAGCCACGGGTCGGGTTCGCGTCCATGCGGCCTGTCTATTTCGGAGCCGCATCGTACCGCAACCTCCCCGATCGGGTAAGCTCTGCTGTGCTGCAGCAAAATCTTGCCTTTGCGACGGCCACGCCCGATAATCATCATTACGCGATGGGAAGATGCGGCGGCGCTGGGGACAAGTTTAGTGAAGAATATTTCGGCCTGGGCGATCCGTAATCCACTGCCGCCGATCGTGCTGTTCGTCGGGCTGATGCTGGCCGGGATCATCAGCTTCGGCCGGATGGACATCAACCAGATGCCCGACATCAGCTTCCCGGGCGCGCAGGTGACGGTGAGCCAGCCGGGCGCCGCCCCGCCCGAGCTCGAGACCCAGGTCACCCGCAAGATCGAGGCGTCGCTGGCGTCGGTCGGCAATGTGAAATCGATCTCGTCGACGGTGTCGGAAGGGTCGAGCGCGACCTTCGTCGAGTTCCAGCTCGGCACCCCGGTCGACCGCGCGGTCAACGACGTCCGCGACGCGGTCGCCAAGATCCGGTCGGACCTGCCCGAGGGCATTCTCGAGCCGCAGGTCCAGCGCATCGACGTCGATGGCGGGCCGATCGCCTATTATTCGGTCGAGAGCGTCGACATGACGCTCGAGCAGCTGAGCTGGTTCGTCGACAACACCGTGATCAAGCGGCTGCTGTCGATCAATGGCATGGCCGGGGTGTTCCGCGGCGGCGGCGTCAGCCGCGAGATCCGGGTGATCCTCGATCCCGCGCGGATGCAGGCGCAGGGGGTGACCGCGAGCCAGGTCAACGACGTGCTGCGCCGGGTCAACCTCAACGCCGCCGGCGGCCGTGCCGAAGTGGCGGGCGCCGAACAGTCGGTGCGCGTGCTCGGCAATGCCCGCACCGCCTATCAGCTCGGCGAGACCCAGATCTCGATGGGCATGACCTCGACGGGGATGGGGCGCACGGTCCGCCTGTCCGACATCGCCACGGTTCGCGACGCCTATGCCGAACAGCGCAACATCTCCGAGATGGGCGGCCGCCAGGTGCTGTCGTTCGGTCTGCAGAAGGCCAAGGGATCGTCGGACGTCAAGGTGTTCGACCAGGCCGCGAAGATCGTCGCCGAGATCGAGCGCGAAAATCCGCGGGTCCATTTCGGGCTGATCTACAACGGCGTCACCTACACCAAGCGCAGCTATCATGCCGCGATCCATTCGATGATCGACGGCGCGGTGCTGGCGGTAGTGGTGGTCTTCCTGTTCCTGCGCGACTGGCGGGCGACCGCGATCTCGGCGCTGGCGATCCCGCTGTCGGCGATCCCGACCTTCTGGTTCATGGACCTGATGGGCTTCACGCTCAATTCGATCTCGCTGCTGGCGCTGAGCCTGGTCGCGGGCGTGCTGGTCGACGATGCGATCGTCGAGATCGAGAATATCGTTCGCCATATCCGCATGGGCAAGACCGCCTATCAGGCGTCGATGGACGCCGCCGACGAGATCGGGCTGGCGGTGGTGGCGACGACGATGGCGATCGTCGCGGTGTTCCTGCCGGTGTCGTTCATGCCCGGCATCGCCGGCCAGTTCTTCAAGCAGTTCGGGCTGACGGTCGCGGTTGCGGTGCTGGTGAGCCTGGCGGTGGCGCGGCTGATCACGCCGATGATCGCCGCCTATTTCCTGCGCGCCGATGGCCCCGAACATGTCCATGACGGCTGGCTGATGCGGCGCTATATCGCGCTGCTGTCCTGGTCGCTCAGCCATCGCTGGAAGACGATCCTGATCGGCGTCGGCTGCTTCGTCGCGACGATATTCCTGTTCGCGACGACCCCGCAGGAATTCCAGCCGGCGCGCAACACCGACACCGCGGTGGTGAAGATCGAGCTCGCGCCCGGGGTCAGGGTGCGCGACAGCAAGGCGGTCGCCGACAAGGCGATCGCGATCCTCGCCGGGCAACCCGAGGTCGACAAGATCTTCGCCGACATCGGCGACAACGACCCGCGGCTGACATCGCTCTATATCAGCCTGAAACCCTATGATCAGCGCGATCGCACCAGCAGCGAATTCGAGCGGGCGATGGCGCCGCTGCTCCAGGCGATTCCCGACGCGCGGATCAACTTCCAGTCGCAGGCGGGCGGGACCGGGCGCGACCTGACGATCATGCTGGCCGGCGACGACCCCGACCAGCTCGAGGCCAGCGGGCGCGCGTTGCTCGACCAGATCCGCGGCCATCCGCTGATCCGCGACCCGCGCATCGAGGGCGAGATCCAGCGGCCCGAACTGCTGATCAAGCCGCGGCTCGACATCGCCGCCGACCTGGGGGTCACCACCGCCGCGCTCAGCCAGGCGATCCGGATCGCGACGCTGGGCGATATCGAGCAGAATATGGCGAAATTCTCGCTCAGCGACCGGCAGATCCCGATCAGGGTGTCGTTGAGCGAGGCGTCGCGGCGCGACCTCGCCACCATCCAGAACATGCCGGTCGCGACCAGCTTCGGCGGCAGCGTGCCGCTCAAGGTCGTCGCCGACATCCGGTTCGGCGCGGGGCCGTCGCAGATCCGCCGTTACAACCAGGTCCGCCGGCTGGTGGTCACCGCCGACCTGCCCCCGGGGGTGATCAGCGGCGAAGCCTATAAGGCGATCTATGCGACGCCGGCGATGCGCGACCTGCCGGCCGGGATCCACCGCGTCGAATATGGCGAGCGCGAGGTCCAGCAGGAGCTGGTGTCGGGCTTCTTCATCGCCGCGCTGTCGGGGATATTGCTGGTGTTCGCGGTGCTGGTGCTGCTCTATCGCCGGGTGTTGCCGCCGTTCGTCAACATGGGCTCGCTGCTGCTGGCGCCGCTGGGCGGGATATTGGCGCTCAAGATCGCCGGGCTGCCGATCTCGATGCCGGTCTATATCGGGCTGCTGATGCTGTTCGGGATCGTCGCCAAGAATTCGATCCTGCTGATCGACTTCGCGATCGAGGAGATGCGCGCTGGGGCGAACCGTTTCGATGCGATCCTCGAGGCCGCGCACAAGCGCGCCCAGCCGATCGTGATGACGACGGTGGCGATGATCGCCGGCATGGTGCCGAGCGCGCTGGGCCTGTCGGGCGACGGCGCCTTCCGCACGCCGATGGCGCTGTGCGTGATCGGCGGGCTCAGCCTGTCGACGCTGCTGACGCTGGTGATCGTGCCCGCGGCGTTCACGCTGGCCGACGACATGGAGAAATGGATGGGGCCGCGGCTGGCGCGGATGCTGGTCAACGACGAGCCCCACGCGCTGCCCAAGCCGGCCGAATAGCTTTGTGACAGCGCCGGGACAGGACGGCTTCTCAGGAGCCGCCGGTCCACGTTAAGCATCGGCCAGTTTTCGCAAGGAGTTCGACCATGCCGATCCAGAGCCCGTGGCAGCATCACAAGAGCAGCGGCGCCGCCGACGATATCGACTTCGAGATCAAGGGCCAGGAACTGCAGTTCGTCGAGATCGAACTCGATCCCGGCGAGAGCGCGGTGGCCGAGGCCGGAGCGCTGGTGTGGAAGGACGCCGCGATCACGATGACGACGGTCTTCGGCGACGGCAGCGGCGGCGCCGATGGCGGCTTCATGGGCAAGCTGCTCGGTGCGGGCAAGAGGCTGATCACCGGCGAGAGCCTGTTCACCACCGTCTTCACCCATGAGGGCCGCGGCAAGGCGCGGGTCGCCTTCGCCTCGCCGACCCCCGGCGCGATCCTGCCGCTGAAACTGTCCGACCTCGGCGGGCAGCTGATCTGCCAGAAGGACAGTTTCCTCGCCGCCGCCAAGGGCGTCGCGATCGGGGTCCATTTCCAGCGCAAGATCATGACCGGGCTGTTCGGCGGCGAAGGCTTCATCATGCAGAAGCTCGACGGCGACGGCTGGGTGTTCGTGCAGATGGGCGGCACCGTCGTCGAGCGCGAGCTGGCGCCGGGCGAGGAACTGCATGTCGACACCGGCTGCATCGCCGCCTTCACCCCGAGCGTCGATTTCGACCTGATCACCGCGGGCGGGGTGCGCAGCGTGCTGTTCGGCGGCGAGGGGCTGTTCTTCGCGCGGCTGCGCGGGCCGGGCAAGGTGTGGATCCAGTCGCTGCCCTTCTCGCGGCTGGCCGGGCGGATGCTGGCGGCGGCGGGGAGCCGGGGCGGCCAGAATCGCGGCGAGGGATCGGTGCTTGGAGGCCTGGGCGACTTCATCGGCGGCAACAACTGATTTGTGTCATGCCGGGCTGCAAATGGCGCCCTCCTTCGCTTCCGGTGCGGGCCTTTGTTTGAGCCCTCAAACGCCGGGCGGGCCGCATCCGCGTCCCTGGGCTTCCTCGCAATAAGCTCGGGCGGCCGTTCGGCCTTGCGGAGGCTGCGCCTCCGTTGGTTCGCTTCCTCGATCTGATGGTGAGAAGGAAAAGGCCGCCACGTGCAGGGGCGATGCGCGTGGCGGCCTGAACGGGCCGGAGTGGCCCGAACCTCGATATGTCGGCCTGGTCCCCCACCCGGCCATCCCCAAAGCAACACGGGACAGGTCGGGTGGAGGTGAGGCGGTGCCGCCGGTTAGGGCATCAGCACCGTATCGACGACGTGGATCACGCCGTTCGACTGGATCACGTCCTTGATCGTTACCGTCGAATTGCCGCCCTTGGCATCGGTGAGGACGAGCTTGCCGCCCTTCATCCAGGCAGTGAGCGGCTCGCCCTGGACGGTGGTGAGGGTCGCCTTGCCGCCGCCCGCCTTGATGGCCTTGGCGATGTCGGCCGAGGTCATCCGGCCGGAGACGACATGATAGGTGAGGATCGTGGTCAGCGTCGCCTTGTTCTCGGGCTTGACCAGCGTCTCGACGGTGCCGGCGGGAAGCTTGCCGAAGGCGGCGTTGGTCGGGGCGAAGACGGTGAACGGGCCGGGGCCCGACAGCGTGCCGACGAGATCGGCGGCCTTCACCGCGGCGACCAGGGTGGTGTGATCCTTCGAATTGACGGCATTGTCGACGATCGTCTTGGTCGGGTACATCGCGGCACCGCCGACCATCGGATTGGCGGTCGCGATCGCCGGCGCGCACAGGAGTGCCATCGCCGCCGCAGCAGCGCGCAGATTCAGCTTCGTCATGAGTCTCGTTCCTCTCAAGCATCTTCATGTCGTGATGCATCCGGAGATACGGGTACGACTTCGTTAAGGATGCAGCCGACTTTGCCAGCATGATATTTTTTGTGGGAAATAGTGTGACGCTATCGTGAATCCCCGGATTTTATTGTGGTTTCGGGCGATGCCGATCCGCGGATGGCAGCCGTGATGAAAAGGCTTCGGCGGACGGCCGGCACCATGATAGGGCGCGCTTCCCCAATCGATGGAGATGTGACGATGCGTGGCTGGCTGCTGGGATTTGCGCTGCTGTCGGGCACGGCATCGGCCGCGACGACGATCGACCCGGCGGCGATGTCGGCGACGGTCAAGGCGCTTGCCTCCGAGCCGTTCGCGGGCCGCGCGCCGGGCGGGGCTGGCGAGACCCCGACGATCGACTATCTGGTCGGCCGCTTCAAGGCGCTGGGGCTGCAGCCGGGCGGCCGCGACGGCAGCTGGACCCAGACGGTGCCGCTGGTGCGCACCCAGATCGGCAAGGGCGGCAGCATCGCGGTGTCGGGCGACAGCCTGGCGATCGGCCGCGACGTCTATGTCAGCACGGTGCGCCCGGTCGACCGGATCGCGATCGCCAAGGCGCCGCTGGTCTTCGTCGGCTATGGCGTGACCGCGCCCGAGCGGCAATGGGACGATTTCAAGGGCCAGGATCTCAAGGGCAAGGTCGCGGTGATGCTGGTCAACGACCCCGATTTCGAGGCGGGGCCCGGCGACGATGCCGTCGGCAAATTCGGCGGCAAGCGGATGACCTTCTATGGCCGCTGGGTCTATAAATATGAGGAAGCGGCGCGGCGCGGGGCGATCGCGGCGCTGATCGTCCATGACACGCCCGGTGCTGGCTATGGCTGGAACACGGTGGTGGCGCCGGGGGGCGAGAATTACGACATCGTCCGCAAGGATCCGACCAGCCGCATCCTGATGCAGGGCTGGATCGAGGGGGCCGCGGCCGACGCGCTGTTCAAGCGCGCCGGGCTCGACCTCGCGGCGTTGCGTGCGAGCGCGCGCCGGAGCGACTTCCGCCCGGTGGCGATGACGGGGCTCAGCCTCGATGCCGACCTGCCGGTCAGCCATGAGGTGGTGCAGAGCCATAATGTGCTGGCGAAGATCACAGGCGCGAAACGGCCCGACGAGGTGGTGATGTACGGCGCGCACTGGGATGCCTACGGCGTCGGTGCGCCCGACGCGCAGGGGCGGACGATCCGCCCGGGCGCCAATGACGACGGGCTCGGCGTCGCCGGGCTGATCGAGATCGCCAAGGGGATGGCCAAGGGGCCGAAGCCCGCGCGCAGCGTGGTGTTCGGGCTGTGGACCGGCGAGGAGCGCGGGCTGCTCGGGTCGGAGGCCTATGCGACCGACCCGGTCTATCCGCTGGCCAAGACCGTCGCCAACATCACCCTCGACGTGCTCCAGACCGCGGGGCCGGCGCGCGACGTGATCCTGGTCGGCGACGGCCAGAGCGATCTCGAGGACGATCTGGCGCGGCTGGCCAAGGCGCAAGGCCGCACGATCACCCCCGAGACGCTGCCCGAGCGCGGGCTGTTCTACCGCGCCGACCATTTCTCGGTCGCGCGGCGCGGGGTGCCGTCGATCCTGCTGATGGCGCTGGGCGGCGAGCCCGACCTGGTCGCGGGCGGCAGGGCCGGCGGCGCGGCGTGGCTCAAGGATTATATGGCCTGCTATCACCAGACCTGCGACCTGTGGGACGCGAGCTGGGATCTGCGCGGCGCGGCGCAGGACACCGCGCTCGCCTATGAGCTCGGGCTGGGGCTCGCCAATTCGACGCGCTGGCCCGACTGGCGGGCGGGGTCGGAGTTCAAGGCGATCCGGGCGGAGAGCGCGGCGGCTCGGAAGTAGGAAATAGCGGCACCCACCTTCCGTTCGTGTCGAGCGCAGTCGCGACACCCTGTGCGACGTTGCGTCAGGTGTCTCGACTTCGCTCGACACGAACGGTGGTTATGTTGGTGCGGAGCTCCTTCAGATCGCTTCGAGCGCCTGTTTGAAGTCGGCGATCAAGTCGTCGGCATCCTCGACGCCGATCGAGATGCGGACGAGATTGTCGCCGATGTCGAGCGCCTTCTTGCGCTCGTCGGGGACCGAGAGATGGGTCATGCCGGCAGGGTGGCTGGCCAGCGTCTCGGTGCCGCCGAGGCTGACCGCGAGCTTGGCGATCTTGAGCGCGTCGAGAAAGGCGAAGGCCTCGCGCTCGCCGCCTTTGAGGTAGAGCGAGAAGGTCGATCCCGCGCCCGAGCAATGGCGGTCGAAAATATCGGCCTGGCGGCTGCCGAGTTCGAGGAAGCCGAGATAGGCGACCCGGTCGACCTTGGGATGGCCGCGCAGATAGGCGCAGACCTTGGCGGCATTCTCGCCGGCGCGGGTCATGCGCAACTCGAGCGTCTCGAGGCTGCGCAGCAGCATCCAGGCGGTGTGCGGATCGGTGATCGTGCCGATGGTGTTGCGCATCGCCCGGATCGGATCGATCATCGCCTTGGCGCCGACCGCGGCGCCGGCGACGAGATCCGAATGGCCGCCGACATATTTGGTCAGGCTGTAGAGGACGAGGTCGGCGCCATGGCGCAGCGGCTGCTGCCACAGCGGCCCGAGGAAGGTGTTGTCCATGACGATCGGCGGGCGGGTGTCGCCGGGCAGCGCGTCGCGCGCGTCGCGGACCGCCTCGATATCGACCAGCGCGTTGGTCGGGTTGGCGGGGCTTTCGAGGTAGATCATCGCGATCCGGCCCTGCGCGCCGGCCTTGGCCATCACCGCGTCGATCTCCTCGCGGGTGGCACCCGCCGGGAAGTCGAGCCAGGTGACCCCGAAGCGGCCGAGGATCTTGCCGATCAGCCCCTCGGTCGCGGCATAGAGCGGCGCCGAATGGACGATGACGTCGCCGGGCGAGGCCAGAGCGAGCAGGGTGGTCGCGATCGCCGACATGCCCGAGGAGAAGGTGAGCGAATCCTCGGCATCCTCCCAGATCGCGAGCCGGTCCTCCAAGATTTCCTGGTCGGGGCCGTTGAAGCGCGAATAGACGAGGCCCTCGGCGCCGCCCGGGCGCTTGCCGGTCACCCCCTCGAAGAAGCGTTTGCCGGCGGCGGCATTCTCGAACACGAAGGTCGAGGTCAGGAAGATCGGCGGCTTGAGCGACCCTTCGGACAGGGTCGAATCATAGCCATGGCCCATCATCAGCGTCGACGGCTGGAGCCGGCGCCCGCCGACCTCGCGAACCTCGGGTTTGGGGCGGCGCCGGCGGGTGGTGCCGGTGAGTTCGGCCTCGTTCTGGTTCGCATCTTCGGCCATCATGCTCTCCGTAAAACTGGTTTCTATTGAAACTATCTACGCCTGGCGATCGTCCGGGGTCCAGTCGCTTATCGCGCCGTGCTGCCATTCCCCGTGGCGTAGACGTCCTGCAGCGACCGCGAATGGTCGATGAATTCCGGCGTCGCGGTCTTCGGAAAATCGGGTTCGTCGGGGAAGCGGACGCGGACGGTGGCGTCGATGCCGGTGGCGCGCAGCGGCAGCGCGAAGCTGCGCTCGACCGCGCGGCGGGTGGCGTCCTTGGCGAGCGCCATCGGCACCGGCGCGCGCGCCTGGCGGAGCAGCTCGATCTGGCCGGCCTTGCGGTTGGTCTGGTCGAGGGTCTTTTCGATATCGGTCAGCCGCACCAGCAGCCCGCCGCTGCCATATTCGCGGATCCGGGTGAGATCGACCTGCGGCCCGACCAGTTCGACCGGGGGCAAGGTGACGAACAGCTGGCGCGCCTGGCCGTCCCAGCGGACGTCGCCGGGCTGGAGCCGCGCCATGTCGACCTCGTAGCGGACGAGGCCGGGCATGATCAGGGTCTTGGCGGTCGACAGGCCGAAGCGCGACTGGGTCGAGGTGACCACCGCGACATAGGAGGCGACGAATGCCGAGAGCCGGTTCTGTTCGCGCAGCCCCTCGAGGCTGGCCGAGACGATCGTCTCGGGCGGCGGGTTGACGGTGCGGTCGATCGCGCGGCCGAACCACCACAGCCCGGCGAAGAGGATCGCCGCGAACAGGCTCGCGGCGAGCAGGAGGGTCAGGAGGCGGCGGGTCATGGAGCGCATGTGGGGGACATGCGCCGCTTTTTGAAGGTCAGGCGCGCAGCACCCGCTTCGCGAAATCGAGGCCCTTGGCGAGGCCGGGCTGGTCGATGCCATGGCCGAGTCCGGGCGAGAGGTGGCTTTCGACCGCGAAGCCGCGCGCGGCCAGCGCCTGTTCGGCGAGCGGCAGCGCGCGGGCGGGGACGATCTCGTCGGCCGAGCCATGGACGAGCAGCACCGGCGGCTTGCTCTGCAGCTCGGTGTCGAGCCGTTCGGGAGCGATCAGCATTCCCGAATAGCCGATCACCCCGGCGACCGGCTTCGCGCGGCGCGGGGCGACATGGAGCGACAGCATCGTGCCCTGGCTGAAGCCGACCAGCAGCAGATCCTCCTCGCCCAGGCCGGTACGCGCCAGTTCGGCATCGATGAAGGCGTCGAGTGCAGGGGCCGCCGCGACCACCCCGACCTCGCGCTCATTGGCGGAGAAGCCGCCGAGCGGCCACCATTGATAGCCGGCGCCCGGCAGCCGCATCGGCGCATTGGGGGCGACGAAGGCGGCATCGGGCAGGCCCGCCCGCCACATCGGCGCGAGCGAGATGAGGTCCTGGCCGTCCGATCCATAGCCATGGACGAGGATGACGAGTTGGCGGGTGGTGCCTGAAAGCGCGGGCAGGCGCGGTCCATCGATGGTCATGACCGGCATATGCGGTCGATCGGCGCGAAGCGAAAGGGGGCGATCGTCAGGCCGTGCGGGCGAGCAGCCGGTCGAGCGCGGCACCGACATCGTGCGACTGCCAGAACTTCAGGAACACCGTGTAGATATGGAGGCAGTTGCGCGCGGGATCGACCGGCAGGAACATCGGGTCGTGCGGGCCCGAGGCGTGCACCGCCTCGGGCAGGCGGAAAAGGATCACCTCGGGAAAGGCGAACAGCCGGGCGACCCCCATCGTCGCCATGTGGAGGGTCAGGTGGAGCAGCAATTCGTCGGGGGTGACGAGAGGGCCGCCCTGGGCATGATATTCGGCGGCGAACAGCGCGAGCAGTTCGTCCAGATGATCGTCCCAGATCGCATGGTGGGCGGCGCTGAGCCCGCCCCACAGCGCCGAGCCGAAGCTGATCTGGCCGACCCGGCCCCAGTCGATCAGTCCGCAATGGAGCGCGCCGGCTGCGTCGCGCCGGAACCAGCCATTGTCGATATGCGCGTTCCAGTGGCACAGCGCGATCAGATCGGGATTGCCGCGCAGATAGGCCTGGATGTCGGCCTCATGGGCGCGGACGCGCAGCGCGTCGCGCTCGATCCGCGCGAAAAATTCGGGCGAGCGGACCTCGGGCGGGAGCAGCTGCGGCGCGCGCGCGGCGAAATCGGCGCAGGCGGCGAGCGCGTCGCGCAGCTGGTCTTCGCTATAGCGGATCGGGTCGCTCGACAGCGTGGCCGGGTCGGGCGGGAAGCGCGTGTCGATGTCGGCGGCGAGCCGGCCGGCCTTGTGCGCGCCGGCGAGCCGGGCGAGCCCGGTGACGATCGCGCGATAATGCGGCAGCGGATCGTCGAGGGTGAGATGGTCGAGGCATTTGCGGCGGTGCGGCTCGATCGCGCCCTCGCCCTCGCCGAAGCCGATCCGCTCGGTGATCACGAGGCCGGTGCCGCTGTCATGATGATAGTCGGCGAAGCAGGCGACCGGCACCTCGATCGGAAAGCCCGGCAGCCGCGACAGCGCCGCGAAGCGCGCCTCCGATTCCATCTCGCCGCGCTGATGGTCGCGGCGCGGGTCGGTGAAATCGCGCGAGAATTTGACGAACAGCTCGGTCGGCAGCCCGGGCTCGGCGCGGGCATAGTCGACCGTCAGGAACAGCTTGGCGCCGGTGCTGCCGCCCGGGCAATCGTCGAAGCGGGTGATCGCGACTACCCGGTTGTCGGCGGCCATCGACCCGAACGCGCGGAAGGCGCGGGTCAGGAAGTCGGTGCCGGCGGCGCGCAGCGCCTCGGCATGGGCGGGGATGTCGAGGCCGGTCGCGTCGCCGCGCACGGTGTCGAAGGGGGCGGTCATCGGGCGGTACCGGATCTCAGTCGAACGGCCGGTCGATCGAGGGCGGCGGGTTCGAGAACCATTTCGGGCCGCTCTCGGTCATGTGGAAACAATCCTCGAGGCGGATGCCGAAGCTGCCAGGGATGTAGATGCCGGGCTCGTTCGAGAAGCACATGCCGGCGGCGAGGCGGGTGGTCTCGCCATGGACGAGGTTGACCGGCTCATGCCCGTCGAGGCCGATGCCATGGCCGGTGCGGTGCGAGGTGCCGGGCAGCTTGTAGCCGGGGCCATAGCCGAGCGTCTGGTAATAGCCGCGCACCGCATCGTCGATGCTGCCCGCCGCGGCCCCGAGTTTGGCCGCCTCGAAGGCGATCTGCTGACCGCGGTGCATCTGGTCCCAGACCTCGCGTTCGCGCTTGGTCGCCTCGCCGAACACGAAGCTGCGCGAGATGTCCGACTGATAGCCTTCGACGGTGCAGCCGCAGTCCATCAGCACGACCTCGCCGTCGCGGACCATCTGCGGCTTGCCCGATCCGTGCGGATAGGCGCTCGCCTCGCCGAGCAGGATCAGCGCGAATTCGGGGCTGCCGCCGAGCGCGGCGGTGGCGCCGTTCATGATCGCGCCGATGTCCTTCGGGGTCATGCCGCGTTCGATCCGCTTGGCGGTGTGGCGGTAGGCGGCGATGGTGACGTCGCTCGCGGTCTGCATCAGCGCGATCTCGGCGGGCGACTTGATCATCCGGCAGCCGCGCACGACGCTGGCCCCGGAGACGATCTGCGCCTGGGGCAGCGCCTTCTGCAGCCCGTCGACGATGAAATAGCGCAGCGTCTCCTCGATCGCGACGGTCTTGTCGGCCTTGTGGTCGCGCAGCCAGCCGGCGACCAGCGCCATCGGATTCTCATGCTCGGACCAGGTCCGCACCTCGGCGGGGAGCGCGAGCGTCTCGCGGACCGAGGGTTCCTCGAAGAAGGGGGTGACGACCCCGATCTCGCCCTCGGCGGGAATGATCGCCGCGGTCAGCCGTTCGCTGCGGTGCCATTCGATGCCGGTGAAGTAGATCAGGCTGGCGCCCGGTTCGACCAGCAGCGCGCTGATACCCGCCGCGCGCATGAACCGCTGCACCCGCGCCACCCGCGCCTGGCGTTCGGCGACGCCGATCGGCTTGACGCCGCCGGTCATCGGCTTGAGATCGGCGAAATCGCCCGCGGCGAAGGCGGCGCGGCCAAGGGTGAGCGCGAGCCCGGCGACGCCGGTGGCGGCGAGGAAGTGGCGACGGTTCATGCGCCGGCCTTTCCGAGCAGGCTGTGGCGGCGGCCATAGACGAAATAGACGACCAGCCCGATCAGCGTCCAGATCAGGCAGAACAGCAACGTCTTGGTCGGCAGGCTGATGAACAGATAGAAGCAGCCGAAGATCGCGCCGAGCCCGACCAGCCAGCCGAGCGGTGCCCTGAACGGCCGTTTCATGTCGGGCGCGCGCTTGCGCATCACCAGCAGACAGGCGCCGACCGCCATGAACGCGATCAGGGTGCCGGCATTGGCGAGCGCGGCGATCTCGTCGATCGGCAGCACGCCGGCGAGCACCGAGACGATCACCGCGGTGAGGATGGTGATGCGGACCGGGGTGCCGCGCTTCGAGATGCGGGCGAGGCTGGGCGGCAGGAAGCCGTCGCGCGCCATCACCAGGAAGATCCGGCTCTGGCCGTAGAGGAAGCCGAGGATCACCGTCGGCAGCGCGATCACCGCGGCGATCGCGACGATCCGGGCGATGCCGCCCTGGCCCATTTCTCGCAGGATCAAGGCGAGCGGCTCGGGGCTGTCGGCGAAGCGCGTGTAGGGCAGCGCGCCGACCGCGGCGGCGGCGACCAGCACATAGATCAGCGTGCTGACCAGCAGCGAACCGACGATACCGATCGAGAGGTCGCGCTCGGGATTCTTCGCCTCTTCGGCGGCGGTCGAGATCGCGTCGAATCCGTAGAAGGCGAAGAAGATGATCGCGGCAGCGGCCATCACCCCGCGTTCGACGGTGGTGCCGTCGGCGAGGGTGATCGCATGCTTGGCGAAGCCGTTGGGCATGAACGGGTGGAGGTTGGCGGCGTCGAAGGCGGGCAGCGTCACCGCGACAAACAGCGCCAGCGTGGCGATCTTGATCAGCACGAGGATGGTGTTGAGCCGGGCGCTCTCATGGGTGCCCACCGACAGCAGGCCTGCGACCACCGCGATGATGAACACCGCCGGCAGGTTGATCAGCCCGCCGAGTTCGGGCCCCTGGGTGAGCGCGGCCGGAAAGCCGACCGAGGTCAGCAAGGGCGCGGCATAGCCCGACCAGCCGACCGCGACGGTCGAGACCACCAGCGAATATTCGAGGATCAGGCTCCAGCCGACCACCCAGGCGATGATCTCGCCGAGCACCGCATAGCTGTAGGTATAGGCGCTGCCGGCGGCCGGCATCATCGTCGCCATTTCGGCATAAGCGAGCGCGGCGCAGGCGCAGATCGCGCCGGCGATCGCGAAGCTCAGCAGCACCGCCGGCCCGGCGCGGTCGGCGCCGACCCCGATCAGGGTGAGGATGCCGGTGCCGACGATCGCGCCGACGCCGAGCGCCATCAGATGCGGCCAGGACAGCGACGGTACCAGCCGGCGGCCTTCGGCATCGGCCGACGCCACCGTCGCGATCGGCTTGCGCCTGTTCAAACCCGCCATCCGGCCATGCCCCTTCATGATCTTGTCTTCGCACGATGAATCACAGCAGCCGCGGCGATTGTCCAGCCCGGCGGAATGAGCCCGCCGCGAGCCTGATACAAGTTGCGACAATTTTCGGGAGGGGCCGACAAACTCCCGCGACAGGCGGGGGCCAGATTGTCCTCAACGCCAAGCACGGCGTCGACACAGGAGACAGACGATGAAAAAGTTCATTCTCGCAGCGCTGGCCGCCTCGGTCATGAGTGGTTCGATGCTGGCCGCCCCGGCGATGGCCGCACCCTATGACAATCATGGCAACGACCGCGGCCGGATTGAGCAGCGCTACGACGATCGCCGGCCTGCCCAGGTCAAGATCGTGAAGAAGGTCCAGGTCCAGAAGGTCCAGTATCGCAACTGGAAGCGCGGCGACCGCTTCGATGCCCGCTATGCCCGCAACTATCGGGTGATTTCGGCGCCCCGCGCGCATCATCTGCGTGACGCCCCGCGCGGCTATCGCTGGGTCCAGTCGGGCAATGACGCGGTGCTGATCGGCATCACCAGCGGCGTGATCGCCTCGATCATCGCCGGCGCGCTGAACTGATCCATTGTTCGTCATGCTGATGAAAATCAGCATCCAGATTCCGCAGCGTTTCGGTTCGAGCCGCAACGTTGCGGATCCGGATTTCAGATCAAGTTTGGCCAAATCGGTTTTGTAATGATCACGAAGAAGAAGGGAGGGGGCTTCGGCCCCCTTCGCTTTGTCCCTCTCCACCGCTAGGCTCTCGCGCATGGCTGACGAACCCCACATCCTGCTGGTCGACGACGAGCGCGACATCCGCGATCCGCTGGCGGCCTATCTCGGCAAGAACGGGCTGAGGATCAGCAAGGCCGACAGTGCCGCCGCCGCGCGGGCGATCCTCGCGGTGCACGCGATCGACCTGGTGCTGCTCGACATCATGATGCCGGGCGAGGACGGGATCTCTCTGGCTGGCTATATCCGCGCGACCTCGGCGACCCCGGTGATCCTGCTGACCGCCAAGACCGAAGAGATGGACCGGATCATCGGGCTCGAGATCGGCGCCGACGACTATGTCACCAAGCCCTTCTCGCCGCGCGAGCTGCTCGCGCGGATCAAGGCGGTGCTGCGCCGGACCGCGGGCGGGGCGGTGCAGCCGGTTCATGCCCCCGACGCCGCGGGCTTCGCGTTCGGCGACTGGATCCTGAAGACCGGCGAGCGCGAGCTGGTCGATGCGCAGGGCGTGGCGGTGCCGCTGTCGACCGGCGAATATAATCTGCTCCACGCCTTCGTGACCCATCCCAAAAGGGTGCTGACGCGCGACCAGCTGCTCGACCTGAGCCAGGGGCGCGAGCTCGCGGCGTTCGAGCGCAGCATCGACAATCATATCAGCCGGCTGCGCCGCAAGGTCGAGGCCGACCCGTCCGAACCGAAGCTGATCAAGACGGTGTGGGGCGGCGGCTATATGCTCGCCGCCGACGTCAGCAAGATATGACGGCGATTATCCGGCGCTGGCTGCCGCGCAGCCTGGCGGGGCAGATGGCGCTGCTGATCGGTGGCGCGCTGCTGATCGCGCAGATCGTCAATTTCGCGCTGATCCTCAACGAACGCCAGAAGCTGAGCCTCGCCGAGAATGAGGGGCCGGCGATCACCCGCTTCGCGGAGGTTGCCAGCGATGTCGCCGATGCCGCGCCGCAGTTCCGCGACGCGCTGATCTCCGACAGCTCGTTTCGCGGTGCGCGTTTTGCGGCGAAGGCCGACAGCGGGATCGCAGCCGGCGAGCGCGACGAGGATCTCGAGGCGCGGCTGACCCAGGCGCTGACGCGCGCCGGCGTCACCGCGAAAGCCGTCCGCGCGGCGCGCGGCCCGGGCGCCGACGACCGCCGCGATCCGCGGGGGCCGGGCAATGATCCCCGGCGCGGCGATGCGCGCGGTTCGGGGCCGAACGACGTCCAGATATTGCGGCTTGCGGTCCAACGCGACGATGGCTGGCTGAGCGGACGCATGGTGACGCCGAGGCGCGATCCGCTGCTCGCGGTGCGGCTGGGGGCGGCGACCTTGATCGTCTATCTGATCGTGCTGGGGGCGGCGGTGTGGATCGCGGCGCGGATCGCGCGGCCGCTGCGCGACCTCAAGCGCGCCGCCGACCGCTTCGAGGGCCGATCGGACCCGATCATCCTCGAACCGCGCGGTCCCGACGATCTCGCCCGGGCCATGGCGGCGTTCAACGCGATGAACCGGCGGGTGGTGTCGCTGCTCGACGAGAAGGATCATATGCTCGGGGCGATCGGCCACGACCTGCGTACCCCGCTCGCCTCGCTGCGCATCCGCATCGAATCGATGGAGCCCGAGGAGGAGCGGGTCGCGGCGGTCGCCAAGATAGCCGAGATGACCGCGATGCTCGAGGATATCCTCGTGCTCGCCCGGTCGGGGCGCGCCCGCGAGGCGAGCCGGTCGGTCGACCTGACCGAACTGGTCGCGTCGCTGGCCGACGATTATGAGGATCTCGGCCAGCCGGTGACCGCGCTGCCGTCGCCCCGGCAGGTGGTGTCGGTCCAGCCCGACCTGCTGCGCCGCGCACTGTGCAACCTGATCGACAATGCAGTCAAATATGGCGGCGATGCCGAACTGGCAGTGGCGCCGGTCGCCGGCGGGATCGAGATCGCCGTGACCGACCATGGCCCGGGCATCCCAGCCGATGAGGTCGAACGGGTGCTCAAGCCGTTCCACCGGGTCGAGGGGTCGCGCAACCGCGCGACCGGGGGGACCGGGTTGGGGCTCGCGATCGCCAACAGCATCGTCGAAAGCCATGGCGGGCGGCTGCGGCTGGAGCGGCCCGAGGAGGGCGGACTGCGGGCGGTCGTCTGGCTGCCGGTTTAGGGGCCAATCCCAACGGACTGTGTGGTGAGCCTAAAGCCGCCCGAGCAGCCGCCCGACAGTCTCGTGGCTGGCCTTGTCCTCCTCGCTGCATTCCTTTTCGAGGTCGGCGCGGATCTTCTCGAGCTCCTTCTCGGTCATATGCTCGATGCCGATGAACTGGCTGCGCGCGCCTTCGAGCGCACGGATCAGTTCGTCGAGCTTCGACTGCATCGCCGCGGCATCGCGATTCTGGGCGTTCTGGATCAGGAACACCATCAGGAAGGTGATGATCGTCGTCGAGGTGTTCACGACCAGCTGCCAGGTGTCGGAGAAACCGAACAGCGGCCCGCTCACCGCCCAGACGATGATGAAGCCGAGCGCGAGGATGAAGGCGAGCGGCTGGCCGACCGCGCTCGAGAGGATGTTGGCGAGGCGGGTGAAGAGCTTGTCCATCATAATCCCCTGAGAGGTCATGCCGACAACCATCCGTTTCGCCGGCCGTTCCAATTGGCGTTTTCGATCCCGGGACGCTAAGTGCGCCCGATGCAGACCTCCGACCTTCGCATCGCGCTGTTCACCGGCAATTATAATTATGTGCGCGACGGCGCGAACCAGGCGCTCAACCGCCTGGTCGGCTATCTGCTGCGCCAGGGGGCGGCGGTGCGGGTCTATTCGCCGACCACCGCGACCCCGGCCTTTCCGCCGACCGGCGACCTGGTGAGCGTGCCGTCGCTGCCGGTGCCCGGCCGCGCCGAATATCGGTTTCCGGTCGCGATTCCGGGCAAGATCAAGCGCGATATCGAGCGCTTCCAGCCGAACATCCTCCATGTCGCGAGCCCCGAGATATTGGGGCATAGCGCGGTCACCTTCGCGCTGCGCCGCAAGCTGCCGGTGGTGGCGTCGGTGCACACGCGGTTCGAGACCTATTTCCGCTATTATGGCCTCGCCTTTCTCGAACCGCTGATCGAGGCGCTGCTGCGGCGCTTCTATCGCCGCTGCGACGCGATCTTCGCGCCGTCCGAATCGATGGCGCAGCTGCTGCGCGACCAGCGGATGAGCTATGATGTCGGCATCTGGTCGCGCGGGATCGACCGCGAGCTGTTCACCCCCGACCATCGCGACCTGGCCTGGCGCCGCGAATTCGGCATCGCCGACGACGATCCGGTGATCGGCTTCGTCGGCCGGCTGGTGATGGAGAAGGGGCTCGATATCTTCGCCGACACGATCGACCATCTCGAACGGCGCGGGGTGCGCCACAAGGTGCTGGTGGTCGGCCAGGGGCCGGCGCGCGAATGGTTCGAGAAGCGACTGCCCCAGGCGGTGTTCGCCGGTTTCCAGAAGGGGCACGACCTCGGCCGGGCGGTCGCGTCGATGGACATGCTGTTCAACCCGTCGGTCACCGAGACCTTCGGCAACGTCACCCTCGAAGCGATGGCGGCGAGCCTGCCGGTGGTCGCCGCGCGCGCGACCGGCAGCGAGAGCCTGGTCGACGATGGGGTCAGCGGCCGGCTGATCCAGCCGGGCCGCACCCAGGCCTTCGCCGAGGCGCTGCGCAAATATTGCGAGAATCCCGAAGCCCGCGCCGCGGCGGGCGCGGCCGGGCTCAAGATCAGCGAGCAATATGGCTGGGATGCGGTCAACCAGGTGCTGGTCGACGCCTATCTGCGCATCGTGCGGCAACATGCGGCGGGGGTGAGGACGCCGAGGCAGAGCCCGGTGCCCTAGGACGACCCGCCATTCGGGTCATGCCGGGCTGCAAATGGCGCCCTCCTGCGCTTCCGGTGCTCACGTACATGAAGTACGCTGCGCTCCGGGTCTTGGAGGACACCATTTTCGCCGCGGCCTGACTCCGAATGACGGGCCGTCCTCACGTTCGCTTTTGTGGCGAACGGATGACGCTCAGCCCGCCACCCACTCGAAGGTGAGCGGGGCTTCGCGGAAGGCGAAGCGGTCGAGATGCTTCGCGACGACCTCCTGCATGCGGGCGAGATCCTCGCCCTCGGGGACGTCGACGGTGACGTCGAGGGTCGCGTCCTTCGCCACCATCGTCGCGATGCTGCCGCCCGGGAACTTGACGCTCCCCGCATCGGCGTTGAACTCGACCGGCATCTTGTGCGCCCAATGCTTGCACAATTGCTGCAGATAGCGGCTGCCATGGGTGGTGGGGACGCTCGCTGTCGCGCTGATCATGGTCAGAGCCTTTCGATCTTGCGGGTCGCCTCGTCGAGGATCGCCGCGATGTCGTGGGCCAGTTCCTGGCGTTCGCCCTTGCGCAGATGCAGCGCGGTGTGAAGGTTGATCATCGCGCGGCGCACCGGCGATCCTTCGTCCTGCCCGCTCTGCTCGGCGAGCACGGTCAGCCGCGCGATCAGCGCCTCGACGGTCTTCGTCTCGGTCTCGAGGGTCTCGCGACCGGCGTCGGTGATCGCGAACAGCCGCTTGGCGCCGTCGCTCGCCTGTTCGGCGACCTGGCCCATGTCCCCGAGCAGGGTCAGGGTCGGGTAGACGACCCCGGGGCTCGGCGCATAGGCGCCGCCGCTCAGTTCCTCGATCGCCTTGATCAGGTCATAGCCATGACGCGGCTGGTCGCCGATCAGCTTGAGCAGGACGAGCTTGAGCTCGTTCGCGTCGAACATGCGACGCCGCCCGCCCCGGCCACCGCCGCCGAAGCCGCGCCCGCCGAAGCCCTCCTCGAAGCCGGGGCCGAAACCCCCGCCGAACATGCCGCCATGGCGGCCGCCGCGCATCGCGTGGCGCATGGCATGCTCGATGCCGTCCCGGCCGTGACGGCCCCTGTGGTTGTGAAATCCAAACATTCTATATCCTTTGATTCGGTTTCGATGTTTCTAAGATATATCTTGAGTGATTTTTGGCAAGAGGGTTCGTGCAGATTTTTTCGCAGTGCTGGGCGCGGTCGATCGGGCCGCCTATATTCGCAGGCGATGGCCGATCTTTTTCCCACCGCGCCGAGCGCCAGCGCCCCGACCTCTCCGCCCGAAGGCGCACCGCTCGCCGAGCGGCTGCGACCGCGCGCGCTCGACGAGGTGATCGGCCAGGAGCATCTGACCGGACCCGAAGGGGCGATCGGCCGGATGGTCGCCGCCGGGCGGCTGTCGTCGCTGATCCTGTGGGGGCCGCCGGGCACCGGCAAGACGACGATCGCGCGGCTGCTGGCCGATGCGGTGGGCCTGCGCTTCGCGCCGGTGTCGGCGGTGTTCACCGGGGTCGCCGATCTCAAGAAGATCTTCGCCGAGGCGCGCGAACATGCGCGGATCGGCACCCGCACCTTGTTGTTCGTCGACGAGATCCATCGCTTCAATCGCGCCCAGCAGGACAGTTTCCTGCCCTATGTCGAGGACGGCACCGTGGTGCTGGTCGGCGCCACCACCGAAAATCCGTCGTTCGAACTCAACGCCGCTCTGCTCAGCCGGGCACAGGTGCTGATCCTCAACCGGCTCGACGCGACCGCGCTCGGCAAGCTGCTCGACCGGGCGGAGGCGATCGAGGGGCGGGGGCTGCCATTGACCGCCAATGCCCGCGAGGCGCTGGTCGCCTCGGCCGATGGCGACGGGCGGTTCCTGCTCAACCAGGTCGAGACGTTGTTTTCGATCGAGATCGCCGAGCCGCTCGATCCCGCCGCGCTGGCGGCGCTGCTCCACCGCCGGGTCGCGGTCTACGACAAGGACCGCGAGGGCCATTACAACCTGATCTCGGCGCTCCACAAATCGCTGCGCGGATCCGATCCGCAGGCCGCGCTCTATTATATGGCGCGGATGCTGACCGCGGGCGAGGAGCCGCTCTACGTGCTGCGCCGGCTGGTGCGCTTCGCCTCGGAGGATATCGGCCTGGCCGACCCGCAGGCGCTGGTCCAGTGCCTCGCCGCCAAGGACGCCTATGATTTCCTCGGCTCGCCCGAAGGCGAGCTGGCGATCGTCCAAGCCTGCCTCTATCTGGCGACCGCGCCCAAATCGAACGCCGCCTACAAGGCGCAGAAGGCGGCGTTCCGGTCGGCCAAGGAGACCGGGTCGCTGATGCCGCCCAAGACGATCCTCAACGCCCCGACCCGGCTGATGAAGGACATCGGCTACGGCAAGAATTATGCCTATGACCATGACACCGCCGATGCTTTTTCGGGGGACGATTATTGGCCCGAAGAGATCGGGCCGCAGACCTTCTACAAGCCGTCGCCGCGCGGGTTCGAGGCGAAGATCGCCGAGCGGATCGCCCATTGGGATCGGCTGCGGGCGGAGAGGAGGGGCGAATGAGCCTGGATTGGGACAGCGTCACCGGTTTCGCGCTGGCGCTGCCGGGATCGGAGATGTCGACCCATTATGGCGGGCCCGCGGTCAAGGCGAACGGCAATGCCTTCATCGCGCCGGGCCGCGAGGCGGGGTCGTTCTGCCTGATGCTCGATCTCGACACGGTCGACATGCTCAAGGAAACCGATCCCGACACCTATTGGCAGACCCCGCATTATGAAGGCTGGCCGGGGGTGCTGGTGCGCTACGACAGCCCCGACCCCGACCGGGTCAGGGCGATGATCGAGCGCGCGCATGACCGTGCATTGGCCAAGAAGCGACCCAAGCCGCGCAAGGCGAAATGACCCGGCGCTTCGCGCGGTTCGCCTGCATCGACTGGTCGGGCCAGGCGGTCGAGCGGCCCAGGGGCATAGCGATGGCGATCGGCACCGGCGGGGCCGAGGCGCCGGATCTGCTCCAGCCCGACCGCGGCTGGTCGCGCCAGGCCATCCTCGACTGGCTGGTCGCGCGCGCCGACGAACGGGACGACCTGATCGTCGGCATCGACTTTTCGACCGCGCTGCCCTTCTGCGATCGCGGCGCCTATTTTCCGGGCTGGCCGGACAGCCCGGCCGATGCGCGCGGCTTGTGGGCGCGGATCGATACGATGTCCGATGGCGATCCGCATCTCGCCGCGACCGCCTTCACCGACCATGACGAGATCAGCCGCCATTTCCGCCGCCATGGCGGGCGGCAGGGCGATCTGTTCGAAGGCGGGATGGGGCGGATGCGGGTGACCGAGCAGGCCTGCCGTACGGGCGGGCACGGCAATGCGATCTCGTGCTTCAATCTGGTCGGCGCCGCGCAGGTCGGCAAATCGAGCCTGACGGGGATGCGGCTGCTCCACCGGCTGGGCGGCCGGGTGCCGGTGTGGCCGTTCGACCCGGTGCCTGAACAGGGCCCGCTGATCGTCGAGATCTACACCAGCATCGCCGCGCGCGCGGCCGGCATCGGCAAGGGGCGGTCGAAGATGCGCGACGCCGCATCGCTCGCCGCGGCGCTTGGTGCATTCGGCATTGCCGCGCCGCCGCCGCTGGCACGCCATGACGATCATGCCACCGACGCGATCCTGACCGCGGCCTGGCTGTCGCGGGCGGCGTCCGACGACGCGCTGTGGCACCCGGTCGGATTGACGCGCGAGATTGCGCGCGTCGAGGGCTGGACCTTCGGCGTTCCCTGACGCAAAGAGGCGCCACCACATGGTCGCTGGCCGGCTTAGCTCAGCTGGTAGAGCACCCGCCTTGTAAGCGGAAGGTCGTCGGTTCGATTCCGACAGCCGGCACCATGATCCATATTCGACAGGCCCCGCCGCAGCCGCTCACGCCGCCGGCTTGTCGCGCATCATCGCAACGATCGCGTCGCGTTCGAGCGGGCTGAGCGCGGGATTCCAGACATCGCCGATCAGCACGACGCGGATCTCGTCGCTGTCGTTCCACGCTTCATGCTCGATCATGTCGTCGAAGACGAGCGGCGTGCCGATGGTCCATCGGCGGGTCTCGGGGCCGACGCGCAGGCCGCTATGCGGCGGAACGATCAGCGGCCAATGCACGATCAGCCGGGCGTTGGAGATGCCCGTGTGCGGGGCGATCCGCGTGCGGGGTTCGAGCACCGAGAAATAGAGGCTGGGCGAGATCGATCCGAGCGCAGGGCTGTCGATGGCCCGATGCAACCGCATCGTTTCGGGACATGAAGCGGCATAATCGTCGTGGATCCGTCCGTTGCGGATCAGCGGGATCATCGACCATTTGCCCCGGGCCATCCTGTCGGCCGGGCGCGCCGTCGCGATGGCGTCGGGCAGCTTCGCGGCGACGAGGCGCAGAAATTCGTCGCGGACGATGTCGCTCCGCTCGGCAAGCCGATCGACGCCGGCAAAGGCCCCGGCGGGATGGAAGGCGCGGGAGCCCAGCCCGGCGACCATGAAGGCCGAGGCGGTTTCCGGCCCCGCATCGGCGTTGCGGATGATGCTGTCGCGGAAGGTTTCGATATGGTGGCGTTCCTCGCGGCTTGCCTGCGCCAGGGCGCCGTCTTCGCCCCAGCGGAACACCGACCGGTTCCAGCTTTCGGCTTCGGCGACGCGCCGTCGGGCGCGATCGAGCTGCGCGCGCACCGGATCGGGCAGCCGGGCCTGATCGGGCACGGCGCGCAATGCCTCGCGATAGGTACGGACGGCGCGGTCGATCGAGCCGACGGCATCGTGCAGGCTGCCCAGCATCAACAGCGCGAACGGGTTGCGCGGCGCCAATTCGACCGCCGAAGCGGCGGCCGCGAGCGCGCCCGGCAGGTCGGCGACCGAGCGGCGGGCGGCCGCGAGTTGCAGAAAGACGCCGGCGTCCGCCTGCCGCCTTTCGACGATGTCCTCGAGGATTCGGACGGCTCTCAGGCGATCGCCCGATCGCATCGCCTCGCCGGCCTCGATTTGAAGGGAATGCGCGCTGTCATAGCTCGTCACGGGTGCTCCAGGGGCGGATGTCGCCCATATTGAAACCCCAACGTGCGGTCCTTTAACTATCTGACCTTTTGAGATAAAAGCCCATTGCGGGGAAGCGGTGCGGCGGCACGACGAGCTGCGGATGGCCGGCTGGCGGACCGGGGCGCCGGTTCCGGCAACGCGCGGGCGTCATGCGCTCTCCCGCGATTTCGGTGCCTTGCCGACGGGGCATTCCACGTTCGATAGCGCTGGGTCTACCATGCCTTGCTTTCACCAGAGGGGGCTTCCACCGGATAGGCCGTGCCGATGCGATATGTTGTGGTTGCGACGATGGGGCTGTTTGCGGCGAGTGGTGCCGAGGCCTCCCCGGCGGGCCAGCAGCGCTATCAGGCGCTGCTGGCGCCCTATGCCTATAAATATGCGCAGGCGGACACCGCGGTTTACTGCGGCTTTCGGGACCGGCGCTGGTTCGACATGATCGTCGACCGCCTGCTGCAGGCGGTCGAGCGGGATGGCGCGGTCGCGGCCGCGCGCAGCCGGATCAGCGATGCCGAGCACGAAGCGACGACGATGGCCAATGTCCGCTATGAAAAGGGGCTGCGGCAAATCCTGCTGGGCAAGGATGCGCGGGTCGGCTGCGAGGCGCTCGAGGACAGCTTGTTGTCGGACGCGTTCTGGGCGCGCTGACGACGCCGGCTTGCGCGGTGTATTAGCCGGCTATACACCCTGCGGCTTGTTCGATCGAAGCCAATTCCCATCGAAGCTAATTCCCATCGAAGGTGGTCCTGATGCGCTCGTTCCTCGTCGCTTTGTCCCTCGCGCTGGCGCCGGCCGCGCTACATGCCGCCGAAGCCTATCCGCAGGGCAAGTTGCCCGATGCGGCAAAACCGGTCGCCTATCGGGTCGACCTGACCGTGGTGCCCGAGCAGGCGCGCTTCTCGGGCCATGTCGAGATCGACGTCGAGCTCAAGGCGGCGACCAGCTCGCTCTATCTGCACGGGCGCGACCTCAAGGTGGCGAAGGCGGCGGCGATTGTCGGCGGGGTATCGACTGCAGCCCAATATGCCGAGGTCGACCAGCTCGGAGTGGCGCGGCTCGATTTCGCCAAGCCGCTGCCGGCGGGCAAGGCGACGCTGGTGTTCGACTATGACGCGCCATTCGGGAGCAGCGCGTCGGGGCTCTATCATATCGAGGTCGGCGGCCAGTGGTATGCCTGGACCCAGTTCGAATCGATCGATGCCCGCGCCGCCTTTCCGAGCTTCGACGAGCCCGGGTTCAAGACCCCGTTCACAGTGTCGCTGACCACCAGGCCCGGCTTCACCACGGTCAGCAACGCCCCCGAGACCGGGACCGAGAAGATCGGCGAACTGGTCCGCCACCGGTTCGAGGCGACAAGGCCGCTGCCGACCTATCTGGTCGCGTTCATGGTCGGGCCGTTCGCGGTCGCCGAGGGCAGCGCCGCGCCGACCCCCGAGCGGGCGGCGCCGCTGCCGGTGCGGGTGGTCGCGACCCAGCCGAACAAGGACAAGATGGCCTATGGGCTCGAGAACACCGGCCCGATCGTCGGCCTGCTCGAAAAATATTTCGGCCGGGCCTTCCCGTTCCCCAAGCTCGATCAGATCGCTTCGCCGGTGATGCAGGGGGCGATGGAGAATGCCGGCGCCGACACCTATGGCGACGGCATCATCCTGCTCGAGAAGAACGCCCCGACCTGGCAGAAGCGGGGTTTCGGGATGGTCGTCGCGCATGAGCTGGCGCATCAATGGTTCGGCGATCTCGTCTCGCCGGCCTGGTGGGACGATATCTGGCTCAACGAGAGCTTCGCCAACTGGATGGGCTATCGGATCGGCAATGAATGGCAGCCCGATCTGAAGATCGGGGTCGGCGCGATCGACGAAGCCTTCACCGCGATGAACACCGACGCGCTCAAGGCAGGCCGTCCGATCCACCAGCCGATCCTCACCAATGGCGAGATCGACAGCGCGTTCGACGCGGTCACCTATGGCAAGGGCGGGCAGGTCGTCGCGATGATCGCCGCCTATCTGGGCGACGAGAAGTTCCGCGACGGGGTGCGGCTCCACCTCAACCGTTATGCCTATGGCAATGCCAGCACCGAGCAGTTCTTCGCATCTCTGGCCGAAGGCGCGCATGACCCGCGGGTGCTCGCCTCGCTCAAGAGCTTCGTCGACCTGCAGGGCGTGCCGGTGGTGCGGATTGAGCGCAAGGGCGAGACGCTGACCGTCGCCCAGAAGCGCTATGCGCTGTACGGCACCGCGGTCGCGCCGCAGAGCTGGACGATTCCGCTGTGCGTGCGGGTCGACCAGACCCGCAAATGCGAGCTGGTCGACAAGACCGAGGCGCTGATCCCAGGCTTCCCCGCGACCGGCGCGATCATGCCCAATGCCGGTGGCACCGGCTATTATCGCTTCTCGATGCGCGAGCCCGAATGGCGCGCGCTGATCGCCGATGCGGCGAAGCTCGAGCCCGGCGAGGCGCTGGCGCTGACCGACAGCCTGTGGGGCGCGTTCCGCGCGGGCGAGGTGTCGCCCGGGCTGCTGGTCGATGCGGCGGTGGCGATGGCCGCCAACCCCTATTCGGGCGCGGCGATCGACGGCGCCGGCCGGCTGGGCGGGCTGCGGGTGCGCGGGATGATCCCCGATGCGAGCCTGCCCGCCTATCGCGCGCTGATCGCCCGGGTGTTCGCGCCCAAGCTCAAGGCGATGGGGCTCGACCCGAAGGCGGGCGCCTATGCCGGAGAAGATCCCGATCGCCAGCAACTGCGCACCAATATCGTCGGCCTGCTCTCGGGCGAGGCGCATGACAAGGCGATCCAGGCAAAGCTGGCGGGTGCGGCCAGGGCCTATCTGGGCGGCGACAAGGCGGCGCTCGACCCGGCGCTGCTCGGCAATGCGCTGGGCGCCTATCTGGCGACCGGCAGCACCGCCGAGGTGAAGGCGCTGTACGAGAAGGCGGTCGCCAGCGAGGATCCGTTGTTCCGCGATGCCGGCATCGGCGCGCTGGGCGACACCGGCGATGTCGCGACCGGACGCTGGCTGATCGCGCAGCTGGGCGATAAGCGCCTGCGCAACAACGACCGGCTCGACCTGCTGCGGATGATGACGGTCGAGCCCGCGACCCGCGACCTGGCGTTCGACTGGATCAAGGCCAATTACGACAAGCTGGTCAAGGACAGTGGCATCTTCGTCGCCTCGAGCCTGCCGAACATGCCTTCGCGCTTCTGCTCGGTCGAGAAGGCCGCCGAGATCGAGACGGCGATCCGGCCGAAGGTCGACGCCTATAAGCGCGGTGCGCTCGCGCTCGATCGCAGCGTCGAACAGGTACGGTCGTGCGGACTGCTGCTGAAGGCGCGGAGCGCCGATCTGGCGGGGATGTTCGCAGGGAAATAGGGGCGATCATTTCCCACTGCGGTGCCATCCCAGCGAAGACTCGTAAGCGCCAAGTTTGCGAGTCAGCCCCGATTTCGTCATTCCGGCCCTCGGACGGAGCAAAGCCCGATCCGGGGGCGGGATGACGAGGGAGGAGAGGTTCAGCCCTCGACCAGCGCCTCGAGCGCCTTGCGCAGCGGGCTATGGGTGCTGGCTGCGGTCCCGTCGATGCCGAGGTCGAGCCGGCCATCGGGCCAGGTGCGCGAGCCGGCGAGGATATGGCGGGCGCCGCCGACGCAGTCGATCTTCACCAGCAGGCGCAGGTCGAAGCGCGGCAGGTCGGACGGTTCGAGGGCGAGTCCGTGGAGCAGGCCGGTCAGCGTGGCGAGGCGCTTGTCGCCCGGCGCGATCGCGATCGGGGGAGCGTGCCGCTCGATCGTCTCGGCGGTGATCGCGGCGCGGGTCGCCACCTGCTCGCCGACCAGATGCAGGGTCGCCGAGCGGATCTCGCAGCGCGACAGGGGATTGTCCATCGGGGTTCCTTTCGGCCCGGCACAGGCAGCGACGCCATAAGCGAGACCGCCGGCGGCGATCAACGCGATCGTCGCCCTGCCCGCACCCGTCAGCCCTGAGATGCGCATCGCCCGACCCCGGTCGTTCCGGCCGCCGCGCCGACCGTCGCGATCAGAACAGGTTCCGGAAGAAATCGAGGACGCGCTCGACGATCGAAGGTTCCGCCTTGGCGGGCGCGACCGTAGCCTGATGTTCGACCTCGGTGTGCGCGATCGACGAGTCCATCACCTTGGTCTCGCCATAATGGTCGGCCCGGGTCGGTTCGCGCAGGTCGTGGGCGATCGTGGTTTCCGAGCCGGTGATGACGCGCTTCTCTTCTGTGTTGTCGTAGCCGTCGCCGGTCGGGCGCGGATCGTCGAGGCCGTGCACCTCATGATCGATCTCGTGGATCAGGCCGAGCGCCGCCGACTGGGTGCCTTCGCCGCTGGTGACGGTCAGGCCCGATCGCGGATCCCAGTCGATCACCCCGGTGCTCGGGTCATATTGGTCGCCGCCATCATGGACGATGTGGATCTCGGACCCTTCGGGCAGATCGGCGAGCAGGTCGGTCGCGGTCTGCGAGACCGGATCACCCTGGGCATCGGTCTGCTGGAGATAGGCCAGGGTCTCTTTCAGGTCGGCGATGTCCTGCTTGCTCGCGCCGGTGACGGTGAAATCATCGACGGTCTTGAGCCCCCCGTCGTCCTTGGCATCGTCGTTCGCCGCCTGGGGGAGGCCCGCGCCAGCTTCGTCCATCAGCCGCGCCAGCGTGCCGGCCTCGACCGGGCTCAGGCTGAAGCCCGCCTCGGCGCGGGCCTGAAGCTGGGCGAGTTCGCTACTGCCTTCGGGCGCGACGCTCGAGCGCGATGGCGCAAGGTTGGCGGACAGGCCGAGATCGGCGCGGGTCGAGACAGCGGCAAGCGACATGGGACACCTCCTGCCGCATGGGATGCCCGAGCCGCGCGGATCGCGAAATAATCGAATCGTCTATCCCGACCGCAGGCTGGAACGATCGGCCGCTGCGGCACGGCGACGCCGTTTCAGGGGATCGCAGGAAATTCGATCTGCGGGGCGGCCTTGGGATCCGCCCGCGGTTCGCATCCCGCCAGATCGAAGAAGGATCTTGGAATATGATCCCGCTCGCCGTCGAGTGTCGAATGCCATGCAACGTCGGTGAGCGACGGGATGAACATGTGCATCGGCGCTATCCCGCCGGCCTTCGGAATATCGGCGTTGAATTCGTACCGGGCATCGGTGGTGAAGAATTCCATGTCCTGACGGATGCTCTGGATATCGAATGGCGAATTACGCTCGCGCACCCAGGCAAGATTGGTTTTGCCGTCGGTGCCGCCTTGCCAGGGGAGAAACCAGTATGACCTGCCTGTCCTGGCCACCCGCACCCGCAAGGCGAGGCCGACCCGCCAGTCTTGCTGCGCGGGGATCGGGTAGAAACGGGCGATGACGTCGGGATCGTCACGCAACCGATATTCGGCCTGTTGCACGGGGCATGACGCGAGGGACGTGACCAGAAGGGCAAAGGAGAGCAGCATTCGCGCATATTAGAGCGCGCCCGATCGCCCTGCCAGTCTCCGGCTTCGACGATCAGGGCTGCTTGTAGATCGCCCCGCCCTTCATGACGAAGCCGACCTTCCAGATCGCGGCAATGTCGGTCACCGGGTCGCCGTCGACGGCGACGAGATCGGCGAGCAGGCCGGGCTTCACCGCGCCGAGCCGGTCGCCGATCCCGAACATCGCGGCATTGCCCGATGTGGCGGCGCGCAGCACCTCGGCGGCGGGCATGCCGGCGGCGGCGAGCAGCACCATCTCGCGGGCGTTGGTGCCATGGGCATAGACCCCGACATCGCCGCCGACGCAGATCTTCACCCCCGCGGCGCGGGCGAGGCCGAGGGCGGCGCGGGCCTTGAGCACCGGTGCGGGCGCGGGCTCGGCGCCGGTCCAGCCGCGATAATGAGCGGTGGCGTCGGAGGCGGCGAGGGTCGGGCAATAGCCGGTGCCGCGATCGTGCATCAGCTTGAAGATCTCGGGGGTGCCGTCATAGCCATGTTCGATCGTGTCGACCCCGGCGAGGATCGCGCGGCGCATCCCTTCCTGGGTGCTCGAATGGGCGGCGACCAGCCGGCCGGCGCTGTGCGCGGCCTCGACCGCGGCGGTCATCTCGGCTTGGGTGAAGGTCGGGCGGCTCGGTTCGCCGGGGCGCCAGCGATAATCGGCATAGAGTTTGACGACGTCGGCGCCCGCCGCGATCTGGCCGCGGACCGCGCGCACCAGATCGGGGCCGTCGGCCTCCTCGGCGCCCTGGGGCACGACGACGCCCGGTTCATAGCCTTTGGGGCCATAGGCCCCGGTCGCGACCAGCGCGCGGGTCGCCACCAGCATGCGCGGGCCGGGGACGATGCCCTGTTCGATCGCCTGCTTGAGCCCGACATCGGCATAGCCCGCCCCCTCGGTGCCGAGATCGCGCACGGTGGTGAAGCCCGCCATCAGCGTCGCCTTCGCCGCGACCGTCGCCCGCGCGGTGCGCAAAGCAAGCGGCTCGTGGAGGACCTGATCGTCCCAGACCGTCTCGTTATAGGGGTGGAGGAAGAGGTGCGAATGGCCCTCGATCAAGCCGGGCAGCAGCGTCTTGCCGGGGAGATCGACGACGGTCGCGTCGCCAGCCTCGAGATCGGGGCCGACCGCGACGATCTTCTCCCCGCGCACCAGCACCATCCAGCCGGGATGCGGCCTGGGATCGATGCCGTCGAAGACCCGGGCGGGCTTGAGCAGCCAGGCGGTTTCGGCGGTGGCGAGCGACGGCATGATCAGCAGCAGGACGACCAGGAACAGACGCATGAAAATCCCTTCGATCTTGCGGTGCTCCCCTGCGCCGCATAGCCTCGCAACCATGCAGAAATCCGCCGCCCGCGCCAGCCTCATCGCCCTCTCGCTGGTCGCGTCGCCCGCGCTGGCCAAACCCGATATCGGCGCGTGGAAGGCGCAGGCCGCACGGGTGACGATCACCCGCGACGACTGGGGCATCGCGCATGTGAAGGGCAGGACCGACGCCGATGCGGTGTTCGGGATGATCTATGCCCAGGCCGAGGACGACTTCAACCGGATCGAGACCAACTATCTCGTCAATCTCGGCCGGCTCGCCGAGGCGGAGGGCGAGAGCGCGATCTGGCAGGACCTGCGCCAGCGGCTGTTCGTCGATCCGGCGGTGCTCAAGGCCGATTATGCGAAGAGCCCGCTGTGGCTGCAGAAGCTGATGACCGCCTGGGCGGCGGGGCTGAACTATTATCTCGCCACCCATCCCCAGGTGCATCCGCGGGTGCTGACCCGGTTCGAGCCATGGATGGCGCTGAGCTTCACCGAGGGCAGCATCGGCGGCGATATCGAGCGGGTGCCGCTGACCCAGCTCGAGGCCTTTTACGGCCGGAAGCAGCTGGCGATGACCGATGCCGAGAAGGGCATCGCCTATCGCGAGCCGCAGGGATCGAACGGCTTCGCGATCGCGCCGTCGCACACGCGCGACGGCCATGCGTTGTTGATGATCAACCCGCACACCAGCTTCTTCTTCCGATCCGAACTGCAGGTGCAGAGCGACGAGGGGCTCGACGCCTATGGCGCCGCGACCTGGGGGCAGTTCTTCATCTATCAGGGCTTCAACGCCAAAGCCGGCTGGATGCACACGTCGAGCGGGGTCGACAATGTCGACGAGTTCGCCGAGACGATCGAGAAGGCGGCCGACGGAGCGCTCGGCTATCGCTATGGCGCCGCGCTGCGGCCGGTGACGATCAAGCCGATCGTGCTGCGCTACCGCGCCCAGGACGGCACGCTCGCCGAGCGCAGTTTCACGACGTTCGCCACCCATCATGGCCCGATCGTGCGCGAGGCCGACGGCAAATGGATCGCCTTCGCGCTGATGAACAGGCCGGTGCCCGCGCTCGAGCAGAGCTTCCTGCGCACCAAGACCAGCGACCTCAAGAGCTTCCTCGACGTCGCGATGCGCAAGGCCAATTCGTCGAACGACACCTTGTTCGCCGACAGCAAGGGCGAGATCGCCTATCTTCATCCGCAGTTCGTGCCGATCCGCGACAATCGCTTCGACTATCGCAAGCCGGTCGACGGCAGCGATCCGGCGACCGACTGGAAGGGGCTGCACAGCCTCGCGAGCCTCCCGAGCGTGCTCGATCCCAAAAATGGCTGGACGTTCAATACCAACAACTGGCCGTGGACCGCGGCGGGCGCCGACAGCCCGAAGCGGTTCGCCTTTCCGCGCTATATGGACCAGGCCGGCGAGAATCCGCGCGGGCCGCATGCGCAGATGGTGCTCGGCGCGCGCAGCGATTTCACCCCCGAGACGATGATCGCCGCAGCCTATGATCCTTATCTGACCGCGTTCGCGCGGTTCGTGCCGCCGCTGATCGCCGCTTATGACCGGTTGCCCGAAGCCGACCGCCGCCGGTCCGAACTGGCGCCGGCGATCGCGATCTTCAGGGGGTGGGACTATCGCTGGTCGCGCGATTCGACCGCGACCTCGCTCGGCGTGTTCTGGGGTGAGGCGATGTGGCCCAAGGCCGCGCCTGCGGCAAAGGCGGCGGGGCTGTCGACCTGGGATTATGTCGCCGACCGGCTCGACGACGAGGCGAAGTTCGCCGCCCTCGCCGAAGCCGCCGACCGGCTGCGCCAGGATTTCGGCCGGGTCGACGTGCCGTGGGGCGAGATCAACCGCTTCCAGCGCAACGACGGCGCGATCGTCCAGCGCTTCGACGACGCCAAGCCGAGCATCGCCGTGCCGTTCACCGCCTCGCAATGGGGATCGCTCGCGGCGTTCGGGGCGAAGCGCTATCCCGGCACGAAGCGCTATTATGGGACGCTCGGCAACAGCTTCGTCGCCGCGGTCGAGTTCGGCCCGAGGGTGAAGGCGCTGGCGGTGAGCGCGGGCGGCGAGAGCGGCGATCCGGCCTCGCCGCATTTCAACGACCAGGCCGAGCGTTATGCCGCCGGCCGCCTGCGCCCGGTCTATTTCTACCCGGACGATCTCGTCGGGCATGTCGCGCGGCGCTACCGGCCGGGCGAATAGCGGGACGGGCGGTCGCGATCGTCGCGTCCTTCGTCGCGAAAGGTCAAGCCAGCCGGCGCGACAGCTGTCAGTCTGCCGGGAAGGGCCGTGTGCCGACAAGCATGGCCGACAGGAGATGATGATGAGCTTTGCCGTACGGAATCTCACGCCGCGAATCGGGACCGCGATCGACTCCGATCCCGCGACGCTGATGGCCGGCGCCCATGCCAAGGATATTCGCGAACTGCTCGAACAGCGCGGCGCGCTGGTCATCCCGGCGATCGACCTCAGCGACGAGCAGCAGCTGGTTTTCGCACGCACGCTCGGCGGGGTGATCGAGCAGGGCGAGAAGGGCATCTTCAAGGTGACCCTCGACACCGACGAGAATCCGATGGCCGATTATCTGCGCGGCACGGTGATGTGGCATTTCGACGGGTTCGGCGATGATGTGCCGACGCTGGCATCGATCCTCAGCGCGCGGCGGATCTCGCCGGTCGGCGGCCAGACCGAATTCGCCAACACCTATGCCGCCTGGGACGACCTGCCCGAGGACCGCAAGGCCGCGCTGGAGGGCTTGCGCGTCGTCCACAGGATGGAGGCGACCCAGCGCGACGTCTTTCCGAATCCGAGCGCCGAACAGAAGGCGGCCTGGGCGCGCTTCCCCGACAAGGTCCATCCGCTGGTGTGGACCCACCGGTCGGGGCGCAAGTCGCTGCTGCTCGGATCGAGTGCGTCGCATGTCGAGGGGATGGCGATGGCCGAGGGTCGCGCGCTGATCGACGAGCTGATGGCGTGGGCGACCCAGCCGAAATTCGTCTACCGCCATGAATGGACGGTCGGCGACGTGGTGATGTGGGACAATACCGGCGTGCTCCACCGGGTCGAGGCCTATCCCGCCGACAGCGGCCGGATGATGCACCGGACGACGCTGGTCGGCGAAGAGGCGATTATGTGAAGGGCTGAGGCGAAACGCTCGCCCGCTTGTCCCGTTCGTGTCGAGCGTAGGCGAGACACGCATCGGTGGTGGAACGTGTTGGGGTGGACGGCCCCCGACGGCATCGCAATGTGCCAGAATGAGGTTGTCGAGATCTCAAACGAGGAGGCC
>NZ_JBXANN010000020.1:0-81390 GCF_058801765.1 Rhizorhabdus sp. GW822-FHT03C02
GCTCCCCCGCCCGACCTCCCATTCAGGATATTCTGTGGGAGGTCGGGCGGGGGAGCGGGCTGGTGCCGCTACGAAAATGCGCTCTTCCGCGCATTTTTCAAAAAAGCCTCAGGCGGGGACGAGCGATTTGAGCGGAATCTCGGGATCGGCGAGCTGATCGCGCGGCGGCCGCGCCTTGGCGGTGACCAGCGCGCGGCCCTGGGCATAGTCCTTGGTCGCGTTGACGCAGTCGAGCGCGAGCACCTGGCCATCGCGCAAATAGACGATCGAGAAGCTGCGGGTGGCGGGGTCGCCGCGGGTGATCGTCTCGTCATAGCCCATCGACAGGCCGATCGTCTGGAGTCGCAGATCATATTGGTTCGACCAGAACCAGGGGATCGCATGATAGGGCGCGTCGGCACCTATGATCGTCTTGGCGACGAGGCTCGCCTGGTCGTTGGCATTCTGCACCGATTCGAGCCGGATGCGGGCGCCCTCGGGGGCGAAATCATTGGCGTGCATCGCACAGTCGCCGATCGCGAAGATGTCGGGCAGCGAGGTGCGGCACTGCGCGTCGACGTCGACCCCGTTGCCGCCGGCCGCGCCGGCCGCGAGCAGTGGCTCGACCGCCGGGACGATGCCGATGCCGACGATCACCATCTGCGCCGGCAATATCGTGCCGTCGTGCAGGCTGACCCCGGTCGCGCGGCCATCCTCGCCGACGATGCAGTCGACCTTGGCGCCGAGATGGACCTCGACCCCGTGCGCGCGATGCTCGGCTTCGTAGAAGCGCGACAGCGTCTCGCCGGCGACCCGGGCGAGCACGCGGTCGAGCGCCTCGAGCACGGTCACCTTCTTGCCGAACTTGTTGAGCACCGCCGCGGCCTCGAGCCCGATATAACCGCCGCCGATCACCACCACCTCGCGGGTCGCATCGAGTTCGGCGAGCATCCGGTCGGCATCGGCGCGGGTGCGCACGCCATGGACACCTTTCAGCTCGGCGCCCGAGCAGGTCAGTCGGCGCGGGCTGCCGCCGGTCGCCCAGATCAGCGTGCCATAGCCGATCGTGCTGCCGTCGGAGAGGGTGACCTGGTGCGCGGCCGGATCGACCGTAACGACGAGCCGGCCGAGCAGCATCTCGACATTGCGTTCGGCCCAGAATTTCTCGGGGCGCAGCAGGATGCGCTCGAAACTCTTCTCGCCCGAGAAATATTCCTTGGACAGCGGCGGGCGCTCATAGGGGAGGTCGGGCTCGTCGCCGAGCAGCGCGATCGTTCCCTCGAACTTGTTCTGCCGCAGCGCCACCGCCGCCTGTGCTCCGCCGTGTCCGGCCCCCACGATCAGGACATCGAAATGCATATCCGGCAACTCTCCGTTTTTTCCCGTTTCCCCGAGTCTTGGCCCCCTCTATCGGCAAAGGGCGCATTGTGCCAGTTGACCGCGCCGGAGACGCTATCTATAGGCCGCGTCCACCGCGGAAGCGGTCGCCTGGTAGGGCGGAGTAGCTCAGCTGGTTAGAGCACGGGAATCATAATCCTGGGGTCGGGGGTTCAAGTCCCTCCTCCGCTACCATTCATCCCTCCGACAGCAGAGGGGCGTCAGGAAACGCTGCCCGATCAGGGCCTCCAAGCGGCCGATGATCTCGATCTTCGGCGGGGGCGTGTGGCGGTTGCGCGACGCGCCAGCCGGACGAAACACCACCGTCTCGATCACCTCGCCCACGACCTTGCTCGGCATTGGAAGAACAAGTGTGTATCGCGCTTTGGCACATCAGTTAGGACGCGCTGTGTTTCGTCAGATCCTTCCGTTCCGCCGCAAGAAACCTGATGGCCGTGTCGGTTTCATCTATGTGCCCGACAGCGAAACCGGGCCGATGAGCCAAGCACAGCAAGGTCAGATCGTGAGTGTCGAGGGACGCGGGCCACCGTGGATCGTCGTCGATGAGGCGCCAGCTTCGATCATTTTGACGAAATGGCCCGGAACGCTTTGGAAGGCGATGATCGTCGAGGCCGCGACGGCTGACGATCAGCGGAGCAGAGGCGGGGCTCCCCTTCCTTATGCTCGCTATACCCGTTGTATATCCGTCGAACTCCTTGGGCAGGAGAATCTGTCCATCCTCTTCGGCGCGCATGGGCAAGCTGTTCTTGGGGTCTTAGGTCGGGCAACCACACTAAATCGGGAACAGGCCACTCAGTTGTCATCTGCGCGACATCCCGACGCGCCGGACGCATATGATCGGACCTTCCGTCGCTGGGGCAATGCCGGGGGGATTTGCGATGGCTATGACGACGACCTCGACGGCACGCTGAAGATCGGTTCGATGCCTGCTGAATCGCCAATCAACCAAGGGTTGAGCCTGATCCATCTTTCCGTGTTCGACAGGGCAAAAGCCGTCGATGGCGCAATTGCGACATATATCGATGATGAGGGAGACGAAGAGCTTGTCGAACCTTGGAGCGGGGCGAGCGCGGCTCTCTTGGACGCCGGACTGGCGCTGGGTGCGCCCGACTTCACCGATGAACGAGATCAGCGCACTTTGACTCAAGGTTTCCTGGGGGTATTCTCCAGACCTTGAGTTCGGCGATAGCGCGATGCCTCATCGGCAACCGTGGGATCGCTCGCTGAAGATGGCGAAGCGGCCCCCCACCTATCAGATCGACCAAGTTCCTCCTCTGCCACCATCATAGCCCCGGGCGCGGCTCGATCGCCTTTTCGGATGGCTTGCCGATCGCAACGCCCACGCCGGTCATCGATCCACGACATTAGACAAGTGCAATATGTTGCTCGGCCGTTCTCCGCGTCGATCGCCGATCGGGTCGGCAGTTCGATCGGGGATGATGGGGCGTCGCTTTCGTACCGATCTGGCGACGTTACGGCGATCACGCGCGCGTCGTGGCCTCCGAAATTCGCTGCCCCGGAAGCGCCAACTCAGGTGGCCAGCACTCCGGGGCTATGCCGATTCAAAAGGCGATTAGAAATGATGGGTACAGAAAGCGAGGAGCAGGATCAGCGGAATAGGAACACCGATTGCCCAAAGAAGGATGGATCGCATGGTCGTCTCCAGCTCCGGAATGGAGCAGCAGAGGAATAAGGAACGAAGCGTCCGCAAGTTCCCTGGGGTCGATCGGCACCCCGTCGGGGTCCGTTGGCGATTTTGTGCCGGGTCCGGAACGGCTGGGGTGAACTCCCTATTTCATCGATCCGAAATGTTGCTAAACAATGTACCCAGCGCTTCGCGTCTGGGGGAGACGTCGCTGCGATCACACAAGCCGATGCCATCTGGGGGGATGCGTTAAGTGGCCGAACTCGACAAATTCGCGCTCTATCTGCGTGCGATCATGAGCGACGTTTCGCTCCCGCTTTCCGTGGCTTATTCGGTGACCGGCGACGATCAGGGCGATCGCCGTCCGGTGGCCTTCGTCGTCGATGGGGAAGGGCGCTACGTCCTGACCGACCAGGATCCGCCGGGAGTCGACGATTCGCCCTGGTGCGAGATGGTGGTGGCGGTGGTCAACGCGATGCCGGTCGTACTGGACGAAATGAACGATGCCGGCGCGCGGCTGGCGGCGCTCCACAACCATATGGCGCCGCATTGATGCTGGGATCGGTCAGGCCGATCGCCGGGTGAACATGCCGGTGAGCCGGCTGAAGCGGTCGGTCGACGCGGTTCGCGCCTGATCCTGCTCCTTGCGCTCGGCCTCCGACATCCGCACCGCGGCGGTCGTCTCGCGCAGCCGTTCGGACAGAAACACCGCCAGCGCGCGGTAGAAGCGGACCCCGAATTCGGGATCCTGTTCGAACCGGGCGAGGATCAGGTCGCGCGGCACGCACATGATCTCGCTCGCCTCCTCCGACCGGACCGAGGCCGATGGCGCCTGCCGCTCGACGAATGACATCTCGCCGATCACGTCGCCCGCGCCCAGGGTCGCGACATGGGTGCCGTCGGCCAGCAGCACCGCCAGCGACCCGCCGGTCACGAAGAACAGGTCGGCGATCGGCTTGCCGGCCTGGACCAGCCGCTCGCCGGGCTTGAGCTTGCGGAGCTTGCCCATCGACAACAGCCACAGCATGTCGTTGTCGGTCAGGCCTGCCGCGACATGGAGCAGGTTGCGCATCGCTACTTCCCCTTGGCCGCCCGCGTCATCCTTGCCCGATTCCGCGCGTGCGAAGGCGCATTAGTGCTTAACCGCCGCTGCCAGGTCAACGTCCCGAAGCGTTTCCGCCGCATGCGCACCCAAACTGGGCTTTGATTCGAACGCGTTCGGGCGCATGGGACGTCGGTCTGGATGGCCCAAAGGCCGGCAAATGCGGGGAGCGCACGCAATGACCGTCATCATCAAGGAAGCCGATCTGATCGAGAGCGTCGCCGACGCGCTCCAGTTCATCAGCTATTATCACCCCATGGATTATATCCGAGCGCTGGGCGTCGCCTATGAGGCCGAACAGGGCCCGGCCGCCAAGGACGCGATCGCGCAGATCCTGACCAACAGCCGGATGTGCGCCGAGGGCCATCGCCCGATCTGCCAGGACACCGGCATCGTCACCGTCTTCGTCAAATGGGGCATGCAGTGCATGCTCGACAGCGACAAGTCGCTGCAGGACGTCGTCGACGAGGGCGTGCGCCGCGCCTATCTCCACCCCGAGAACCGGCTGCGCGCCTCGATCCTCAAGGACCCCGCCTTCGGCCGGGTCAACACCAAGGACAACACGCCCTGCGTGCTCAATGTCGAGATGGTGCCCGGCCACCATGTCGAGGTCCAGCTCGCGGCGAAGGGCGGCGGATCGGAGAACAAGTCCAAGTTCAAGATGATGAACCCGTCGGATTCGATCGTCGACTGGGTGCTCGAGATGGTGCCGCAGATGGGCGCCGGCTGGTGCCCGCCGGGCATGCTCGGCATCGGCATCGGCGGCACCGCCGAGAAAGCGGTGACCCTCGCCAAGGAATCGCTGATGGGCGACATCGACATGGCGCAGCTGAAAGAGCGCGGACCGCAGAACAAGATCGAGGAGCTGCGCATCGAGATCTTCGACAAGGTCAATGCGCTCGGCATCGGCGCGCAGGGGCTGGGCGGGCTCGCCACCATCCTCGACGTCAAGATCATGGATTATCCGACCCATGCCGCGTCGAAGCCGATCGCGATGATTCCCAATTGCGCGGCGACCCGCCACGCCCATTTCCACCTCGACGGATCGGGTCCGGCCTATCTCGAGCCGCCGAGCCTCGACGAATGGCCCAAGGTCGAATGGGCGCCGTCGAAGGAGTCGATCCGGGTCGATCTCGACACGCTGACCCCCGAGGTGGTGGCGAGCTGGAAGCCAGGCGACCGGCTGCTGCTCAACGGCAAGATGCTCACCGGCCGCGACGCCGCCCACAAGCGGATCCAGGACATGCTCGCCGCCGGCGAGGAACTGCCGGTCGATTTCAAGGGCCGGGTAATCTATTATGTCGGCCCGGTCGATCCGGTCGGCGACGAGGTGGTCGGCCCGGCCGGCCCGACCACCGCCACCCGGATGGACAAGTTCACCGACATGATGCTCGAGCAGACCGGGCTGATCGCGATGGTCGGCAAGGCCGAGCGCGGGCCGGTGGCGATCGAGTCGATCAAGAAGCACAAGGCGGCCTATCTGATGGCGGTCGGTGGTGCGGCCTATCTGGTCGCGCGCGCGATCAAGGCGTCGAAGGTCGTCGGCTTCGCCGATCTTGGCATGGAGGCGATCTACGAGTTCGACGTCAAGGACATGCCGGTGACGGTCGCGGTCGACGCGACCGGCGAAAGCGTCCACCACACCGCGCCTCTGGTGTGGCGTGAAAAGATCGCGCGCGAGAAGCTGCTCGAAAACGCGTGAGGCACGCTTAAGCGGAGTCGTGCTGTCTTGGGCGGCCCCGGCCTCCGCCGGGGCGACGAATATTGTTGTTCTTCAAGTCATTACGTCGCCCCGGCGGAGGCCGGGGCCGCCCAAGGCAGAGGCGCAGCCTCTACTCTCGCCCCGTCGCCATCGCCTCCTCGGCCGAGAAGAAGGCGCTGTTCGGTCCATGTGGCGCGTCGGCGGCGACCGCGGTGGTGAAATAGGCGACGCCGATGCCTTGGGTGCGGTCGATCCACAGCCCCGACTTGAGACCATAAGCGTCGCCGGCATGGCCGACCCGGGCGAGGCCATCGCCGAACGGATCGTCGCGGCAGCCGGCGACGGCGGTCGCGAGCGTCTGGCTGGCGAGGCCGTAGCGGCAGATCGTGCCGGGCGTGCTCTCGCCGGTTTCGCCATTGGCGCCGTCATAAGTCCATAAGGGCGTCAGCAGCAGCTCGACCGAGGTGGGCTTGAGGAACGGCTTGCCGCCGACCCGGCCGCCCCGCAGCAGCATCTGCCCGATCTTCGCCAGATCGCGCATCGAGATGCGCAGGCCCCCCTGCGGCGAGAAGCTGGCGCCGTTGAAGCCGGGGCGCCAATAGGCGAGATCGCAATCGCCATCGGCCGCCGGCACGATCGGGCAGGCCGGCCGCACGCCATGATCGTCGTCGCGCACCGGCTTGCCGTCGGCGGCGTAGAGCACCACCGCATGGGCGATCGTCGCATCGTCGCAGCTCGCCCAGTTGTAGCAACCCTTGAGGCCCAGCGGATCGAGCACCAGCCGCTGCATCAGCCGGTCGAAACGTTCGCCGGTCGCCTTCTCCATCACCGCGGCGACGACCGGGAAGTTGAAATTGGCATAGCGGAAATAGCTGCCCGGCGGATGCGCGGCGTCCCAGGCGCGCGGATCGGCGGCGACCTCGGCGATCCCCTTGTCGAACGGCAGCACATAGTCGGCGCCGTCGGTCAGCGACGAACGGTGCGAGAGCAGCAGCCGCAGGCTGATCGGCCGGTCGGGAAAGGCCGGGTTGCGCAGCGACCAGCCGAGTCGCGCCGAGACGTCCAGGTCGAGGTCGATCTGCCCGGCCTCGATCAGTCGCAGCACCCCGATCGCGACGACCAGCTTCGAGATCGAGGCGATCCGCACCGGATCGCCGGCGGTGACCTTGCGGCCGGTGGCACGGTCGGCGAGGCCCGCCACGGTGGCGCGGCCCAGCCGATCGGTGGTGAAGGGCTGGCGGACCGAAGCGGGAAGGATCGGAGGCGGAACAATCGCGGCTTCCCGGGCGTCGAGCGCCGATGATAGCAGCAACAGGGCGGATGCGGTCAGCAGGCGGAGCATCGCGCCATCATGGGCAAGGAGCGGCGTTCGGACAATGGCGCGGATGAAACGGATCGGGCGCTGGATCGCGATCATCCTCGTTTCCCTGGTCGCGTTGGGATTGCTGGCCTGGCAGGCCGCGCCCGCGCTGCTCGACCGCATCTATTATCAGGGGCCGGCCAGCCCCCATTATGACGGGCAGCGCTTCTTCAACCCCGAGGGCGACCAGGGCAGCGGCGGGGCGCAACGCGCGTTCGGGCTGCGCCGCCTCTATAATGCCGCGACCGGCAAGCGCGGTCCCGGCTGGCCCGAAAGCGTCGCGGTGACGCCGACCCGCCCGCCGGCGCGGGTGACGGGATCGGCGCTGCGGGTGACCTGGATCGGCCATGCCACCGTGCTGATCCAGACCCAGGGCCTCAACATCCTCACCGATCCGGTATGGGCCGACAAGGTCGGGCCGTTCGGCCTGTTCGGGCCGCGCCGGGTGCGGGCACCGGGGGTACGCTTCGACGATCTGCCGAAGATCGATGCGGTGCTCGTCAGCCACGACCATTATGATCATATGGACGTCGACCTGCTCGCGAAGCTGTGGAAGCGCGACCGGGCGGTGATCGTCACCAGCCTCGGCAACGACACGATCCTGAGCGACCATGGCGCGCCGGCGGTGGCGCGCGACTGGGGTGGGCGGGTGACGCTGCAGCCCGGGATCGACGTGATCGTCGAGCAGGTCCATCACTGGGGCTCGCGTTGGGGCGCCGACCGCAATCGTGCGCTGTGGAGCGGCTTCACCATAACCCTGCCCGGCGGCAATATCTTCTTCGCCGGCGACACCGGCTGGGGCGACGGCAGCTGGGTGCGCCGCGCGGCGAAGGATGGGCCGTACCGCCTCGCGATCCTGCCGATCGGTGCCTATCATCCGCGCGAAGTGTTCAGCGGCAACCATGTCGATCCGCAACAGTCGGTGCGGGTGTTCGAGACGCTCGGCGCCACCCACGCGCTCGCTATCCACTGGGGCACGTTCCAGCTCACCGAGGAGACGATCGACGAACCGCGGACCGAACTGGCAAAGGCGCTGAAGGCCGAAAAGCTCGCGCCCGATCGCTTCCGGACGCTGGCAGCCGGCCAGGCGTGGGACGTGCCTTAACGGTTGCTCGCCGTGCGCATCGCCCTGGTTCGCGTCTCGGGCAGGATGATCGTCGCCACCAGCGCCACCACCATGCAGCCGGCGACATACCAGAAGAAGGTCGACTCGATCCCGGCCGATTTGAACCAGAGTGCGAGCGACTCGGCGGTGCCGCCGAAGATCGCCTGGCTGATCGCATAGGGCAGGCCGACCCCGAGCGCGCGGACATGCGGCGGGAACAGCTCGGCCTTGACCACCGCGCTGGTCGCGCTCGATCCCGAGATCACCAGATAGGCGACGCAGATCAGCAGGAAGGCGGCGAGCGGGCTGCCGGCGGCGCCGATCGCGGTGAACAGCGGCACCGTCGCGATCGCGCCGACGATCCAGGTCCAGTAGAGCAGCGGCTTGCGGCCGATCCGATCGGACAGGCCGCCGAGGATCGGCTGGATGACGATGTAGAAGATCAGCGCCGCCGAGCAGATCAGCGAGGCGGTGTCCTTGGCGAAGTCCGCGCTCTGCACCAGATATTTCTGCATATAGGTGGTATAGGCGTAGAAGCTGACATTGCTGCCGATTGACAGGCCGAACACCAGCGCGACCTGCTTGGGATGTTCGCGCAGCAGCGTCATGAAGCCGCCCTTGCGCCGCTCCTTGCCGCTTTCCTCGACGAAATCGGGGGTCTCGTCGATGCCGCGGCGGAGCCAGAAGACGCTGATCGCCAGGATCGCCCCGGTCGCGAAGGCGAGGCGCCAGCCCCACGCTTCGAGCTGCGCCTCGGTCAGGAACACGAACTGGAGCAGCACGAGCAGACCGAGTGCCAGCAACTGGCCGGCGATCAACGTGACATATTGGAAGCTCGACCAGAAACCGCGCTTGTCGGGCGGGGCGATCTCGGTGAGATAGGTCGCCGCGGTCCCGAACTCGCCGCCCAGGCTCAGCCCCTGCGCCATCCGCGCGAAGGTCAGCAGGATCGGCGCGGCGATGCCGATGCTGGCATAGGTCGGGGCGGCGGTGATGATCAGCGAGCCCAGGCACATCAGCGTGATCGACCAGGTCAGCGCCGATTTGCGGCCATAGCGATCGGCGAGCATGCCCAACAGCCAGCCGCCGAGCGGCCGCATCAGGAAACCGATCGCGAAGACGATGCTGGTCGACAGCAATTGCGCGGTCGGATCGCCCTTGGGGAAGAAGCTCTTCGCGAAATAGAGCGAGAAGGCCGAATAGATATACCAGTCATACCATTCGACGAGATTGCCGAGCGAGCCGCCGATCACCGATCTTATGGGATTGCGGGGTCGGCTTGCCATGATCTCGCTCAATTCATTGCCCCCGGGGATATGAGTGATGCGGCCGGATCAGCCCTCGAACAATCCGAGGCCGCCGACCTCGACATCGTCGAGCGCGATTCCGAACACGAAGTTGAGCCGCAGCCGATAGGCGGTCGCGCTCTCGATCTCGGCCTCGACCCGCTGGTCGCCGTTGCGGCGGGTATAATGGCGGTCGGTCAGCGACGCGAAGCCCGACGGCAGGCAGATGCTCGCCACCGACAAAGTGGTGAAGCGGGTGCCGTGCCGGGTCGAGGTCCAATGGTTGGACATCTCCAGGTCGATCGAGGCGACATTGTCGAGGGTGAAGCTGTACTGCAATTGCCAGTCGTCGCCGCTGGTGCGCCCGTCGGTGCTGAGCGGGTCGCCTTTGCGCTCGAGCATCCAGCCATGGTCCTCATGGGTCGACAGGCGGAATTTGGCGCCGTCGGGGCCGGTCACCTCGGGCCCTTCGATCAGCGGCATCGGCGGCGAATAGCTGCCGCCGAAGCCGGCATCGGCGATCCATGGCATACCGTCGATCATGACGAGGTTGAGGGTATGGGTGCGCGGTGGCACGTCCTCGGCCATCAGCCAGACGCGCGCGAGCAGCGGGCGGGCATCGAAGCCGAGCGCGGTCAGCGCACGCAGGAACAGCTGGTTCTGCTCGAAACAATAGCCGCCGCGCCGCCGGTGGACCAGCTTGTCGAACACATGGGCGGGATCGAGGCTGATCGCCCGGCCGAGGCGGATGTCGAGATTCTCGAACGGAATCGCCAGCCGGTGCGCGCGCTGGAGCGCGGCGAGGCCCTGGGCGTCGGGCGCGGGCAGGATTCCCAGGCTGATCCGCGCGAGATAGGCGTCGAGGTCGATCGGGGCGCTTATTTGCACGTCGGCCCCGTCCATTGGCCGGTGCCGGTGGTGACGATCTTGACCGCCTCGCCATCCTTGGTGCCGGTCGACAGCGTCGAGAGGCTGTAGCTGCGCGGGGTATAGGTGCCCTTGGACGACACCAGCAGCCCCTCGGGAAAGCGCTTGTTGGTGCAGAATGTATCGAACAGCAGCTTGCCGCCGGTCATCTCCAGCCGGCGCACCTTGCAGACCGCGGCGTCGTCCTGGGTCAGCAGCGCCTCGGGGCGCGAACTTGCCTGGGCGGCGGTGTAGCAGCTCTTGCGGGTCTTGTTGCCGGCGAACATCTTGATCATCCATTGCGGGATGCCGGGGACCTCGGCGCTGATCGTCGTGGTCTGGTGCTGCCAGGCGCCGACCGCGAAATTGTCGGCGAGCGCGACCGCGGGGATCGCGCCGGCAGTCAAGCCGATCGCCAGCCTGCCGATGGGGGAAAGGGTCATACCAAGCCTCTCATATATCATGGCGCGACCCTAGCGCCGGTCCTTGGCGGTGCAAGTGCTGTCGGTCACGCGCCGATCATTGTTTCGGCCGGCGGCGTGCCCCATATGTTCCTCATGGCGATCCAGATTCGAACGAGCCTCGACGATATCGACATGGGGCAGAGCTTCGTGCCCCATCGGCCCGAGCGCCCCCCCAAGCTCGAAGGCAGCAAGCCGTTTCGGATCGTGTCGGACTATGCCCCGGCCGGCGATCAGCCGACCGCGATCGCCGAGCTCGTCGCGCAGGCCGAGGCCGGTGAGCGCGACCAGGTGCTGCTGGGTGTTACCGGATCGGGCAAGACCTTCACCATGGCCAAGGTCGTCGAGCAGTTGCAGCGGCCGGCGCTGATCCTGGCGCCCAACAAGATCCTCGCCGCCCAGCTCTATGGCGAGTTCAAGCAGTTCTTCCCCGACAATGCCGTCGAATTCTTCGTCAGCTATTACGACTATTACCAGCCCGAGGCCTATGTGCCGCGGTCGGACACCTATATCGAGAAGGAAAGCTCGGTAAACGAGGCGATCGACCGGATGCGCCACTCGGCGACCCGGTCGCTGCTCGAGCGCGACGACGTGCTGATCGTGTCGTCGGTGTCGTGCCTCTACGGCATCGGATCGGTCGAGACCTATTCGGCGATGATCTTCGATCTGAAGAAGGGCTCGACCGTCGACCAGCGCGAGATCATCCGCAAGCTGGTGGCGCTCCAGTACAAGCGCAACGACCAGGCCTTCGGCCGCGGCAATTTCCGGGTGCGCGGCGACAATCTGGAGATATTCCCGTCGCATTATGAGGACAGCGCCTGGCGGATCGCCTTTTTCGGCGACGAGATCGAGGAGATCACCGAATTCGACCCGCTGACGGGGAAGAAGTCGGCCAGCCTCGACCAGGTCCGGGTCTATGCCAATTCGCATTATGTGACGCCCGGCCCGACGCTGAAGCAGGCGAGCGAGGCGATCCGCTTCGAACTGGGCGAGCGGCTCAAGGAATTGCAGATCGAGGGCAAGCTGCTCGAGGCGCAGCGGCTCGAACAGCGCACCAATTTCGATCTCGAGATGATCGCGGCGACCGGATCGTGCGCGGGGATCGAGAATTACAGCCGCTTCCTGACCGGGCGGCTCCCCGGCGAGCCGCCGCCGACATTGTTCGAATATCTGCCCGAAAATGCCCTGTTGTTCGTCGACGAGAGCCATCAGACGATAGGCCAGATCAACGGCATGTCGCGCGGCGATCATCGCCGCAAGATCACGCTGGCCGAATATGGCTTCCGCCTGCCGAGCTGCATCGACAACCGGCCGCTGCGCTTCAGCGAGTGGGAGGTGATGCGCCCGCAGACCGTCTATGTCTCGGCGACCCCGGGCGGTTGGGAGATGGAACAGACCGGCGGCGTCTTCGCCGAACAGGTGATCCGGCCGACCGGGCTGATCGATCCGCCGATCGACGTGCGGCCGATCGAAAGCCAGGTCGACGACCTCGTCTACGAGGCGCGCGAGACCGCCAAGCTCGGCTATCGCACGCTGGTGACGACGCTGACCAAGCGGATGGCCGAGGATCTCACCGAATATATGCACGAGGCGGGGCTCAAGGTCCGCTACATGCACTCGGACGTCGAGACCCTCGAGCGCATCGAGCTGATCCGCGATCTCAGGCTCGGGGTCTATGACATCCTCATCGGCATCAACCTGCTGCGCGAGGGGCTCGATATCCCCGAATGCGGGCTGGTCGCGATTCTCGATGCCGACAAGGAGGGCTTCCTGCGTTCGGAAACCTCGCTGATCCAGACGATCGGGCGCGCTGCGCGCAACGTCGACGGCCGGGTGATCCTCTATGCCGACAGCATCACCGGATCGATGGAACGGGCGATGGCCGAGACCGCGCGACGCCGCGAGAAGCAGCAGGCCTTCAACGAAGCCAACGGCATCACCCCCGAGACGATCAAGCGCAACATCACCGATATCGTCGGCCATCTCGCATCGCGCGACCAGGTCACCGTCGAGACCGGGATCGAGGACCGGCCGCACATGGTCGGCCATAATCTGCGCGGCTATATCGAGGATCTCGAGGCGCGGATGCGGGCTGCCGCCGCCGATCTCGAATTCGAGGAAGCCGGGCGGCTGCGCGACGAGATCAGGCGGCTCGAGCAGGAGGAACTGGGGCTGCCGGTCGAGCAGCACCGCGCGCCGGTGGCGAGCCATTCGAGCAGCGGCAAGCCGGGCACCCGGACGACCCGCTACGGCAAGGCGAAGGCGGCGCGCGCGGCCAAACGCCGTTGAACGATTCGTTCAATTATAGTGATATTTGCGTGTTTTTATGATGAAACTATCTGTGCACTCGAAGACAATGCGTATATCCTGCGCGGCATAAGAGCATCCCGAAGGATGTCGTTGGGGCAGGAGAGTAGCGATGCATGACGTGACGCGTTCGCCGCTGGGGTGCGGCAACGGTTCGATCGACCAGATGCTCGAGGCCTGGCGCGATCTCGGCAGCTATGTGGCATCGTCGCGCATGGCGAAGGCGGCGGGGGTCGGGCCGGAACTGGGCCTGCCGTCCGCGGCGGCGATCGGCAAACCGCCCTCTTTTGCGAACGAAAATGGCGGTTACATATAGCGCCAGTTGCGCCGCTTGCCTTCGGCAAGTTGGGCGACCGCCTGCTCGATCCGCCGTGCGCGGGTTTCCGCGCGCTTGGCGTCTTCGATCCATTCGACATATTCGCGGCGTTCGCTGACCGGGAAGGCGTCGAAACTGGTTCGCGCCGCGGGAAGTGCCGCCATCGCCGCCGCGAAATCCTCGGCCGGTACCGGCGGCGGCTTGGGATGCTTGATCGGACGGGGCGCCACCGCGCCGGCATCGACCAGCGCCATCGCGCGGCCGATGGCCTCGATCAAGATCGTGTCGTCCGGTAGGTCGGCGCGTTCCGTCAGTCGGCCATATTGGCCCATGGCGTCCTTGTCCCGGTCGTCGACGGCGCCGGTGGCATTCTCACGCTCCCAGAAGCCGAAACTCGCATGGTGGCGAAAGGCCGACATGCGACACAGGATGCGACCCTTGTACATGAAGGTCGGCGAACTCCATTTCATCGTCTCCTCGACGATCGGGCACGCGCCGTGAACGACCTTGCGCAGATGGTGAAGGATCGGCTGCGCGAAAGGCTGGGCGCGCGCGATATAATCGTCGAAGCGAGGGTCCCTGCTCATCGTTGCAGTCGAGCGCGACCGCGGGGGCGAGTCAAGCCGGGCCTTTCGTTCGCCGCGATATTCGCGCATGGGTGGGCGAAGCTGTTTCCGGGGGGAAATCGATGACCATGATCCTGCGCGGCGCGACGTCGGGCGTCCTGCTGCTCTTCGCCGCATCCCAGACTGCGACCGGTGCGGCCCAGGCGCAGACATCGCGCGCGGCGGCCGTGGCTGCCGCCGATGCCGCGGCCGACGTCGCGGGCCAGCCGGTCTGCGCCTCGGTGCCGCCGCCGGGGCAGAAGATCGCCGGCGACATGAAACTGCTCGACGAAGGGCATAATATCGAGATCCAGAATGGCGGCGGCGGCGATGCGCTCGTCAAGATCCGCCATGCCGACACAGGCAAGCTCGCCGCCAGCTTCTTCCTCCCCAAGCTCGAAACGATGACGATCGAGGGGGTGCCCGACGGCGTCTACAAGATCCAATATGCGTTCGGGGCTGCGCTGGCGGCGGATTGCAAATCCTTCACCCGGATCATCAGGGCGAACGAGTTTCCCGGCTCCGACACGATGAAGACCGAGGTCATCGACACCGCCGACCAGACCGAGGTCAAGCACAGCAACTGGTCCTATTCGTTGATGGTGAGCGAAAGCGGCATAAAGCCGACGCCGATCGACGCCGCGACCTTCAACGCCGAATAGATCGCGGCGTTGCCGCAGCGGACGCACGGGGCTTGCGAGCCGCGTCATGTTTCGGCAATGATCCGATGTTGCGCTGCGTCAATGTCGGTGTTTGCTTGATATGAGCTATCCTCCTCCCACCCTGGTGCCCAAGACGTCGCGTGCGGCGTGGATCCGGCGGATCGTTCTGGTCGCGACGCTGTCGCTGATGCTCGGGACCTGCGTGTTCACGCGGCTGCTGCACCGAGGCGGCAAGATCCAGAGCGCGTCTCCGGCGGTCGCCGATGTGCCGATCGAAAGCGCGCCCGAAGCACCCGTCGCCCAGGCGCCGGCACCGACGGTGCAGCCGGCGCCCGCCGATACCGCAAACCAGATCGCGGCGGCCGATGCCGCACCACCGGCCGTCCAGCCTGCGCAGCCTGCCGGCGTGCCCCCCCAGCCTGGCGGCGATGCGCGGCAGCCCAATCGCTGGTATTATGTGCCGCAGATCGGCGAGGGGCCAGGCGTAATCTACAGCCGCGACGGCGGGCGCTGGAGCTATGCCTTCGCCTGTTCGCTCGCCAGCCGGACCATCGAATTCATCGCGGTCGGGGTCGGGGATCCTGGCGGTTTCGACCGGCAATATCTCAAGGTCGGTGGCGCCAAGCTGATGCTCGACGCCGGCTATGCGAAGGATGGCGGTGGCACGATCAGCGCGAAGCTGCCCGCCAAGCATCCGTTTTTCGACAATTTCCTCGGCAGCGATAAATCGCTCGAACTGCAGATGCTGGCGGGAAGCCAGGTCATCACCCCGGTCGGGCCCGACATCACCCGCGTGATCCGCGAGTGTCGCGGCTGAGCGCAGGGGAATGGTTATCCGGCGCGCGGCACGGATAGCGGGGTTTTCTTTGGCCGGGGGTTCGCGCATGCAGTCGGCCATGGTTTTTCTCCCATTTTTCGCGCACCGCCGTTTCGGACCCATGCTCGCCCTCGCGCTGGCCGGTTGCACCACCGCGTCGCCCGTCGTCCATGCGCCGCCGCCTCCGCCACCGGTGGCGGCCGCGGCTCCGCCGTCAGCGCCGGTGACCGCCGACTGGCGCGATATGCCGCTGACCGCCGGGCGCTGGCGCTATGTACCCGGCGAGCCGGTGTCGAGCGCGCGCTACGGCGAGGACGGTGCGTCGCCGGCGCTGGTGCTGCGCTGCGACCGGCGCAGCGGGCAGGTCGCCTTGCTCCGATCGGGAAGCGCGGCAGCCATCAGCGTTACGACGTCTTCGGGCGTGACCACCTATAAGGCCGGTGCTGTCGAGGATGGCGGGACCACGATGTCCGGGGCGCTGTTCGCCGCGCGTGACGGATTTCTCGACAAATTCGCGTTCAGCCGGGGGAGGATGATGGTCGCCTCGCCGGGTTTGCCCGCGGTCGTGGTTCCGGCCTGGGCCGAACCGGCCCGAGCGATCGAGGATTGCCGAAAATAATCTGCAAAACAAGACTTGTTCGCACGTGCAAAAGGACTCATGTTGCGGGCCTCGACAACTTTGCGAAAGGAGGTGATCCGATGTCTCATGGTTCAGCATGGAGGTCGGTTCAGTCCGTTCGGGAGACGCGCTTCTAACGAAGCGCCAGGGGTCTCCCGGGCCGGCACTTCCGGCCGCTGACCATGTAAAGGGGACTGTCGGAGCGATCCGGCAGTCCCTTTGCTTTTGTGAGATGCGGCGCCTCGAAAATGCGCTCTTCCGCGCATTTTCCAAACAAAACCCTCTAATCCCGTTCGAGCAGCGCGTCGTCGATCTGGATCGCGCGGACCGCCGCGCGGACCTCGAGCAGGAACAGGCCGAGGCCGCCGATCAGCAGCAGCATCGCCAGCACGAACATCGCCGCCATCGTCCGCGCGAAGCCGAGCCCGAGCAGGCTGGCGACGAACAGCACCGCCACGACGATGCAGATCAGCATTGCGCTGCCGGTGCACAGGAAGATCGCGGTGTTGACCACCCGCATCCGATAGTCGAGCAGGCGCAGCCGGCGGACCTGGACCGCGTGGAGCGGATCGCCCACGGGCGCGAATTCGCGTTCGATCCGCCGGGCATGGTCGACGATCCGGCTGAGCCGCAGCGCCAGCAGGTTGAGAATGCCGCCGATGCCGGTCAGCAGGAAGACGGGCGCCAGCGCCAGCTGGATCGTATGGGCGATGTCGGTCAGCGCGACCGGGCCGGCGTTCAGCATCGCGCGACTGTGCCCCGCGCGAGGCGGAGGTCAAGACAAATCCTCGGTGATTCGATGCTGCGATCGCGCGCAAATCGGGCCTGAACTACGAGAAAATAAGCTACCACAGCATTTTTTTGTGAGCGTTACCATTGGCGTTGCGATTGCAGAAAAGGCGAATTTTCCGCAGAAAAGCGGCAAAAAATGGCGATTAAGATTGCGTTAATCGATATGAATTGCATAAAATGCAACTGTAACGTCAATTTCTTCAATTGCCGAAAAACCCACCCTTCAACATATTGCAGTGCAACAGGGGCGGCGCTGGCTTCCCCCCGCATATTGGAGGTCACCATGATCAAGTCTGTTCTGTTGCTTGCTTCGGTTTCGGCTCTGCTGGCCACCCCGGCGTTCGCCGCTCCCGAGAGCTTCGTCCGCGACGGCACCACCTATGAGTACACCGTCAGCAAGTCGGGTGAATATCAGATCATCAGCGGCCGCGACGTCAACAGCGGCAAGACCTTCAACCTGAAGGTCCGCGGCTCGAAGGTCGTCGGCGACTATGCCGGCAAGCGCGTCGCTTTCGAAGCGCCGAAGGCCGCCGACAAGGTTGCTTCGCGCTAATCCCTCTCGCCAGGGCAAAGCAAAAGAAAAGGGGCCGCGGCGACGCGGCCCCTTTTCTTTGCGTGCGAAGCGCTGACGCATCCTCGATCGATGTGCTCGCGCGCCGCGCGGCCCGATACCGAATGACGGTAAGTCAGACTCACCGTCATTCGCTATTCGACGATATCAGCTCGCGCTGCGATTGCCGGTGTTGACGCCCATCGAATTCAGATAGCGCTTCACGTTGCGGGCGGCCTGGCGGATGCGCTGCTCGTTTTCGACCATGGCGATACGGACGAAGCCTTCGCCGTCCTCGCCATAGCCGACCCCCGGCGCCACCGCGACGCCGGCATGGGTGAGCAGCTGCTTCGAAAATTCGAGGCTGCCGAGATGCGCGACCGCGGGCGGCAGCGGTGCCCAGCAGAACATCGAGGCGCGCGACGGCGGGATGTCCCATCCGGCGCGCCCGAAGCTTTCGACCAGCACGTCGCGCCGGCGCTTGTAGAGTTCGCGATTCTTCTCGACGATATCCTGCGGCCCGTTGATCGCCGCGACCGCCGCCGCCTGGATCGGGGTGAACGCGCCATAATCGAGATAGGATTTGACCCGGGTCAGCGCCGCGATCAGCTTCTGGTTGCCGACCGCGAAGCCCATCCGCCATCCCGCCATCGAATAGGTCTTCGACATCGAAGTGAATTCGACCGCGACATCCTTGGCGCCGGGCACCTGCAGGATCGACGGGGTCGGCACGCCGTCATAATAAAGCTCCGAATAAGCGAGATCCGACAGCACCCAGACCTTGTGCTCCTTCGCCCAGGCGACGAGCCGTTCGTAGAAGGCCAGGTCGACGACTTCGGCGGTCGGGTTCGACGGATAGCCGACCACCAGCACCGACGGGCGCGGCACGGTGAACTTCATCGCGCGGTCGAGCGACTCCCAATAGCGTTCGTCGGGGGTCGTCGGCACCGAACGGATCGTGGCGCCTGCGATGATGAAGCCGAAGGTGTGGATCGGATAGGACGGATTGGGCGCCAGCACGACGTCGCCCGGGGCGGTGATCGCCTGTGCGAGATTGGCGAGGCCCTCCTTCGATCCGAGGGTGACGACGATCTCGCTCTCGGGATCGAGGTCGACCCCGAAGCGGCGCTGATAATAAGCGGCCTGCGCCTTGCGAAGGCCGGCAATCCCCTTCGACGCCGAATAGCCATGCGCGTCGGGGTTGCGCGCGACTTCGCACAGCTTCTCGATCACATGTTCGGGCGGGGGCAGGTCGGGGTTTCCCATGCCAAGGTCGATAATGTCCTCGCCCCGCGCTCGCGCCGCCGCCCGCATCGCGTTGACTTCGGCGATGACATAGGGGGGAAGGCGTTTGATGCGGTAAAATTCGTCGGACATCGTAATTCCCTTGGTCGATTCCTCTGGGTTTGACACTTGGCGTCGCCGGGCAGTTCGCCCATTGTCGCCGACGCCGCTATACGCGCGAACCGCGCGAAAGGGCAGGGCGTCGTGAAAATATGCGTGGGAGCAGCGTGATGGCCGATAAGAACGGGGATGCGGGCCTCGCAAACGGGGGCGATCCGATGGCCATCGCGATGCCGAGTCTGGCCGATATCCAGCATTGGACCGGCATTTTCGGCGAAGCGCAGCAGATGATCCTCGAACATGTCGCGGCGGCGCCCGTGAACGGTCTGCCGATGCCCGACCTGAAGGCTTTGTTCGGCGATCCCGCCAAGATCGATGCGGGGCATCTCGCCGACCTCCAGGGCAAGGCGATGCTCGACGGGGTCGCGCTGCTGTCGTCGATGATGAAGCGCGATCCGGCCGCGGCGAGTCTTGCCGACAAGGACAAGCGCTTCAGCGCCGATGCCTGGCGCGAAACCCCGATCTTCGACCTGATCCGCCAGGCCTATCTGCTGATGTGCGAACATTGGCTGGGCTCGATCGATGCCATCGAGGGGATCGAGCCGCGCGACCGCGACCGGATCAGGTTCGTGATGCGCACGATCGCCGACGCGCTGTCCCCCGCCAATTTCCCGTTGACCAACCCGCTGGTGCTGGCGCGAACATTTGAAACCCAGGGCCAGAATCTGCTGCGCGGGCTCGAACATATGCTGTCCGATCTCGCCAAGGGGCAGATGACCCAGACCAATGTCGATGCCTTCGAGATCGGCCGCAACATTGCCGCGACCCCGGGCAAGGTCGTGCACGAGACCCCGCTCTATCAGCTGATCCATTATGCGCCGACCACGGCGAAGCTGCTCGGCACCCCGCTGCTGATCTTCCCGCCCTGGATCAACCGCTTCTACATCCTCGACCTCAACGCCCGGAACAGCTTCGTCCGCTGGGCGGTCGAGAGCGGGCTCAGCGTGTTCATGGTGTCGTGGAAATCGGCCGATGCCTTGATGGCCGATGTGCTGATGGACGACTATGTGATCGGCGGCCAGATCGATGCGATCGACAAGGTGCGCGAACTGGTAGGCGTCGATCGGGTCCACACGATCGGCTATTGCGTGGCGGGTACCGCGCTGGCGATGACGCTCGCCTATCTCGCCGCCACCGGCGGGGCCGACAAGGTCGCCAGTGCGACCTTCTTCACCGCGCAGGTCGATTTCAGCGAGGCCGGCGATCTTACCCTGCTGGTGGGGGACGAACAGATCGCGATGATCTCGGCGATGGCGGCGGACGGGGTGATCGACGGGCGTTTGATCTCGGCGACCTTCAACCTGCTGCGCAGCCGCGATCTGATCTGGAACTATGTCGTCCAGAATTATCTGCTGGGCGAGGACTATAGCGAGTTCGACCTGCTCTACTGGAACGGCGACACCACCAATCTGCCGGCCAAATGGCACAAGGCCTATCTCGAGCAGCTTTACCGCGACAATCTGCTGGTCCAGCCGGGGGCGATCCGGATCGGCGGCGTGCCGATCGACCTGACCACGATCCGGACGCCGGCCTATATCCAGGCCGGGCGCGACGATCATATCGCGCCCGCCGTCAGCGTCTGGAAGCTGACCCGCCACCTCGCCGGGCCGATCCGTTTCATGGTGGCCGGGTCGGGCCATATCGCCGGGGTGGTCAACCCGCCGGCCGCGCAGAAATATCAATATTGGACCAATGACGGCGCCGCCGATTCGCTCGAGCAGTTCCTGGCCGGCGCGACCGAGACCAAGGGCAGCTGGTGGCCCGACTGGCGGGCCTGGATCGGCGCGCGTTCGGCGCCCGAGGTGCCGGCGAAGGGCAAATGGACTCCGGGCCGCAAGGCGATCGAGGATGCGCCCGGCCGCTATGTGCGGATGCGGTAGCCGCACAGCGGAAAATATTTGCTGATCGCGGAACCCGGTTGGTCTTCGCTCGTTTGGTGCGGGCGGGGTTTTTGGCGGTTGTCAGCGAAAAATTGAGATCGTCCCGGCGCAACATGACGGTTATGTTGCATTGCACAATAAACCTTGCGGATAGCGTGTGTTTACGGTATTGTGCGACGCAATAAAGAGCAGGAACTGATCGATGGCTGACGAAATTGCCGAGACGGCGAAGGCCGATGCGCCGGCATCGGTGACGCCCGCACCCGCCAAAGGGGCGGCCACGAAAGTGGTGAAGGCGAAGCCGGTTGCCAAGACGGTTGTTGCCAAGCCGGAGGCCGCGCCGGCCCCTGTGAAGCCTGTCCCTGTGAAGATTGCCGTTGCCCAGGCTGCGGCGCCGAAGCCGGTCGCGGCGGTCAAGCCCCCGGTCGCGGCGGCGAAGCCCGCTGCCAAGAAGATCGTTCCGAAAATACCAGCCCCGGCGGCTTCATCGCCGGACCCGAAAGGATTGCTCCCGATGTCGACTGCTTTCACCTCGCCCTATGCCGAAAAGGTCACGACCATGTTCACCGGAATCAATGAGCGCGCCAAGGCTGCCCTGGAAAAGGGCAGCAAGTTCGGCGAGGAATTCACCGAATTTTCCAAGGGCAATGTCGAGGCGATGATCGCCTCGGCGAAGACCGCGGCCAAGGGTGCCGAGACGATCGGCGCCGAAGTCACCGAATATGGCAAGAAGAGCTTCGAGACCGCGACCGCGACGGTGAAGAGCCTGACCGCGGCCAAGACCCCGGCCGAGGTGTTCCAGCTCCAGAGCGAATATGCCAAGACCTCGTTCGACAGCGCCGTCGCCGAGATGTCGAAGCTGACCGAAGCCTGGGTCAAGCTGGCCGGCGACGTGTTCCAGCCGATCTCGAACCGCTATTCGCTGGCGGCGGAAAAGATCAAGAGCGCCGCGCTCTAAGCATCCGTTTCCGGGGCCCTGCGCCCCCAGTAGCCGTGTTGCTTTACGACGCGGCCGCCTTTCTCCGGGAAGGCGGCCGTTTCGTTTTTGGTGGCGAATCGCGGTTTCGTCCGACGATGGTCGATGGCAAGGGGCGGTTCTTGGCCATTTGCAGTGTCGCCCCTTGCCGAATGGCCGATGGCTGCCATATTCTGCCTTTCCCCGGCGAAGTGAGTCTGCGCGCGTACGATGACCGATCTTATTGGCACTGATCCGATCCGGATGGCGATCCGCAAGGATGGCGAGGACGATGGCACCGGCCTCGGTCTCGCGACGCGCACCCGCACCCGGACGAAGAAGCCCACGCCCTATCGGGTGCTGATGCTCAACGACGATTATACGCCGATGGAATTCGTCGTCCTGTGCCTCCAGCGCTTTTTCCGCATGAACATGGAAGACGCCACCCGGGTGATGCTCCACGTCCACCAGAAGGGCGTCGGGGTGTGCGGGACCTTCAGCTATGAGGTCGCCGAAACCAAGGTCAGCCAGGTGATCGACTTCGCCCGCCAGAACCAGCATCCGCTGCAGTGCACGCTTGAAAAGGCGTAAGCCTTTTCAGGCGGTTTTTGTTTTTTGCCAGCCTATTGGCTGGCGCCCTCAGACGCCGGGCGGTCGGCATCCGCCTGCCTTGGCTTCGCGCCAATAAGGCGCGGCGCGCGTTCGCGCTTGCGGACCGCCACGCATCCCGTTGGTTTTTTGTCAGCCCTCAAGCGCCGGGCGCCGACATCCGTCGGCTTGGCTTTCCTCGCATAAGCTCGGGCGCGCGTTCGCGCTTGCGGATCCTGCGGGTCCGTTGATTGCTTTCCCTCTCACTGTCTTACTCAAACAGAGAAAGGGAAAGGTGGGACGCGCAGCGGCCCGCAAGGCCGAACGGCCGCCGCGCCTTATTGGCGCGAAGCCCAGGAACGCGGATGCGTTCCGCCCGGCGTCTGAGGGCGGCGCGACAACGTCGCGCCTTCAAACAACCATTGCGCGTTTCTCGTGAAGCGATAAACGCCAGCCATGGATCGCATCATCATCAGGGGCGGAAAACGCCTGTCCGGAAGCCTGCCGATTTCGGGGGCGAAGAATGCAGCGCTGACGCTGCTGCCCTGCGCGGTGCTGACCGATCAGCCGCTGACCCTGACCAACCTGCCGCGGCTCGCCGATGTCGACAGCTTCGGTCATCTGCTCAACGAACTCGGCGTCACCACCACGGTCAGCCGCGGCCAGAATGGCGAGATCGGCCGCGAGATGACGATGACCGCCCGGGAGATCGCGTCGACGGTCGCGCCCTATGACATCGTTCGCAAGATGCGGGCGTCGATCGTCGTGCTCGGGCCGTTGCTCGCGCGGGCGGGGGAGGCGACCGTGTCGCTGCCGGGCGGTTGTGCGATCGGCAACCGCCCGATCGATTTCCACCTCAGGGCGTTCGAGGAACTCGGCGCGCAGATCGAATTGTCGGGCGGCTATGTAAAGGCGAAGGCGCCGGGCGGCCGGCTTCCCGGCGGCCGGGTCACGCTGCCGTTTCCCTCGGTCGGCGCGACCGAGAATGCGTTGATGGCGGCATCCTTGGCGCGCGGCGAGAGCGTGATCGAAAATGCCGCGCGTGAGCCCGAGATCGTCGACCTGTGCAACTGCCTGATCGCGATGGGGGCCGAGATCGACGGCATCGGCAGCGATCGGATATTGATCCAGGGTCGCGACAGCCTGGGTGGTGCGCGCTACCAGGTGATGCCCGACCGCATCGAGGCGGGCAGCTATGCCTGTGCCGCGGCGATCACCGGCGGCGATCTTGATCTGATCGGTGCGCGGGCCGAGGATATGCACGCGATCCTCGACGGGCTGCGTTCGGCCGGCGTCGAGATCGAGGAGCGGCCCGACGGTATCCGCGTGCGGGCGGGCAACAAGCTCGGTCCGCTAACCGTGTCGACCGCGCCGTTCCCGGCTTTCCCGACCGACATGCAGGCGCAGTTCATGTCGATGCTGACCTTGGCCGACGGAGCCAGCGTGCTGACCGAGACGATCTTCGAGAATCGCTACATGCATGTCCCTGAACTGACGCGGATGGGAGCGGACATCCAGGTTCGCGGCCGTACCGCGGTGGTGCGCGGGGTCGACCGGCTGGTTGGCGCCGAAGTGATGGCGACGGATCTCCGCGCATCGATGAGCCTCGTACTGGCCGGACTGGCGGCCGAGGGCGAGACCAAGGTCCATCGCGTCTATCATCTCGACCGCGGCTATGAACGGCTCGAGGAAAAGCTGTCGGCGGTCGGCGCGGATATCGAGCGCGTCAGCGACGGTTGAGCTTTTCTTTCGGGCCGCACCATGGTTGAATCGCCGTCATGGATGACGTCTCGATCACCCACCGGCTCGATGCCTTCACCGACGCGACCTTTGCCTTCGCGGTGACGTTGCTGGTTATCGGTGGTGGCGCGATCCCGGCTTCGGTGACGGCACTGGAGGCGGCGGTCGCGGGCGTTCCGGCCTTCGCGATCGGTTTCGGTATCATCCTGATGTTCTGGTTCGCGCATGTCCGCTGGCGGCGGCTGCGCGGCGCGGGCGACTGGAAGTCGGTGCTGCTCACCGTCCTGCTCGTCTTCCTCGTGCTGATCTATGTGCAGCCGCTGCGGGCGATGGCGCTCTCGCTGAGTGCCTATGCGTTTCGCACCGGCCCCGCGTTCGAGGGAAGCGTGGTTCGGCTGTTCGCCATCTACGGGGCGGGCTTCACCGCGATGTCGGCGGTGACCGCGGCGCTATTCCTCGACGCGTCGCGATCGGGGCATAGATCGCACCGCTTCGAGGCGAGGGGCGATGCCTGGATCTGGGCGTTGCTGGCGGCGACCGGGCTCGTATCCTGGACGATGACCCAATTGCCAGGGATCGGCGTTCACGCGCCATTTGCCTATGCCAGCCTGCCGGCGACGGTCGGCCTGTTCGTATGGCGCTATTATTTCGCGGGAAGCTCGCGGGCCTGATGGCGGATCCCGGTGAGCGTGACTCACCGGGATCTGGTATCGGCCCGTGCGGCGCTCGAGCATGTCGATCGAGGATGCTTCAGCATCTTCGAGATCGCGTATGAGGCCGACCGGTCAGCCCAGACTGCGGATCAGCCTGATCGCGATCGCGATCCACGGCGCATCGGGGATCACCAACTGGCGGCTGCCATGGCCGGGCGGCAGCAGGTGAAGCTTGCTGCCTTCCCGGCCGATAAGCCGCCCGAAGCTGTAGCGGCCGGCCGTCCTCGGCACCAGCACGTCGCGGTTGAGCGCGGTGCCGAAGGCGTGCGGCAGCAGGCGATCGGTCCAGATCACGTCGCCATGGCGATAGTCGCCGACGCTGGTTTCGACGAGGATCGCCATGCTGTCGGGGTTTGGTCTGGGCGAGGTGACGGTCTGATCGTGGCGCGGTGCCGATGCCCCGTCGCCGCCGAGCAGTGCGACCACGGGGAGGTCGGCGCGGTCGGGCAGTCTGACCAGTTCGGCCGCATCGACGTCGAGCGCATTGGCGATCCGGTTGAGCCAGCCGACCGAGACGGTGCGGGTGCCGGTTTCCAGCCGCCCGATCGTCTGTGCGGTCGTCGGCGGCGCGCAGCGATCGGCGACGTCCTGCAGCGTCAGGCCGCGGGCGCGACGGACTTCGCGGATGCAGGTGATCATGCAAATCTCGCTTAAACCAAATCGGTTATCCACTGTCCCGTATATGATCCGTCATGGCAAGGTGAATCGGCTATCGGGATATGGCGGACCGGTGTGCTGGCCATCGCGGGACCCAGGCTGTATCCGGCGGCAACGAAGCTGCTGGATAGTGTGGACATGGCGAAGGTCGGTTGGGGAAAATGGATTGCGGGCGCGGTTGCGGTGGCAGCCGGCGGCGCCGCCTATGCCTATCTCAGGCAGCGTCAGGCGAACGCGCCGATCCATACCAGCCTGCTGTCCGACGGGCCGTTCGAGATAAGGCGATATCCGGCGCTGCTGATGCTCGAGACATTGCAGCATGGTTCGCGTGATCGGGCGCTGGGCAACGGTTTCGGCCTGATGGCCGACTATATGTTCGGCGAAGGACGCGAGGGCGGGGAGATTCCGATCACGGTGCCCTTTTTCGCGGTTCCGGTGCGGGAGGGAAGCTGGAAGATTCGGTTCATCCTGCCTGCCGGGCGAGATCGGTCTTCGCTTCCCGCACCGGGAGAGGGGCTCGATCTGGTCGACGTTCCGGCACGGGACATGGCTGCGATCGGCTTTGCCGCCAAAACCGATGAGCGATCCTATGTCGGCAAAGAGGCCGATCTGCGTGCCTGGATCGATCGGCAGGGGCGGCGGGCGGGCGAAAGCCTGGAACATGCTTATTATAACTCGCCACTGAAGCCCGGCACGTCGCGCGCCAACGAACTGCTGGTGTCGCTGGTCTGATATCGGGTGGGTAGCCGACGCCGATTTTAACCTTTCGCGATTTCCCGGAGCGCAATCGGAAGCATGTCGAGCGCGGCCCTGCGGCTACGTAAAATGGCGGATGCCGACCCCGGCGGAGTCGACCGGCTGGTTCCCTGGGACCTGCGCTGCGTTGCGGGGTGGATAGGATGTCCCCGCGCAAAACGGGTTGGTTGCGGTGCGGTAGCTTCGCGGGTGGCACGGGCTGCGGTTCGGTGGGGATCTTGCCCCGACTTCCGGCCATAATATGAGAAATATCATTAAATTATAGTAGTTTAATGATGTGAAGGGGCGTGGCTGGGCGCTTGGGGTGGCGGCTCGCATAGTGGCATTTTTGCAACCGCACCGATGGTAAATGGCGGATCGTCGAAAAATTTTTGGGCAGCGCGAAACCCTTTTTGTAAATCGACGTTTAGCGGCTGTCTGACCGACACGGACCAAGGCGGCTGCTGCCGGGTTCGGGTTTCGTATCGGGACAGCAACAGATGCGTGCTTGCGTGCATTTGCGTTAATGGGTTAGGTGGAAAATAGTTCCTTTTCAGGAACGAGTTGGAAAGGGGAATAATATGCGCAAGCTTGCCTTGATGGCAGTGCTCGCTTCGACCGCGATGACCGCGCCGGCTTATGCCGCTGACAAGGCGTGGTATGTCGGTGTCGAAGGCGGCGGGATGATCCTTGAGGATCTCAATTTCGATATCGCTTCGACTCCGGCTGCTTCGGCGGTCGCTGATTCCAAGATCGGTTTCGACGTCGACGGCGTCGTCGGCTATGATTTCGGCATCTTCCGCATGGAAGGTGAAGTTGCCTACAAGCGTAACCGCGTCAGCGATTACTCGACCACCGCGCTGCGTACGCCGGCAGCGGTCGGCGGCCTTGGTGCCCCTCCGGGAACCTATCGTGATGCGTCGGGCAAGAATTCGGCCCTCAGCTTCATGGTCAACGGCCTGCTCGACTTCGGTCCGTCCGATGGCTTCCAGGGTTATGTCGGCGGTGGTGCCGGTATCGCGCGCGTCAAGCTCTCGGGCTACAACGTGTCGTCGACCGACTTCCTCGACGACTCCGACTCGAAGTTCGCCTATCAGGCGATCGCCGGCGTCCGTTATCCGGTCACCACGAACGTCGACGTCGGCGTGAAGTATCGTTACATGCGCGTCGACAATGTGAAGTTCGTCGATCGTCTGGGCACCGGCTACAAGACCGATTGGCGTTCGCACAGCATCCTGGCGAGCCTGATCTACAACTTCGGCGAACCTGCGGCCCCGCCGCCGCCGCCGCCGCCGCCGCCTCCGCCCCCGCCGCCTCCTCCGCCCCCGCCGCCTCCGCCGCCGCCGGTGGTTGAGACCCCGGGTCCGTTCATCGTGTTCTTCGACTGGGATAAGTCGGACATCACGGCTGAGGCTGCTTCGATCCTCGACAACGCCGCGAACGCTTATGCGACGACCGGCCAGGCGAAGGTCCAGCTTGCTGGTCACGCCGACAAGTCGGGCAGCGACCAGTACAATGTCGGCCTCTCGCAGCGTCGTGCTGACTCGGTGAAGGCTTACCTTGCTGGCAAGGGCGTTCCCGACTCGGCGATCTCGACCGAAGCCTTCGGTGAGAGCAAGCCGCTCGTCGACACCGCCGACGGTGTGCGCGAGCCGCAGAACCGCCGCGTGGAGATCACCTTCGGCGCCGGGATGTAATATCCCGGTCCGATCGTCGATCACGACGTACGGAAAGAATGGGGGTCGATCCGAAAGGATCGGCCCCTTTTCTGTTTAGCCCGGCTTTGCCGGGCGCCCTCAGACGCCGGGCGGCAGGCATCGGCCTGCCTTGGCTTCCTCGCAATAAGCTCGGGCGGCCTTTGGCCTTGCGGGCCGCTTCGCGTCCCGTTCCACCTCTTCTTCTCACTGTCTGAATGCGACAGGGAGAATCTCCAACGGACCCGCAGGGTCCGCAAGCGCGAACGCGCGCCGCGCCTTATTGGCGCGAAGCCCAGGTCGGCGGATGCCGACCGCCCGGCGTTTGAGGGCGCCCGAGGATACTCGGGCTAAAAACTACAAACTCCAGCGCTCGATGTCGCCGCGCAGATCCTTGCCGCGCCACATGCCCTTGAGGTCGGCAAGCAGCCCGCCCTTGTCGACGAGCTCGGAGATCGTCGCGCCGTCCATGTCCTTGTAGCTGCGATGCGGCACGCCGCCCACGACCACGTCGTAGCGGCCCGACAGGGCGTCGGTGGACAGCCCGATGCCATATTCGTGGCGCGCCTCGAGCGGGTCTGCGAGCGGGTCATGGAGGGTGACGCGGTGGCCGAGCCAGCGCAGCCGCTTGACCACGTCGAAGATCTTCGAGTTGCGCAGGTCGGGCACGTCTTCCTTGAAGGTCGCGCCGAGCATCAGCACCGAGCCGGTCTTGCTGCCGCGCTTGCTGTGGATCGAATCGGCGACCCAGGTCGCCATCGAATCGTTGATCGATCGTCCCGCCAGGATCACCCGCGGCAGATGGCCGACGCTCTGCGCGCAATGGCTGAGATAATAGGGATCGACCCCGATGCAGTGACCGCCGACGAGGCCGGGCTGGAAATTGAGGAAGTTCCATTTGGTGCCTGCCGCGGCGAGCACGTCCCAGATCGACAGGTCGAGCTTGGCGAAGATCTGGGTGATCTCGTTCATGAAGGCGATGTTGATGTCGCGCTGCGCATTCTCGATCACCTTCGCCGCCTCGGCGGCCTTGATCGATGCGGCACGGAAGCAGCCGGCGCTGGTGACCTTGTCATAGACCGCGGCGACGCGTTCGGTGATTTCCGGCGATTCGCCCGAGATCACCTTGATGATCCGGTCGACGGTATGTTCGCGATCGCCCGGATTGATGCGCTCGGGCGAATAGCCGAGGAAGAAATCGACCCCGCGCTTCAGCCCCGAGACACGCTCGAGTTCGGGACCGCAAATATCCTCGGTGACGCCGGGATAGACCGTGCTCTCATAGACGACGATCGATCCCTTGCCGGCCTGCAGCATCTGCCCGACGGTGCGGGTGGCCGACATCACCGGGCGGAGATCGGGGCGGTTGGCGTCATCGACCGGGGTCGGCACCGTGATGATATAGACATCGCCATCGGTCGCGTCGCCATGATCGGCGGTGAGCGCCAGCGTCGATGCCTTGAGCGCCGGTCCGTCGATCTCGCGGGTGCGGTCATGGCCTTCGTTCAGCTCGCGGATGCGTTCGCGATCGATGTCGAATCCGATCGTCGGGAAATGTTTCGCCAGCGAGACCGCCAGCGGCAGGCCGACATATCCCAGACCCACCACCACGACCTTCTGGTCAGCTGCCGACGCCATGCACTTCCCCTTCACCTGATTCCCGCGGGAACCCCGACAATCGGGGGACTGTTATACGCTTCGGCGGCCAAGTAAATCGGGCGCGGCGGCCAGCGACGATCGTCGCGCTTCCCAGCGGCGGCCAGCCGGCTATGATCGACGCCGATATTATCGAGGAGATTCAAGATGCGTGCTTTCGGCCTGGCGGGTTGCGCGGCGATCATGGCGGCGGCGGTTGCGCCGGCGAGCGCCCAGATGCACCATGGCGAAAAGGGGGGCCATGCGATGGCCGAACTCGTCGACGCGCAGGGGCAGACCCGCGGGCAGGCGATGCTGATGCAGACGAAGGACGGGGTGCGCGTCATCGTCAAGGCGGTCGGCGTCCCCGCCGGTGTCCATGCCGTCCATGTCCACACCATCGGTACCTGCACCGGTCCCGATTTCACCAGCGCCGGCGGTCACTGGAATCCGGCGAAGAAGCAGCATGGCAGCGAAAATCCGATGGGGCACCATATGGGCGACATGCCCAATATGACGGTCGCGGCTGATGGTACCGGGAAGCTCGACACGCTCATCCCCGGCGCGATGCTGACCGGCGGCGACAATCCGCTGCTCGACGCCGATGGCGCGGCGGTGGTGATCCATGCCGGCCCTGACGATTACAAGACCGATCCGACCGGCAATGCCGGTGGACGCTTCGCCTGCGGCGTCGTCAAAGGCTGATGACGCGCATCCTGTTCGTCTGCCTCGGCAATATCTGCCGCTCGCCATTGGCCGAGGCGGCGATGCGGGCGGAGGCGGACAGGCGCGGGATCGTGGTGACGGTGGATTCGGCGGGCACCGGCGACTGGCATGTCGGTAGCCCGCCCGATCGCCGCGCCATCGCCACCGCGGCGGCGCACGGACTCGATATCGCCGGATTGAGGGGGCGACAGATCGCGCCCGGCGATTTCGGGCGCTTCGACCATATCGTCGCGCTCGATCGCAGCAATCTGCGCAACATCCAGGCTATCCGGCCTCAAGGCGCCACGGCGCGTGTCTCGCTACTGCTCGATCATGCGCCGGGCCGCACCGGCGAGGATGTCGCCGATCCCTATTTCGGCGGTATCGAGGGATTCGAGACCTGTTGGACCGATATCGGCGCAGGCGTCGCAGGCTTGCTCGACATCATCGCGTCAGTGGATAGCGTTCGATGATGGTGTAGCTCGATCCGCCATTGCCGAGCTCGCTTTCGTAAAGATGGAACATGTCGAACCGCGCCTCGACCGGCGGCGGGGTCATGTCCGCGATCGGCAGAGGCAGCGGCGGTGCGGCCGTCCGGGCGAAGCGGGCCAGGGTGATATGCGGGACGAAGGCGCGATCGTCGCGGGCGACGCCGGCCCGGGCGAGCGCGCGGTCGATGGCGGCATGGAGCCCTTTGACGTCGTCCTGCGGCGTCACGCCGGCCCATAAAGTATCGATCCGTCCCTTCTTGTCGAATGCGCCGACTCCCGAGAGGCGCAGGCTGAAGGGCGGATGGTGGATCGCGGCGAGGGCGGCGTCGATGTCGGCGGCCTGGTGGCGATCGACATCGCCGATGAAGCGCAGCGTCAGGTGGAGCTGGTCGTCATCCTGCCAGCGCGCGTTCGGGATGCCGCCCATCGTCGCGAGCAGCGCGGTTCGCATCGAGGGGGGAGGGCGGAGCGCTACGAACAAGCGGTGCATGGCCATTCCGAATATGACAAAATGTTGCTGGAGGCGGGTTCAGTCGCGGTTCGCCGCAGTTTCACTTGAATAAGACACCGCATCCACCGATATTGCTGGCCTGACGGCGATCACGCCATCACTTATGGAGAGTTTTCGATCATGGCAAACTGGTCTGACCCCCGAGCGACTGTGGCCGGACGCCCGGCACGGGCCGCATCGACCGACGCCGCATATGATGCCGGGCTGCGGTCCTACATGCTCTCGATCTACAATTATATGGCATCCGGCGTGCTGCTGACGGGTATCGTCGCGCTGCTGTTCGCCGGTTCCGGTATGGCTGCCGCGGTGTTCGTGACCCCGCTGCGCTGGCTGATCGTTCTCGCGCCGCTGGCCTTCGTCATGGTGCTGAGCTTCGGCATCAACCGGTTGTCGACCTTCGCGGCCCAGGCGATCTACTGGAGCTTCGCCGCGGTGATGGGCCTGTCGCTGTCGTCGCTGCTGCTGGTCTATACCGGCCCGTCGATCGCGATCACCTTCTTCGCGACCGCGACCGCCTTCGCCGCGCTCAGCCTGTTCGGCTACACCACGAAGAAGGATCTGTCGGGCTTCGGCACCTTCCTGATCATGGGTGTGGTCGGCCTGCTCGTGGCGTCGCTGCTCAACATGTTCTTCCAGTCGCCGGCGATGGCGATGGTGATCTCGGCGATCGGCGTGCTGCTGTTCGCGGGCCTCACCGCCTATGACACGCAGAAGATCAAGAGCATGTACTTCCACGTTCAGGGCTCGGACTTCGCCGGCAAGGCGGTGGTGATGGGTGCGCTGACGCTCTATCTCGACTTCATCAACATGTTCACCTTCCTGCTGCAGTTCATGGGCGACCGCCGCTGATCGCCACGCAGATCGAACAAGGAAAGCCCGGCCATCGCGCCGGGCTTTTTTGTATGTGGACACCCGCTATGATCGCGCGATGACCACGCCGCGTCAGGATTTTCTCGATATCGATTTCGATCGGCTGGACGAAGACATGGTCGTCGCTCAGCTGAAGGTGCGTCGGGCGAGCGACGGGTTCGCCTATCTGGTCACGCCGAATGTCGACCATGTCGTGCGCCTGTCGAGGCAGGGGCCCGGCGCGATCGAGCGTCGTGCTTATGCCGATGCCCGCTGGTGCCTGTGCGACAGCCGTGTGCTGGCACGGCTGGCAGCGATGAAGGGTGTCGATCTCCCGGTCGTGCCCGGCAGCGATCTGACCGTACGGCTGTTCGCCGATATCGTCGTGCCGGGAGACCGCATCTGCCTGATCGGCGGCGATGCGCGGACCGCGTCCGATCTCGCCCGGCTCCATCCCGGTCTCGACATCGTCCAGCATATTCCGCCGATGGGTCTGCGTTCCAATCCGCGGGCGATCGATGAGGCGGCGCGCTTCGCCGTCGGCGCGGCGGCACGCTTTACGCTGATCGCGGTCGGGTCGCCGCAGCAGGAACGAGTCGCGCGGGCGATCGCCGGCATCGAAGGCGCGTGCGGCACCGGCTTGTGCATCGGTGCGTCTATCGACTTCCTCACCGGGCGCGAGCGCCGCGCGCCGCGCTGGATGCAGGCGGCATCGCTCGAATGGCTCTACCGGCTCGGTGTCGCTCCACAGCGTATGTGGCGGCGCTATCTGGTCGAAGGGCCGCGCATCTTCTGGCTCGTCTGGCGGTGGCGGGCCGATCAGCCGGGAAGCTGAATCGTCCGCTGATAAGCCGGCCGGGCCTGCACCGCCGCGCTATAGGCGGCGAGCTTCGGGCGGTCGGTGATGCCCGGGGCGCCGAACGAGGTCGCCCAGCAGATTTCGGCGCCGACATAGACGTCGGCGGCGCTGAAGCGGTCGCCGAGGATCCACGGGCCGGGATCGAGCATCGTCTCGAGTGCGCCGAGCACATCCTCATAGCTGCCCCAGCCCGCGGTCATCTTGCCGATTTCGGGCCGCTTCATCATCGTATCGAGCAAGGCGGGCTCGAAGCAGCTCGCGCCGAACACCAGCCAGCGCAGCCAGGTACCGCGCGCGGGATCGTCGAGCGCCGGCGCGAGCCCCGCCTGTGGGAAGGCATCGGCAAGATAGGCGATGATCGCCGCAGTCTCGGTGACGGTCACGCCGCGATGGACGATCGTCGGCAGCTTGCCCATCGGGTTGATCGCCAGGAAGGCGGGCTTGCGATTCTCCCCGCTCTCGAAATCGATCGGGACGATCCGGTAAGGCGCGTCCAGTTCCTCGAGCATCCAGTGGACCATCTGCGCGCGCGAGCGCGGGTTATGGTAGAAGACGATCTCGTCGCTCATGCCAGATGCTCCTTGAAGAAGGCGATCGTGCGATCCCAGGCGAGGTTGGCGGCCACCTCGTTATAGCGCGCTGCCGACGTGTCGTTGTGGAAGGCGTGCTGTGTGCCGGGATAGTCGTAGCGGGTGACGGCGACATGCGCGGCCTGCAAGGCATCGACCCACGGGCCGGCGCCGGCGTTCACCCGGTCGTCGGTGCCGGCATAATGGAGCAGCATCGCCGCCTTGACCTTCGCGGCTTCGGACGGCGGCGGCGGCGGGCCGTAAAAGGCGACTCCGGCGCTCAGCGCGGGTCCGGCGGCGACCGCGATCCGATCGACCATCATCCCGCCCCAGCAGAAGCCGACGATGCCGACCTTGCCGAGCGTCTGGGCTCTCGAGGCCAGCCATTTGACGATCTCGACGCCGTCGGCGGTGGTCGCGCTCAGGTCGAGCGCGCCGATCATCTGGCGCGCCTGGTCTTCATCAGCGGGGGTTCCGCCCTGCGGCGACAGGAAGTCGACTGCGATGCCGACGAAGCCGGCCAGCGCCAGCCGCCGGGCGACGTCCCTTGTATAGGCCTGCAGGCCGCGATTCTCGTGAACTACGATCACGCTGCCCGATTTCCAGACCCCGCGCTTCGGTCGCGCCATGTAGAGTTGATAGACTTGGCCGCTGGCGAGCGTCTGTTTCTCGGTGGCGGTCCTGATCCTCTTGTCGTCCTCGGCGACGATCGTCGCGGCGGCCGGGCTGGCGGCGATCGAGGCGACCAGCATCTGCGCAGCGGCGGCGCTGCCGGCGAGCCGGGTCATGTCGCGCATGAAGCTGCGGCGATCCTGGCTGCCATGGGTGAAGCGGTCATGGAGCGCGATCGCGCGGGCTTTCAGACTCTCTTCGTCCATCGGCGTCTTCTCCCGACCGGGTTTTTACATCGCGCCGGATGGCGCCGTTGTCGCACCTGCGGGGGCGGGCGGCGGCGTGACCACCGGGATGGTCATCGGTGCGGGGGCCGCCACCGTCGCCGTCGGTTCGGCCGGGGCCTGGCGCTTCGGCATCTCGACCACGGCGCCGCCATCGGCCGGCATCCCGCTCGAATCGCCACTGGCGGCGTCGATCGCGGTGATCTGATCGGATTTGTCGACCGGAAGGCCGGCATCGTCGATGCTGGTCATGATCGCCGGGCCGCCCGCCTCGTCGGCCTGCGGGACGGGCTTCGCTTCCTTCTTGCAGCCGGCCAGCGCGATCAGCGCCGTCGCGATCATCAGAAGGCGTGTGGGGGACGTCGTCTCAATAGCCATTATAGTCGAGGAACCATGTGATGAAGCGCGGCACGCCGACGTCGATCGACGTCGTCGGCACGAAGCCCAGATCGCGCTGGATCGCGCTGATGTCGGCGAAGCTCTCCTTGACGTCGCCGGGCTGCATCGGCCGCGGCTCGCGGATCGCCTTGCGGCCCAGCGCCTCCTCGATCAACCCGATCATATGGCCGAGCTCTTCGGAGCGATGATTGCCGATATTGTAGAGCGCGTGCGGGCCGACACTGCCGCCGGCCTTCTCGAGGCCATCGTCCTTCGGCGGGTTGTCGGAACAGGCGATCACCCCGGTGACGATGTCGTCGATGAAGGTGAAATCGCGCCGCATGTCGCCGCCATTGAACACCTGGATCGGCCGGCCGTGGAGGATCGCATCGGCGAACAGCCACATCGCCATGTCGGGACGCCCCCAGGGGCCGTAGACGGTGAAGAAGCGCAGGCCGGTCAGCGGCAACCGGTAGAGATGGGCATAGGTCTCGCTGACCAGCTCGTCGGCCTTCTTGGTCGCGGCGTAGAGCGAGATCGGATGGTCGACCCGGTCCTCGACCCGGAACGGCAGCGTCTTGTTGCTGCCATAGACCGACGAGGACGAGGCATAGGCCATGTGCGCCAGCCCGCGATGACGGGCGATCTCGAGCATGTTGACATGCCCGACCAGATTGCTCTGCACATAGGCGCGGGGGTTCTCGATCGAATAGCGGACCCCGGCCTGCGCGCCGAGATGGATGATCCGATCGAAATCGAGCCCGGCGAGCCCGGCTTCGAGCGCGACATGGTCGGCGAAATCGACCTCGACGAAGGTGAAGTCGCCGCCGATTCCCTGGAGATGGGCGATCCGCGCGCGTTTCAGCGCGACGCTGTAATAGTCGTTGACGTTATCGACGCCGACGACCGCCTCACCGCGCTCGAGCAGCCGCTTTGCGCAGTGAAACCCGATGAACCCTGCCGCGCCCGTGACCAGTACCGCCATTCGCGACCCCTGTGATTTGCTTCGCGGAGAGACCTAACCGAGCCGCACGCGTCCGTCGAGGCTTCCATCCTGGCTTCGATCCGGCTAGGGACGCCCACGCCTGCGATGCTGGGGCGTCGCCAAGCGGTAAGGCAGCGGCTTTTGATGCCGCCATTCGCAGGTTCGAATCCTGCCGCCCCAGCCAGTCCGTCCCGATCGGAATCTTTCATGGCCGAACCGCGGCGACGATCGCGGCGGGGCCGGCCGATCCGAACGCGGTGCATCATTCCCGAAGGTGATCCGTGCGACGGTGATTCGTTTCGATGAAAATCATGGTCCATCGTGCGCCAAAGTCTTGCCGCCGTGCGGCAGAATGTGCCGCGGGATGGGCATTGCTTCGCTCTCCCGAGGAGCTCCCGACCCGACGTCGGCGATCATCGCGGGCGCCTTGGCCCAGTGGAGGCGCCTTGTATCGCGGCAAACCGCCTCATTCGGATCGATGGGACGTGTGCCTTATTTATAGGCAGGTCGCTGCCTTTAAAGCGATCATGTGGAATCGTAAAATCCTGAGGATTTGCGCGTCGCAGCATCGTTATTGCCTTGCTGTGGGGTATATATGCTCATAAAATAGGCATGAGCGACGCAGATTGCTTCCCGGCAGCGAGCGCAGTCCCAACTGCGATCACTGTCGTGGGACGAACCATATTTTGGCGATGCCAAGCAGGAGTGATCATGAAAAATCTATATGCCGCTGCCGCGATGCTGGGGATGCTCGCGGGACCCGCATTCGCGTCGGGCGAGTCGGTTCCCTTTCCCGACCGTGAAGCGGTCGCGATCACTGTCTCGACCCACGATCTCGATTTGAATTCGCCGCGCGACCAGAAGCGGCTGCAACGGCGGATGGCGCGTGCCGCTGCTGCCGCCTGCAATAACGACGATGTCTATGCGGTATATTCGGGTCCCGACGCCCAGTGTCACCGCGAAATCGCGCAGAGCGTCGCATCGAAGATGCAGGGTTTCGCGCAATATGCGCTGCTGCCGACCGCCGGATCGGCGACCGGCAAGAACTGAGGCTTTTTCGCGGTCGGGGCGGCTGGCGTTGGCACGCCGCCCTGACCGCAATGCCCCGTGGCCGTTCTTCTGCTAGGATAGCGGCACATTCCGCTATCAGGAGCCGCGCCACATGTTCGACCGTCTGTTCCTCGACCATCCTCGGGCCGTCGGTGAGACCTATGGCGAGCATATGGGGGTGGCGGCGCGCTTCGGCGCACGGCTGATCGTCGCCGGGGCGGCCTGCCTGGTCCATGCGCTGATACCGGCGCTGTTCACGCGCACCGGCAGTTCGGCGGTCAAGGCGCTCTACGGCGAGATGAAGAGCCGCCAGCCCGCGCTGTCGGATCGCCCGCCCGCTTATCTGAGCGGCGAGTGGCAGCTCGAATATGAGATCTGACCGCGGAGATTTGCGCCGATAGCGTCCGGGTTCAGGCCGCGAAGCCGCCGTCGATGCTGTGCATCGATCCGGTGATGAAGCCGGCTTCGGGCCCGGCGAGATAGGCGACCATCGCGGCGATCTCGGTGGCCTTGCCGTGGCGCTTGATCGCCATGAAGCTGTGCATCGTCTCCGCCATCGGGCCGTTGGCCGGATTCAGATCGGTGTCGACGGGGCCGGGCTGGACGATGTTGATCGTGATGTTGCGCGGACCGAAGTCGCGGGCCAGGCCGCGCGCCATCCCTTGCAGCGCCGATTTGGTGAGGGCATAGGCCGCGGCGCCCGGAAACGGCATGCGATCGCCGTTGGTCGAGCCGATCACGACGATGCGGCCGCCGTCACCCATATTGCGCGCGGCCTCGACCGCGGCATGATAGGGCGCGCGCACGTTGATATCGATCATCCGGTCGACCTCGTCGGCGGCGAGTTCGAGCGGATCGCCGGAGACGAAGGCGCCGGCGTTGACCACCAATATGTCGAGCCTGCCGCGGCTGCGGACCGTTTCGATCACCGCATCCCGATCGGCGGCATCCGACTGGATCGCCTCGGCGCCGTTCGCCGCCGCGACCGCCTCGGCGGCCTGGCGCGACCCGGCATAGGTGAAGGCGACCCTCCCGCCCTCGGACGCCAGCCGGGCCACGATCGCGGCGCCGATGCCGCGGCTTCCGCCGATCACCAGGATGTTCTTGTCGCTGAAAACGGCCATGACGATCTCCTTGCACGCGATGGGTCGACCGCACGCCACCGATTTCGGAAAAAGCGGTGCGGTGATGCGCGGCGTTGGCTCGCCGATAGTGCTGGCCGCTTCATGGCTCTTGGACGAACGGCGCGCGGATGGTCGGAAATTGCCGCCGTGGCGACAGGATGCGTGAAACCAATACGCCTCCCGTCCGGTCGGTTCGGCCTTGGCCGACCATGGGGGTGCGGATCGCCGAAATCCTTCTCCGGCGGTCCGCGCCTGCCATGGCGCAGCCAGTTCTACCCTATGAAAATGTCACTCGTGATCGTTGATCCGCCGGTTGAGCGCATCGACCACTTCGGCGAGCGGTTCGGTGACGGTGACGCTGCGTCCTTCGCCGAAGCGGATGCGGGTGCCGCTCGACACCGACGAGATGAAGGTGACCTGCGACGCGTTGACCGCGGTCTCGACCCGGTCGATGCCGATGAAGGTGACGAGCATCCTTGTTCTCCTGCTGGTGTGCGCCTGTTGGTCTTCGGTGCCTGTTTTTCGGCAGCCTAGACCATTTTCCGCCGGGTTCAATCGACCGATCGGCTTTGCAGCGGCGAGACCGTAGACGGCGGTATCAATGATTTACTTCCCCCGTGCGCCAAAGCTGCCTACCGTAATATCCCGTGGGGCCGAATGATGGGTGACGCTTGTCGAACATGACTGGCAGCGCGATGGCGCGGATCGTCGGTCTCCAGACCATCGTGCAGTTCGTGATCGATTTCACCGCGAGCATGATCGTCGCGCGCCTGCTGTCGCCGACCGAGATCGGCGCCTATTCGATCGCGCTGGCGGCGGTGGTGGTCGCGCAGGTGTTGCGCAGCGCCGGGGTCAACATGTTCCTGATCGCGGCGCCCGAGCTCGACGAGGCCAAGGTCCGCACCGCGCTGGCGCTCAGCATGGTCGCCAGTTTCAGCTTCGCGGCGGTCATCTATGTCGCGGCCCCCTTCATCGCCGATTTCTACCGGGCGCCCGCGGTCTCGCATGTGCTGCGGATCGTGTGCATCGCCTATGTGCTGGCGCCGCACCAGGTGCTCGCGCATGGCCTGCTGACCCGGGCGCTGCGTTTCAAGACGCTGATGGTCGCGACGCTCGCGGGGGTCGCGGTCGGGGCCGCGACCTCGATCAGCCTGGCCTGGAACGGCTGGGGCTCGGTGTCGCTGGCTTATGGCTCGGTCGCCAATGCCGCGGTGCTGCTGCTGATCCTGATCGGGTCGCGACCGCCGCATTTCGTGCTGCGCCCGGCGCTCGGCGAGTGGCGATCGATCTCGGCCTTCACTGGCTGGGTGCTGGGGGCGATGCTGCTCAACCAGCTCGGACCGCGGCTCAACGAGCTGTTCGTCGGGCGTTCGCTCGGCATCGCCTCGGCGGCCTTGCTCGACCGTGCCGAGATGCTGCCGCGGATGCTGTGGAGCTATGCCGCGCCGCCGGTGCTCGGGGTGTTGTCGCCGCTGGTCGCGCACGAGATGCGCCAGGGCGTCGATCCGCGCGGTGCGCTGCTGATCCGGATGCAGTTGTTCGGCTGCATCTTCTCGCCGATCCTGATCGGCATCGGCACCCAGTCGGCGCCGATCCTGATCGGCCTTTATGGCTGGCAATGGCAGGCGTCGATCGCGCCCGCGCCCTGGCTGTGCATCTCGGCGGCGATCATGGGGCAGTTCGTCGTGCTCGCGGCTTCGCTCAGCGGGCTGGGCGAGACCCGCTCGCTGTTCTTCCTCAACCTCACCGAGCAGGCGGCGCGGGTGGCGATGCTGCTGCTGCTCAGCGCCACCGATATCCGTTTCGTCGCGGCGGGAACGATCGCGGTGTCGCTGGTCTATGCGGCCGCGGCGATCCGGCTGGGGACCCGCCTCAAGCTGTTCACCGTCCGCGAAGTGCTGGTCAGCCTGCTGCCGGCGCTGGCGATGTGTGCGATGGTCGGGGCCGCCGGCCTCGCGATCGACTGGCTGCGTGGCGGCGGCATCCCCACCAATCCGCTGCCGCATGTGATCGAGGCGGCGGCGATCCTGGCGGTGGTGTGGCTGGTCGCCGCCTTCATCTTCCAGCGGCCGGTGATCAAGGCGTTGTGGAAGCTCGTCAGGCATTGACCGGCGCGCCGATCCTGCTCGTCACCAACATGGCGCCGCCGCTGATCGGTGGCACCGCGACCGTCTATGACCGGGTTGCGCGCCATGCCGGGGGCCGGGTGCATGTGCTGACCGCCTCGCGCGATCCGGGGGAGGGCAGGCCGATCCCGGGATGGCGGGCGAGCGACGCCGCGCGCGACTATCCGATATCGCGCCTGCCCTGGCTGCGGCCGCCGATGATCGAGCGGGTACGACGCCGGATCGGATGGTTCGACCTGTTGCTGATCGACCTGCCGGTGATGCTCTTCGTCGCGCTGGCGGTGATCGTCACCGCCTTGCGGATCGGCGCACGCACGATCGTGATCGGCGAGCTTCAGGGGCTCGGCTGGCTCGCAATCCTGCTCAGCCGGATCACGCCCTGGCGGATCGCGATCTACACCCATGGCGAGGAGGTCGTGCAGCGGACCTATAACCGGCTGGCGCGGCTGCGCGGCCCGGCGCTGCGCTCGGCCGACATCGTCATCACCGTCTCGCGCTTCACCCGCGATCATCTGGTCGCCGATTTCGGGGTTTCGCCCGATGCGATCCGGCTGGTCGTGTCGGGGGTCGATCTCGACCGCTTCACCCCCGCCGATCCGCCGCGGCGCGATCCGGTCATCCTCGGCGCCGGCCGGCTGATCGAGCGCAAGGGCTTCGACCGGCTGATCGACGCCTTCGCGCTGGTCGCGGCCGATTTCCCCGATCACCGGCTGGCGATCGCCGGCGACGGTCCCGACGGCCCGGCCTTCCGCGCCCGCGCGGCGGCCTCGCCGGTCGCCGACCGCATCGATTTCCTCGGCAAGCTCAGCGACGCCGACCTGCTCGGCGCCTATCGCGGCTGCGCGCTGTTCGCGATGCCCAACCGCACGCTTCCCGATGGCGACACCGAAGGCTTCGGGCTGACCTTCATCGAGGCCGGGGCCTGCGGCAAGCCGGTCGTCGGCGGCCGCGCCGGCGGTGCCACCGATGCGATCGTCGATGGCGAGACCGGGCTGCTCGTCGATGGCACGGACGCCCAGGCGATCGCCGATGCGATTCGCCGGGTTCTCGGGGATCAGGCGCTCCACGATCGCCTCGCTGCCGGCGGCCTCGCCCAGGCGCGGCGGCTGACATGGGACGCGACTGCGCAGGCGTTCGTCGCGATCGCGCGATAGGCGCTTCGTCAGAAGACGAAGTCCGACGCTTCGATCGTCGAAATGCCGAGCAGATGGATTTCGAAATCGGCGATGCCGTTGCCGTCGACATCGCCGCTCAGCAGCAGGTCGGATCCCGCCAGCGCATAGCGGACTTCGCCGGCATGGCCGGTGAAGGCGCTCGTGCCGATGAAGCTCGCCGCCCCGCCGAAAATGCCGTTCAGGTCGATCCTGTCCTTCTCGCCATGATGGAAGTCGGTGATGATGTCGCCGGCACCGACCGCGCTGTCGCTGGCGGCCAGGAAGATGAACTGGTCGCCGCGTGCGCCGCCGGTCATCCTGTCGGTGCCCGCGCCGCCGGTCAGCTTGTCGCTGCCGGCATCGCCGATCAGCAGGTCGTTGCCGGCGCCGGCGGTGATCGTGTCGTTGCCGTCGCGGCCATAGATGATGTCGTCGCCGTCGGACCCGGTCAGCAGATCGCCGAAGCCCGATCCCTCGAGCGCCTCGATGCCGATATACTGGTCGCGACCGGAGCCGCCGGTCACCTGCATCGTGGTGAGCCCCAGCGAGGCGCGCACCCCGCCGGTCGCGCCGGCATAGGTCACGAGATCGAACCCGTCGCCGCCGTCGATGATATTGTTGCCGAGCCCACCTTCCAGCACATCGTCGCCATCGCCGCCGCTGAGCCTGTCGCTGCCGGCGCCGCCGATCAGCCGGTCGTTGCCGGCGCCCGCGGCGATCGTATCGTTGCCGTCGCGGCCATAGATGACGTCGTCGCCGCTGCCGCCGTTCAGCAGGTCGCCGAAGCTCGACCCCTCGATCCCCTCGATGCCGACGAACCGGTCGTGGCTGGCATGGGTGGTGGTCTGGACGTCGCTGCGCGCCAGCGATGCCCGCACCCCGCTCGCCGCGCCGGCGAACGAGACGATGTCGATCCCCGCCCCGCCGATCAGGATATTGTTGCCGGCGCCGCCGTTCAGCACGTCGTCGCCGTCACCGCCGCTGAGGATATTGTCGCCGGCATCGCCGGTGAGATGGTCGTCATGGGCCGAGCCGGTGAGCCGTTCGACCTGGCTGATCATGTCGAGGCCCGCGCCGCCGGTGTCCTGCCATCCGCTGATCGCGAGCGAGACCGTCACCCCGCTGACGGCATCCTCATAGCTGACGGTGTCGACCTCATAGCTGCCGTTCAATATGTCGTTGCCGGCCCCGCCGATCAGTATGTCGTCGCTGGCGCCGCCGTCGAGGGTGTCGTCGCCCGCTCCCCCGCGCAGGACATTCGCATAAACATTGCCGCGTAATATGTCGCCGAAGTCCGACCCGGTCAGATTCTCGATACGAAACAGCGAGTCGATGCCGGCGCTGCCGGTGTCCTGCGGCGCGGTCAGCGCCAGATCGACCGTCACCGCGCCGGGCGCGGTGGCATAGGAGGCGGTGTCGATGCCGTCTTCGCCATCGAGGGCGTCATTGCCGGGCCCGCCGATCAGCAGATCGTCGCCATAGCCGCCGACCAGTCGGTCATCGCCGCCGCCGCCATCGATCATGTCGTTGCCGCCCAGGCCGTAAATCCCTTCGGCGGCGCTGGTGCCGGTGAAGACATCGTGCAGCCCGACGAGCAATATTTCGTCGTCGACGATCGTCGCGGTCGCGCTGAGCGTGGCGGTGCCGCCGGCGAAGGTCGCGCCGACCGGCGACGACAGGACCAGGGTGAAGCTCTCGCCGCTGTCGTTGAGCAGGTCGCCGATCACCGGCACGCTGATCGTGCCGCTGGTCGCGCCGGCGGGGATCGTCAGCGTTCCACTGGTCGCGACATAGTCGGTGCCGGCGACGGCGCTGCCATTGCCCGCCGTCGCATAGACGATCGTGACGATCTGGTTCGACGCCTGGTCGAGGGTGACGGTGAAGACCGCATTGGTCGTGCCGCTATTGCCCTCGACGACCGAGGTGCCGCCGATCGAGGCGACCACCGGGATCGCCCCAGGGGTGAGGCCGCCCAGATTGGCGGCGGTGAAGGCGGCGGCGCTGGTGTTGGCGAAGGTCAGCAGCGTGACATAATCGTCGCCGCCGCCATCGCGGTCGACCTGGAACAGCGTGTCGCCGCCCGATTGCAGCAGCGTGAAATGCCCGTCGAGGAACGGGTTGGTCCCGCCGATATAATTGGTCAGCGCCTCGCCGAGCAGCCATTCGGTCAGGTCGATCGTGTCGCCGCCGACGCCGGTCGCGAAGTCGCTCACATAGATCGCCGATGCGGCGTGAAAATCGCCGGCGGTGCCCGCCAGTACCAGCGTGTCGCTGCCGGTGCCCAGCGCGATGCCATATTGGCCGCCGAGCGTGTCGACGACGATCCGGTCGTCTCCGGCCCCGGCCTCGATCGACCCCGCGCCGAGGCCGCTGGCCGAAATCACGTCGTCGCCGTCGCCGCCATCGAGCGTCGCGGCGTCGGTGTAGCGCCCCGCGCCGGTGAAGCTGATGATGTCGTTGTCGGCCCCGCCCGAGAGGGTGACATCGCTGGGGGCGACGGCGCCCGAGCGCTCGACCGTCAGCGTGTCGGCGCCGTCCTTGCCGTAGAGCCGATCATAGCCGCCGAGGCGATCGGTCAGGACATTGGCGTTGGCGTCGCCGGTCAGGATGTCGGCGAAGGCCGATCCGTCGAGATTCTCGATCGCCAGCAGCGTATCATTGCCGCTGCCGCCGGTATTCTGCGCGGTCCCCTGGATGGCGAGATCGACCGTCACCCCGGCGGTGGCGTCGTCATATCGGGCGGTGTCGATGCCTGTGCCGCCCTCGATCCGGTCGTTGCCGGCGCCGCCCTGCAAAATGTCGTCGCGACCGCCGCCGCGCAATATGTCGTTGCCGGCGCCACCGATCAGCATGTCGGCATAGGCGCCGCCGGTGAAGCGGTCGGCGCCATCACCGCCCTGCGCCCAGAGCCGCTCGATTCCGGTGATCGATCCCGCGGCGACGCCGCCCACCAGGATCGTGCTGATCGTGGCGGGGGCGCTGATGTCGACGGTGGCGGCAGGGCGGCCGACGAAGCTCAGATAGGCGGTGTCGAAGCCGGTGCCGCCATCGATCACGTCATTGCCGCTGCCGGCGAGGAACAGGGGATCGCCATTGGCATAGGCTTCGGTGCCGTTGACGAAGCCGCCGGTTGCGACATCGGCATAGATCTGGTCGTTACCGGCGCCGCCGTTCAAAATGTCGTCGCCATGGCCGCCGACCAGCAGGTCGCCGCCGGCGCCGCCATTGATGATGTCGTTGCCGCCGGGGCCCGTCGTGCCGGGCTGGTCGCCATATAATATGTCCTGGCCATCGCCGCCGTCGAGGATGTCGTTGCCGTCCAGCCCGGTCAGGACGTCGTCGGCGCTGCCGCCGGTGAGGCTGTCGGCACCGGTCGTGCCGGTCGATACGGTGCCGGGCGAGGTCAGCGCATAGCCTTCGAGATTGGCGGCGGTGAAGTCGGCGAGCCGGGTGCCGAGCAGGGTCAGCAAGGTGACATAGGCATCGCCGCCGCCGTTGCGATCGACCTGGAGCAGCGTGTCGGCGCCCGACTGCGTGAGGCGCAGATGCCCGTCGAAGAAGGGATTGCTGCCGGTGACATAGTTGGCGAGCGAGAGGCCGCTCAGGACGATCGTGTCGCCGCCCGCACCGGGGGTGAAATCGGCGATGGTGATCGAGGAGTCGGCACGCGCGGCAAAGGGGTTATGGTAGAGGATCACCGTATCGGTATCGGCGTCGGCGCCGAGCGACACATGATATGTGCCGCCCGAGACGTCGATCTGGATACGATCGCTGCCGCTACCGGCGGCGATCGTACCCAGGCCAAGACCAAAGGCGGTTATGCGGTCGTCGCCCGAGCCGCCATCGATCAGGGCCGTGTCGCTGTAGCGCTCGAAACCCTGGTAGAGGATATCGTCATTGCCGGTGCCGCCCGAGAAGATGAATTGCGCGGCCGGCTCGGCGAGGTAGCGGACGACCGCCAGCGCATCCGCGCCGCCATTGCCATAGAGCCGGTCGTCGCCTTGGTTGTTGTCGTTGGCCGAACCCTGGAACTGATTGGCATTGGCATCGCCGATGAGAAGATCGGAATATCGTGTGCCATATATATTCTCGACCGAGACCAACGTATCGATCCCGCCGCCTCCCGTATCCTGGGCGACACCTTGGCGGTTGAGGTCGATCGTCACGCCGGTGGTGGCATCATCATATTGCGCCAGGTCGTTGCCATCACCGCCGTCGAGCAGGTCGTTGCCCGCACCGCCGGTCATCCTGTCGTCGCCGACGCCTCCATGAAGAATATCGTCGCCGCTGCCACCAAGAAGGACGTCGACGTTGCCGATATCGGGCGGACCCGATGGATCGGAGTCGCCATAAAGGATGTCGGCGCCATCGCCGCCATCGAGCGTGTCCCTGCCGTCGAGGCCGATCAATATGTCGTTGCCGCCCAGGCCAGCGATGCTGTCGTTGGAGAAAGCGGATCCGGTCAGGCGATCATTGCCTCCGGTGCCGGTGATGGTCGGCATGCGCAATCCCCCCGCTGCTTCTTTACCGTTCGGACAATAATATCATGCTGGCGTGTCGAGCGGCAATGATGTCGTGTCGCCTTTTGCCTGATAGTCTAGAATCAATACAGTGAAGTGACGGGTTCCGGCTATCCGCCGCAACAGGGATCGTTTGCGCCGGATAAAGATCTTGCCGGGCGTTTATGTCACGGAAGAGTTTGATTTTTGTGCGGTTTCATCCGGAAGGGATGATCATCTCGGTGGTTTATTGGGGCATCGGGCGGCCGTCAGGGGGCGAACACCGGATCGACGGCTTTCATGGCCCCTGCGAACGGGGTCACCACCGCCAGCGCCCGCTCGACCCAATCCCGCTTCTCGCCGACCGGGGCGACATAATGGATCGCCGCCTCGGCATCCGCCGCGGAGGCGCCGCGCAGGATCATCCAGGTCGCGAGATAAGGCGATGCGAGGCAGCCGCCCGCGGTCGCGACATTGCCGCGGGCGTGGAACGGCGCGTCGATCACGTCGATCCCGGCCTCGATCACCCAGGGCTTGGTGGTGAGGTCGGTGCAGGCCGGCACCCCGTTCAGCAGGCCGAGCTTCGCCAATAGCAGCGCCCCCGAACATTGCGCGCCGATCAACTGGCGCGCGGGGTCGAGCCCGAGGCTGGCGAGAAAGTCGGCGTCGGCGGCGTAATCGCGGGTCCGGATGCCGCTGCCGACGATCACCGCATCGGCCTCGCCGATTAAGGCGAGCGGCTTCTGCCGGGTGACGGTGACCCCGTTCATCGAGGTCACCTGTTCGGCGGGGGAGGTGATGTGCGCATGCCAGCCGTGCGGGCGCATCCGGTTGAGGATCGCCGCCGCGACGAACGAGTCGAGTTCGTTGAAACCGTCTAGGGTGAGGACCGCGATCTGCATGGGGCGTCCCATGCCATGATCGCGGCCGTCAGTATATGCATCTCGTCCGCCGGCTCAGCCGACAAAGGCCTTCTCGATCACGAAATCGGCGGGCTTGGCGTTCGATCCTTCCTCGAAGCCGAGCTCCTCGAGGATCGCCGCGCAATCCTTGATCATGTCCATGCTGCCGCACATCATCGCACGGTCGTGGACCGGGTCGAGGACATGGTCGCCATCGACCCCGTCGAACAGGTCGGCCTTCTTGAGCAGGGTGGTGATCCGGTCCTGGCGGTGGAAGGGTTCGCGGGTCACGGTCGGGATATAATGAAGCTTGGCGCGCGCCTCGTCGTCGAGCAGCGGGTCGCCCTCGAGCTGGCTCTCGAGCAGGTCATGATAGGCAAGGTCGCTCACCCGCCGGACCGAATGGAGCACGATCACCTGCTCGAACTGGACATAGACGTCGGGGTCGCGGATCACCGACAGGAACGGCGCGAGGCCGGTGCCGGTCGCCAGCAGGAACAGCCGCCGCCCGGGCTTGAGCGCGTCGGTCACCAGCGTGCCGGTGGTCTTGCGCGCCATGTAGATCTCGTCGCCGGGCAGGATCTTTTGCAGGCGCGAGGTCAGCGGACCGTCCTCGACCTTGATCGACAGGAATTCGATCTCGTCCGAATAGGATGGGCTTGCGATCGAATAGGCGCGCAGCAGCGGCTTGCCGCTCTCCTGCGGCAGGCCGATCATCACGAACTCGCCCGAGCGGAACCGCATCGAGGCGGGGCGGGTGATCGCGAAGCTGAACAGATGCTCGTTCCAATGTTTCACCCACAGCACGGTCTCGACATTGAACGCATCGCTGGGGGGAACCTTCACCGGTTCGCGGTCGCTGGTCGCCAAAACTTCGCTTGCCACTTGCTCATCCTGTACCGCGGGCGAACGCGCCCGTCCTGGGGGCGACATAAGCGGGCGGCCGGGGTTTCGCCATCCCCAATTGATTTTGGGTCGCAACAGCTAAGCTTTGCCTGTGGGCGGTAAGCGCCGCATTCGGCGAAACCCACACCCCCCAACGCAAAGCGCGCCTCGCTGCTCCGGAGAAGGGCAGCGGGGCGCGCGGCAGGGCCGTCCGCGTTGGTTAGCGGATCAGGCCCACGGGCTGGTCGATTGGGACGTCCAGCCTGGAAGGAACGGCATTTCGGCGCGGGCGAGCGGTGGCGCCCCCGGCTCGATCAGATCGATGAAACCGTCGAGCAGATCCTCGCCCTCGAGCCACAGCCCCAGGCCGTCGCGCTCGGTAAAGTGACCGCAGTCGCCGAAGCGCGCGAAACCGGCACCCCATTGGCGGGCGATGCTGAACGCGCGATCGACCGAAACCTCGGGGTCGTTCTCGCTGGCGACGACCAGCGACGGGAAGGGCAGGATCGTGCTCGGCAGCGGCGCGAAATCGTCGAGCCGGTCGTGGCGGGGATCGGCCGGGTCCTGGGGGGCGATCAGCAGGGCGCCGACGATCGTCGCCTCGACCTCCTGGCCGAGCAGCGCCGCCCACCAGGCGATCGCCAGCGCGCCCGCGCCATGGCCGACCAGCACCACCGGCGCATCGAGCCGACGGATCGCCCGGTCGAGGCGCGTTACCCAGCTGTTGCGGTCGGGACGGACCGATCCGCCCATGTCGAGGATCGTGCAGTCGATCCGGCTTTGCGTCCAATGATGCTGCCAATAACCCGACTCGCACGAGTCGATGTCGGGCAGCATCAGCACCACGGGTGCCGTGGAGGGATGCTCGAAACGGGACGTGGCCATGCGTGCGTCCTTCCTCGATCGCGTCGGGAATCAACCTCCCGATTCTTCACGAGGAAGATCATGTCTAGCAAAGTTGTTGTAAATGGCGTTGCGCCCAATTGCGGCGCGAATGCGGCAGGCCGATGTCACGATCCTGCCGCATTTGCCCCGCGGCCGGGGCTGGGGCGATCCGCCGCCTATTTGCCCTTGTTCTTGCGGTGCTTCTCGAGGTCCAGCACGGTCGTGTCGCCCTCGGGCAGCAGCCCGAGTCGCCGGGCGATTTCCTGATAGGCCTCGACCTCGCCGCCCAGATCCTGGCGGAAACGATCCTTGTCGAGCTTCTCGCCGGTGGCCATGTCCCACAGCCGGCAATTGTCGGGGCTGATCTCGTCGGCCAGGATGATGCGGGCATAGTCATTGTCCCACAGCCGGCCGAATTCGAGCTTGAAATCGACCAGCCGGATCCCGATCCCGGCGAACAGCCCGCACAGGAAATCATTCACCCGGATCGCCATGTCGGCGATGTCGTGCATCTCCTCCTGGCTCGCCCAGCCGAAGCAGGCGATATGCTCTTCGGACACCATCGGGTCGCCGAGCGCATCGTCCTTGTAGCTATATTCGATGATCGTGCGGGGGAGCTGGGTTCCCTCCTCGATCCCGAGCCGCTTGGTCAGCGAACCCGCGGCGACGTTGCGGATCAGCACCTCGATCGGGACGATCTCGACCTGCCGGATCAGCTGCTCGCGCATGTTGAGCCGGCGGATGAAATGGGTCGGGATGCCGATCATCGCCAGCAGCGTGAACAGATGCTCGGAGATGCGGTTGTTGAGCACGCCCTTGCCGCTGATCGTGCCCTTTTTCTGGGCGTTGAACGCGGTGGCGTCGTCCTTGAAATATTGGATCAGGGTGCCGGGCTCGGGTCCCTCATAGAGGATCTTGGCCTTGCCTTCGTAGATCTGGCGGCGGCGGGTCATATCGTTCGGGCCTCCGGGGGCTCGGAAAAACTAAAAACTAAAGATGCCCCGGAGACGTCGTCGATTCGGACGCGGCACCGGGGCAATTCGGAACCGCCCTTACCGCGATTGCGTTCCCCGCGCAAACGGACCGTACCGATCCGGAGCATGGTCGCGAAATCGCGTGCATTCGCGAACTGGCGGGCTTAGGTCGCGCGACGTGCAGGCAGCCTGCACGATATGGGGCCGATGATGGCGGATGTAAGAGGCGTGACGACCGCCGGAAAAATCCCAGCCGGCGATAAGCCGGAAAAGGGGCTTCCCGGCGGTAAGCCGGAAAAAGTGGCCGCCAGCGGCAAGCCCGGGATAACGGCGCTGACCCTCGGCGCGCTGGGCGTCGTGTTCGGCGACATCGGCACCAGCCCGCTCTACGCCTTTCGCGAGGCGCTCGGCCAGGCGGCGGCCGACGGCATCGTCGCCGGCGAGATATTGGGGGTGCTCAGCCTCGCGCTCTGGGCGCTGATCCTCGTCGTCACCTGCAAATATGTGCTGTTCCTGATGCGCGCCGACAACAACGGCGAAGGCGGGGTACTCGCGCTGATGGCGCTCGCGCAACGCTCGGCGCGCAACCGCCAGATGCTCGTGCTGTGCCTGGGCGCGGCCGGTGCCGCGCTCTTCTACGGCGACAGCATCATCACCCCGGCGCTGTCGGTGCTGTCGGCGGTCGAGGGGATCAAGACGATCCCCGGCTGGCACGACATACCGCATGGGCTGATCATCATGATCAGCGCGGGCATCCTGATCGGGCTGTTCGTGATCCAGTCGCGCGGCACCGAACTGGTGGCCCGGCTGTTCGGCCCGATCTGCCTGCTCTGGTTCGTCGTCATCGCGGCGATGGGGCTGATCCACATCTTCGACGAGCCGGCGATCTTCGCGGCCTTCTCGCCGCATTATGCGGTGCTGTTCATGGCCAATCACGGGATCGCCGGCCTGTTCGTGCTGGGCGCGGTCTTCCTGACCGTCACCGGCACCGAGGCGCTGACCGCCGATATGGGCCATTTCGGGGCGCGGCCGATCCGGATCGGCTGGTTCGCGATCGTCTTTCCGGCGCTCGCGCTCAACTATCTGGGGCAGGGGGCGTTCGCGCTCCATCGGCTCGAGGTGGCGGCGGCCGAGGGGCGCGAATTCGTCAACCGCGACTGGTTCTTCCTGATGGCGCCGGGCAATCTGCGCATCCCGCTGGTGATCATCGCGACGATGGCGACGGTGATCGCCAGCCAGGCGGTGATCACCGGCGCCTATTCGCTGACCCAGCAGGCGATCCAGCTCGGCCTGCTGCCGCGGCTGCGGATCCGCCAGACCTCGCGCCACGCCGCCGGCCAGCTCCATATCCCGATCGTCACGACCCTGCTGTTCATCGGCGTGATGATTCTCGTGCTCGGCTTCGGCTCCTCGTCGGCGATGGCGGCGGCCTACGGCATCTCGGTGACGGGCACGATGGTGGTGACCACGCTGCTCGCCTTCATGGTCGTGCGGCGAACCTGGCGCTGGAGCCGCGCCGCCGCGCTGGGTCTGATCGTGCCCTTCCTGCTGCTCGATCTGTTCTTCTTCGGCGCGAACATCCTGCGCGTCTATGAAGGCGGCTGGGTGCCTCTGCTCGTCGCGGCGATGATCGGGCTGCTGATCGCGACCTGGGTGCGCGGCCGCAAGATGTTGCTCGCGATCGACAGCAGCCAGGCGATCGCGCTCGACGAACTGGCGAAGATTCTCGCCGCGCGCCCGCCCGAGCGGGTGTCGGGCACCGCGATCTTCCTCGCGTCCGAACGCGACGCGGCGCCCAGCGCGCTGCTCCACAATCTCAAGCACAACAAGGTGCTCCACGAGCATAATCTGACGCTCACCATCCGCACCACCCAGACCCCGCTGGTGGCGCCCGAGGACCGGCTCGAAATCGTCCGGCTCGACGATAATTTCAGCCGGGCGGTGATGAGCTACGGATTCATGGAGAATCCCGACGTCCCCAACGATCTGGCGGCGGCGCTGGCGCGCGACGACAATGCGCTCGAACCGATGCGGACCAGCTATTTCATCGGCCGGTCGACGCTGCGGCCGTCCAAGCATAGCGGCATGCCGTTCTGGCAGGATCTGCTGTTCATCTTCCTTTATCGCAACGCGTCCGACCCGACCGACTTCTTCCGGATTCCGGCCAACCGCGTCGTCGAACTGGGATCGCAGACGACGATCTGATTTCGGTCTGTGGCATTGCCGATGACGCCGAGCTTGCTAAGCTTCTTTCAAAAGCAGCAGGGATGAGGGCGCGCGATGCATGAGGATCTCCACCGGCCGCTCTATGTCGTCGATCTGCTGGTCAACGCGCTGAGTCAGACGCCGGATCGGCCGCTGATGCGGATGGCGGACGGGACGATGCTCACCGTCGGCGCGATGCGCGACGAGACCAGCCGCTTCGTCCAGGCGCTGGGCAAGCTTGGCGTCGGTCGTGCGGTCCGGGTCGGGCTCTTGTCGTCGAACCGGCCCGAGGTCGTCCATGTCAGCCACGCGGTCCAGCTGCTCGCCGCCATCTATATTCCGCTCCACCCGCTCGCCGGGCTCGGCGACCATCTCCACGCGATCGACGATGCCGGGATCGAGCTGCTGATATTCGACGCGCGCCATGGCGACCGGGTCGCCGCGCTCGCGGCCGAGCGGCCGGATCTGAAGCTCGTCGCCTTCGATTCCAGCCCGCTCGCCGCCGATCTCTGCGCGCTGGCGGCGGCCGAAACCCCGGCGCGGCTGGCGGCGCCGCGGGTCGAGCCCGACGATATCATGCGGATGGGTTATTCGGGGGGGACCACCGGCAAGCCCAAGAGCCTCGCCACCAGCCAGCGCGGCAGTCTGGCGACGCTGTCGCTGATGCTGTCCGAATGGGAATGGCCCAACCCGCCGCACATCTTGTCGTGCGCGCCGCTCAGCCATGCCGGGGCGGCGATGATCCTGCCGACGCTGATGAAGGGCGGCACGATGCTGATCCTGCCGGGGTTCGATCCGGTCGCGGTCATGCAGGCGATCGAGGATCATCGCATCAATTCGATGCTGCTGGTGCCGACGATGATCTATGCGCTGCTCGACCATCCGCGCTTCGGCGAGTTCGACCTGTCGAGCCTCGAAACGATATTCTACGGCGCCTCGGCGATAGCACCGGCGCGATTGAAGGAGGCGATCGAGCGGATCGGCCCGGTCTTCTTCCAGTTCTACGGCCAGGCCGAGGCGCCGATGTCGATCACCGTGCTGCGCAAGGCCGAGCATCTCGTCGACGATCCGATCCGGCTGGCGAGCTGCGGCCGGCCGGTGCCGTGGATCCATGTCGAACTGCTCGATGCCGAGGACCGGCCGGTTGCCGACGGCGAACCGGGCGAGATCTGCGTGCGCGGGCCGCTGGTGTTCGACGGTTACCGCAACCTGCCCGAGCTCACCGAACAAGCCTTTTCGGGCGGCTGGCTCCACACCGGCGACGTCGCGGTGCGCGATCCCGGCGGCTATCTGCGGATCATCGACCGCACCAAGGACATGATCGTCACCGGCGGCTTCAATGTCTACCCGCGCGAGATCGAGGATATTTTGAGCGAGCACCCGGCGGTGTCGCAGGCGGCGGTGATCGGGGTTCCGCACCCCAAATGGGGCGAGGCGGTGACCGCGGTGGTGGTGCTGCGCGCGGGAGAGGCGGTAACGGTCGAGGATCTGATCGCGCTGGTTGCCGATCGCAAGGGGCGCTTTCAGGCCCCGAAGATCGTCGAATTCCACGATGCGATCCCGCAGACCGCGGTGGGCAAGCCCGACAAGAAAGTGCTGCGGGCGATGTTTGCGGCCAGGGTGACGGCCGGATAGAGGCAGGACAAGGCCGGCACCGACCGTTCCGATCGCGGAAGGTCGATGCCGGCCTATTCTCCGGACGGTCGTCGCATCAGAAGCGGCGCTGCCGATGATCGATGCGGATTTCGTCGGTCGCCGGCCAGGCCTGGTGTTCGGCCCACCAGCGCAAGCCTTCGGCGACCTGGACGCGGGCGCGGGCCAGCCGGCCGGACAGGCCGCTGCCGGGGCTTTCCTTTATCTGTGCCATGATCATTCTCCTCCTCGCGGACGAAGCGGCTTGCATCGTCCGACAAGGCGGAATTAGGATTTATGGCGGATCGACGCCAATCGAGCGTCGATCACTGCACATAAGGAGGACTTATCTAGCGATGGCGCGCCAACTGCCGCCGCTGACCGCGGTCCGGGTGTTCGAGGCGGCCGCGCGCCACCTCAACTTCACCCGCGCTGCCGACGAACTGGCGATGACCCAGGCGGCGGTCAGCTATCAGATCAAGCTGCTCGAGGAGCGGCTGGGCACGGCGCTGTTCGTCCGCACCGGCCGGCGGGTGTCGCTGAGTGCGGCCGGGCATCGGCTGGCGCCGCAGGTTTCGGGGGCGTTCGACCAGCTCGACGACGCCTTCGCCAAGGTCCGCGAGGATGAAGGCGGCGTGCTCGCGATCAGCGCCGCGCCCGGCATCGCCGCGCTGTGGCTGGGGCCGCGGCTCGCGCGTTTCCAGCTCGCCCGCCCCGACATCGCGATCCGCCTGACCGCCGCGCACGAACTCGTCGATTTCGCGCGCGATCCGATCGACGTCGGGGTGCGGATCGGTTTCGGCGAATGGCCCGGCCTGCGCGCCTATGAGCTGTTCCCGGCCGAATTTGCGCCGGTGTGCAGTCCTGATTTCCTCGCGCGCTTCGGTCCCTTCACCGATGCCGCGCAGCTTCTCGACGTACTGCGCGTCAACTCGGACGATCGCTGGTGGCGCGCCTGGTTCGCGCAGATGGGGATCGACGCCGAGGATCTGCTCGACAAGCGCACCTTCCATGTCGACTCGCAGGCGATCGAGGGGATGACCGCGATCGCGGGGCACGGCATCGCGATGCTCACCCCCGGTTTCTGGCCGTTCGAACTGGCGACCGGCCGGCTCGTCCAGCCTTTCGGCCATGTCGGGCGCGAGGGCGGCTTCTACCTCGTCTATCCCGAGCATCGCCACAATGTCGGGAAGATCCGGGCGTTTCGCGAATGGCTCCTGGAGGAAGCTAGAGCAGCAAGTCTTCAATCCGACCCACCGTGATTGCCCTGAAGAAGGTCCGTGGCGAGAAGCAGCGCGCAGCGCGGGCTGGTCTGCCCCGTGCAAGCGCTGCGACGCTGCCACGGGGCTTTTCAGGGCAACCCCGCAGGGGCGGGCCGATTTTGGTCCATCGCAGCGTCTGTCGTCGGTCACAATGGACCCGCATTGCTCCCTTCTCCATCCTCGCGCTGGACCAAAATCGACTCCGTCACGGTGGGTCGGATTGAAGGCTTGCTGCTCTTAGGGCGGCGCCGGGCCGGGCGCCGCCTGCTGATTCCTTATTTCGCCCGCAATTCCTTGAGCAAAGCCGGCGCCGGATAGACCTTGGTCAGTGCCTCCTCGACCGCGCCCATCGACACAACGACGGTGCGGTTGAGCGCCGGGTCGAAGCCATAGGCGCCGCCCAGCGAGTGGATGTTGCCGTCGAACGCCGCGCCGATCACCGATCCGTCGGCGGCGATCACCGGCGATCCCGAATTGCCGCCGATGATGTCGTTGGTGGTGACGAAGTCGAACACCCGGCCCTTGTCGATCTTCGCCTCGGCCGCCGCCCATTTGCCGGGCAGGTCGAACGGCGGCGCCCCGGTTGCCCGCGCATAGAGGCCGGCGAAGTCGGTGGTCTCGGGATTGGTCGTACCCTGATAGGTCCAGCCCTTGACCGCGCCATAGCTGATCCTCAGCGTGAAGGTCGCGTCGGGATAGACGTCCTTGCCATAGGCGGCGAAGCGCGCCCGGGCGAGCCGCGACTGCGCCGCGGTGACCGGTGCGTCATAGTCGGCGCGGTAGCGGTCCTTGACCGCGCGGGCGTCGGCCTCGGCGGCGGCGGCGAAGCGGATCAGCGGGTCCTTCGACGCCTCGACCGCGGCCAGCCCGCCGTCGAACAGCGCCTTGCGCGCCGTGGGATCGGCGAGAGCGGTGCCGGCGATCAGCGTCTTCGCCAGCGCCTCGGGTGACTCCTTGCCCAGCAGCCTTTTGACCTCGGGCGCATCGGTGCCCAGATATTCGCGGGTCTTCGACAGCCACAGTTCGACGTTCATCTGCTCGAGCCACGGATAGATCGGCCGTGCGTCGGTCAGTTCCTTCTCGATCAGCGCCAGCCGCGATTCGGTATATTCGGGCAGCCGCTCGGCATTGGGCTTGGCGCGCTCGGTCGCCGCCCGGACGATCGTGCGGGCATAATGATAGAGTTCGGACGGGCCGCCGGCGCGGCGCTCGAGCCACGCATAGCGGTCGTAGAAATCGCGATACGCCTTGCTGGCGGTCTCGATCTCGCCCCACGGATCGCCGATATCGGCCTTGAGCTTGGGATCGGCGGCGACCTTTGTGCGCAACTCGGTCTCGGCCGCGGCCAGCTTGCCGGCGAAATCCGGGTCGAGCAGCGCCTTCTCCTGGCCATAATAGACCTTGAAGCCATTCTCCATGCTGAACAGCTGGTCGGCGCCGGTCCGCTGCCGCTCGGCATCGCTCTGGCCGCCTGCGATCAAGCGTCCGCGCAACTCGGACAAATAGATCAGCGTCGCCGGTATCGCCACGTCGCGCTGGAAGGCGAACTGCGCCTGGGTGTAGAGCCTTTGGGTGCTGCCCGGATTGCCGACGACATAGGTAACCTCGCCCGATTTGGGCGGGCGCGGATTCCAGCTCAGATGCGCCTTGGTCGCGACCGGCTTGCCGTCCTCGTAGAGCCGCAGGAAGGCCGCGTCATTGTCGTAACGCGGGAAATTGAAATTGTCGGGGTCGCCGCCGAAGAACGCCGCCTGGAACTCGGGGGCGTAGGCCAGCCGCACGTCCGAATATTTGCGGTAGGTGTAGAGCTTATATTCGCCGCCGCCATAGAGGGTGACGACCTGGCAGCGCTGCTTCGCCTTGTCGGTGCAGCCCGCGCCCTCGATCCGCGCGATCTCGGCATCGCGGGCGCGTGCCAGCGCGTCGCCGGTCAGGCTGCCGATCGCCTTCATCACCTGGGGGGTGACGTCGGTGATCAGTGTGACGATCTCGGCCTGCTGGCCCGGGCATTTGAGCTCCTTCGGCTTGTCGGCGGCGACGAAGCCGTCCTTGAGCAGGTCGGCTTCCTTGGTCGAATTGGCCTGAGCGCAATCGACCACGCAATGATTGTTGGTCAGCACCAGCCCCTGCGCCGACACCACCGAGGCCGAACAGCCGCCGGTCAGCCGCACTGCCGAGGCGCGCACCATGTCGAGCCAGGCCTGATCGGGTGCCGATCCATAGGCCGCCTTGACCTTCGCCGCCGGGAAAGCGTCGAAGGTCCACATGCCCTCGTCGGCGTGCGCCGCGGCAAAGGGGAGGATGGCCGCAATCGCGGTCGCGGCGAAAAGGCGATGCTGCATGATATAAGCCCCGTTCGATCGATCGATGCCGTCTTATCGGTGCAGGGCGGCGGCTTTGCCAAGAGGCCGCGTGACGGGCCATTTGCCCGGCACGCTTTACCCGCTAGACAATCCCCATGACCGATACCGCCGACTTGCCCGACAACATCCGCGACACCCCCTTCGACAGCGCGCTTTCCGACCGCTACCTCGTCTACGCCCTGTCGACGATCACTGCGCGGTCGCTGCCCGACGTTCGCGACGGGCTTAAGCCGGTCCACCGGCGCCTGCTCTGGGCGATGCGGCTGCTCAAGCTCGATCCGGCCTCGGGCTACAAGAAATGCGCGCGCGTCGTCGGCGACGTGATCGGCAAATATCATCCGCATGGCGACCAGTCGGTCTATGACGCGATGGTCCGCCTCGCCCAGACCTTCTCGCTGCGCTATCCGCTGGTCGACGGGCAGGGCAATTTCGGCAATGTCGACGGCGATAATGCCGCGGCGATGCGCTACACCGAGGCGCGGCTGACGATCGCCGCCGGCGACCTGATGGCCGGCCTCGACGAAGGCACCGTCGACTATCGGCCGACCTATAATGGCGAGGAGGAAGAGCCCGAGGTTTTCCCCGGCTTGTTCCCCAATCTGCTTGCCAATGGGGCGTCGGGGATCGCGGTCGGCATGGCGACCTCGATCCCGCCGCACAATGTCGCAGAGCTGATCGACGCGGCGATCCTGCTGGTCGATCAGCCGCATGCCGATATCGCGATGCTGCTCGAATATGTGCAAGGCCCCGATTTCCCGACGGGCGGCATTCTCGTCGACAGCAAGGCTTCGATCGCCGAAGCCTATGCGACGGGACGCGGCGGCTTCCGCGTTCGCGCTCGCTGGCGGATCGAGGACCAGGGACGCGGAACCTGGTTCGCGGTGATCGACGAGATCCCGTTCCAGGTCCCCAAGTCCAAGCTGATCGAGGCGATCGCCGAACTGATCAACGACAAGAAGCTGCCGATCCTCGCCGACGTCCGCGACGAATCCGACGAGACGATCCGCATCGTCCTCGAGCCGCGCAGCCGCACCGTCGATCCGGCGATGCTGATGGACAGCCTGTTCCGGCTGACCGACCTCGAGGTGCGGATCTCGCTCAACCTCAACGTGCTCGACGACACCCGGACCCCGGGGGTGATGAGCCTCAAGGAGGTGCTCGCCGCCTGGCTCAAGCACCAGTTCGAGGTGCTGATCCGCCGCTCGAAATATCGGCTCGCCAAGATCGCCGACCGGATCGAACTGCTCGACGGCTATCTGATCACCTATCTCAACCTCGACCGGGTGATCGAGATCATCCGCTCCGAGGATGAGCCCAAGCCGGTGCTGATCGCCGAATTCTCGCTGACCGATCGTCAGGCCGAAGCGATCCTCGACATGCGGCTGCGGCGACTGCGCAAGCTCGAGGAAATGGAGATTCGCAAGGAACGCGACTCGCTCGATGCCGAAGGCAAGGGGCTCGAGGCGCTGATCGAGAACCCGGCGAAGCAGCGCACCCGGATGAAGCGCGATCTTGCCGCCGTGCGTGCGCGCTATGGCCCCGAAACCCCGCTCGGTGCCCGCCGCACCACGCTGGCCGAGGCCGGGCCGGCGCGCGAGATCCCGATCGAGGCGATGATCGAGCGCGAACCTGTTACCGTCATCCTGTCGCAACGCGGCTGGATCCGGGCGATGAAGGGCCATGCCGACGCCGCGCAGATCGCCGCGATCAAGTTCAAGGAAGGCGACGGTCCGGCCTTCGCGGTCAAGGCGCAGACCACCGACCGCATCCTGATGGCGACCGACGGCGGCCGCTTCTACACGCTCGCCGCCGACAAGCTGCCAGGCGGTCGCGGTTTCGGCGAACCGGTCCGCCTGTTCGCCGATATCGAAGGCGATTCGCGGATCGCTGCGCTGGTGGTGGCGCGGCCGGGGGCGGAACTGCTGCTCGCGTCGAGCGACGGCCGCGGCTTCGTCGCCGACATGGGCGAGATCGTCGCCGAGACCCGCAAGGGCAAGCAGGTCGTCAACCTGCGCGACAAGGCGCTGGTCAAGGTCATCCACCTCGTCGGCGGGACGGACGATTATGTCGCGACGATCGGCGACAACCGCAAGATGGTGATCTTCCCGCTGAGCGAGTTGCCGCGCATGGCGCGCGGGCAGGGCGTCCAGCTCCAGCGCTACAAGGATGGGGGGCTTTCGGACGCGATCAGCTTCCGCTTCGAGGATGGGCTCAGCTGGACGATGGGCGGCGAAAGCGGGCGGACCCGGACCGAGTCCGATCTGTCGCTGTGGCGCGCGGCGCGCGGTGCCGCGGGACGGATGCCGCCGGTCGGCTTCCCGCGCGACAATCGTTTCCAGAACTAGAGCATTTTCAAGTCAGGTGGAATCACCTGACGGCTCGGAAAATGCGGAAAACAAAGACAATTTAGAGGATGTCCTGATCAACCTGATCAGGACATCCTCTAATACCGGATCCCGATCGGGATCCGGTATCAGCCAGCGCGGCGTTTGAGCAAATCGATCGAGGATGCGTCAGCATCTTCGAGATCGCGTATGGCGCAGGGGCGCGAACCCCGGGCGCGATCTTCAATGGAAAGAGTAAGTTAACGAACGCGCGCTATTGCGATGATCATGCGCGCGGTCAAACGTCAGAAGCCGGATGAAGCGGAGGTCCCGATTCCACGGGGCGATTCGCCCGATTTCCAGTTTCCCGCCGGCCTGCAGGCGCTGGTCGATACGCCGCGGCTGGCCGCGCGCCAGGAGTTCATCGATTCGCTGCCGGTCGCGGTCGCGCTGATCGCCGATATCGAGAGCGGTCCCCGCATCCTCGCCCGCAACCGCGCCTTTCTGGCACTGTCCGATCGCCGGGGGACGTCGCGCTCGGTCCAGGATCGCGCCGATCTGTGCAGCGGGATCGACCTGCCGCTGAATGCGGAGATTGAATCCTTCTTCGCGTCCGATGCGCAGGACCGGATCATCGACATGCAGGAAGGCGACGGCATCGTCGGTCGCCATTTCTCGGTGCGGCTGTGCCGGCTGCGACAGGGCCGCTCGCCGCGGCCGCGCTGCATCCTGTCGCTGATCGATCGCACCGCCCAGATCGTGAGCGAACGATCGCTGCGTGCCGAGATGCAACGCGACAGCCTGACCGGATTGCCCAACCGTACGGCCTTTGCCGAGCGGGTCGAGGCGGCGATCGACGGGGGCGACAGCAATTTCGCGGTGCTGCTGATCGACCTCACCCGGTTCAGCCGGGTCAATGAGGGCGTCGGCAGCCTCGCCGGCGACGAACTGCTGATCACCGTCGCCCGCCGGCTGATCTCGGCATTGTCGCCGACCGACATGCTGGCGCGGCTCGGGGGCGACGAATTCGGGGTGCTGCTGTCCGGCGGTGAGGGCAATGTCGATGCGTTGCGCGCGGCCGGGCGCATCCAGGCCGGCCTGGCCACCCCGGTCCGGCTCGGCGAACTCGAGATCAAGGTCGATTGCGCGGTCGGCTGTGCGCTGGCGTCGTCGGGGATCGCTTTTGCCGAGGAGATCATCCGCAACGCCCAGTTCGCGATGAAGCGTGCCAAAAGGTCGGGCCGCGCCGAAATCTACAAGGTCGCCGACAGCACCGCGGCACGTGACCGTTTCCGACTCGAGACCGATCTGCGCCGCGCGATCGAAAAGGATCAGCTCACCCTCGCCTTCCAGCCGCTGATCTCGCTCGAGACCGGCAAGGTTGCCGGGTTCGAGGCGCTGGCGCGCTGGCATCATCCCGAACGCGGTCCGATCCCGCCCACCGAGTTCATCGCGGTCGCCGAGGAATCGGGCCTGATCGTCCAGCTCGGACGCTGGGCGTTGCGCGCGGCCTGCCGGACGCTAGCCGAATGGGACCGGCGGGCCGGATCGCCCCAGCCGGTCTATATGTCGGTCAACGTCTCGGCGGTGCAGTTCCAGCGCGACGATGTCGTGTCGGCGGTGAATGCGGCGCTGGCCGAAAGCGGCATCGCCGGCAACCGGCTCAGCCTCGAACTGACCGAGAGCTGCATCGTCGCCGATCCCGAAGGCATCAACCGGGTGCTCAGCGCGATCCACGATCTCGATATCCGGATCGCGATGGACGATTTCGGCACCGGCTATTCGAGCCTCGCCTATCTCCAGCGGCTGCCGATCGACGTGCTCAAGATCGATCGCAGCTTCATCACGCCGATGCTCAAGGACCGCGATTCGGTGGCGATCGTCCGCGCGGTGCTCAGCCTGGCTTCGGCGCTCGGCATGACCACCACCGCCGAAGGGGTCGAGACCGAGGAGCTTGCCGAAACGCTGGTCGCGCTCGGCTGCGACATCGCCCAGGGCTATTATTTCGCCAGGCCGCTGCCGGCCGACGAGGCGTTCACCTATATGCGCGCGCGCAGGGCCTGAACCAGCACTTCGTCGACGATCGCGTCGAGCCGCGGCGACGGCGGAAATCCTTCTTCGATCCAGCGCCGTTCGATCGCCTGCAAGGTCGCCGCCACCACCGGCCCCGCGGTCAGGCCGCGCGCGATCAGCGTCCCGCCGCCGACCGGCAGTGATGGGCGCTGCCAGCCGTCGAGCAGCGCGAGTTCGTCCGCGGGGGCCATGCGCCGCAACAGCAGGTCGCGCGCCACATCCGCTCCGAAACGATAGGCGATCGCCGGACCGGGGGCATCGCTCGGTGTCGCCGTCTGCTCGATTCGCCGCGTCGCCAGCTTCGACAGTTTGAGCCGCTGGGCGACCCCGGATGCCACTTTGGGGTCCTGGGGCAGCAGTGCGCCCAGCCGCCGCAGCGGATCGGCCGCGGTATCGGTCGCGGCCTCATGCGCGACCAGCGCCACCAGCCGGTCGACGCCGCACGCATCGATCTCGGGGATCACCGGGGTGAAGATGCCGCTTTCGCGCATCAGCGCGACCGTCGGCCCGGGATCGGCCACGCCGAGCAGCTTGAGCAGCTCGTCGGCGATCCGCTCGCGCGACAGCGCCATCAGGTCGTTGGCGCGCTGGCGGCAAGCGTCCAGCGCGGCCTGGTCGGGTGCGCCCCGGCCGAAGCGGGCATGGAAGCGGAAGAAACGCATGATCCGCAGATGATCCTCGGCGATCCGCTGGAGCGGGTCGCCGATGAACCTGACCAGCCCTTCGGCCAGGTCGGCGGTGCCGCCGAAATAATCGTGGATCGCTCCGCTGGCCGGATCGGCGAACAGCGCGTTGATCGTGAAGTCGCGGCGCGCCGCATCCTCCTTCCAGTCGTCGGTGAAGGCGATCGTCGCATGGCGCCCGTCGGTGGCGACGTCGCGGCGCAGCGTCGTCACCTCGATCGGTCCCGACGGCAGCACCGCGGTGACGGTGCCATGGGCGAGCCCGGTCGGCACCGCCTTGAAGCCCGCCGCCTTCACCCGTCGCATCGTCTCCTCGGGCGCTAGCCGGGTCGCGCAGTCGACGTCCTTGACCGCCAGGCCCAGCAGCGTGTCGCGGACCGCGCCGCCGACGAAGCGGGTGGTCCCGTCGCCGGCGCCGAGCGCGTCGAGCAGCGTGCAGAGCCCCGGCTGTTCGCGCCAGGATGCGGGTGGCAGGTTGGTCATGCGAAGGCGCGCAGGCGTCGGCTGAGGTTGACGATCAGTCCGCCGGTCACCCCCCAGATACGATAATCGCCCCAGTCGATCTCGTAAAATTCGCGATGATGGCCTTCGAACATCACGCTCTGTTTCACCTGGTTGCGCGGATCGATGACATGAGCGAGCGGCGGCTCGAAGATTTCGGCGACTTCGGCCTCCTGGGGGATCAATGTCAGCCCCTCGGGGACGACCGCCACCACCGGGGTGATGTCATAGCCGGTGCCGGTGCGGTAGCGCGCGGTCGTGCCGACCACCAGCGGTATGTCGCGCGGCAGGCCGATCTCTTCCTCGGCCTCGCGCAGCGCGGCTGCCACCGGCCCGTCGTCCTCGCGGTCGACCCGCCCGCCCGGAAAGGCGATCTGGCCGGCATGCGCGCGCAGATTGGCGTGCCGCACGGTCAGCAGCACCCGCGGCTCGGGGGCATCGACGATCGCGACCAGCACCGCGGCGGGCATCAGCTGGTGCGGCTCGAAATGGTCGGCCTGGCGGTCGGAGAAGATATTGGGCTCGTCGTGCGCGAAGGCCTCGCGCAGCCGTTCGACCAGCGCGCTCATCCGGCGTCCAGCGCGAAGAACTCGCCCGCGCTCCATAGCCCCGGGGGATCGGCGCCTTCGTCGAGCGCCAGGTTGACCAGCTCGTAATAGACCGATCGCGACACCAGCGCGTCGAGCCCGTTGCGGACCGTCAGATAGGGATGGGGGCCGTCGTCGCGCTGTTCGATCCGCAACCGGTGTGCGGCATCGGCGACGACCAGCGTCTCGGTGTTGAGCCGGAACGCCATCCGCCGGTCGCGGCCTTCACCCTCGCTCTTCATCTCGACCGCGACGAACGGGGCGTCGTCGACCGCGATCGAGAGCTTCTCGACCGGGGTCACCAGCACATAGCCGCCATCGGGCTCGCGCCGCAGGATCGTCGAGAACAGCCGGACCATCGCCGCGCGGCCGATCGGCGATCCCTGGTGGAACCAGGTGCCGTCGCTGGCGATTCGCATCTCGCTGTCGCCGCAATGGCTGGGGTTCCAGCTGTCGACCGGCGGCAGGCGCTTGGCTTCGACCAGCGCGGCGATGTCGCTCAGCGACAGGCCGGCAAGATCGGGCGGCGGCGGGGCGTTGGTCTCGGGCATCGCCCGCGATTAGACGTCATTGGTCATGCGCGACAAGAGCGGGCACGACCCGTGGACGCATCTCGGCATCGATCGGTAGCCCCGGCCCGGCTTTCACCCGGGCGAGCAGCCGCCGCCGTTCGACCGGACCGGGGACCTGCCATCCGCCGGTGCGATCGGCCGAGAAGCCGAAGAAGCGCTCATAATATTCGGGGTCGCCGATCAGCACGAGCGTCTCGGCATGGTGCGAATCGGCCCGCGCCAGCATCGCCTCCATCAGCATCCGGCCGATCCCGTCGCGCTGCCGCTCGGGCGAGACCGCCACCGGGCCGACCAGGATCAGCGGCGTGGTGCGGCCATTCGCCTGAATGAGTTCGATCGGCCAGCACTGGATGCTGCCCACCAGCATGCCCTGTTCGACCGCCGCGAGACTGAGATCGTCGATCGCTTCGGTGCCGGCGCGCAGCCGGTAGGCGGTTCGCCCGTGTCGTTCGGGTCCGAAGGCCTGGTCGAGCAGCGATTCGACCGCGGCGGCGGACATCTGGGCGAGGGGCGTGATGCTGATCAATTCTGGCTTGTGTTCCTTGGGTACGGATAAGCGGCGTGGGTATCGAAGGCGCCGATACTGGACGGCGCAGGGGCGCGCCTTTAGCGTCTCATCGATGAATTCCAAGACAATTTCGGGTAAGCGGCGATGAAGCTTTTCGATGCGGCCTGGGCGCCGAGTCCGCGGCGGGTGCGCATCTATCTCGCCGAAAAGGGAATAAGCGTCGAAACCGAGACCGTCGATCTGCGGGGCGGCGCCCATTACCGACCGCCTTATTGCGATCTCAACCCGCGCCGCCAGCTGCCGGCGCTGCTGCTCGACGACGGCACGCTGATCGACGATTCGGTCGCGATCTGTCGCTATTTCGAGGCGCTGCATCCCGATCCGCCGCTGTTCGGCCACGACGCTCGCGAGATCGGGCTGGTCGAGGCCTGGATAAGGCGGATCGAGAGCGATTGTTACGCCCCGATCGTCTACGCGTTTCGCAATCGCTCGCCGGCCTTTGCCGATCAGGGCGTGCCGGGTTTTCCGGGGACCCCGCAGATCGCCGAATTGATCGATCGCGGGAACCGGATGTGGCCGGTGTTCGTCGATGCGCTCGAGGCCCATCTGGCGGCGAATGCCTGGCTGGCCGGCGAGCATTTTTCGTTCGCTGATATCGTTGCGATGGTGGCGATCGACTTCGCGGTGACGACGCGGATGCCGACTCCGCTCGATCGGCCGTCGATCGCGCGCTGGCACGAATCGGCGGCGGCCCGCCCGTCGGCGAAAGCGTGATTGTCCCCATCAAATGGGGAGAAGCTGTGGATAAGATGTGGACGGCTATGTTCCACGGCCCCGACGCCGTGACCATGCATCGACTTGCCCGATTTTCGGGCAGCCCCTATCGCTGGGCATGATGACGCCCGAGTTCGGACCCGACAGGACTGCGATCGTGACCGGTGGCGCGCGCCGCATCGGTGCGGCCTTCGTCCGGGCGCTCGCCGAAGATGGCTGGTCGGTTCTGATCCATTGCCGCGAATCGGTCGACGAGGCCGAGGCGCTGGCGGCCGAGGTCGGGCGCGCCAGCGTCGTATCGGCCGATCTCGCGACGGTCGCGGGGCCCGACAGGGTGGTCGATGCGCTCGCCGGGCTTCCGCCGCCGGCGCTGCTGGTCAACAGCGCCTCGCTGTTCATCCACGATAGCCAGGACGATTTCACCGCGGAACAATGGGATCTGCACATGGCGGCCAATGTCCGCGGACCGGCGCTGCTGTCGCGGGCCTTCGCCCGCGCGGTGCCGGCGGGGGCGGGGGGCCTGATCGTCAATCTGCTCGACGCCAAACTGTCGCAGCCCAACCCCGATTTCTTCTCCTACACCGTCTCGAAGATGGCGTTCGCCGGCCTCGGCGAGTTGATGGGTCGGGTGTTTGCCGGGCAGGGGATCAGGGTCAATGCGATCGCCCCGTCGGTGACGATGGTGTCGGGACCGCAGAGCCGCGAGAATTTCGCCAAGGTTCATGCGATGAACGCGCTCGGCCGCGGGGTCGACGTCGCCGATCTCGTCCGGGCGCTGCGATTTCTGATCGCCTCGCCGACGATCACCGGCCAGACGATTACTGTCGACGGCGGCCAGCGTTTCCTGTCGCTGCCGCGCGACGTGCAATTCATGGAGTAGCCAGGTGCCGCTTTCGCCCTCCGGACTCGACGGGCTCGTCCCCGAATCGCTCACCCCGCGTACGCGGCGGATTTTCCTTCGCGACTTCGCGCTGCCGGTCGATATCGGCTTTCATGATTTCGAGATCGGCACCCCGCAGCGCATCTTCGTGACGATCGAGGTCTGGCTCGACGAGGCCTCGTTCGCCGCCGAGGATGTCGTCGCGGCCGCCTGGGACTATGATTTCCTGCGCAGCGAAGTGCTGCGGCTCGTCGAAGGACGCCGGTTCAATCTGCAGGAGACGCTGGCGCGCGAAATCTACACGCTGGTCGCGGCGCGCGCCGGCGTGACCGCGCTCCGGGTGTCGACCCATAAGCCCGACGTGTATCCCGATGCCGCGGTCGGTGTGGAGCTGGCCTCGTTCTGACCGCCTGTCGTGCCGGTTTCGGCCGGCGGCGATGCGCAGAACGCAACGCTCAGAAGGTCAGATCAACGGCCGAAACTTTCGCTCCTCGGTATCAGGCTCCGCCGGCCGGTCGCGGGATCGTGCGGCCGCACGATCCGAGCTGCTCGATCACATAGCCATAGTCCTTGCGCACGGCGTCGGCATCGGCGGCCGAGAGTGCGCGGGCGCTGCGTTCGGGGAGGGTGCGTGGCAGGAAGCAGGCGAGACGGTACCACAGCAGCGTGTCGCGGGTGGGCGGCACCGCACCATCGTCGACGATCTCGCTCAGCGCCACCGCCCATTGCGGCCGTTCGCCGGGGCGACGCAGCACCGACAAGGAGATCGGCCGGTTGTCGGCGGTCTGCAGGAATATCTGCGCTTCGCTCTCCCCGGGAATCGCCCCGGGCACGAAAAAGGCGTTGCCGACCCCGGTGATCCGCGGCGGCGGCGGGTTCTTGCTCGCCTCGCCAAGGATGGCGCGGAGACGTGATTCGCTGTTTTGCGTCCAGACGAGGTGAGAATAAGGTGAAGTGAGCGCTATCACCTGGGGCTTGTTGGGAACCCTGTTCGCGATCGCCAAAAATCGCATTTTTTTCAGCTTGGGCGCCTTGCCCTTCGCATCGAGCGGAACGTCGGCGACATAGCTGACCGCGCCGGCCATCCCGTCTGCTCCTTTGAGCAGCATCTGGACGTTCGCATTGATCAGAAAACGGGCAAATCCCGGGGCGAGGCCGGGGGCGAGTTCGCCCTTGAGCCGCTCGGCCTCGACGACCTCCAATCCCGCCACAACCTGTGCTGCAAGTGCGAGATCGGCGGTGTCCGAATAGCTTAGGCTCGGCACTGCAGCGATTGTCGCCGATGGAGAAGGGGCGGTTTGCGCCGCCAGACAAGGATTGAGCAGCGCTGCGCCTGACATATAAGCAAATATCATGCCACTTACTGCGATGCGGCGGAAATTGTGGTTCGGCATAGGGGCTGAATCCTCGTCACATCGGGTCCTGAGATCGCCATAACCGGCCCCGATCAGGGCCGCCAAGCCCAAAATCGGGCTCGATGGCGGGTTTTCGACGGTTGCGTCGCTCTTACTGTCGCGATAAGGACACACTCCGCCAAAATAATACGTTGAGAAAGATTGGCGGTTACGGGCCGGCCTCCGCGTGCTCCCTGCGCGGCTCCGGCAAGGTTTCAGCTCGTGGACTGGAGGAGTGTCGTTCCTTAATGGCTTATGCTGATCAAACGATGAGCACGCGCAAGGTGGTGTCGATCGGGCTGGTGGTCCTCCTGCACGCGACCATTGGCTACGCCTTCATCACTGGGCTCGCGTTCAATGTCATCAAGAAGGTCTCCAAAGACCTTACCACGGTGGATATCCAGGAAGCGCCTCCTCCTCCCGAGGACAAGCCGCCTCCCCCTCCGCCTGAGCAGAAGATCGAGCCGCCGCCCGTCGTGGCGCCGCCTCCGATCGTGCAGGTAGCACCGACGATGGCCCCGCCGATCGTGTCGGTTCCGGTCGCGCCGCCTGTCGTCATCACTCCGACCGCGCCGCCGGCTCCGCCGCCGCCGCAGATCGCAACCCCGCTCAAGGCGCGTGGCGATTCGAAGCTTTGGGTCACGCCGGAGGATTATCCCTCGGCCGATCTCCGCGCCGAGAATCAGGGCACGACCGGCTTCCGTCTGGACGTCGATCCGACCGGCAAGGTGAGCAACTGCACCATCACCCAGTCGAGCGGGTTCCCGTCGCTGGATGCCAAGGCCTGCCAGATGCTGATGCGCCGTGCGCGTTTCGCTCCTGCCAAGGACCCGGCCGGCAACGGATTGGCCGCCAGCTATTCGAACCGCGTTCGTTGGCAGGTGCCGAAGGAATAAGCTCCACGCTATAGAGGACGCGGCCTGGCCGTTCGTCTTCGCTGAAGACAAACTGTAAAGATCAAGAGAAGGAATAATCGGTTTATGGCTACCCCTCCGGCAGGCGACAATCCGTATGGCCTGATGGCCGCACTTCAGCAGGGCGGCATCGTCGCCCAGACGATTTTTGCCATTCTCGTCATCATGTCGGCCGCTTCCTGGTACATCATCTTCACCAAGCTCATCGAGCAGCAGAAGATCCTGAACCAGGGCAAGCGCGCCCGCGCCACCTTCTGGTCCTCGCCGAGCCTGCGCGACGGCCAGGCGAAGCTCGAGAAGAACTCGGCCTATCGCCAGATCGTCGACGACGGCCTGCTCGCGCAGGACCAGCACACCCTGCTGACCGATCCCGTCGATCAGCATGAGTGGCTGCTCGGCTCGCTGGCCCGCAGCCAGGCCTATGTGAACTCGAAGCTCGGCAACGGCCTCGCGGTGCTCGCCACCGTCGGTTCGACCTCGCCGTTCGTCGGTCTGCTCGGCACGGTTATCGGTATCTACCGCGCGCTCGTGAAGATCGGTGCGGCCGGTCAGGCCTCGATCGACGCCGTCGCCGGCCCGGTCGGTGAAGCGCTCATCATGACCGCCATCGGTCTGGTCGTCGCGGTTCCCGCGGTGCTCGGCTACAACTGGCTGATCCGTCGCAACAAGGTGATCGCCGAGCAGATCAGCGCCTTCTCGACCGACCTCCATGGCTACATGGTGTCGGCCGGCGCGGTGAAGCCGGTTTCGGTCGCCAAGCCTGCCACGGCGCCCGCCGTCAAGAAGTGACCCTCTGAATCGATCGGGACGGGCCAGCGGCCCGTCCCGACAGGTTCAGCCATTGGGAGGTTTCCGCCACCGGACCCTCCGACTGAAGTAGAATAGGATTTCAGCCGATGGCCATGAGTGCGGGCCCCGCCGAAGACAATTCCCCGATGTCAGACATCAACACGACGCCGCTCGTCGACGTCATGCTGGTGCTCCTGATCATCTTCCTGATTACCGTCCCGGTTGCGATTCAGACGATCCCGGTCAAGCTGCCGAATGTTCGTTACGAACCGACCACCACCAAGCCCGAGAACGTCTCGCTGTCGATCCGCGCCGCCAGCAATGGCGCCTGCGAGGTTTTCTGGAACCAGACTCCGGTGACCGCGTCGGAACTGATCGACCGGAGCGTCGCCAAGCTGCGCGCAGAGATCGACAAGCAGGGTGGCCCCAACGCCCCCGGCCTCGAGCTGCCCGAAGTCCATATCCGCGGTGACATCAACACGCCCTACCGTTGCATCGGTGGCGCGATGTTCACGATGCAGCGCGCGGGCTTCACCAAGGTGGGCTTCATTTCCGAGCCGCCCCCGGGAGGCAACGGACGTTTCTGATCTGATCGCGTTTCTGGAGAGGAGTGACGATTATGGCCATGGCAGCAGCGACCCCCGCCGGGGAACCGATGATGGATATCAACACGACGCCGTTGATCGACGTCATGCTGGTGCTCCTGATCATGTTCATCATCACCATTCCGCTCCAGAGCCACGCGGTTAAGATCGACACGCCGCAAGATCCGATAGCCCCGCTGAAGGACGTGAATCCGGTCAAGAACAAGGTGACCATCGACGCGATGGGCACCATTTTCTGGAACGGTAACCCCGTCGATCTGCTGCGACTGCGCCAGTATCTGGACATGACCCAGCAGATGAGCCCGATCCCCGAGCTTCATGTCCAGCCTGATCCGCAGGCGCGCTATGTGGTGGTGGACGAGGTGCTGGCCGTGACCAAGAAGGCTCAGGTCACGAAAATGGGTTTCGTCGGTAACCAGGCTTACAGCAGCGCATTCTAGCCGCTGATTTGAATTCGCTTTCTAGGAGTAATCATCATGGCAATGGCAGCCAGTACCGCCGAAGGCGAGCCGATGATGGACATCAACACGACGCCGTTGATCGACGTCATGCTGGTGCTCCTGATCATGTTCATCATCACCATTCCGATCCAGACGCATGCGGTGAAGCTCGACCTGCCGCAGGATCAGCAGAATCAGACCCCACCGCCGGTCGATCCGGTCAAGAACAAGGTCACGATCGATCCCGCCGGCACCATCTTCTGGAACGGGACCCCGGTCGATATCACCCGGTTGCGTCAGTATCTCGACATCACCCAGTCGATGAACCCGATCCCCGAGCTGCATCTGCAGCCCGACCCGCAGGCCCGCTATGTGGTGGTCGACGAAGTGCTCGCCACCACCAAGAAGGCCCAGGTCGAAAAGATGGGCTTCGTCGGCAACGAGGCTTACGCCGGGGCTTTCTAAGCACCTGCGAAACGCCGGATTCAAGGGCGGCTCTTCGGGGCCGCCCTTTTTCGTTGAGGCCAGGCGCGCCCGATCCGATCTTGCACAGCTTGCCCTGATTATGATCTATGGTGGATCATATAAAGCTGGCCCGACGCCCTGCGGGCTGCGACCCCTTTACGCCGAAAGACCGACATGATCGACGATCTCACCCATGTGCTCGCGACCGCGCGCGGCTGGATTGCCGACGGACATCGTGCCGCGATCGCGACGGTCGTCGATACCTGGGGATCGGCGCCGCGCCGCAAGGGCAGCCATGCGGTCATTCGCGACGACGGGCTGTTCGAGGGCTCGGTCAGCGGCGGCTGCGTCGAGGGCGAGGTGATCGTTGCCGCGCAGGGGTTGACCAACGCCCGGGGCGGGGCGGTCCGGCTCGATTTCGGGGTCGCCGACGAAGCCGCCTGGCAGGCCGGGCTGGCCTGCGGCGGCGAAATCTCGGTGCTCGTCCAGTCGATCGACGACGGCCATTTCCCAGCCATGCTGCTCGATCGCATCGCGACCGAGCGTGCCGCCGGGCGCTCGCTACGCGTCGCGACCGATCTCGACGCGGGGCGGAGCGCGGAGGCCGACCCGCAACAGGCGGGGGCCGGTGCGTTCGAGAATGTCTACCAGCCGCCGCTGCGGATGATGGTCGTCGGCGCGGTCCATATCGCCCAGAGCCTCGCGCCGATGGCGGCGCTCGCCGGCTATCGGCCGCTGATCGTCGACCCGCGCGAGGGCTACGCCGCATCGAGCCGCTTCACAGGCTTCGAGGTCGACACACGCTGGTCCGACGAGGCGATCGAGGACTGGCGCCCCGACGCCGCGACAGCGGTCGTGACCCTCGCGCACGATCCCAAGATTGACGATCCGGCATTGATCGCGGCGCTGCGCAGCGATGCCTATTATATCGCCGCGCTCGGCTCGCGGCGGACCCATGCCAAGCGGATCGAGCGGCTGACCGCCTTGGGCTTCGGTGAGTTCGATCTCGCCCGGATCGAGGGGCCGGCGGGGTTGGCGATCGGTGCGGTCACCCCGCCCGAGATCGCGCTGTCGATCCTCGCCGGTGCGGTCGCGGCCTGGCGGCGCCGCCAGCCTTGACCGTCGGCGTGATCGTGCTGGCGGCCGGTTCGGCGCGCCGCATGGGGGCCGACAAGCTCGGCGCCGATCTGGGCGGCCGGCCGATGATCGATCATGTGCTGGCGGCGATTGCCGCCGCCGGTCTGCCCGCGCCGATCGTCGCGGTCCCACCCGGCGGCCTCGCCGGGATCGGTGGCGGTGTCCGGCGAGTCGAGGTCGGCGATCACCAGCTCGGCATGGGCCATTCGCTGGCGGCGGCGGCCCGCGCCATTCCCGACGGCTGGGGCGCGGTGATCGTCGCGCTCGGCGACATGCCGTTCGTTCGCGCCGACAGCCTGCGCGCGCTCGCCGACGCCGCGGCGGAGGGGGTGATCGTCGCGCCTGCCCATGACGGCCGGCGCGGCAACCCGGTTGCCTGGGGGCGCGGCTTCTTCGCGGCGCTCGCCGGTCTGTCGGGCGACCGCGGCGGCAGGGCGCTGATCGACGCCCATGCCGCGCAGTTGCGTATCCTGCCGCTCGACGATCCCGGCATATTGATCGACGTCGATACCCCCGAGGCGCTGGCGGCCGCCCGGGAGCGCTTCAGAGCGTCCTGAGCGCCCGTGCAGGACGTGCGTTGAGCGCCGGCAGCGATCCCGCCAGCCCGATGCCGAGGGTGCCCAGTGCGCCCGCCGCGAGCGTCATGAGCACGATGGTCCAGTCGGTTGCCCATGTCAGCTCGAACATCCGGGTCACGATATACCAGCCGGCGGCCGACCCCAGCGCCAACGCGAGCGCCGAGATGGCGAGCGCGAGCAGGGCATATTCGATCGCCTGCGCCGCCAGCACCTGGCCGCGGGTCGCGCCGAGCAGCTTGAGCAGCACCGAATCATAGGTGCGTGCGCGGCGCGAGGCGGCGATCGCGCCGATCAGCACGGCGATGCCGGCCGCGAGCGTCACCGACGCGGCGGCGCGGATCGCCGCCGCCATCTGCTCGAACACGCTCGCGATCTGCCCGACCACGTCCTTGACCCGGATCAGCGAGACCGATGGGAAGGCGCCGGTGACCGCGCGATTGACCGCAGGTTCGGCGGCGGCGTCGGGCAGCGCGATCGTCGCCATATGGCTGTGCGGCGCGGCTTCGAGCGCACCGGGCGCGAAGACGATCCCGAAATTGAAGCCCATGCTGTCCCAGTTGATCTCGCGCACCGCGGCGAGCTTCGCCTCGATCTCGACCCCGAGCACCGAGAAGGTGAGGCTGTCGCCGATCTTGAGGTTCAGCGAATCGGCGGCGCGCTTGTCGATCGAAACCAAAGGCGGCCCGGCATAGTCGGCGGGCCACCAGGCGCCGTCGGTGATCTTGTTGCCTTCGGGCAGCGTCGCGGCATAGGTCAGCCCACGATCGCCGTTGAGGATCCACGCGCCCTGCGGCACCGGTTTCATGTCGGCGACCCGCACCCCGCGCACCGCGACCACCGACCCGCGCAACGAGGGCACGCTGGTGATCGCCGCTTGGGGCGCGGTCTCGCGCACGATCTGGCGGAACCGGTCGATGCCGTCGCTCGGTATGTCGAGCGCGAAGAAATTGGGCGCCTTCTTCGGGACGGTCTGCTCGATCTGGCTGGCGAGATTGGTCTGGATCACCGCCAGCCCGACGAACAGGGTCAGCCCCAGGCCCAGCGCCACCACCAGCCGGTCGGTCTGCGCGCCGGGGCGGTGGAGATTGGCGATCGCGAGCCGGAGCAGCGGCCGGCGCGGGCGCGGCAGCGCGGCGGCGGTCCGCCGGATCACCCAGCCGACCCCGGCGAGCAGCGCGAGGATGAGCACGACCCCGACCAGGAAGCCCGCGCTCAGCATGGGTGCGCGCGCGGTGCCGATCGCGAGCGCGACGATCCCCGTGGCCGACAGCAGCATCGCGATCAGGACGCGCCGGGGCGGCAGTCCGAACGGTTCGATCCGCGCGCGGAAGATCGCGGCGGGGGTGACCTGTCCGGCACGCGCGAGCGGCGACAGGCTGAACAGCAGTGTCGCGAGCACGCCATAGGCCGCGCTGACCAGCAGCGGCAGCGGGAAGAGCGCGAACTGCGGCTTGACCGGCAAGGCGTCGCCGGCCGCGACCGCGACGATCGCGGGCACCGCCGCGCCGATCGCGAGCCCGATCAGGATCGCCCCGCCGGCGACCAGCGCGATCTGGATCAGATAGGTCAGGAAGATCGTCCGCGACGATGCCCCCAATATCTTGAGGGTGGCGATCCCGCCGCGCCGCTGGTCGAGCCAGGAGGTGACGCCGTTGCCGACGCCGATTCCGGCGACGGCCAGCGCGGTCAGGCCGACCAGGCCGAGAAACTCGCCGAGCTGCTCGATGAAGCGCCGCAGGCCGCGCGCGGCGTTGGTGCGGTCGCTCACTTCCCAATTGGCATCGTGGAAGCGCTTGTCGAGCGCGTCGGCGATCGGCTTGACATCCCCCTGACCGGCGATGCGGATGCGATAGCGGGTCTGGTAGAGGCTGCCCGGCTGGACCAGCCCGCTGGCGCGGACTCCGGCCATATCCATCAGCACCGCCGGGCCGAGCGCGAAGCCTTCGCCGACCCGATCGGGCTCGTCGGCGATCAGGCCGATCACCCGATATCGGCTGTCGCCCATGCGCAGATGGTCGCCGACGCGGATCGAAAGCCGCTCGGCGAGCGCCGGGGCGATCGCAATGCCGGTTCCCGCCGGGCGTGGGGCGAGCGCACCCGGAGCAAGCCGGAAGCTGCCATAGAGCGGCCAGCGATCGTCGACCCCCTTGAGTTCGGCGAGGATCGACGCGCTGCCGTCGCTGCGCGACGCCATCGCCCGCATCTTCACGCTTTCGGACACCGTGCCGATCCGCGCGAAGGCGGCGCGTTCGCCGGGGGTGGCGGACCGCTGGGCGACCGTCATCTGGATGTCGCCGCCCAATATCTCTTGCCCGCGGCCCTCGATCTCGGACACGATCGCCGACGACAGGCTCGCGACCCCGGCGAGGCCGGCGACGCCGAGGATCAGGCAGATGGCGAGCAGGCGCAGCCCCGAAAGTCCGCCGCGCAACTCGCGCAGCGCCAGCGTCCAGGCGAGCTTCATGCGGCGCGCCGGTCCGCGATGATCGCGCCGTCGCGCATCTCGACGATCCGGCCGCAGCGCGCCGCGAGCACCGGATCATGGGTGATGACCAGCAGGGTCGACCCGGTCTGGCGCTGCCGGTCGAACAGCAGGTCCATGATCGTGGCGCCGGTCGTGGCATCGAGATTGCCGGTCGGCTCGTCGGCGAAGATCAGCGCGGGGCGCGGCGCCATAGCGCGCGCGATCGCGACCCGCTGCTGCTCGCCGCCCGACAATTGGGCCGGATAATGGTCGAGGCGATGGCCGAGCCCGACCGCCTCGAGCTCCTTCGCGGCGATCGCGAAGGCTTCGGCGACGCCGGCCAGTTCGAGCGGCACCGCGACATTTTCGAGCGCGGTCATCGTCGGCAGCAGGTGGAAGGCCTGGAGGATGATGCCGATCCGGCCGCGCCGGGCGGTCGCCAGCGCGTCCTCGTCGAGCCGCGAGAAGTCGAGTCCGGCGATCCGCACCTCGCCCTGGTCGGCGCGCTCGAGCCCCGACAGGATCGCCATCAGCGAGGATTTTCCCGATCCCGAGGGGCCGAGCAACGCGACGCTTTCGCCCGGGCCGACGGTGAGGTCGACCCCGCGCAAGATGTCGACCCGGGCGTGACCCTTGCCGAGCGAGAGACGGACGGCGCGGGCTTCGATCGGATCTGCTGTCATTGGCCGAACATGTGGTGCTGCGCCGCGGCAATCAAGCGGCGCCGCGAAATTTGGAAAATATGCCGAATTTCGCACATGCGCGGAAAACGGGTGGGAAAACCGCCTATCCGGTCTGTTTGACGCCGAGCCCGGGGGTGTGCGCGACCGCCTTTTCGAGGTCGATCTGCTTCTGGCGCGCGTCGCCGGCATAGCGCGGCATGCGGTTCCAGGCGTCGAGCGCGGCGATCTTGTAGCCTTCGGCGAGGGTCGGATAGTTGAAGGTGTTCTCGACGAAATAGTCGAGCGTGCCGCCGAGGTTGAGCACCGCCTGGCCGATATGGATGAGTTCGGTCGCGCCCTCGCCGATGATGTGGACCCCGAGCAGTCGCCGGTCGTCGAGCGCGAAGATCATCTTCATCATGCCGTCTTCGAGGCCCATGATGTGCCCGCGCGAGGTCTCGCGGAAGCGGGCGACCCCGCATTCATAGGCGATGCCGCGCTCGCGGACCTCCTGCTCGGACAGGCCGATCGTCGAGATCTCGGGGACGGCATAGATGCCATAGGGGAAATAAGCGGGAGCCGGCGGCATCGGCGCGCCGAAGGCATGGCACGCGGCGATCCGGCCCTGTTCCATCGAGGTCGAGGCGAGGCTGGGGAAGCCGATCACGTCGCCGGCGGCGTAGATATGCGGGACCTCGGTCTGGAAGGTCTCGGGATCGACCGCGAGCCGGCCGCGCTTGTCGACCGTGAGCCCGCAGGCGTCGAGATTGAGCTTGGCGGTGGCCCCCATCCGCCCCGCGGCGTAGAGCAGCATTTCGGAGCGGATCCGCCGGCCGTCGCTGAGGATGCAGACCGGCCAGCCCTGGCCGTCGGTCTCGACCCGCTCGACGGTGCAGCCGAGCCGGATCGACATGCCGCGGTCGCGCAACTGGTGGACGAAATCGTCGATGATCTCGCGGTCGATGAAGTCGAGGAAGGTTTCGCGCGGTTCGATCAGCGTGACCTGGACGTCGAGCGCCGAGAAAATCGTCGCATATTCGATGCCGATCACCCCGGCGCCGATCACGGTCAGGCTGCGTGGCACCCGCGGCTGCGCGATCAGCGCGTCGCTGTCGAAGACATGGATGTCGTCGAACGGGATATGATCGGGGCGGAACGGCGCGGTGCCGACCGCGATCAGCACCCGGTCGGCCTCGAAGCGATGATCCTCGCCATTGGGGTCGGTGACGACGATGTCGTGCGGTCCCTCGAACCGGGCCACGCCCTCGGTGGTGCGCACGCCGTTGCGCGCGAACTGATGTTCGAGCACGTCGATCTCATGATCGAGGGTCTTGCCGAGCCGGGTGCTCAGATCGCCGCCGCAGATGTCCTTCTTCACCCGATAGGCGCGGCCGTAAAATTCGCGCTCGCGCCAGCCGGTGAGGTTGAGCACCGTCTCGCGCAGCGTCTTGGAGGGAATGGTTCCGGTGTGCACCGAGACGCCGCCGACCCGCGCCCGGTTCTCGACGACGAGCACCGAATGGCCGAGCTTGGCGGCCTGGATGGCGGCGCGCCGGCCGGCCGGGCCGCTTCCGATGACGATCAGCTCGTAGCGCATGCGAATCCCCTCCGCCGGCCACCGAAATCGGCAACCTCCGCAATGTGCCTGTCTGATCCTCTCTTATGGATTTATGGTTAACATATCGCGGCAATGCGATGAAGCGGCGTGATTCGACAGGAGAAGCGGATGATCTCATTCAGGCTGGCGTTCGTGATGGGGGTGTCGCTGGCAGCGGCGGGGGCCTCGGCGCAGAACGAGGCGGCGCCCGAGAAGCCGAGCGCGATCCGCAGCGCCGCGGAGGATGCGGGGCGGATCGCCAGTCAGCCGGCCAAGGATGTCGGGGCGGTCAAGACCAGCATTCCGCCGGTGCTTGAGGGCGCGCAGGCCGATCCTTACGGGATCCAGGGCTATAGCTGCGGGCAGATCGCGCAGGCGATCACCGAGCTCAACGCCGTGCTCGGCCCCGATTTCACCGCCGGGCCGGTGGCGAAGGAAAACCGCAAGGGCAAGCTCGCCCAGGCCGGCGGCCAGACGGTGGTCAATTCGCTGATCCCGTTCCGTGGGCTCGTGCGCGAGGTGACCGGCGCCGCGCCGGCCCAGCGCCGGCTGAACGCGGCGATCGACGCCGGTTATGCGCGGCGCGGTTTCCTGCGCGGCGTCCATCTGATGCGCAAGTGCAAGACCAAATATTGATCGAGGCGACGGTGATGCGCCCCACGAAAAAGGCCCGCCTCTCGCGAGGCGGGCCTTTCTTCATGTGGTGGGTTCGCCTCAGACCTTGGCTTCGGCCGCGGGCTTGCCCTTCTTCTTCGGACGCTTGGGCGGGGCGGGGGTGACCTCGAAGGACAGCGCGCCGTCCTTCATCTTCACCTTGACCTCGCCGCCATGGACCAGCTTGCCGAACAGCAGTTCCTCGGCGAGCGGCTGCTTGACCTTCTCCTGGATCAGGCGGCCCATCGGACGCGCGCCATAGAGCTTGTCGTAACCGCGCGCGGTGAGCCAGCTCTTGGCTTCCTCGTCGAGGCTGATGTGGACGTCGCGATCGGCCAGCTGCAGTTCGAGCTGCAGGATGAACTTCTCGACGACGCGGTTGATGACCTCGGTCGGCAGATAGCCGAACGGGACGATCGCATCGAGCCGGTTGCGGAATTCCGGGGTGAACATCTTCTTGACCGCTTCCTCATCCTCGCCCTCGCGGGTGAGGTTGCCGAAGCCCAGGCTTTCGCGCGCCATGTCGGACGCGCCGGCATTGGTGGTCATGATCAGGATCACGTTGCGGAAATCGACGGTCTTGCCGTGGTGATCGGTCAGCTTGCCGTTGTCCATCACCTGCAGCAGGATGTTGAACAGGTCCGGATGCGCCTTCTCGATCTCGTCGAGCAGCAGCACGCAATGCGGCTGCTGGTCGACCGCATCGGTGAGCAGGCCGCCCTGATCATAGCCGACATAGCCCGGGGGGGCGCCGATCAGCCGGCTGACCGAATGGCGTTCCATATATTCGGACATGTCGAAGCGCTGGAGCGGGATGCCCATGATCGAGGCGAGCTGGCGCGCGACCTCGGTCTTGCCGACGCCGGTCGGACCCGAGAACAGATAGTTGCCGATCGGCTTGTCGGGATCGCGCAGGCCCGCGCGCGACAGCTTGATCGCCGACGACAGCGTCTCGATCGCCTTGTCCTGCCCGAACACCACCCGCTTGAGGTCGGTCTCGAGGCTGGCGAGCGCCTTGGTGTCGTCGGTCGACACCGATTTCGGCGGGATGCGCGCCATCGTCGCGATCACGGCCTCGATTTCCTTGGGCGTGATCACCTTCTTGCGCTTGGCGGGCACCACCAGCATCTGCATCGCGCCGACCTCGTCGATCACGTCGATCGCCTTGTCGGGGAGCTTGCGGTCGTTGATGTAGCGCGACGACAGCTCGACCGCGGCCTTGATCGCGTCAGGCGTGTATTTGACGTGGTGATGGTCCTCGAACGCCGAACGCAGGCCGGTCAGGATCTTGATCGCATCCTCGACCGTCGGCTCGTTGACGTCGATCTTCTGGAAGCGCCGCAGCAGTGCGCGGTCCTTCTCGAAATGGTTGCGGAATTCCTTGTAGGTGGTCGATCCGATGCAGCGGATCGTGCCGCCCGACAGCGCCGGCTTGAGAAGGTTCGACGCGTCCATCGCACCGCCGCTGGTCGCGCCGGCACCGATCACGGTGTGAATCTCGTCGATGAACAGCACCGCGTGCGGCAGCTTCTCGAGCTCGGTGACGACCTGCTTGAGCCGCTCCTCGAAGTCGCCGCGATAGCGGGTGCCGGCGAGCAGCGCGCCCATGTCGAGCGAGTAGATAACCGCTGGCAGCAGCACCTCGGGCACGTCGCCTTCGATGATCTTGCGGGCGAGACCTTCGGCGATCGCGGTCTTGCCGACGCCGGGATCACCCACATAGAGCGGGTTGTTCTTCGAGCGGCGGCACAGGATCTGGATCGTGCGGTCGACCTCGGGGCCGCGGCCGATCAGCGGATCGACCTTGCCGTCCTTGGCCTTCTGGTTGAGATCGACGCAGAACTGCTTGAGCGCGCTCTCGCCTTTCTTGCCGTCCGATTTCGCCTGGGTCTTTTCCTCGTCCGCCCCTTTCACTTCGCGCTGCTCCGTGGCTTGGCCGGCCTTGCCGACCCCGTGGCTGATGAAGCTGACCGCATCGAGGCGGCTCATGTCCTGCTGCTGCAGGAAGAAGACGGCATAGCTCTCGCGCTCGCTGAACAGCGCGACCAGCACATTGGCGCCGGTCACCTCCTCGCGGCCCGAGGACTGGACGTGCAGGATCGCGCGCTGGACGACACGCTGGAACCCGCTGGTGGGGTTGGGATCGCTCTCGTCATCGACCTTGAGCGCGTCGAGTTCGGTGTCGAGATAATGGGTGACGGCGGTGCGAAGCTCCGAAAGGTCGACACCGCAGGCGGTCATGACCTTCGACGCATGCTCGTCGGCGATCAGCGCCAGGAGGAGATGTTCGAGGGTCGCATATTCGTGACGCCGGCTGCTGGCGGCCGACAGCGCGTTGTGGAGCGTCTGTTCGAGTTCGCGGGCAAAGGAAGGCATATCTTCAGTTCTCCTGCCGGACCGGGATGCCCCGGGCCGGTAACGCATATGTCGGGTGCCACATGCCGTTGATCAAGAACCCACCACTCAGCCGGAGCGTTGCGCGTCTGCCGCACTCCGGAGAGAGGAGCGTCACCGCCTGAATAAGGCTTCAGCGGTTGCGCGATGGTTAACGGCTTTTTCCATCTTGCCGCGGCACCGCGCGATCTCGGTTTCGAGCGCTTCGATGCGGGCCTTGAGCTCGTCGACGGAAAACGGGTCGAGATCCTGACGCGCGAGCAGCAGCACCGGATCGGCGTTGCTCTTGGCCAGGGGTTCGTCAGGCTCCATGACGACAACGTTGACCGTAGCCGCCGCCATGTCAATAAACGGCAGCTTATTGAGGCGAACGAAGCGCGATATGGCCCTGATTCCGGAATGGATGACCGCGATAGACCCCGCGGAAAAGGGCGGTCCCGAGATATTGACCCCCGTTCGCAGGGCCGTGCCCGTGCCCGGGCCGGCGCAGGTCCTGGTCCGAGTCGCGGCCGCCGGGGTCAACCGGCCCGATGTCGTGCAGCGCAAAGGAGCCTATCCGCCGCCGCCGGGGGCTCCCTCGATTCCCGGACTCGAGATCGCCGGCGAGGTGGTCGCGATCGGCCCCGGGGTGATGCCCGAAATGCTCGGCCAGCTGGTCTGCGCGCTGATTCCGGGCGGGGGCTATGCCGAATATGCGGTCGCCGACGAGGGGCTCTGCCTGCCGGTGCCCGAGGCGCTGTCGCTGGTCGAGGCGGCGGCGCTGCCCGAGACATTGTTTACCGTGTGGAGCAATTTGTTTGAGCGCGCCTATGTGATGGAAGGCGAGCAGGTGCTGGTCCATGGCGGCACCAGCGGCATCGGCACGATGGCGATCGCGCTGTGCGGATTGTTCGGGGTGCGGATCATCGTCACCGCCGGGTCGGACGAGAAATGCCGGCGCGCGCTGGGGCTCGGCGCGACCCATGCGATCAACTACCGGACCCAGGATTTCGTCGCCGAGGTCCGGCGGATCACCGGCGGCGAGGGGGTCAACGCGGTGCTCGACATGGTCGGCGGCGATTATCTGTCGCGCAACCTCGACTGCCTGGCCGATGACGGCCGCCATGTCTCGATTGCGGCGCTGGGTGGACCGAAGGCCGAGCTGGCGATCGGGCGGATGATGGCGCGGCGGCTGACCCTGACCGGATCGACGCTGCGGCCGCGCAGCGTCGCCTTCAAGACGCTGATCGCCGACGAGATCGCGCGCAATGTCTGGCCGCATGTCGAGGCCGGCGAATTGCGGCCGGTGATCGACTCGACCTTCCCGCTGGCCGAGGCCGCCGACGCCCACCGGCGGATGGAGGGCAGCGGGCATGTCGGCAAGATCGTGCTGACTGTTGGGTAGGTGGGGGTTTCATCTCGCCGTCATCAACTCAGTTGTTTTCGGAGATCGTCGCGGATCATGGCGTTGGCGATGACGATGAGTTTTCGCATGACGG
>NZ_JBXANN010000021.1:0-71867 GCF_058801765.1 Rhizorhabdus sp. GW822-FHT03C02
GGCCTCCTCGTTTGAGATCTCGACAACCTCATTCTGGCACATTGCGATGCCGTCGGGGGCCGTCCACCCCAACACGTGCCACCAGCGCAACGTGTCTCGACTGCGCTCGACACGAACGGGTTAGAAGTTGAAGGCCCACCATCACCCGCCACTCGCCCGATAGAGCCGCTCGAGCACCAGCGCCGCCGCCCCGCGCGACGAATGCTCGTCGGTCCACGCCCGGAACGCGACCGGCACCCGTTCGGCGAACGGCGGCAGGACATTGGCGGCGAGCGCGGCGTGGAAGGCCGGCGCGATCAGTTCGTGGAGCAGCGGCTCGCGCACCAGGATCATCACCCGGGCGGGATCGGACACGTTGATATGGTTGGCGACCGCCAGCCCCAGGCAGCGGCCGCCCTGTTCGAAGATCGCACGGGCATCGCCGTCGCCGGCCAGCGCCGCACGCGCATAGTCGCGGAACAGGCCGCGCACCGCCTTGATCCGCGGCCGTGCCTCGCCGCGCAGCGCCGCGATCCGCGAGACGATGCCGATCACCGAGGCGAAGGCGGTCAGGCATCCCCGCGCGCCGCAGACGCAGGCGGGGCCGTCGTCGAGCACCATCTTCACATGCGCCAGCTCCGAATTGAGGCCATGCGCGCCGGCGCGGACCTGGCCATCGACATAGCGGCTGAAGCCCATGCCGAGATCGAGCATCAGCAGACTGAAATCCTGCATCTGCAGATCGTCGCCGAACCAGTGCTCGGCGCGCGCGATCACGTCGGCGGCATGCTCGATCCGCACCGGCAGCCCCAGCCGCGCCTGGAGGATCGCCGCCAGCGGGATCGGGTCGGGCGGGAAGGCGGGAAACCAGTTGACGATCCCGGCGTCGCTGTCGATCAGCGCGGGCAGCGCCAGGCCGATGCTGTGGATCGCCGCGGAATCGACCGCCGAACGGGCGATGCCGTCGCGCAATATGTCGGCCAGCTGCGCGACATAGGCGTCGAGCGTCTGCCGCCAGGCGATCGGGGTGACGTGCCGGTTGAGCGTGTCGCCGCGCAGATTGGCGACCTCGACCAGCATCGTCCCGTCCTCGGCAAGCAGCGCCCCCACCACATAAGCGGCATCGGGATTGAGCCTGAGCGCGATCCGCGGCCGCCCGCCGGTCGCGAGCGGCGCCTTTTCCTCGACCAGATAGCCGAGCCGGACGAAATCGCCGACGATCGCGGTGATCGTCGCCTGCGCCAGCCCGGTGATCCGGGTGAGGTCGGTCCGCGCGACCGGCTCGTGGCGTCGTATCATCTTCAGCACATGCAGGCGGTTCGCTTCCTTCTCGTTCATGCGCATGCGTCAGCTGTCCTGCTCGGCTTGTTGCAGCCAGCGTCGCACAGCCATCCGTACGACGCCAGCAGCCTCAATCTATCGCCTCGATGCCCTCGGCCTTCAGCCGCACGAGGAAATCCTGCATTTGCCTGAGCCGTTCGGGCGAATGCCCCTCCCACGCCGCGACCTCGCCAACAATCCTGAGCGGGTCGCGCGAGCGGTAGGAGCGGGTCGGATTGCCGGGGAATTTTGTGTCGGTCAGGTTGGGGTCGTCGACGATCGGCCCGGTCGGCTCGACGATGTAGATCCGCTCGCGACCGTCGCCTACGGCCAGTTCGGCGCCCCAGATCGCCGCATCCATCGTCGCGGTCAGATAGACCCACGACGCCTGTTTGCGCGCGCCATAGTTCGAGCTGTAGCCGGCGCCGAGCAGGTCGCCGGGCTTCAGGTCGGCGCGGGTGCCATGGTAGAAAATCGGTGCGGCGGTGCCGGTCATCATTTGCTCTCCCTCATGGTGATCCGAATCGAGGGGCATGTTCATGGGCCAGGACCCCCGGCTTGCCGCAATCCCCATCCCAGGTTAGACAATGATAGTGGGAGAGGCGGCCATATCGGCGGCGCCCGAAACCGGGCAGCGCGAAATCTTCGAGGCGCGCGAAAGGCGGCGGCAAAGTGCAGCGGCGTTCGCCGTTCTGGCCATGGCCTTCGCCGTGCTCTCCGGTTGTAGCCGACCGATCCATGATCTTTCGACATTGCGGGCGATCGAAGGCGAATCCCGGATCCTGATGGCGACCGATCCGCCCCGCAACCATGCCGTTCCGAAAAGCCGCTGGCCCCACCATATCGCAAGCCTCGGGCCCGCACAGGTAACCATCGATCCGAACGGTATAGATATCCTGGTGAAGCCCTATTTCGACGGCGGCTGGGGCTATTTCGTTCCGCGAAACCGGCGCGAACCGCCGGAGCCTGCGGGCCGGTTTTCGGCATTGGGGCAGGACGTTTATTGGTATCGCCCCGATTGATCCGGGCCTGGCGAACGGTCGAGGCGCCTTATCGAGCGATATTGTTTATTCATATATTGAACTATATAAGGGCGCAGCGAATCCCGGTCCTGGAGCGACAAGAATGATCCGAAGCCTGCTCAGCGGCGACTCTATGCTGAACCTGTGGCTGGCGCTGTTCCTGCTGAGCGGGCTGGCGATCGGCATCGCCAGCGGCTTCTTCAAGGCGCGCAAGATCCAGCCCAAGGGCTTCAAGTGGAAGATCTTCCGCAACGAGGCGATCTTCGGGCTGATCAACCTCGTCGTCAGCGCCTTCACCCTCGGGCCGCTGCGCAAGCTGCTCGGCGATTACGGCTTCATCACCTTCAACAGCGCGCCGACCCAGTGGTGGGTGATCGGCCTCGAATTCGCGCTCTATTTCTTCCTGTTCGACACCTGGTTCTACTGGCTGCACCGCTGGATGCACAAGGAACCGGTCTATAGCTGGGTCCACAAGCTCCACCACAAGTCGACCGCGCCGAACCTGCTGACGACCCTGTCGGTCAACCCGCTCGAATCCCTGATCAATGGCGGCTTCGTGCCGCTGTTCCTCGCGGTCTTCACCGTCCATGACGCGACGATGGCGCTGATCGGCCCGACCAACATCATCATGGGCCTCTACGTCCATGCCGGCTACGAATTCTTCCCCCGCTGGTGGAACCGCAGCTGGGCGACGAAATGGTTCATCACCACCAGTTTCCACGATCAGCACCATAAATATTTCAATTATAATTTCGGCGGATACACCACGATCTGGGATTGGCTGTGCGGCACGGTGCGCCCGAAATTCGTCGCCGACTTCGAAAATCCCAAGGCGCGCCAGACCAAGAAGATCCAGCCTGCAGCGCCTGCCGCCGCGCCGGTCGAGGGGATGGCCGCGGAGGCCTGAATCGTCACTCAGGCCGCCGGTGCGCCCTGCGCATCGTCGATGCCGTCGGCGCTGCGCTTCATCTCGCCGATCAGCCAGTGCAGCCCCTCGTCCTTGTCGCGGGTGCGGTGATATTGGGCGACCTCGCGCATCGCCGGTAATTCGAACGGCAGCGGGGCGATCGTCAGCGGCAGCCAGGCGGCGAAGGTCTCGGCCAGCCGCCGGTGCATGATCGCCAGCCGGGTCGTGTCGGGGAGCAGGCAGGGCACCGCCGCGAACGAGGGGGCGACGACGTCGATCCGCCGTTCGAGGCCGAGGCCGCGGACATGTTCCTCGGCGAAGGGCAGCGCGCGGGTCGGGCCGAGTTCGACGACGACATGTTTCTGGGCAAGGAAGGCGTCGAGGGTGAGTGGCCTGTCGAACACCGGGTTGCCGCTCCAGCCGACCACGACATGCGGTTCCTCGAAGATGGGAATGCTGGGATGCGCCGGCGACCGAAATTGCTCGGGCATCAGCAGCAGGTCGACATCGCCGCGTTCGAGATCGGATAGGCTCGCGGCGGTCACCGGCACCAGCTTGAAGCCGATATTCGGGGCCTCGGCTTCCAGCCGCGCGATCATCGGCGCCAGCAGCACCGTCAGGATATAATCCGACCCGGCGATCCGGAACTGGCGCGCGGTACGCCCCGGATCGAAGCGGGTCGACGCCGCCACCAGCCGCTCGGCATCGCCCAGCAATGCGTGGACAAGCGGCATCAGCGTCTCGGCCTTGGGCGTCGGCAGCATCGTCCGCCCCGACACGATCAGCAGCTCATCCTCGAAATAATCGCGCAGCCGCGACAGCGCCGAGCTGGTCGCCGGCTGGCTGAGGTTGAGCCGCCGCGCCGCCGCGGTGACGCTGCGTTCGGTCATCAACACCTGGAACGCCGTCAGCAGGTTGAGATCGAGCCCCTTGTAGCGCATGCGGACCTATTTGATTCATGAATGGAAATTCATCCGAACAATAGATTTCCTCTAATCCTGCCGGCTTGGCAATAGACCTCCCGAAAGCAGCCCGCGCCGCCAACGGCGCAGAGGCCGATGGAGGGGAATGCGATGCGCGCGACATATCTGATCGGAACGGCGATGATCGGCCTGCTGGCCGGAGGGCAGGCCGCGGCCCAGATGGCGCCGGTACCTGCGGCCGCCGACGCCGCCACGCCCGACGCCGGGCTCGAGGAGATCGTCGTCACCGCGCAGCGCCGTTCGGAATCCTTGCAGAAGGCGGCGATCCCGGTCGACGTCGTCACCGGCGCCGCGCTGATGACCGGTGCGGTCACCACATCGGGCCAGCTCGGCTCGCTGATCCCGTCGCTGAGCGTCCAGAACAATGGCGGCGCCAACACCACCTTCTTCCTGCGCGGCGTCGGCAACTTCACCGTCAACGGCTATAGCGACCCGGCGATCGCCTTCAATTATGACGGCGTCTATCTCGGCCGGCCGACCTCGACCGCGGGCATGTTCTACGATCTCGAACGGGTCGAGGTGCTCAAGGGGCCGCAGGGCACCCTCTACGGCCGCAACGCGACCGGCGGCGCGATCAACGTGTTGCCGGCCAAGCCGGTCAAGGGCGAGACCTCGGCCTTCGCCAGCCTCAGCTACGGCAATTACGACGCGATCAACGCGCAAGGGGCGATCAACCTCGGGCTCGGCGAACATGCCGGCTTCCGGCTGTCGGGCAATATCGTCTCGCGCGACGGCTATCTGTCCGACGGCATGAACGACGAGAAGACCCAGGCGCTGCGCGCGCAGCTCGCGGTCGATCTCACCCCGGATCTCAAGCTGAGGATCGGCGCCGACTGGTCGCACAATGGCGGCGAGGGGGTAGGGGCGGCCTATGCCGAATCCTTCGGCTATAATCCGGTCGCGGGTGCCTATGTCGTCCGCCCGTCGGGGCTGTCGCGGTCGACCGGGCTCTATGATCCGGCCTCGATCGCTTATCGTCGCACGCTGTTCGCGGGGCTTCCCGGCCGCACCCTCGGCGCGCTCGATCCCGACGTCTATCAGGACAACAGCTTCTGGGGGATGAAGGCCGAGGTCGAATATCGCACCGACGCCGGCACCTTCACCATCATCCCGGCGGCGCGCTTCGCGACCCTCGATAACGGCTTCCCGACCCCGGCCTTCATCGGCTTCATCCAGGAAGACGACAGCCAGTATAGCCTCGAGGCGCGCTTCGCGAGCGAGCGGGTCGGCATCTTCGACCTGATCGCCGGCGGCTATTATTTCGACGAGCGGGTGCAGGGCAATTACACCTTCAGTCAGGACGCGCTGACCGCGATCCAGGATTTCACCAGCAAGACCCGCTCCTATGCCGCCTTCGGCCGGGTTACCGCGCATGTCGGCGACAATCTCCGGCTGGTCGGGGGCCTGCGCTACACCAAGGATGAGAAGGATTTCAGCGGTCTCGCCGACGTCGTCACCGTGGTCTGCACGGTGCGCGTGGCCGGGGTGCCGAGCTGCCCCAATGCGCCGGTGATCCCGGTGGTCGACCGGGTGTCGCAGATCCCGTTCGCGGTGCCTGCGGCGAATGGCGCGCCGGCCTTCCTGCCCGGCACCGGCGCGATCGTCACCCGCGCGACCACCCCGGTCGATCAGAGCCAGTCGCCCAGTCGGGTGACCTATCGGGCGGCCGCCGAATATGATCTGGGGCTGTCGTCGCTGGTCTATGCGAGCTATGAGACCGGCTACCGCTCGGGCGGCTTCTCGCTGTCGTTCGGCAAGGAGACGTTCGAGCCCGAATATATCGACGCCTTCACGATCGGATCGAAGAACCGGCTGTTCGACAACAGCCTCCAGCTCAACATCGAGGCCTTCTACTGGAAATATCGCAACCAGCAGGTCAACCACACCGGCATCGACCTGCGCGGCAACCAGGGCCAGTTCACCGAGAATGTCGGCCGCTCGACCAACAAGGGCGCCGAGGTCGAAATGATCTGGCGGCCGCTGTCGAACACCCTGCTCAACGCCCAGGTTCAGTATCTCAAGGCGAAATATTCCAGCTTCGCCTACACCGTCCCGGTCGGCAACGCGCCGCCCTATGTCGGCTGCCCGGTGACGATCGATCCCGCGACGCCGACGATACGCACCGTCGATTGCTCGGGCCGGCCGTCCTATCAGTCGCCGAAATGGACGATCAACCTCGGCGGCCAGCAGACCATCCCGGTCGGCGACTATAAATTCGTCGCCCAGGCCGACACCCAATATAAGTCGAGCCGCTATGTCGGGTTCGAATATCTCGACTATCAGCGGGTCGGATCGACCTGGTCGTCCAATGCCCAGCTCTCCTTCGGCCCCGCCGACGACCGCTGGTCGATCGCCGGCTTCGTCCGCAACATCGAAGACAACCGCATCGTCACCGCCGCACCGATCTTCAACATCGGCGGGGTCGGCACCGTCGTGACCTCGCCCCCGCGCACCTATGGCCTGCGGGTCATGGCGAAATATTGATCGGAGCATCGGCGCCCATGCAATCCCTCAACATCCTGGTGGTCGGTGCCGGCATCGGCGGGCTCACCGCCGCGATCGCGCTGCGCCGCGCCGGCCATGCGGTCACGATGATCGAACGCGATCCCGACTGGTCGGTCTATGGCGTCGGCATCATCCAGCAGGCCAATGTCGTGCGCGCGATGGCCGAACTCGACCTGATCGACGATTATCTGTCGGCGGGCTTCGGCTTCGACCATGTCTCGATCCATCTGCCGACCGGGCAGAAGGTCGCGCAGGTGCCGTCGCCGCGGCTGGTGCCCGAATATCCCGCCAATGTCGGGATCGGCCGCCGGTCGCTCCACGACGTGCTCGCCGCCCGCGCCAGGGCGGCGGGCGCCGCGATCCGGCTGGGCGTCACCGTCGTCGACTTCGACGACGACGGCAGCCGGGTGGCGGTGCGGTTCAGCGACGGCAACACCGGCGACTATGACCTGATGATCGGCGCCGACGGCCTCTATTCGCAGATCCGCGAGACGATCTTCCCGGACGCGATGGCGCCCGAATTCACCGGCCAGTCGGTCTGGCGCTACAATTTCCCCCGCGACGCGGCGGTCGACGGGCTCAGCGTCTATAATGGCGAGACCGGGATCGGCCTCGTGCCGCTCGCCGACGGGCTGATGTACATGTTCGTCACCACCGCCGAGCCCGGCAATCCGCGGTTCCCGCGCGAGGGGTTGGCCGCGGCGATGCGCGAGCGGCTGGCGAGGGTGCCGGCGCCCGCGATCCGTGCGCTCGCCGACCGGATCCACGACGATGACGGGGTGGTCTACAAGCCGCTCGAATGGCTGCTGCTGTCGGGTCCCTGGCACCAGGGGCGGGTGGTGCTGCTCGGCGATGCCGTCCACGCCACCACCCCGCATCTGGGGCAGGGGGCGGGGATGGCGATCGAGGATGCGATCGTGCTCGCCGACGAACTGGGCCGCGGCGACGCGATCGCGCCGGCGTTGGCGGCCTATGAGGCGCGCCGCTTCGATCGCTGCCGCTACATCGTCGAGGCGTCGCGGGCGATCTGCCTGGGTCAGCTCGGCCAGGGGCCGCTGGTCGATAACAGCGTCGCCACCCGCGAAATGTTCATGAGGATTGCCGAGCCGATCTGACGGCTCGCCAGGGGAGTATTACGATGTCGCGTGTCACCGAGATCCGATATGTTGGCTATGGCGTGCCCGGCCTCGATGCCGAGCGCGCCTTCTACCGCGACGTCTGGGGGCTGCGCGAGGCGGGCGAGCAGGATGGCATGGTCCATTTCGCCGCCGAGGGCGCCGACGAACTCTATGTCGTGCGGTTGCGCGAAGCCGAGGACCGGCGGGTCGACGTGATCGCGCTCCATGCCGACAGCCGCGCCGACGTCGACGGTCTCCGCGACAAGGTGGTCGCGGCGGGCTGCCGGATCATCTTCGCCCCGCGCGAGCTGACGACGCTGGGCGGCGGTTACGGCTTTCGCTTCTTCAGCCCCGACGGACTGCCGTTCGAGATATCGGCCGATGTCGCGCGCGGCCCGAAGCGCGAGGTCGCGCGCTGGGAGGGGATCCCGCAGAAGATCAGCCATATCGTCCTCCATTCGCCCGATCATCAGGCGATGGTGCGTTTCTTCGTCGAGGTGCTGGGGTTCCGCGTGTCCGACTGGCTCGGCGACTTCATGTGCTTCCTGCGCTGCAACGGCGCGCATCACCGCCTCGCCATCCTGCCCGGGCCGCCCTGCCTCAACCATGTCGCCTATGACATGGTGTCGGTCGACGACATGATGCGCGGCATCCACCGGCTCAGGCACAAGGGCACCGAACTGCGCTGGGGCCCGGGGCGCCACACCGCCGGCAACAACACCTTCAGCTATTTCACCACCCCGGCCGGCTTCGCGGTCGAATATACCGCCGAGCTCGAGGATGTCGATTTCGAGGGGCATGTCGACAAGGTCCATGTCCCCGGCCCCGGGGTGATGGACCAGTGGGGGATCGGCGTCGGCGGCCCGCAGACGATGCCGCATCCGGAGGCCGACAAGGGCCTGTTCCAGCCGGCGGAGATCTGATCGTGGCGCTGTTCGAATATTTTCCCAACTATATCTGGAACCTGTCGGTCGCGATCGCGATGGAGAGCGGCGGGCAGATCGGCGAGATCGTCGACATGTGTCAGCCGATCCGCGACGCCGCCGCGAACGGCGCCGACGCCGGCACCCCGCACTTCATGGCGCAGTGGGTGGCGATGGGCGACAAGCTGGTCGATCTGGCGGCTGAGGACGAGGCGCTCGGCCGCGGCTTCTCGGCGTCGGCCAAGCTCGATCGCGCGGCGCTCTACTTGATCAACGCCGAACGCATGCAGGGCCATGGCCATCCCGGTCGCCAGGCGACCTACGCCAAGGCGCTGGCGGCGTTCGAAAAGGCGACCCGGCTCGGCGGCCTCGACCGCGAGCGGGTCGAGATCCCGCTGACGACCGGCACGATGCCCGCGCTTTACACCCGCGCGCCGGGCGTCGGGCCCAAGCCGGTGGTGGTCTATTGCAACGGCCTCGATAGCTGCAAGGAACTGCTCTACTGGTCGCGGCTTCCCGAGGCGCTCGCACGCCGCGGCATCTCGACCCTGTGCGTCGACCAGCCCGGCAGCGGCGAGGCGCTGCGGCTGCAGGGGCTGCCGGTCGATCCGCATAGCGAACATTGGGCGTCGAAGGCGGTCGACTGGCTCGAGGCGCGGCCCGAGGTCGATCCGACGCGGATCGGCATGACCGGCATCTCGCTCGGCGGCCATTTCGCACCGCGCGCGGTCGCCTATGAGCCGCGCTTCGCCAGCGGCGCGGTGTGGGGCGCCAACCACAACTGGGCCGAGGTTCAGCAGAAAAGGCTCAAGCGCGAGGGCGAGAATCCGGTCCCGCATTATTGGGCGCATGTGATGTGGGCGTTCGGCGCGACCGACATGGACGACTTCCTCGCCAAGAGCGCCGACATGAATCTCAACGGCCATATGGACGGGGTCCGGGTGCCGTTCCTCGTCACCCATGGCGAGAAGGACCGCCAGATCGGCGTCCAATATGCGCATGACTGCTACGACCAGCTGATCAACAGCCCGCGCCGCGAATTGAAGATCTTCACCGCGCGCGAGGGCGGGGTCGAGCATGTCGGCGCCGACAACATGGCCTATGGCCGCGACCATATCGCCGACTGGTTCGCCGAAACGCTCGGCGGGCGGCTCGGGTGAGCAGCCCCGTCATCGCGCGCGAGGCGGTGATCAGCGCCCTGATCAACGCGGCGATCAGCGCGGGCTTCTACCTCGCGCTGTTCCACGGCCTCGCGGCGGTGCCGGTCGCGGGCGTCGGCGGCTTCGCCTTCGACTTCGTCCCGCAGAGCTTCATGGTCGCGCTGATGGGCGCGCTGGTCCCCGGGCTGCTCGCGCTGCGGCCGATCGCCGCCGCCGGCCTGACCGTGCCTGCGCGGTCGTTCGTGGTGGCGCAGGCTTTCGTTCTGGCAGTCATCGCCGCGATCCTCGGTGGCGGTATCGCGCTATTGCTGTCCGCCCCTGTCACGATCGGCTTCGCGACCGGACTGCTGGCCAAGATCGCTTATGGCGCGGCCCTGGGCGCGACGGTGACCGCCCTCGCACTCCGCCGCCTATGGCGCCAGGCATGACCACGGCACGCCATCCCCACCTCCGTCATCCTGAACTCGTTTCAGGATCCACCGTGTCACAAGGGGCCGTTCCCGCGTGGAGGAGTGGATGCTGAAACAAGTTCAGCATGACGGTTGTGGATTGCCTGTGACCCCGGCCTGGTTCGCCGTCACCGCATCCCTCCCAATCCCCAAGGAACGCCCATGACCCGTTCGTTCGTCGATCTGTCGATCCTGCTCGAAAACGACGTGGTCACCGACCCGCCCTTCCTGCGGCCCAAGATCACCTATCAGACCCATGGCGAAACCCTGCCCGAACTCGGCCATTTCTTCCCCGGGGTGACCGCCGAGCAGACCCCCGACGGCGCCGGTTTCGCCGCCGCCGAATGGGTGACGCTGACCACCCATAACGGCACCCATCTCGACGCGCCGTGGCATTTTCACCCGACCCAGGACGGCGGCAAGCCGGCGATGACGATCGACGAGGTGCCGCTCGACTGGTGCTTCCGCCCGGGGGTGAAGCTCGACTTCCGCCATCTTCCCGACGGCCATGTCGTCACCGCCGCCGAGGTCGAGGCCGAACTCGCGCGGATCGGCCATGATCTCCAGCCGCTCGACATCGTGTTGATCAACACCGCCGCCGGCAAGGCGGTGGGCGATCCGAACTATGTCAATATCGGCTGCGGCATGGGTTATGAGGCGACGATCTACCTCACCAGCCGCGGGGTGCGGGTGACCGGCACCGACGCGTGGAGCTGGGACGCGCCGTTCAGCTACACCGCGCAGAAGGTCGCTGAGACCGGCGACACCTCGCTGATCTGGGAAGGTCACAAGGCGGGCCGCGACATCGGCTATTGCCACCTCGAAAAACTCCACAATCTCGAGATACTGCCGCCGCACGGGTTCACCGTCAGCTGCTTCCCCCACAAGATCAAGGGCGCCTCGGCGGGCTGGACCCGCGCGGTCGCGATCGTCGAGGGTTGAGATGAAGCTCGCGACCCTGCCCGATGGCACCCCCGACGGCCGGCTCGTCGTCGTGTCGCGCGACCTCGGTCGCGCCGCCGACGCCGGCGCGATCGCCGCGACCCTGCAGGACGCGCTCGAACGCTGGGACGCGGTCGCGCCCGCGCTCCACGCGCTGGCCGAACAAGTCGAGCGGCTCACCGCGCGCGGGCTGTTCGCGATCGATCCGGCCGCCACCCTCGCGCCGCTGCCGCGCGCCTGGCAATGGCTCGATGGATCGGCCTTCCCGCAGCACGGCGTGCTGATGCAGAAGGCGTTCGGGCTGCCGCCGATCGAGACCGATCGTCCACTGATGTACCAGGGCATGTCGCATCTTTTCCTGCCCGGCCATGCCGATGTGCCGCTGCCCGACGAGGCCGACAGCATCGATTTCGAGGGCGAATATGGCGTCGTCACCGATGCGGTGCCGATGGGCACCTCTGCCGGCGATGCGCTCGGCCATGTGAAGCTGCTGCTGCTGATCAACGACTGGTCGCTGCGCGCGATCGCGCCGGCCGAGATGAAGACCGGCTTCGGCTGGGTCCAGGCCAAGCCCGCCTGTTCGCTGGCGCCGTTCGCGATCACCCCCGACGAGCTCGGGCCGGCCTGGGCCGACGGCCGGGTCCAGCTGCCGCTCGCGGTCGAACGCGACGGCGGCCATTTCGGCAGGCCGCATGGCGGCGAGATGGCGTTCGGCTTCCACGAGCTGATCGCCCATGCCGCGCGCACCCGCGATCTGCCCGCGGGCACGATCATCGGCTCGGGCACCGTGTCCAACGCCGATTATGCCGAGGTTGGCTCGTGCTGCCTGTCCGAACGGCGCGCGATCGAGATGATCGCGGGCGGTGCGCCGGTCACCCCGTTCATGCGCTTCGGCGACCGCGTGCGGATGGAGGTGACCGCCGACGGCCGGTCGCTGTTCGGCGCGATCGACCAGAGGGTGGTCAAAGCAGGAGGCGCGCGATGAGAGTTTGGACGCGTATGATGGTGCTGGCAGTGGCGCTGGCGGCCGCGCCCGTGTCGGCCGCACCAGCCTTCATCGCCCTCGGCACGATGGGCGGACCGATCGCCGATCCGCACCGCTCGCAGCCCGCCAATCTGATCGTCGACGGCAACGACGCCTGGCTGGTCGACTGCGGCGACGGCGCCGTCGAACAGCTCGCCAAGGCCGGGGTCCGGCTGCCGCAGGTCAAGGCGCTGTTCCTCAGCCATCTCCACTTCGATCACACCGGCGGCGTCGCCGCGCTGCTCGGGCTGCGCTACCAGACCAATGTCCCGGGCAGGCTGGCGATCTATGGCCCGCCGGGCACCCGGGCGATGATCGACGGCCTGCTCGCATCGATGGCGCCCGCGGCCGCCGCCGGCTACGGCTTGCCCGGCGAACCCCAGGCCGATCCCGCGGCGATGGTCGAGGTGACCGAGATCGCCGGCGGCGCGGTGGTGCGGATCGGCGCGGCGACGGTGACCGTGGCACAGAACAGCCACTATAGCTTCGCGCCGGGCAGCGATGCCGATCGCCGCTTCAAGTCGCTGGCGTTCCGTTTCGACCTGCCCGGACGCTCGATCGCCTATACCGGCGACACTGGCCCGAGCACCGCGGTCGAGGCGCTGGCGCGCGGCGTCGACCTGCTGGTGAGCGAGTTGATCGACGTCGATGCGACCGTCGCCAATGTCCGCCGCAACACCCCCGATATGCCCGCGCCGGCGATCGCCGCGCTGACCCGCCATCTGTCGGGCCATCATCTGACCGCGGCGCAGGTCGGCGAGCTGGCGGTGCTGGCAGGGGTGAAGCAACTGGTCGTCACCCATCTCGTCGCCCCCGGCGCGACCCCGGCGGCGCTCGACGCGATCGAGGCGCAGATCGCTGCCGCCTATAAGGGGCCGATCGTCATCGCCCAGGACCTGCAGCGCTTCTGAGCGCACCCCGGCCACCCCATTCACCACCACGGAGCGCCCCGTCATGACCGGATCGCCGCCTTTCCTCCACGAAAACTGGTATGTCGCCGGCTGGAGCACCGATCTCGCCCCCGGCGACCGCGTCGGCCGCACCTTCCTCAACCGGCCGGTGGTGCTGTTCCGCACCGATGCCGGCGAACTCGGCGCGCTTGAGGATCGCTGCGTCCACCGCGCGATGCCGCTCAGCCGGGGGCAGGTGGCTGGCGAGCATCTGCGCTGCACCTATCATGGGCTCGAGTTCGACACCGGCGGCATCTGCCGCAAGATCCCGGCGCAGGCGCAGATCCCCGCCACCGCCCGCGTCCGCCGCTATCCGCTGGTCGAACGCAATGCGCTGATCTGGATCTGGATGGGCGATCCCGACCGTGCCGACCCGTCGACGATCGCCGATATCGGCTGGCACGACGATCCCGCCTGGGCCTGGCGCAGCGCGCATTTCCCGGTCGCCGGCAACTGGCAGCTGCTGATCGACAATCTGATGGACCTCTCGCACCTCCCCTATATCCACCCCAACACGATCGGCGGCGATCCGGAGCTGCACTTCCGGACGAAGACCGAGACCATGAAGATCACCAACGGCGTCCGCGTCACCCGCCACATGCCGGCCTCGGAGCCGCCGCCGACCTACCGCGCGGCGGGCAGGTTCACCGGGCTGGTCGATCGCTGGCAGGAGATCGAGTTCACCCCGGTGATGATCCGGATCCACACCGGCGCCTGCGACGCCGGCACCGGCGCCTATGCGGGAAAGCGCCAGCACGGCTTCTCGATGCTCGGCTTCCACGGCATCACCCCCGAGACCGATCGCACCACCCATTATTTCTGGTCGATGGCGACCAACAGGCTCGAGGACGGCATTGCCGATCTGGTGTTCCGCCAGACCGCCGATACCTTCCGCGAGGACCAGGAGGTGCTCGAACTCCAGCAGCAGCGGATCGACGCCGACGATGGCCAGCCGATGATCGACATCGCCAGCGATGTCGGCGGCCGCCAGGTGCGACAGCTCATCCGCCGCCTCGTCGCCGCCGAGCAGGCGCGGGCTCAGCTGCCCGCCTGAGCCTGGTATTTTTCTACAGCACGAAATCCGACGCGGTGATCGTGCCGACCCCGAGCAGGCTGATCTCGAAATCGGCGAGACCGTCGCCGTCGATATCCCCGCTCAGCAGCATGTCCGGACCCGCCAGCGAATACCGAAGTTCGCCGGCATGGCCGGTGAACGCGCCCGCGCCGATGAAGGCGAAGGTCCCCGCATAGACTCCGTCCAGGTCGATCTTGTCCCGCTCGCCATGGTGGAAGTCGGTGATGATGTCGCCATGGCCGACGATGCTGTCGGCGACGGCGGTGAAGATGAACTGGTCGCTGAGCGCGCCGCCGGTCATCCGGTCGAAGCCGGTGCCGCCGGTCAGCTTGTCGAAGCCGGCATCGCCGATCAATATATCGTCGCCGCCGCCGGCCTTGATCGTGTCGTTGCCGTCGCGGCCATAGATGATGTCGTCGCCGTCGCCGCCGTCGAGCAGGTCGCCATAGGCCGATCCCTCGAGCCCCTCGATGCCGATCAGCCGGTCGCGGCCGGCGCCGCTGGTCGTCTGCAAGGTGGTGAGCGCGAGCGAGGCGCGCACCCCGCCGGTGGCGGCGGCATAGGACACCAGATCGAACCCGGCGCCGCCGTTGAGGACATTGTTGCCGAGGCCGCCGACGAGGATGTCGTCGCCGTCGCCGCCGGACAGGCTGTTGTTGGCGCCGTCGCCGGTGAGCGTGTCGGCGAACGCCGATCCGGCCAGATTTTCGATGCCGGTCAGCGTGTCGAGCCCCGCCGAGACCGTGTCCTGCGCGCCGGCCAGCGCCAGCGACACCCGGACTCCGGCGGCGGCGCCGGCATAGCTGGCGGTATCGCTGCCCAGCCCGCCGTCGAGCCTGTCGTCGCCGAGCCCGCCGATGAGGATGTCATCGCCGGCGGCGCCCGCCAGCATGTTCGCGCCGGCATCGCCGGTCAGCCGGTCGTCATGGGCCGATCCGGTCAGATTCTCGACGCCGGCCAGCGTATCGTTGCCGCCGCCGGCGGTGTTCTGCACCGTCAGGATCGCCAGCGAGACGGCGACCGCGGCGGTCACATCCTCATAGCTGGCGGTGTCGATCCCCAGCCCGCCGGTCAGCTTGTCGCTGCCCGCGCCGCCCACCAGCAGGTCGTTGCCGTCGCCGCCGTTGATCGTGTCGTTGCCGCCGCGGCCATAGAGCACATCGTCGCGGCTGCTGCCGGTCAACTGGTCGCCGAAATTCGATCCCTCGAGCGCGTCGATGTCGACGAACTGGTCGCGGCCGGCGCCGCCGGTGTTCTGGATCCCGGTGATCGCCAGCGACGCCTTCACCCCGGCGGTGGCTCCGGCATAGGAGACCATGTCGAAACCGATGCCGCCGCTCAGATAATTGGTACCGAGCCCGCCGCTCAATATGTCGTCGCCGCTGAACCCGCTGATCTGGTTGTCGCCGGCGTCGCCGGTCAGCCGGTCATCATAATAGGAACCGGACAGATGTTCGAAGCCGCTGACGATATCGTTGCCGGCACCGCCGGTCTGCTGCAGCGTCGTGATCGCCAGCGATACCGTCACCCCGCCGGTGGCATCGGAATAGCTGAGATAATCGATGCCGTTGCCGCCGGTCAGTATGTCGCTGCCGGTACCGCCGTCGATCTGGTCGTCGCCGTCGCCGCCGTCGATGACGTCGTTGCCGCCCATGCCGCGCAGGGTGTTGGAACCGCCGTTACCGGTCAGCCTGTCGCCGTAGCTCGATCCGATCAGGGCGGAGATGCCCGAAAGCGTGTCGTTGCCGCCGCCGCCGGTGTGCTGGACGCCGACGATCCCCAGCGACACTTTCACGGCGCCGGGCGCGTCTTCGTAGGAGGCGGTGGTGGTGCCTCGCCCGCTGCCGATCAACCGATCGTCGCCGGGCCCGCCGAAAAGGACGTCGTAGTAGCCCGCGTCATAGGTATCGCCAGCGATCAATATGTCGTCGCCCTCGCCGCCATGGAGACGATCGTCGCCGCCGTTGCCGCCCAGCATGTCGTTGCCGCCGCCGCCGGAGATGACGTCGTCGCCGTCGCCGCCATACAGCCCCTCGGACGCGCCGGTGCCGGTGATGACATTGTCCTGCGCGTCGCCGGTGATCTCGTCGTTGCTGATCGTCGCCGTCGCATGGATCCCGGTCTCACCGCCGGTGAAGGACGCACCGACAGGATTGATCAGGTAAAGAACGAAGTCTTCATTTCCCTCCCCGATGATGTCGCCGAAGACGGGCACCGAAACGGTGGCGCTCGTCGCGCCGGCCGCGATGGTCAGCGTGGCGTCGACCGTGCCATAGTCCGTACCGGCGGTGGCCGTGCCGGGTCCTGTCGCATAACGCACCGTCACCGCGCCGGCGGCAGGCTGCGACAGGCTGATCGTGAAGACGGCCTGGGTGGTGCCGCTGTCGCCTTCGGAGACGACGATATCGCCGACCGTCAGGATCGGCCCGCGGGGCAGGTCGTCGTCGACGATCGTCGCGGTCGCCGAAAGGCTGTTCGCATTCCCCGCGAAGCCGGCGCCGACCGGTGAACTCAACGTCATCGTGAAGCGCTCGTCATATTCGTAGAGCGTATCGCCGACGATCTGGACCTGGATCGTGCCGCTGGTCGCCCCTGCCGGGATCGTCAGCGTTCCACTGGTCGCGGCATAGTCGGGGAAGCTGACCGCGGTGCCGTTGGCGGTGGCATAAGCGAATGTCACCGGCGTCGCCGATGGCGCCGACAGATGGACGGTGAAGATCGCCTTGCCCGGGCCGGTGCCCTGGGTCCCCTCGATCACCGAGACATCGTCCATCGTCGCGATGATCGTGCTGGCGGCGCCGCCGCTGTACGTCAGGGTGATGTCGGCGGTCGGGATCGGCGGGGTAGGGGGGAGCGGCGGGGGAGGGGTGACGACGAGGATGCCGGTCGGCTCGTCGGATGCCGGACCGGGCCAGACGGGCAGCAGCGTTACGCTGATCGGGATGCTATAGTCGATGGCATCGGTCATCCGTCATTCCCCCGCTGCTATGTCAGACCCGGGCACCATGTCGACCTCGATGCAGCGCTGAATCGACCTTGCCGATGAATAGATACATGAGAATGACAATATCGGCCAGATGACGCGAATATGATCTCGGCGATGGGGTCTTCGCCAGCGGACTGGTCAAATATCGTGAATGTAGATCGTCTTCGCGATATTGGCCTGTGTGGCGCCCGGCCATATCCATCGAGGATGCGTGAGCATCTTCGCGATCGCGTATCAGGGCACCTTATTGCCACCTGGGCGTTGACCGGCCGAACAGGCGCGATCCCGCGTCCAGACGGAGAAGTTCCATGACCGACACGACCGCAACGCCCGTTTCGAACGGCAAGACCGCGCTCACCGACGCGTTCCGGACCCATTTTTCGGGCGATGCGCCGCTGGCCGAAAAGGCCAAGGGCTTTGCGAAGGAGCGTCCGTGGACCAGCGCGATGCTGCTCGGCGTGGCCGCGCTCGGCGTGCTGGGCACGCTGCGTGGGGCGCGTAGCTGATATAGCAGGGCTAAAAGCACGAACCAAAAAGGGGGCGGCGTCCGCGGACGCCGCCCCCTTTTTCGTCCCGATCGTCGATCAGAAATTATAGCGCAGGCGCGCGCCGTAGATGCGCGGTTCGGCGACCGTCTGCGAGACGAAGCCGGTGCGCGACTGGTCGTTGATGCCGGCATAATATTTCTCCTTCGTCACGTTGGTGGCGAAGAAGGTGGCGTCGATCGGCGATCCGCCGACACCCTTCCAGTTGATGTTCAGGTTGACCAGCTCGTTCGACGGCAGCGTGCCGCCGGGCGCGCTGACGATCAGGATGCTGCTGGTATAGGTGTAGGTGCCCGACAGCGAGATCGTGCCGATGCTCGCCGGCAGCGGCAGGCGATAGGTCACCGTGCCGGTATATTTGTGGGTGGGGGTGAAGCCCAGCCGCGATCCGGCGACCGCCGAGAACTGGAAGATGTCGTACGGCGCCACCGCCGCCGGCACCGCGAGCTGCTTCAGCTTGGTGTCGAGATAGGCATAGCTGCCGTCGAGGGTCAGGCCCGGCAGCGGGGTGATCGACGAGTCGACCTCGATCCCCTGGATCCGCGAGGTGCCGGCGTTGACGATCGCCTGGGTCGGGGTCGCGGCGTTGGTGCTGCTGATCAGGCCGATCGCCAGCTGCTGGTTCGAAAAGTCGTTGTAGAAGGCCGACACGTTGAACGTGCCGCGGATCGCGCCCTTGAAGCTGGTCTTGACGCCGACCTCATAGGTGTCGACCTTTTCCGGCCCGAAGATGTTGAAGCCCGCCGGCGCGCCGAAATTGGTCGCGCCCTGGCGATAGCCGCGGACATATTTGCCGTAGACCAGCACGTCGCTGATCGGATTGTAATCGAGCCCGGCGAGCCAGGTCGGTGCGTCCGATTTCTGGGTCAGGTTGATCTCGCACAGGCCGGGGCTGGTGGTCGGCAGGCCGGTCAGCGTGCAGAAGCCGCTCGGCACGTTCGGGGTGAAGAAGCGGTAGGTCACCGACTGCGACACCTGGTCGGTCTTGTCCCAGGTATAGCGGATGCCGCCGGTGAACTTCAGATTGTCGAGCAGGTCGTAGGTCGCCTGGGCATAGGCGGCCTTGTTGGTGAAGGTGGTCTTGCCGATCGCGAAGTTGATGCTGCCGGTGCCGGGACGGCCGATCAGCGTGCCGATCGCGTCGACGCACTGGAACGCCTGGGCGTTGGTGCAGCTCAGCAGCAGCGGCGACTGCGAGCCGGTGAAGGCCAGCGGCGTGCTCTTCTCATAATAGCCGCCGGCCTGCCAGGTCAGCTTGCCGTCGAGCGCATTGCCCTGGAACTGCAGCTCCTCGGTGAAGTTCGCCTGCTTGTTCGACAGCCGGTTCGCGGCATTGATCGAATTGGCGAAGGTCAGCTGGGTGCCGGCGAGCGCGCCGGTGTTGGGGATCGGGCCGAAGCTGGTCGGGATGACGTAGCGGGTGCCGAACAGCTCGGCGCGGATGATGTTGCGCTGCTCCGAATAGCTGGCGATGTTCTTGATCGTCAGCGCGTCGCTCGCCTTGAAGGTGGTGGTGTTGATCACCTGCCAGGTCTTCGACAGGCTGCGCGGGTTCGGTTCGAGATTGTCGACCGTGTAGAAACCCTCGCCGGAAGCGCGGGCGATCTGGTTGCAGGCGAGCGTGCCGAACGGGAATCCGGGGATGCACCGGGTCAGCTTGGCGATCGGGCCGTTGGTGTCCGAATTGTTGTACGACGCGATCGTATAGGTTTCGAGGTCGGGCAGCAGGTCGATGACGATGCTGCCGCGCACCGCCAGATAATCGAGATTGCCGAACTTGTCGGGGCCGATGCCCGAGATGTTGTTCAGATAGCCGTCGCGCTTCATCCGGTCGACGCCGAACCGCGCGCGCGCCTGGTCGCCCAGCGGGACGTTGATCACCCCCTGCAGGCGCTTCTGGTCGTAATTGCCGTAGGTGCCTTCGATATAGCCTTCGAGCTCGCTGGTCGGCTTCTTGGGGACCAGCAGGATCGCGCCGCCGGTGGTGTTGCGGCCGAACAGCGTGCCCTGCGGGCCCTTGAGCACCTGGACGTTCTGCAGGTCGAAGAAGCTGCCGGGGCCGACGCCATCGCCGGCGGGAAGCCCGCTATTGCCGGCGCGCGGCGCCACGACATCGGCGAAATAGACCGCGACCGACGCGGTGGTGCGCAGTTCCTGGGTGAAGCCGCGGATCGCGAACGAGGCGTTCTCCGAACCATAGCGCGCGTTCGAGGTCAGCGACGGCGTATAGGTCGCCAGGTCGGTGCCCGACACGACGTTGCGGTTGTCGATCTGCGCCTGGTTGAACACCGTGATCGAGATCGGCACGTCCTGCAGCCGCTCTTCGGACCGGCGGGCGGTGACGATGATCTCGGCGGCATTGTCGTCGGTGGCCTGCGGTGCGGCCTGCGGCGCCGGGGCGGCCTGGGCAAAAACCGGGGCAGCCCAACCGGCGGCCAAAGTGGTCGTCAGGCAAAGCAGGGCACGTCCGAAGCGAGCAGTCATATATCCTCCCTGGAACCCGCATTTTTGCGGGTGAGACATTCTCATCTATTGGCGTCTGCCTAACGCGAACCGCGCCGCGCGCAAGTCTTCCCTATAAGGAAAATGGCGGAAATCCGCGAAACGGGGCAGCAATATGAAGCGCCGAAGATCATATCCGGACGACAACCGCACGCTTTTTGACGCGCAGAGACACCCGCCGGGCATGGTCTTTCCGATCACGTCGCGGAGACGCGAACGGCCCCGTTTTATCTGGATTTCGGCGGCGTCGGGTCCGCGGGATCGTCGCCTGTTCGCGGCCTTTTTCCGACCTGCCCCGGACCGGTCGTGCGACGACTTGTCTGCGTTAATATCGGACGCCGTCGGGTGTCCCGATCCGCACCGATATCGTAGCGTCGATGTTCATTTATCGCCGGAGCGTTGGAAATCCGTCAGATATCGCAGCCCCGGCGCCATGTTCGCGCAGCAGCCGCCCGATTCCGTCGCCCGATCGGCTCGTCATGAACATCGCAGCGGGCGACAGGCCGGCCCGTCACCAGGGCCCGCGGGCATCGCCCGTCACGAACAGTCCCGCCTCGAACGCCATCCGCAGCGCATCGGGCAGCGACTTCGCCTCGAGCCGGTCCATCATCCGGGTGCGATGCATCTCGACGGTGCGCGGGCTGAGCCCCAGCTCATAGGCGAGCAGCTTGTTCGACCGGCCCGTCGCCAGCCCGGCCAGCACCTCCTGCTCGCGCGGCGTCAGGCCGGCGAGCCGGCGGCGCGCATTCTGGCGCTGCCTGACGATCCGGTCATGGGCCTCCAGCGCCGCGAACACCTGGCCGAGGATCGCCACGATCCGCGCCGGCGCGACCGGCATCTCGACATAGTCGACCGCGCCGAGCTTCATCGCGCGGACGGCGGTGCCGACGTCGCCGTCGCTGGCGATGACCACCGTGCGCATGAGGCTGTCACGGCTCGCCAGCGTTTCGAGCACGGCGAGGCCCGATATGTCCGACCGTCCCAGCCCGAGCAGCACGCAACCCGCGCCGAGGCTGTCGCGCCACTCGAGAAAACCGCACGCATCGGCGAAGGTTCGCGGCAGGAAGCCGGCATCGCCCAGGCTCGGGGCGAACCGATGCGACAGATGGCTTTGGCCATCGACGATGAAGACATGGCGTTTGCCGGGCATGCGGTCCTCGCGGTCTCGGACGATATATTCTGGCACGCGACTTCACTGAGAATATATCGCAACAACCGTGTACAACTGCACGGAACGCCCTTGGGTCCGCATCGCGGGTGATTTTCCGCCGCCGGCAACAACATGTTACAAAATCGCCGTCATGCGAATCGTTCTCATGAGCGGCGGAGCGGGTACCGGCAGCCATTGCTATCATGGAATGGCGGATTTTCCACCCATTCTCTGATGGCAACCACCCGTCGGCCGGCACGGCGGTCCCGATTGGCCGGGTAAGGAGGCTCTGCGCCGATCGACGATCGGCAAGAGGCGTTGACTCCGATGTTCTCTATATGTTCTATTCAGGTCGATGCAGATGGGACGAATGCCATGTATATCGAGAATGTGACCCGGCATATCGCCGGGGCCTATGCGGTGACGATCAGCGGCGAGGTGCTGGCCTTGCTGGCGGGGCATGACCGGCTCCCGGCCGAACTGCTGGTCGACATGCGCTGGCCGATTCTCGCGCCGATCATCCACGCCAAGGTGATCGACGGCGCGATCGAGGAAGACGGGGCGGTGCTGGTCACGCCCGAGGATGTCGAAGGGCATCTCGCCGACCGCGAGGCGGACGAGGCGGCGGCACAGATCGAAATCGAGGGCCGCTGGTTCAGCGGTGCGCCCGGCGACGATGTGCCGTGGTGAGCTTTTCCGGGGCAGGCGGAATCATCTGACGGCTCGCCGGTCGCGGCGCCGCGACGAAGCCTGACCTAGAGCATGTCCTGATCAGATTGATCAGGACATGCTCTAAATTGTCTTTGTTTTCCGCATTTTCCGAGCCGTCAGGTGATTCCACCTGACTTGAAAATGCTCTAGGGTCGGTCTGCTTGCACCGCCTCGCGCAGCACCCGCGACAACTCGTCGACCGAATAAGGTTTGTGGAGCAGCGCGAAGCCGTGCCGCGCGTCGTCGGCCAGGACATGGCTGTAGCCGCTCGTCAGCACCACGGTCAGTTCGGGCCAGCGCGCGCGGACCTGCCGGCCGAGCTCGACGCCGTCGATGCCTGGCATGATGACGTCCGAAAAGACGATGTCGATCTCGCGATGCTCGCGCTCGAGGATGGCGATGGCATCGCGCGCATTGGTCGCGCGGCGGGTGGTGAAGCCCAGGTCGGCGAGCAGGTGCGACGCGAACTCGCCGACCTGGTCGTTGTCCTCGACGATCAGGATGCTCGCCTCGGTGGTGGCGACCTTCTCGGGCGCCGATATCGCGTCGGCCGCGTTCGGGGCCGAGGTTCGGGGCAGATAGAGGCTGAAGGTCGTGCCCGCGCCCAGCGCGCTGTCGACATCGATCTCGCCGCCCGATTGCTTGGTGAAGCCGTAGACCTGGCTCAGGCCCAGCCCGGTGCCCTTGCCGACCTCCTTGGTCGTGAAGAAGGGCTCGAAGATATGGTCGAGCTGTTCGGGCGGCATGCCCGATCCGCTGTCGGTCACCGCGACCTTCACGAAATCGCCCTTCGCGGCGGCATGGCCGCGCCGCGCCGGCACCGATCCCGCCGCCTCGATCGCGATGGTGATCCGGCCTTCGCCGTTCATCGCGTCGCGCGCGTTCACCGCCATGTTGACGAGCGCGGTTTCGAACTGGCTCGCATCGACCTCGACGAAGCAGGACGAGCATATCGCATCGACGACCAGATCGACCCGCGATCCGACGACGGTTCGCAGCATCTCCGCGACGCTGCCGACCTTCGTCGCCGCGTTGAATATCTCGGGCTTGAGCGCCTGGCGGCGGGCGAAGGCGAGCAGCTGGCTGGTCAGCTTCGCGGCGCGGTCGGCGGTCTCGGCGATCGCGTCGATATATTTCTTCTGCTTGTCGCGCGGCAGCTCGCGTCGCGCCAGCAGCTCGGCGGACGACCGGATGATCGTCAGCAGATTGTTGAAGTCGTGCGCGACGCCGCCGGTCAGCTGGCCGATCGCCTCCATCTTCTGCAGCTGGCGGACCTGGTCCTCGGACGCCATCAGCTCGCGCGAGCGCTCCTCGACGCGGACCTCGAGCGTCTCGTTGAGCCTGCGCAGCGCTTCTTCGGCGATCGTGCGCTCGAGGATGTCGGCCGCCTGCCGCGCGACGATGTCGAGCATCCGCAGGTCGCGCTCGCTCGGCTGGTGCGGGGTGCTCCAGTGGGTCGAGATCATCCCGAGCAGCTTGCCGTTGCGGGCCAGCAGCGGCGTGGTCTGGGCCGATCGGATGCCGGTGTCGCGGAACGCCTGCAGGTCCGGCGTGTCCGCGATCTCGTCCCATCGCTCGAAGTCGGGAACGATCGCCCTCTGGCCGAATTTCAGCGCCAGCGTGCAGCTGCTATAGGCGGCGGGGCTGACCCATTGCCAGAAGCCGACTGCCGCGGGCGGCAGGCCGCGCTGCGCCAGAAGCTGCAACTCGCCGCCATGTCCCGACGGATCGCCCGCCGGGCAGAGAAGCTGCATCGTGCCGAACTGCGAACCGGTGATCTCGACCGCGGCATCGACGATCTTGCCGTAGAGTTCGTGGCGATCCTGCTCGTTGATCAGCGCGACGCTGATCCGGTGCAGCAGGTCGACATCGGACAGTCCGCCGCCCGACTCCTCGGCCGGTGCACCCATCGGCAACACCTGCGGACCATGCTCCAGGATCGTCATGCTCGCCCCCTTCGGCACGACGACCATATGACGCACCGCGCGCCTATAATCGGCAGCGCGCGCCAAAGTTCCACCGATTCACAGCGGGACTTCAAATAGCCACCCGTTCGTGTCGAGCGAAGTCGAGACACCCTGCGGTGGTGGAACCGCGCTCAGCGCGTCCCGCGGATCGGGGTATAATCGCACGAAAAGGCGATCGGCCGGGTCAGCGCGCTTGGGGTCAGGTGGATATGGAGCCGCGCGCCGACGCTGTCGTCGAGCGCGAATGCCTGCTCGGCCTCGTACATGTCGTCGCGGTGGAGCGCGTCCCAGCCCTTGGCGGTCCTGATCGCGCGGGTCTTCGCCGCGGCGAGGGTGGGGGCGACGACGAAGACATTGCGGTGCCGTTCGGAAAAGTCGCTGCGGTCATAACCGCCGAGATTGACATAATAGAGCCGTTCGGGCCCGTCGAACGGCTCCCCGCGCAGGTCGACGTCATAGCCGTCGGCATGGTCGATCGCCGCCCAGCAGTCGATATGCAGGCTGCCGGGCTTGCCCCACCATTGCCGCCTGAGCTCGGCATGGGTGTCGGCGATCGACGGAGCGACGACGAAGCGCATGTCGTGCACCTCGATATTGGCGCCGGGATGTTCGCCGCCGATATAGATCGCGAACAGCTTCATCGGGCCGCCGCCTCTTCGATGGTGTCGACTTCGTCGCGCGCGATCGCCGCCGCCAGTTCGCCGCCGACCACCAGCCCCATCTCGTGCGAGCTGGTGATCCCCTGGATGAACGGATGCCGGCCCATGATGAAGGGCAGGCTCAGGCAGAACAGCTGGTCGGCCGGGATGTCGTCGGCGACCGGGTGGAACTGGTCGTCGATGACGATCCCGCGCGATGCCTTCGACGGGTCGGCGCTGGGCCCGTCGCTGCTGGCGTCGCGGACGATCCCCTGCGCGAGCAGCGAGGGGAAGGGGAAGTCCTTCGCCGACAGCGGCCGCTGGCCGGTCGCCTCGACGAACGCCGCGAACGGCAGCCGCTCCTGGCCGAGGACGAGCACCGCGCCGCCCTCGGGGCGATGGCTGTCGATCCTATAATCCTCGCCGACCGCCAGGATGTCGAGCTTGCCGGCGCGGTGGAGCGCGAGCATCCGCTCGATCGATTCATGCGGGACGGTCGCATAATCGTCGACGAACACCGGCTTGAAGTAACGCGAGAAGCGCTGGAAATCCTCCTGCTCCAGCGCGGGGATCAGCAGCGCCATCACCTCGTGCATCCGCAGGATCGCATAGCGCCACGGCACCGTCACCCCGGCCGCCTCGTTGCGCTTGGCCTCGGCGAGGTTGGCCTCGGCCCAGGCGAACGGATCGGCCGCCGCCCGGTCGGCGAAATAGCCTTCGCAAAAATCCTCGAGCGCGAGCGTCTCCAGCCCGATCGACGCGGCATAATCGGGGTCGATCGCGGTCAGTTCCCGCTTGAACAGCGCGAAGGCCTGGTCGAGCCGGTCGTCGTCGGGGCCGGTCGCGATCGCCTCGATCGCCTCGGGGGTGCAGATCGACAGCGGCTCATAGGGGACCGGATGGAAGAAATCGGCCTCGGGCAGCAGCCCTTTTCGCGAGATCATCGTCATGCCGAACGCTTGCGTTTCGGGGGCGGGGACATAGCGCACGCTATGTTCGGCATCGTCGACGAACTCCCCATGGCTGACCGCGAGCGCGACCGCCGCGTCGATCGCGCTCAGCGAGCTGCCGCGGATGCCGACCTTGCACGCCGGGATCGCCGCCAGCGCCGATGCCGGCCAGGGGCTGAGGAAATAGCCGGGCCGCACCTCGGGCTCGGCCGGCCATTGATGCCCGGTCGCGAGCACGACATGGTCGAAACGCTGCTCATAGGCGGCGCCATGGCGTGGACGCACCGTCAGGATCATGCCCGCGGCCGTGCTCACCGCGTCGAGCACCCGGCAGCGGGTGCGGATCGCGACCTCGATCCCCTGGCGCCGGGCGCGCGCCATCAGCGCCTCGAACTGGTCCTGGAGATAATCGCCGAGCGCGAGGCGCGGATAGAAGGTCCGCTCGCCGATATCGTCGGGATCGATCCCGAGCGCGACCAGCCGCGCCGCCGGCTGCGCCCGCAGCCAGTCGACCAGGCTCTCCTCGAGCGGCGGGATTTCGATGCTGGCGATGTTCGACAGCATCGCCGGATCGTTCCACCCCGGCCGATAGGGCGTTCCGCGCCCCGCGCTCGCCTGTTCCTCGAAGATCGTCAGCGCGAACGGCAGCGTCGCGGCGTTGATGAGCGCGTGGAGCGTGTAGATGGTCGTCGGCCCGGCCCCGACGAAGGCGATGTCTGCGGTCATCGCGCTTCAATGCCTGTGACGGGGAAACGGTCCATGGCGCGCCGCTGCATCCCTATATCTGGAAGCCGCCGTCGATCTATGCCATCGACCGGCCATGATCGATCCCGCGCTGCCGAAGGCCGTTACCGCCGTCGCCCTGCTCGAGGGCGAGTTCCGCCTCCGCTCGGGGCAGATTTCGTCGATCTATTTCGACAAATATCGCTTCGAGGCCGACCCGGCCCTCGCCGCGCGCGCCTAATTCGGTGACAGTGCACTTTTAGCGTAGGCCGCGATCAATTTTGCTGCAGTGCGGAACGTGCGTCGATCGCTCGCGTTCTGCGCGCTCCTCACCTCATGGGCCTATGATGAAATCGATGAAGATGCCGGCGCGTGGCCAGCTTGGACGCACGCCTGAACCGCCGCGATGGATGGTCGCGAGCGACGCGCCGCCCGCACCCGAACTGCGCGAAGACCAGGCCGGCTTCGACCCCACCGGCTTTGCGGGCGCCAGGCCCGTCGCCCGCCCGAAAGCCGACGATCCGCGGCGCGAGGCAGCCGATCTGATCGCCGATTATGGGTCGGACGAGGCCTGTGCGGTGGTCGCGCGCCAGCTCGAGGATGCGCGGCGGATGGGCGATGATGCGCGCGCGGCGTGGCTCGCGACGATGCTCGCGCTGATCGGCAAGGCGAACGAGTGAAGGAGAAAGCGTCCCGCCTTGCCCCAGAAGGCGGGACGGGACGCTCCTATCGGTCGCAGGCCGCCCCCGGTATCCGTGCGCGGGCCGCGTCCGGTGCACAGAACCGGCGATCGGCCGGGTGGTTCCGGATGCGCGTGACGATCGCGGTTCAGGCCAGCATCGGTTCCATGCCCGGTTCGGCCTTGGCCATCGCCCGGGCATAAGCGGGCCGCGCCCCGATCCGCTGGAGATAGGCGAGGGTGTTGGGCATATGCGCCAGCGAGGTGCGCGCAAAGGCGCGCGAGGTGGTCAGCGTGTAGACCATCATGATGTCGGCGAGGCCGATCTCGCGGCCGCTGAAGAAGGTCGCCTCGGCGAGGCGGCGCTCGACCAGTTCGTCGCTGCGGGTCAAACGGTCCTGCACGAACGGCACCGCGGCCGGGCCGCTGCCGGCCAGCGTCAGCGCCAGGCCCATCATCTTGGTCGCCATATAGGTCGCGTTCGACCAGTGGAACCAGAAGAGATGGTCGGCGAAGTCGGGATCGGCCGGGGCAGGGGCCAGCCGGCCGCCGCCATGGCGGACATTGATATAATCGCAGATCGCCGCACTTTCGCCGAGCACCAGATCGCCGTCGGTGATCACCGGCGCGATCCCCATCGGATGCAGCGCCTTGTACGCGTCGGGCGCCAGCCGGGTGTCGGCGCGCCGGTCATAGCGTTTGAGCGTGTAATCGAGCCCGAGTTCCTCGCACAGCCAGACGATGCGCTCCGACTGCGACAGCCCGAGATGATGAACGATCAGCACATTTTCCTCCCGAACGACCTGGTATCGATACCCAACCTCCGCCCGGCTGGGAAGTTGCGGAGCGGCACCGCGGTGCGCGCTAAAAGTGCACTGTCACCGAATTAGCCGGCACAATTCGGTGACAGTGCACTTTTAGCCGCCTCGCCGCAGTGGCTGCGTCAGCCCAGCGCCTCGAACACCGTTCGCCCGTCGCGCCGTCGCAGCCGCCCCGCATGGGGAAATGGCAGATGCGCGGGGATCAGCAGCGCCTCCTGCTCCAGCGCGAACGCCGCCAGCCGCCGCCGCGTCGCGATCGCCAGGGCCACATCGTCGCAGTCGCCGAACTGGATCGTCGGGTCGATCATCTGGAGCGGGTGATGGAAGCTGTCGCCGCTGAACACCGCGGGCTCGTCGCCCGAGACGAGGTGGAGGATCGCATGGCCCAGCGTATGGCCGGGCGCGGCGGCGATCCGCAGGCTTGCGGACAGGCGGTGGTCGTCGAGGGCGAGATCGGCGAGGCCCGCCTCGACCACCGGCCGGATGCTGCGCTCATAGACCCCGTCATTATAGTCGACCGCGCGATAACCGGCACCGCTCGGGTCCCAGCGCTCATATTCGCGCCGCATGAAGATATAGCGCGCATTGGGAAAGGTCGGCACCCAGCGCCCGCCGCGCAGCCGCGTGTTCCAGCCGCAATGGTCGTGGTGCATATGCGTGCAGAATACCAGATCGACCTGCTCGGGGCGCACCCCGGTCGCCTCGAAACGCTCGATGAACGGCAGATCGAGATCGTCGAACGGCGGCAGCGGATGCGGCCGGCCATTGCCGGTGCAGGGATCGACGACGAGGATCTTGCCGTCGACCCGGACGATCCAGCTCTGGAAATTCAGGCTCCAGCTGTCGCCTTCCTCGAGGAAGTGCGGCGCGAGCCAGTCGCGATGCGCGTCGATCAGCTCGGGGGCGGCCCCCAGCCAGCCGATCGGCCGCCCGGTCAGCGCCATTTCGAGCACGGGGCGGATTTCGGCCTCGCCGACGCGGATCAAACTCAATCCTCCCTAAAGCGCAGCTTTGGGGAGGGGGACCGCTCGTAGAGCGGTGGAGGGGGCTTCGGCCTTTGAGGCAGCGCAGTCGTCGATGTTCTGCATCACCCCTCCGTCGCCTTTGGCGCCACCTCCCCAGCAAAGCTGGGGAGGATCTCAGAAATTCACTCGAACGGCTCTTCGCCCTTCAGCTTGGTCCGATGCATCATCCGGTTGCAATTGGGATCATAGGCCTCGGCGCGGTGCATCGTGCCGGTATTGTCCCACATCACCAGGTCGCCGACCGACCATTCATGGCTGTAGCTGAACTGCTCGCTGGTCGCCCATTCGCGCAGGCCCACGATGATCTGCGCGCTTTCCATCGGCGATACGCCGAGGATGCGCTGGGTGGTGCAGCCGATCACCAGCGACTTGCGGCCCGACTTGTGAGTCCAGATCAGCGGCAGCTCGTTCTCGCCGACCGACTGCATGCCCTTGATCTTGGCGAGGCTGGGCTCGGGGTCATAATAGAACACCGTCGGCCACACGCCATGGACCGCGCGCAGCCCGTCGAGTTCGGCCTTGCGCTCCTCGGGCAACTCGTCCCAGGCGGCATAGGTGTTGCAGAAGCCGGTGTTGCCGCCCCAGGTCGCGGTCACCTTGCATGACAGCAGCGAGGCGAGGATCGGCACCTGGTTCATCGTGCCGTCGATATGCCAATAGAGCGAACCCTTGAGATATTCGGCCGAATGCGGATTGGCCTTGGTGTCGAGGGTGATCTTGGTGATGTTCTCGCCGTCCGACGCCTCCGGCGCGAAGGTGCCGAGCGTCTTGGTGAAGGCGATCTGCTCGGCATCGTCGAAGTCGATCTTCGGGAAGACGAGGATGCCGCGCTGCTGGAGGAGCTCACGAATCTCGTCGCCGAGCTCGCCGCTCAGCAGCTCTTCCTTGCTGTTGAGGATGCGGGTGCCGATCAGCGGCTTGAGCTCTTCGGTGAGCAGGCGGGTTTTCACGTCGGTCGACATCGGGGGGACTCCCATGATCCGGTGCATTGGATGATGATCCGTCCTCGAACCATGGCCGGATAGGGTCAAGACTTCGTCGACGAACGATGGAGGCGGGTGCGCAGATATCGCCGACGCGTCGCTTCCGGATGGGAGCGGAGAGAACTGGATCGGATCCACCATGATTGCCGTAAAAGGGGCTATGGCGATAACCGCGCACAGAGATTGCGAAAAACGCGTATTTTGTGTATTTCTCTCGTAAATGCCGAGGAGGGCGCAATGACTCAGGTGGCTGCGACGGAGTTCGCCCGCAATTTTGGTCGGTACCGCGAGGAAGCACAGCGTGAACCGGTCGCCGTGGTAACGCATAACCGGATTACTGGCTATTTCGTGTCGGCACGCGACTATGACGAATATCAGCGCCTCAAGGCGGCCGCTTCCAGTGCTCTGGCGGTCGAGGAACTGGACGGCGAGACGTTGAGGGCGCTGGCGGCATCGCGGATGGATGCTCGCCACGATCACCTCGACGCGCTGATGGATTGAGCCCTTGTCGCTTCCCGACCCGGAACCGGGCCTGGTAATCCCTTATGCCTATCTGTGGCGGCACGAGCATCGCAAGGGACAGGAGGAAGGCCGCAAGGTCCGTCCAAGCGTCATCGTTCTGGCGGTGCAAAGGTCCGGGAAGGGTGCTCCACGCGTAACGGTCGCACCCATCACGCACACGCATCCAACGAAGGGGGGCGAGGCAATCGAGCTACCACCCCGCGTCAAACAGGCGCTCGGCCTCGACGACGACCGCTCCTGGATCGTGCTGGATGAGGTCAACCAGTTCGACTGGCCAGGCTATGACATTCGGCCCGTGCCCGGAAGCAAAGATCGGTTCGCCTACGGTTTCATCCCGCCCAGGCTCTATGATCGCGTGATCGGCCGCATCCTTGAGTTGGCCGCGGCGTGGCGTGTCGCGGAGATCTCGCGCGATTAGAGCATTTTCAAGTCAGGTGGAATCACCTGACGGCTCGGAAAATGCGGAAAACAAAGACAATTTAGAGCATGTCCTGATCAATCTGATCAGGACATGCTCTAGTGGCTAAACCGGCCTGGATCCGCCCTAGGCCCGTGCTGCACGTGAGCACCTGATTGAGGAAGCGCCGACACCATCACGATCATAGATAAGCTTTCGTTATCCATATTCGGCTAGGCGCCGCCCGGCACGATAGTGGGGGGCGCACGGTGGACCGACAGATTTTCCATGATCCGACCGGACGGCGGGCGCGGCGCGTCCGGATCGCGATCGGCGTCGCCATCCTGCTGGCGGTCGGCGCGGTCGCGATCCTCGCCGCGACGATCATGACGATGGAGCGGCGGGCGCCCCCCGCCTTGCCCGGCTTTGCCGAACTCGCCCCGCCGACTTTCCAGTCCGCGACCTCCCAGCCCGCGATCCGCCAGGCCGGCTGGCTGCCCGTCGCTGGCACTGCCGCGCCCGCGCGCGCCGCCGGCGAACGGGTCGGCTTCTACATGCCCTGGGACGCCGCCGGCCGCCGCTCGCTCGCGACGCATGCCGGCGATCTCGATGTCGTCGCTGCCGGGCTCGCCCGCGTCCATGGCCGCGATCATCGCTGGAGCTATGCGACCGATCCGCATCTGCGCGCGGTGCTCGCCGACAAGCCCGCGCGGCTGCTGCTGATGGTCCAGAATATCGACGATGCCGGCCAATGGGACGGCGCCGGCAGCGCGCGGTTGTTCGCCGATCGCGCCGCGCGCGGCCGCTTCCTCGCGCAGATCGAGGCCGCGATCGCCGCCGAGGGCGCGGCCGGGGTCGTGCTCGACATCGAATCGCTGCCCGACCGCGCGCATCGCGACTATCGGCGCCTGCTCGCCGAGGCGCATGGCCGGCTCGCGCGCAAGGGGCTGCTGCTGACGATCGCCGCGCCGGTCGACGATGGCGCCTGGGATCTCGCCGCTTATGCCGCGGTCACCGACCGGGTGATGCTGATGGCCTATGACGAGCATTGGCCCGATGGCGCGGCCGGGCCGATCGCCTCGCAGCCCTGGTTCGTCAGGACGGTGTCCGACGCGGTCCGCGCGGTCGGGCCGGCCAAGGCGATCGTCGGCATCGGCAACTATGCCTATGACTGGAGCCGCCCCGGGACCGATGGCGGCGCGACCGAGGTGCTCGGCGTCGAGGACGCCTGGCAACGCGCGGCGGCCAACGGCGTGCGGCCGGTCTTCGACCCGCGCCTCGGCAACAGCCATTTCGCCTATGTCACCGGCGGCGTCCGCCACCAGGTCTGGACGCTGGACGCGATCAGCGCCTGGAACCAGCTCCAGGCCGCGCACGGCCTGTCGGTCGCGGGCATCGCGCTGTGGCGGCTGGGCAGCGAGGATCCCGGTTTCTGGGCCGCGCTCGGCGCCCCCGCCGGGACCGCTCCCGATCTCGCGGCGCTGCCGACCGACGGCGCGGTCCGGCTGGTCGGGCAGGGCGAGGTGCTGCGGCTGGCGCGCCCTGCAGAACCCGGCCGGCGCGACGCCGTGCCCGCCGCCGATGGGCTGATCCGCGCCGCCGCCTATCATGCGCTGCCGACCGACAATCTCGTCCAGCGCGCCGGCACCCGGCGGCGATCGGTCGCGCTGACCTTCGACGACGGCCCCGATCCGCGCTGGACCCCGCGCATCCTCGATATATTGCGCCACGAGCGCGCGCCCGCGACCTTCTTCGTCACCGGCGCCAATGCGCTGGGCGAGCGCGAGCTGCTGCGCCGGATCGTCGACGAGGGGTCCGAGCTCGGCAACCATTCGACCACCCATCCCGATCTCGATCGCATGCCCGAAAGCGCGATCCGGCTCGAGCTCAACATCACCCAGCGGCTGGTCGAAAGCTATACCGGCCGCTCGATGCGGCTGTTTCGCGCGCCCTATCTCGGCGATGCCGAGCCGAACACTCCGCAGGAACTGCGCGCGGCGCGGGTCGCGGCGGCGATGGGCTATTTGTCGGTCGGGCTCAACGTCGATCCGCGCGACTGGACCGACACCACCGCCGACGCGATCGTCGCGCGGACGCTCGCCCAGGTCGAATCGGGCACCAGCGACCATATGCGGCGGATCGTGCTGCTCCACGATTCGGGCGGCGATCGCAGCGCCACGGTGGCGGCGCTGCCGCGCCTGATCCGCGCGCTGCGGGCGCGCGGCTATGATCTGGTCACCGTGTCGCGGCTCGCCGGGCTCGACCGCGACCAGGTGATGCCGCCGCTCGCCGGCACGCAGAAGGTCACCGCGGGCGGGACCAACACCCTGTTCCACGGCCTGTCGGGCGGCGCGCATCTGCTCGCGCTGTTGTTCGTCGCGGCGCTCGCGGTCGGCATCGCCCGGTCGCTGATCCTCACCTTGCTCGCCTGCATCGAAGCGCGCCGTGCGTCCGCGCCGACGCCCGCGCCGCATCTGGTGCCGGGCTTCGTGTCGGTGCTGATCCCGGCGTTCAACGAGGCGCGGGTGATCGAGACCTCGGTCCGCCGCATCCTCGCGAGCACCGGCCCGCGGATCGAGGTGATCGTCATCGACGACGGCTCCGCCGACGACACCTCGGCGATCGTGTCGCGCGCCTTCGGCATCGATCCGCGGGTGACTTTGCTCACCCTCGCCAATGGCGGCAAGGCGCGCGCGCTCAACCAGGGGCTGCGGATCGCGAAGGGCGACATCGTCATCGCGCTCGACGCCGACACCCAGTTCGAACCCGACACCATCGCCCGGCTGACCCGCTGGTTCGCCGATCCCGCGATCGGCGCGGTCGCCGGCAACGCCAAGATCGGCAACCAGGTCAATCTCGTCACCCGCTGGCAGGCGGTCGAATATGTCACCGCCCAGAATCTCGAACGGCGTGCGCTTGCGGCGCTCGACGCGATCACGGTGGTGCCGGGGGCGGTCGGGGCGTGGCGCCGCACCGCGCTCGATATGGTTGGCGGCTATCCGGCCGATACCCTCGCCGAGGACCAGGACCTGACGATCGCGATCCAGCGCGCCGGCTGGCGGGTCGCCTGCGACATCGATGCGGTCGCCTGGACCGAGGCACCCGACAGCTTCGCCGCGCTGTTCAAGCAGCGCTATCGCTGGGCGTTCGGCACGCTGCAATGCCTGTGGAAGCATCGCGGCGCGCTGCTGACCGGCCGCCCGCGCGGGCTCGCCCGCTTCGGCATGCCGCAGGCCTGGCTGTTCCAGATCGGCTTCGCTTTGGTCTCGCCGCTGATCGATCTCGCGCTCGTCGCCAGCCTCGCCGGCACCATGCTCAGGCTGTTCAACCATGGCCTGGTGGCGATGCAGGGCGATCTCGCGGCGATGCTCGGCTTCTGGTGCGCCTTCGCGGCGATCGACATCGCCTGCGGCTGGATCGCCTACCGGCTCGATCCGCGCGAGACCGGCTTCCCGGCGCTGCGGCTGCTGATGCAGCGCTTCGGCTATCGCCAGCTTCTCTACGCGGTGGTGGTGCGTGCGCTGTTCGCCGCCCTCGGCGGGCCGCGGGTCGGCTGGGGCAAGCTCGAACGCAGCGGCCAGGTCGATCTCGGCGCGATCGGCGACCCGCTGGTCGTGCCGGTCGACATCCCCGAAGTCGCTCTGGCGGCGTAGTCGCTCCTTCGTCATTCCGGGCTCGACCCGGAATCTCTCTGCCTTTCGCGGCCAAAGAAGAAGCGAGATCCCGGATCAAGTCCGGGATGACGAGTAAGGGCAGGTTCGATCCGCCCGAAGAACGATTGTTTAACCCCCGCCGACTATGCTCCGCCGCGAGGCCATGCGTGTCGTCAGGGAGTGTTCGAGTGTCCGAGCTGGTGGATCTTGCCCGATTGCGGCGCCGTGGCGCCTTCGCGCTGATCGGGGTGATCTGGATCTGTACCGCGATCATCGGGGTCGGCTGCCTGCGCTCGGCCGAGGGCTGGAACGCGCTGCTGATCGCGCTGCTGCTCGCGGCGCTGCCGACCGCGCTGGTGCTCGGCGGGCGCAACGACACCGCCACCCGGTTGATGCTCGGGGTCACCTTGCCGCTCTATCCGGCGGTGCTGCTGTTCCAGTGGCAGGGCGCCAACTGGCAGATCGACATCCATATGCTGTTCTTCGCGATCCTCGCGACGCTCGCCGCCTTGTGCGACTGGCGGCCGATCGTCGCCGGCACCCTCGTCACCGCGGTCCACCATCTCGGCGCCAATCTGCTGCTGCCGGCCTGGGTGTTCCCCGACGGCGCCGACATCGTCCGGGTGGTGATGCATGCGGTGATCGTGCTGGTCGAAGCCGGGGTGCTGATCCAGGTCGTGCTCCAGCTCGAATCGATGATCAAGGCGCAGGCGCGCAGCCGCGAGGCCGCCGCGAAGATGGAACGCGATGCCGCGGAGATCCGCGAGAGCATCGCGCGCGAGCAGGCGCTGGTGGTCGATGCGATCGGCGGCGGGCTGAAAGCGCTGTCGCAGGGCGATCTCACCCACCGGCTGAACCAGGCCTTCCCGACGAGTTACGAGGCGCTCAAGGCCGACTTCAACCAGGCGCTGAACGCGATCCATATGGTGCTCAAGCGGGTCGCCGAGGCCGCGCACAATATCGACGGCGGCGCCGCCGACATCCGCGAGGCGTCCGACGACCTGTCGCAGCGCACCGAACAGCAGGCGGCGTCGCTCGAGGAGACCGCCGCCGCGATGGACGAGATCACCAGCACCGTCCGCCAGGCCGCGTCCAATGCCGGCCGCGCGGACACGGTCGTCGCCACCGCGCGCGCCGATGTCGAGGAATCGGGCCGGATCGTGCGCGAGGCGGTCGAGGCGATGGAGGCGATCGAACGCTCCTCGCGCGAGATCAGCGAGATCGTCAGCGTGATCGACGGCATCGCCTTCCAGACCAATTTGCTCGCGCTCAACGCCGGGGTCGAGGCCGCGCGCGCCGGCGATGCCGGGCTCGGCTTCGCGGTGGTCGCGTCCGAGGTCCGCGCGCTCGCCCAGCGCTCGGCCGACGCCGCCAAGGACGTCAAGGAACGCGTCACCGGCAGCTCGAAACAGGTCGACATCGGCGTCGCGCTGGTGCTCCAGACCGGCCAGGCGCTCGGCCGCTTCGTCGAGCGGATGGAGGAGATCAGCGGGCTGGTCTCGTCGCTCGCGCGCTCGGCCAACCAGCAGGCCTCGGGACTCCAGCAGGTCAACAGCGCGGTCGGCGACATGGACAACACCACCCAGCGCAACGCCGCGATGGTCGAACAGGCCACCGCCGCCGCCCGCGGCCTCGCCTCGGAGGCGAGCGTGCTGGCCGGCGAGGTCGCCCAGTTCAAGCTCGGCGGGCAGGCCGAGGCCCGGGCAACCGCGACCTACCGCGCGGCGGCCTGAACTATCGCCGCGGGCGGCGACCGCCTTTAGAGCATTTTCAAGTCAGGTGGAATCACCTGACGGTTCGGGAAATGCGGAAAACAAAGACAATTTGGAGCATGTCCTGATCAATCTGATCAGAACATGCTCCAGCGGCCATCGGTCGTGCGCTCGCGATCAGGCTTCGTCGCCGGCCGGCGGCGTCTCCAGTTTCGCTCCGTCGAGGAACGACAGCATATCGCCGGGCTGCGCCTGGCCGGCGCGGCGCGCAAGGAAATCGGCTGCGGTTTCGACCACGCCGATCTTTTGCGCGATGGCGACCGCGATCCACTGGTTCAGCGAAACGCCGTCTTCCTTGGCGAGCCGGGCAGCGGCGTCCTTGACCGATGCCGGGAGCCTGAGCGGATAGGATGCCTTGCTCATGACGCGCTGCCGTCGCCGAACCCGTTCCTCGGCGCGGTCACGATGATGTCCGTGTCGAGAACCATCCTTCGGCATATGCTCCAAGATACCACCCATCATGTGATATCTCAAAGATCGCTCTCCCTGTCCGACCCTTGTTTATGTGCCGTGACAACTGGTGCCCGGTTCACGCGACCCTCAGCGCCAGCGGACTCGCATCAGCGATATTCTCACGGCTCCAGTCGGCGCCGTCGAAGCGATAGCGGACATGGTTGCCGCGCTGGAAGGCGGCGCCGTCCCAGACGATCACCTGCAGCTCGATGTCGTTCGATCCGTTGGTGTGGAACCAGTTGAAGCTTTGCGGCTCGGCGTTGCGCAGCCGGGTCGAGGTCGCGGTGCCGGCCTGGATCACCAGCGCCGATCCGGCCTTCTCGACCATCTTGCGCGCGGATTCGGCGTAGGTGCGGTGGAAATGGCCGGCGAGCGCGATGTGCACACGCGCCTCGCACGCCGCCTGGACCGCATCGTCATGATGGCCGACCGCCTCGGTCAGCTCGCTGCCCTTGCCGATCGGCATCGCGAACAGCGGGTGATGGGTGACCAGGATCCGGGTCTTCGACGCCGGCACCGTGGCGAAGCGCTGATGCATCAGCGCGATCTGGTCATGGTTGATCCGCCCGTCCTTGATCGTCAGCGACCGCGCGGTGTTGAGCCCGAGCACCGCGACCTCGTCATTCTCGAACCAGGGACACAGCTCCTTGCTGATATAGCGGCGATAGCGCTGGAGCGGGGTCGTGAAGCGGGTCACCACGTCGTAGAGCGGGATGTCGTGGTTGCCGGGCACCATCAGCAGCGTAAAGCCGCGCGCGCGCAACCGGCCGATCCACGCCGCCGCCGCCTTGAACTGGTCGATCCGCGCGCGCTGGGTGAAGTCGCCGCTGATGATCACCAGGTCGGGCTGGCGGTCCTGCAGCCATGCCTCGGTCGCGGCGACGATCCTGGGATCGTTGGCGCCGAAATGGATGTCGGAGAGATGTGCGATACGGGCCATGCGGGGGTAACGAGCTGGAGGCGGGCGGGTTCAATCCGCTATCGGCCGGCGCTCCGCACCAGGGTTTCGGCGACCCCGGTTATGCCGGTGATCATGATCTGCACGCCGACGCACAGCAGCAGGAAGGCGACCAGGCGCGACATCACCCGGGCGCCGCCGGGACCCAGCAGCGTGACGACGCGATCCGACCAGCGGAAGCAGAGCCAGATCAGCAGCGCGACGCAGGCGGCGGCCAGGCTCATGCCCCCGAAGAAGGACAGGGTGCCGAGGCCGGTCGACGGTCGCTGGGACGACAATGCGATCGTCACCGCGATCGTCCCCGGGCCGGTGGTGAGCGGCATCGTCAGTGGGAAGAAGGCGACCTCGTCATCCGATTCCTGCACGGGCGCCGCGACCGTCGCCTTGCGCTCCTCGTGCACGGCGGGTTGCATCAGCAGGCCCCAGGCGCGAATGGCGACGACCAGGCCCCCTGCGATCCTGAGCGCCCCCAGGCTGATCCCGAAGAAGTTCAGCACATAGCCGCCGAGCCACAATGACGCGAGCAGCACGAGCGCGGAGTAGGTGGCGACCTTGCCGGCCATGCGCCGGCGTTCCGGCCCCGATCGCCCGATCGTCACCTCGTTGAAGATCAGCGCCGCGCCGACCGGATTGACGATCGAGAACAGCGCGGGGAAGGCGAGCAGGAAGGCGCCGACGACGCTGCCGAGCGGGAGGGGGCTCAAGTCCACGACACCATCCTGCGATCCCCTTGCCAGCAACCCGCAACCTACCGGGATTACCGCGATATTGGCAATGTGCGCGGCGTTTCACGGCGGGGTCGATCATCGGGATGGCCTTCGTCGGCTAGATCCGCTCCCGCAGTTCGTCCTCGGTCAGGATCGCGATCGGCCGGCCGGCTTCGCGCAACTCCTCGGCCCGGCGATAGGCTGGGCTCAGATGGACGAACTTGCCGAACGGCTGATCCCGGCCGACGACCAGCATCGTCGTGGTCTGTCCCACCGACGACACCAGCCGCGCGCCGGCCTGGGCCAGCAGCTCCGCCAGCTCACCGCCGCGCGCCGCGGCGATGACGGCGACGCGTTCGCCCTTGAGCGGGCCGTCGGCGGCGGGTTGGGGCGGGGGCGGCTTGGCGGCCTTGGGCGGGTTCAGCCAGCCGGCGAGGTCGATGCCGCTGTGCTCGCTCGCCCGCACGATCACCATGCCGGCGGCGCGGGCATCGCTGAGCGCGTCATGATGTTTGTGGCGCAGCCCCAGGAAACGGGCGAGCTCGCCGAGCCGGTGGCTCTTGAGCTCGGGCCAGGCGCGCTTGGCGACGCGCACGCTGTCGAGCCAGCGCGTCTCGATCGGCGGCCGGTCGTGGACCCGGCAGGCGGCGGCGAGCGCGCCCTTGTCGAACGCCGAATGGGCGACGGTGATCCGGCCGGCGAGATGCCCGTCGATCACCGGATGGATGTCGGCGAAGCAGGGCTGGTTCATGATATGGTCGGCGCAGATGCCGTGGATGCGGACGTTGAACGGCGAGAATTCGTCGCGCGGGTCGACCAGCGTTTCATAGGCGAACACCTCCCGCCCGTCGCGGAAGCCGACGATCCCGACCTGGCAGATGCTGCTGACCCGCGCGCAGGCGGTCTCGACGTCGATGACGACGAAGTCGGGCGTAGCGGCCTCGGCGGCGGTCGGCGCGGCCAGTCTGGGCGATGCGGTCTTGACGCTCATCGGCCCGCCATATCATGGCCGGCGCGGATCGGTAGAGGCGTTCGCGCCACGAAAGGGCCGAAGCGAAAGGATGCCGGATGTTTGCGCCAGCCAGCGATAGCGACCTGCCGGCGATCGTCGCCCTGATGAACCGCGCCTATCGCGGCACCGGCCCCGCGGCGGGCTGGAGCACCGAGGCCGACTATATCCGCGGCGACCGCACCACCGAGGCGCTGCTGCGCGCCGACATCGCCGACAAGCCCCAGGCGTCGCTGCTGGCATGGCGCGAGCGGCCCGATGCGCCGCCGAGCGGCTGCGTCTGGCTCGAGCCGCTCGGCGACGGCAGCTGGTATCTCGGCTCGCTCGCGGTCGAGCCCGGGCAGCAGAATGGCGGGCTCGGCCGCACCCTGCTCGCCGCCGCCGAGCGCTGGATCGCCGATCGCGGCGGACGGCGGGTGCGAATGTCGGTGGTCAATGTCCGCGACCGCCTGATCGCCTGGTATGTCCGGCGCGGCTATCGCGAGACCGGCGAGACCAGCCCCTTTCCTTATGACGATACCCGCTTCGGCACGCCGCTGCGCGCCGATCTGTCTTTCGTGCTTCTCGAAAAGGCGCTCGGCGAGCATAGCGCTGGCGACGCGAAGACGGAGACGGCTTGAATGGCACCGGCAATCCACGAGCAGCTGATCGAGCTCGCCACCCAGGGTGATGCGGCCTGGTTCGCGAAACATCCCGATCGCCGCATGCGCATCCGCAACGCGGTGCCGTCGGAGTTCGAGGACGATGTCGACCAGGCGCCGGCCGGCATGGCCTGGCATACGCTCGTGCTCGAGGCGCAGCCCGGCGCCCGGCTGCGCCAGCCGATCGCGCTGCCGGTCGGCACCGACGGCGACGCGATGACCGACGAAACCCTGTTCGGCCTGTTCATCGAGGTTTCGCCGCCGGGCGCGAAGCAGCTCGTCGCCAAACTGCGCGCGGCGAAACTCGCACGCTGACGCTGCGCTGGCGGCTTGTCGGCGCGCGATCTTTTGTCCAAAACCGTGCCGACATGCCGCCGCAGAAGCGCCTCCGCTTTTCCCTGACGATCCGCCTTTCCCCGACACAAAGGACCGCCCCCATCATGAAGGCTCGCCGCCGTCACGCCGTCACCCTTGCCGTGTTGCTCGCAACCGTTGCGGCAGCGCTTCCGCTCCAGGCCGCGACCCCTGATCCGCGGGCGGGTGAGCCCGCCTTCCGCGCGCTCTACAAGGAACTGGTCGAGACCGATTCGAGCTGGCCCGACGGCAGCTGCACGCTGGCGGCCGAGCGGATGGCGGCGCGGCTGACGGCGGCGGGCTATCCGGCCGCCGATGTCGTCCTGATCGTCGATCCGGCGCATCCCAAGGAGGGCAATCTCTCGGCGATCCTGCGCGGCAGCAATGCCAAGCTCCCCGCCTTGCTGCTGCTCGCGCATATCGACGTGGTCGCGGCCAAGCGCGCCGACTGGACCCAGGACCCGTTCACCCTGATCGAGGAAGGCGGCTATTTCCGCGCGCGCGGGGTCTCCGACGACAAGGCGATGGCGGCCTCGTTCACCGATGCGATGATCCGTTTCCGCCAGGAGGGCTACAAGCCCAAGCGCACGATCAAGCTCGCGCTGACCTGCGGCGAGGAGACCGAGAAGGCGCTGAACGGCGTCGAATATCTGCTCAAGAACCGGCCCGAGGCGCTGTCGGCGGGCTGGGCGCTCAACGAGGGCGGCGGCGGCTCGCTCGACGAGAATGGCAAGCCGGTCAGCAACGGCGTCCAGGCCGGCGAGAAGACCTATCAGGACTACACCTTCACCGTCACCGCGCCGGGCGGCCACAGCTCGCGCCAGGTGCCGCATTACAACGCGATCGGCTGGCTCGCCGAGGCGCTGGCGCGGGTCAACGCCTATGACTTCCCGGTCGACCTGACCCCGGCGGCGAAGGCCTATTTCGGCGCATCGGCGCCGCTCTATCCGGGCGCGGCATCGAAGGCGATGGCCGCGGTCGGCACCGGCCAGGCGACCGCGGCCGACTATGCCGTGGTCTCCGCCGCGAACCCGAGCTGGAACGCGACCCTGCGCACCACCTGCATCCCGACGATGGTGTCGGGTGGCCATGCGGTGAACGCCCAGCCGCAATCGGCGACCGCCAACATCAACTGCCGGATCATCCCGGGCGAGTCGGTCGATGCGATCCTCGCCAAGCTCACCGAACTGGCCGGCGATCCGAAGATCAAGGTGACCCTCGCCGATCCGCCCCAGCCCTTGTCGGCGCCGCCGCAGCTCACCCCGCAGATCATGGGGCCGATCGAGGCGCTGACCAGGGAGATGTGGCCCGGCGTGCCGGTGATCCCGCGGCTCGCGACCGGCGGCACCGACGGCCGCTTCACCAACGCCGCGGGCATCCCGACCTATGGCGTCTCGGGGCTGTTCGCCGATCCCGACGGGCAGGGCGTCCACGGCCTCAACGAGCGTATCCGGGTCAAGTCGCTGATGGACGGCCGCGCCTTCATGTACCGGCTGGTCAAGCTTTACACCGAGTGAAGCTCCGCGGATGCGATCGATCCGGGTTGCCATCGGCCTCACGCACCTATCCCGGATCGAGGCGCATGAGATTCGGAAGAGAATAGAAATCTGATCCGAAATGGATCGTCTTGGCAGGTGAATGATATTCGATAGATATGATTGCCCAATAAATCTAATAAGTTCAAACGCATATTGTTAATATAAAATGGGGATGCTTTCGGTCGATTTGATCGCGCGTGTTTCGAATGTCATGGAAAAGAATTGGCTTGGCGATAGCATGCCGTTGCCTAACGGGGGCAGGTCGAATCCGTGACATTCGGAATGCGTGGGGAGGCGGGCTTTGATGCTCAGGCTGGATCAGGCAACCAGGGACCAAATTGCAGATGTCATCGCGACGCATCGCGACGCGCTCGAACAGATGCCTGGCTTCGTCGATGCCGAGCCGGGCTTCCGCATCGTCGGGGGGTGGGTTCGGCGCGAGCCCGCGATCATCCTCTATGTCGATCGCAAGCGGCCGGCCAGCGAACTGCTTCGCGAAGATATGGCGCCGCGTATGCTCGACGGATTTCGCGTCGACATCGTTACCGCCGATCCGCTTCGGCTGTTGGCGTATGACGGCGACGGCGCGGCACTCACCGCTGCTCTGTCGGACATGGCGCTTGCGGGGCTCACCTATGCGAAGAAGCCAGACAATCCCATCGACAGGCCCTTCCAGATCGATCGGCCGATCCTGTGCCATCTCGGCCCGGATGCGGGATGGCCCGTGCTCAAACGGTTCATCGAGGGCACGCGCGACACCCTCACCGCAGCGATGTACGATCTCAACGCCGCTTACATCGCCAAAACCCTGGTCGAGACGGTGCGCGACAATCTCGTCGATTTCGTGCTGACCTGGGATTCGGGAATGACCGGCGACGAGCCGGCGATCCGGGCGGATCTCAAGGCGAAGCTCGCGGGCCGTCTCGACGCGTGGCTGGTCAAGACCGGCGGCGGCTACCGTTTCGATTCGGCCTATCACGAGAAAGTCGCCGTCCAGGATTCGCGGTCCTTCTGGCTGTCGAGCGGCAATTGGTCGAAGCGCAGCCAGCCCGATATAGATCCGATCGCCGAACCTGCCGAAGCGCGCGGCATGTACGGCAAGGGCAACCGCGAATGGCATATCGTCGTCGATGACGAACCTCTGGCGAAGCTGTTCGAGGCCTATATCCGCTATGACCGGGATCAGTCGGAGGAAGAGGACAGCGCGCTGAGCGAATATGTACCGCTGGCGATGCCCGATCTGTTCGTTCCGATCGAGGTTCTCACCGGCGACGATGGGCTGGCTCTGGCGGCGGCGCAGCCGATCGCGCCGCAGCGGCTTCCGGACCATGGGCGACCTTTTCAGGTGCAGCCCTTGTTGTGTCCGGATAATTATATCGACCGGGTCGCGCCGCTGATAAAATCGGCTCGGCACAGCCTCTATCTGCAATATTCCTACATCACCTATTCGGAAGCGGCACGGGACGCGCCCTTTCGCGAGATGCTTGATCATATCGCTACGCTCAGCCACCGGCAGGATTTCGACCTGAGGATCATCGTCGGCAATAATTCGGCGCCCGAGAAGGTGCGCAAACTCGTCGAGGCGGGATATAATCAGGACCGCATTCGCGTGCAGAGCAATGTTCACAACAAGGGCATCATCGTCGATGGCGAGACGGTGCTGGTGAGCAGCGCGAACTGGTCGAGTGCCGGCACCCTGCGCAATCGCGATGCGGGGCTGGTGATGTACGAACCCCAGATCGCCCAATATTATCAGAAGGCGTTTCTCGACGACTGGGATCAGCGTGCGCGCAGCGATTTCGGCGACGACCGCCCGGTCGTTATCGCGCCGCCGCATGAATCGCCGCCGCCCGGCATGGTGCGCATGCGCTGGGCCGACTTCGTCCAGGATTGATCGGCGGTTTGGGGGGAGGGGGCCATGGACCGGATTCACGACCGCATCGCACGCGACGGGCATGCGCAGATCATCGTCGTGCTCAAGCCGACGATACGCAAGCGCGAAAAAGGGCGTTTCACCCTCGAATTGGGCGATACCCGCGATTTGCAGGCGGAGGCGGCCAAGAAGCTCGAGGGCCATTTCGGGCGATTCAAAGGCAGCCGCGAGGTGACGATAGCGCGCGAGATGCGCGAACAGCAGAAGCGCGAGGGAGCATCCGGCGCACCGGCCAAGGTTGTGGCGCCGTCGCCGCGTGCGAAATCGGTGCGCTATTTTCCCAATCTCGGCGTCCTGCTGGGAACAGTCGATATGGCCGGCCTCGCGGCGCTGGAGCAGCAGCGTGACATCGAGGTGCAGACGATCGCGCCGGCCACCGATGCGGGCTTGATCCGGCCGCAGCTCAGCGCGGCGCTGGCGGCGGAGGATCCCACCGGCATTTCCTGGGGCGTGAAGCGTATCAAGGCCGACGCGCTGTGGGACAAGGGCTTCACCGGCGCCGGCGTCACGATCGGTCATGTCGACACCGGCGTCGATGCACAGCACGCCGCCTTGGCGGCCGCGGTCGATGCGTTTGCCGAATTCGATCGGGTGGGGGAAATGGTGCCCGGTGCCGCGGCGCGCGACAGTGGGCGGCACGGCAGCCACACCGCGGGCATCATGGCCGGGCGCAAAACGCACAACTTCGAATTTGGCGTGGCGCCCGATGCGCTGCTGGCCAGCGCGATGGTGATCGAGGGCGGCGTCGTTGCAGCACGGCTGCTCGGCGGGTTGGACTGGTGCGTCGGCCAGGGCGTCAAGCTGATCAATATCTCGTTGGGTTTCAGGGGCTATGATCCGCAGTTCGAGGCGATCATCGGCATCCTGAGGCAGCGGGAAATCCTGCCGATCGTCGCGATCGGCAACGAAGGCCCGCTCACCAGCCGCTCGCCGGGAAATTATCGCAACGTCCTGTCGGTCGGTGCGATCGACGACGCCGACCAGATCTGGATAGACTCTTCGAGCGAGCGTTTTCCGCCGCCCGACGGTTATACCAAGCCGGATCTGCTGGGGCCGGGCGCGGAGATATGGTCGAGTGTGCCGGGGGGAGGATTGCTGGCCTTGTCGGGCACCTCGATGGCGACGCCGCATATCTCGGGGCTGGCCGCGTTGCTCTGGCAATATCGCCCTGATGCGACCATCGCCCAGATCGAGGCCGCGCTGATCAAATCGGCGAGCCGGCCGCCGGCCATTGCCTCGAACCGCGGGAGCCACGGAATTCCGGACGGGGTGCTTGCGTTGAACTATCTACCCTAGAGGCGTATATCGAGCCTATGGCCGCGAATATCGACCCGAAGCTGGAAAGCGAAATCGTGAAACGGAAAATGCAGGACGGCAACGTCCATGCGGCCTTCACGTTGAGCGGCACGGCGCTGTCGCCCGAGGCGACCGAACAGGTCGTCAAAGAGATCGTCGCGCGCGCATCGCGCGAGACCGCGCGATCGGCGGGCAAGGTCGTGGTGTTCAGGAATCTCCAGTCCTTCGCTATCGAGGCCCCGGCAGTGCTCGTCGAAAAGCTGACCGCGGAAGATGTCATCGGAACGGCTGCCCTCGGTAGCTGACCAGGTTGCCGGTGGGGCGCGGGCAATGATCGCGAGCGCTTCCGCATCCCATGCGCGATCTTGACGATGCGGATGGACCCCCGACATTCACCAGTCGGCGCGCGCCGACAGCAGCACATGCACCGTCCGCTCTGCCCAGGCCTGGCGGGCGGCGGCAGGGACGGCGCGGTTGGCGAGCATCACGTCGACATACCAGCCGCGCAGCATGAAGATGAACGCCTCGGCGACCCCGTCGGGATCGCGGCACGGCACCCCGTCGGCAGCGGCGCAGAGCCGGATGAAGTCGGAGATCTGGACGACGCCCATCCGGCTGCGTTCGGCCGCCGCCGCGCCCAGTTCGGGGAAGCGGCTGGATTCGCTGTAGATCAGCCGGTTGACCTCGAGCAGGTCGCCCTCGAGGCTGATCGCCAGCGTGCGTTCGGCATAGGCGATCAGCCCCGTTTCGAGATCGGGCCTGGCGGCGTCGGATCCGAGGGTGGCCGCGACCGACAGCCGCTCGATCTGCTGCTGGACGATCGCGCGGAACAGATCCTCCTTCGAGGCGAAGCGCGAATAGAGCGTCGTCTTGGAAATCCCCGCCGCCTTGACGATCCGCGCCATCGACGTGCCCCCATAGCCATGCGCCAGGAACTCGGCGAGCGCGATCGCCAGCAGCCGTTCCTCGATCACCGCGACATCCTCGAGCTTGGGGCGGCCCCGGCTTCGCCGGTCGGCCGACAGCGCGTCGGCGGGTTGCGGCGCGGTCATCGCGCGACGGTCCCGGCGATCAGGCTGCCGGGTGCGACCCACAGGGTGCGCGGTCGCCGCCAGCCGATCAGCCAGTCACCGCCGACCGAAACGAAGCGGTCGTCATAATAGCCGCTATGATCGATCCCGACCGCGCTGATCACCAGCCAGTAGGTCCGCACCTTCGCGGTCGTCGCCGAGGTCGGGTCGATCCGGCAGGTGGTGAGATGATGGCTGACGAAGCCGACCGTGCCGTCGCCCGGCTGCGGGATCACCGACGGCGCCGCCATCCACTGCCGGATCGCGTCGCGCCCGGCGATCGTCTCGTGCAGTTCGAGGATCCCGTCCTCGGCGAAGCAGGCGGCATAGTCGTCGGCCTTGCGCGCATCGCCGGCCTGGGTGCAGGCGGCGAGCGTCGCGCGAATGGCCTCGCGGGCGATGCGGTCGGCTTCGGTCATCGTCTCTCCTGTGCAATGTCCATTTCTTAAGCTTCGGTTCGTGGGAAGACAGGAAAAAATTGCGTGAGGGTGAGCGGGTCCCGGCGCTCGATGGCCGAGACATCCTTCGGTCGAGCGAACGGAATTTCGCTGATTTCCGATATTCTCTTCCTTGCCGGGAAAGCACAGGCCGGCAGGTTGTAAGAAATGGCGACAATTGTTTCATCGGCGTTTCGTGCTAAAATGGCGACCCTGTGGGGAGTTGACTGCGGGCCTGTCGCGCGGGACCACATTGCGTTGAATTGGGGACGTATCGTGAGCATCGTCAGGACCATCGCCGGCATCGCATCGAGCTTCGCGCTGATGGCGGGAACGGCCTATGCGGCGGTGACGCTGAGCAACTCCGCCCCGGGCGTCGCCTTCAACGTCGCCTATACCGGGCTGGTCGGCGGGGTGAGCACCGGCAACGTCACCGCGGCCGGCGCGTTCAATTTCACCGGCACGTCGAACAACGGACTCACCTGGAACTTCAACTATTCGCTGCTCAACAATTCGGTCTATGATTCGCGGATCAGTTCGTTCGCGCTCAACGCCAACCCGAATATCTCGCAGGTCTCGTCGACAGGCTATTTCGGCTATGCCTCGCAGAACGTCAATTATCCCGAGGGCATCGGCAATGTGGAGATCTGCTTCACCGCGGTCAGCAACGGGACCTGCACCGGCAACGGTGCCGGGCTGACCTCCAACCCCGACCAGACCGGCAACGGCACCTTCGCGCTGACCTTCGCGCAGGTGATGACCTCGCTCGAACTCGACAATTTCGCGGTGCGCTTCCAGTCGATCAATCCGACCGTCAACGGATCGAGTTCGGGGGTCGGCGTCGGATCGATCCTCGGCCTGAGCGGCCCGGTCTCGGCCGCGCCCGAACCCGCCACCTGGGCGATGCTGCTCCTCGGCTTCGGGCTGATCGGCCATATGCTGCGCCGCCAGGGCGGGCGGGTGCTTGGCGCGATGCCGCGGGCCTGCTGATTGCCCAGAACGTGCGCCGCCACACCATCCGCGACCTCGTCGGGCCCATGAGCGCCGATGTCGATGGGGCGGTGTTCAGTAGATCGGTGCTGGACGTTATCCTGGGACATGCCGCGACGCGTTCAGCGCGCCGGGCGCCGTCCGTTTGGCACCTTCGGCTGCCGGGGAGCGCTTGATGACCAGAACACCATCCTCGCACGACTCGGCGGCGCGATGTATGGCTGTTCAATCGCGATTGAACCCCTCGAATCTGTCCGTAGCCACTTTCAGCGATCGGTCGGAACGGATCCTCAAAGTGCCAACATAAGCGATGGCCGTTCGATTTCGATCATCGACGCGCTATGCCTCGCAGCCGGTCTCTCAGCCATGCTGGAAATCGCGAGATTGGCTGCGAGGCGCCCGGCGTCAAGCCAGGCTCAACCTTGGTTTCCCACCGTCGTCCGTTGGGATGCATCATGGCGGTGGAAGAGCCGAGCTTGCGGCCTTCGCCGTCGTGCATCGCGGCCAATCTCCCGACTTCGGCTTCCAGCATGGCTGAGAGACTCGGCCATCTATCCGCGACATCCCGACCGTCCAGCGAATGAACGAGGCGGACAGCGCCATCCTCCTGCATGACATAGCTGGCCTTTGCCGACCATCCTACGAGACCGCCTATGACCATTTCGGCTTCTCCAAGTCCGCGCGGGCGTTCGCACAGATTGCCATAATCGAGGCTTATCGGTTGCCCTGCTCCGGGGCCGACCGAACGATCTATCTGCCCGATAATTCCGAACAGGCTCATGTTCGCGAAGTGGAGACCATTTGCAACCGTGGCGATGAAGGTGAGGTATGGATTGTGTCGATAGGTGGAATCTCCTGTCCACCTATCTACAGCGGCGGTCGGCACCATGTCATATATCCGGGCAAGATAGGCATGCGGACCGACGTGCGGTGTCGCGCAAAAAAGCAAGCCGCCTGGTACCGCTTGCGCTTGATGTCGCAGATTGTTCGCTAGAAGTGCCAGGAGATCGTCTCTTGTCATGGTCGTGGCTATCCTAGCTATGTTCAGACCATCACCGGCGTCGGCGCCCGGTCGGCGTCGCCGAAGACCCGCAGGTAGCGGGAGATCTCGGCGGGTTCGCCGGTCGCCTTGGCAGGATTGTCGGACAGCTTGACCGCCGGGCGGCCGTTCGCGCTCGTCACCTTGCAGACCAGCGAGATCGGGTCGAGCGCGGCGCCGCCATCGGGGTCGCAGTCGCGGAAGTCGTTGGTCAGGTTGGTGCCCCAGCCGAAGCTCATCCGCACCCGGCCGTGGAAATGGCGGTAGCAGGCCTCGATCGCGTCGATGTCCATCCCGTCGGAGAAGATCAGCAGCTTGGTCTTCGGGTCGCGGCCCTGGTCCTGCCACCAGCGGATGATCTGCTCGCCGCCCTCGATCGGCGGCGCGCTGTCGGGACGGAAGCCGGTCCAGTCGGCGAGCCATTCGGGCGCCTCGCGCAGGAAGGCGGTGGTGCCGAAGGCGTCGGGCAGCGCGATCAGCAGATTGCCGTTATAATGCGCCTGCCATTCCTCGAGCACCTGATAGGGCGCGTGCGCCAGCGCGGCGTCGCCGTCGGCGAGCGCGGCGGCGACCATCGGCAGTTCATGGGCGTTGGTGCCGATCGCCTCGAGATCGGCGTCCATCGCCAGCAGCACGTTCGAGGTCCCGATGAAGCGGTCGCCGAGCCCCTCCTTCAGCGCCTCGACGCACCAGCGCTGCCACAGGAAACCGTGCCGCCGCCGCGTCCCGAAATCGGAGATGACGAGGTCGGGCAACTCGCGCAGCCGCTCGACCTTCTGCCACAGCCGCGCCTTGGCGCGGGCGTAGAGCACGTCGAGCGCGAACTTGCCGCGGTCGCGCATCGCCGCGCGCGATTTGAGCTCGTTGATGATCGCGAGCGCCGGGATCTCCCACATCGTCGTGTGGGTCCAGGGGCCGTCGAAATGCAGCTCATACTGGCCGTCGGCCTTGCGCAGCTCGTAGGGCGGCAGGCGGAAATCGGCGAGCCAGGCGATGAAGTCGGGGCTGAACATCTGCGCCTTGCCGTAGAAGCTGTTGCCCGCCAGCCAGATCAGCTCCTTCTTGGTGAAGCGGACGGTGCTGGCATGGTCGAGCTGGGCGCGCAGCTCGGCCTCGTCGATGATGTCGGCGAGGCGCACGCTCTTCGTGCGGTTGATCAGCGAGAAGGTCGCGTCGACGTCCGGGTGCACATGGCGGATCATCTGCAGCATCAGCAGCTTGTAGAAATCGGTGTCGAGCAGGCTGCGGACGATCGGATCGAGCCGGAAGCTGTGATCATAGGTGCGGGTCGCGATGTCGGTGAAAGCCATGATATAGGGTCCTGCGATCAGGCGGTGACGAGATGGAGGGCGCGCGGGGCGGCGGACAGCCGGGCGGTGCGGCCCCAGTCGAAAGCGATATGATCCTGTTCGATGCCGTCGGCGAAGATCACCCCGCCGTCGTTCATCCGCGAGGTGACGGTCAGCGGCGCCTCGACGATCCGGCCGGCGCGCAGCCGGGTCGCGGTGGCGACGCTGGGGAAGGGCTCGCGAACCCAGTAACCGACCGCGCGTTCCTCGCGGCCGAGGCCGAGGTCGAGCCCGGTGGCCTCGGCGATCGAGCGCGCCCAGCCGGTGGCGCCGGTGCCCGAGGCGACGATCAGCCCGCTCGAGCTCTGGTCCTCGGCGTCGTCGCGGTCGGCGATCCGGTAGCGCGCCGACTGGTGGCTGCGATGGCCGACGAAGATCTCGTTGAGCGCGGTCATCGTCTCGCCGCCGTCGAGCTCGGCCTGGACCATCGTCCGCCGCTCGACCGGCGCCGCGCCGGCGGCGCTCGCGGGCAGCAATGTCGCGAGGCGCTCGACCGTCAGCCGCACCAGCACCCCGTCATAGAGATCGGGTGCCGGATTGACCCCGAGCACCGGCTGGGCATCGAGATATTTGGCGACATTGGCGACCAGCCCGTCCTGGCCGACCGGCACCACCAGATCCTCGGGGGCGAACAGGAAACGGTCGAGGTCGGCGCGGCGGACCAGCGCCTGGCGCCATTCGCCGGGCACCGCGGCCCGCGCCGCGGCGAGCACCGCCTGGAAGCGGGCATGGCGCGCCTCGACATCCTCGATCCTCTGCCCGCGGGTCTCGAGGAAGAAGCGCGCCTGGTCGCGGGTGGCATGGCGCGCGACCAGCAGCTCGTAATCGGTCTCGCGGGTCACGAACACGACGCGGGGGGTGAGCGCGGCCATGATCGCCTCAGCGCAGCTCGGTCAGGGCGGGGGAGGCGGGGGAGGAGGCCGGGGCGCGGAACGCGCCGAGCACCGAGGCGAGCAGGTCGGGGGTGATATTGACGTGCTCGATCGTCTCGAGCTTGCCGGCCAGTTGCTGCGCGGCCAGCGCCATCAGCACCGCCGGCGGCACGTCGCGATAGACCGCGATATGCTGGGCCTCGGCCGCGGCCTTCGCACCTTCGATCAGGCGGATGCGCTCGGCCTCGGCGCCGGCTTCGACCCCGCGCGCCTCGGCGAGGCCGGTGGCGCGGTTGCGGGCATTGTCGGCCTCCTCGGCGATCAGCTCCTTCTCGCGCCGCGCCAGTTCGGTCTTCGTCGCCAGCTCGTTCTCGGCGATCGCGCGCTCCTTCTCGACCGCGAGCGCGCGCCGCTCGAAGGTCGCCTCGTCGGCCTTTTGCTGAAGCGCCTCGAAGGTCGGGGTCTGCAGCGCGCGTTCGAGCTCGCTGCTCGGCGCGACATTGGTCAGCCGCACCGCGACCGCGGCGACCCCGATCGCGGCGAGGGTCGGGTCGGCGGCGAGCAGCGTCTCGAGCCGGGCGCGCAGCGGCTCGGGGCCGGCGTCGAGCAGCGCGCGCACCGGTGCCTGCGCCAGATATTGCAGCGCCGCCTGGTTGGCGATGCCGGCGATCCGCGCCTCGATCCGTTCGATCGGTTCGTTCTGCGGCTTGCCGGTCGCCAGCGCGATCGCGAAATCGACCCGGCTGGCGAGAAGTTCGGGATCGACGACATGCCAGCCGATCGTCCCCTGCGCCGAGACCGCCTGGAAATCCTGGCTGCGGCCCTTGATGAACAGGGTCATCTCGCGATCGTCCATCGGCACCTCGGCGATGCTCGCGGTCTCGGGCCGGAACCAGAAGACGAGGCCGCGGCCCGACTGCTTCACCTGGCCATTGCGGGTGCGGATGACATGGTTGCTCGCCTCGCTCTTCAACTGGGCGAAGAAGCCGAAATTGCGAATGCTGGCCATGATATAGCCTCCTTGGGATCGGTGGGGTCAGAGCGGCCGCTGGAAGCGGAAAAGCTCGGCGGGGCGGTACGAGGTATCGGTCTCGCGTTCGCCGGTCGGGGTGATCCAGCCTCTGTCGAGCATGCGCCGGCGAAAGGCGGGCTTGTTGAGCGCCGTGCCGAGGATCGCCTCATGGACGTCCTGGAGCTGGCGCAGGGTGAAACGCTCGGGCAGCAGCGCGAAGCCGACGTCCGAATAGTCGATCTTGCCGCGCAGCCGCCGCATCGCCATCGCGAGAATGTCGTCATGGTCGAAGGCGAGGTCGAGCGCGGTGCCGTCGGTGGTGCGCGCGACGATCGGGCCGCCGCCTTCGCCCTGCCACGGCACCTCGATCAGCGCCGGGGTGAGTCCCGGCATCCCCGCCAGCGCCGCGGCGAAGGCGGGCGCGTCGAGCAACGCGAGATAGGCGATGGTGATGATCCGGGTGCGCGGATCGCGGTCGATCGCGCCGAAGCTGTAGAGCTGTTCGAGATGCGCGGCCTTCATGCCGACCTTCTCGGCCAGCACCCGCGCCGCCGCGGCGTCGAGCGACTCGTCGATGCCGACGAACCCGCCCGGCAGCGCCCAGCGGCCCTCGTGCGGAGGACGATCGCGCCGGAGCAGCAGCACCGCCGGCCGCCCCTCCCAGACCCGCATCAGCACCAGGTCGACCGTCACCGACGGCCGCGCATAAGCGCCGGGGTCATAGTTTTCGAGATAGTCGGCGTCGGTCATCGCTGCACCTTATATGCAAGATGCGCTTTACTTATGTGCAGTTTGGATATATGTCAAGCGGCACGAACCAAGGAGCAGGCCGATGCAACGCATCATCATCGCGGTCGACACCCAATATGATTTCATCGCGGCCGACGGCGCGCTCAGCGTGGCCGGCGCCGAGGCGCTCGCCGCACCGATGCGCGACTGGCTCAAGGCGCTCGATCCGGCGGAGACCGCGGGGGTGCTGTTCACCTTCGACACCCATCTTCCCGAGGTCTATGCGGGCTCGGCTGAGGCCGAGACCTTCCCGATCCACTGCGTGCGCGACACCCCCGGCTGGGCGAACATGCTCGACGTCGCGCTGGTCGATCGGGCGATCCCCGCCTGGCGGATCGAAAAGGGGGTGTTCGACATGTGGGCCGAGCCCGGCCTTACGATTGAGGACGCCCGCGATCCGGCGGCGCCGCGCATCGACCGCGACCTTTTCTTCGCCGACCTCAAGGCGCGCGGGATAAGCGAGGCGGTCGTGATCGGGGTGGCCGCGGACTATTGCGTCCGCTGGGCGATCGACGGCCTGCTCGACCGCGGCTTCGCGGTGACGGTGCCGGCCGGGCTGACCCGCGGGATCGCGCGGCAGATCGAGACGGTCGCGGCGGAGGATTTCGGGGGGAAGGCTGTGAGTGTGGCGCGATGAGCGACCAAATCGACGTCGCGCTCAAAGCGGTGGAGACGCCCATTGGCGTGGTGACGATCCACATCAGCGGCGGATCGTCCGTGGTGATGGACGTCATCGAAGCTGTGACGCCAGAACTCCCCGAGGGCATGGTCGTTGACGGGGTCATCCTCGTTCGCATCGGCATCGAAGCTCCCGTGATCCGCGAACGTCCGTTACGCCTGAGCATCGTCACCGATCTGCCGGGTCACGCCGAGACCGGGCAGGGCCTGGAGAGTATGCGGTTTACAAGCCCGGAAGGCGTCTTGCAGGTGGCGGTGCACGATGACGAATGGCTCGGCGACAATGGTTTCTCCGCCGAGTGCGTCCGATACGGACGCAGTGGGTTCGATCAAATCATCACGGGAGCCCGCGCCGGTAGCGAGCGCTATGTCAGCCTGGCCTGGCGCATGGCGGGCAAGGATATGTCTCCTGCAGACGATTCGACGTGGTTTGCGGCGGACCTTGCATTGCCGGGCTGATGCTGGTCGACGGGAACGCCGGAACGGTGGCAGCGTTGTTTTCAGCGATGTTCCGCGGTTTTGCGCTGCTTGAGCGCGGCAAAGTCGAACCGCTCGGGTTGGATTTCGGCACGATCGCTCAGCCGAGCCGGTCGAACAGCCTTCCTGCGCGCAGGTCGAGCCAGTCGCTGGTCGACATGCTTTGTCCGGCGGCGGATGTCGGTTCTTCGACCGGCTCGCGATTTGCTGCCGCACCCATCGGAGGCTGGCCGGCTGGTTTCACCCGCCACGGGGTGCGGGGTGCGGATCGGGCGTCGGCGCCCTGTTCGGGTTCGAGGTCGCTGTTCGCCTTGAAGGTGGCGAGCGGCAGGCGGGCGATGTCGGAGAGGAACAGCGGCAGCATCTCGCGCCGATCGTCGCCGGTGGCAGCGGCGGCGACCTCGGTGTCGGACGAGCCGTCGCTATAGGTGATCACCGTCGTCCGCACCCCGCCGGCGACCGAGACGTTGCGCGCGGCTTCGGTCTTCGGTGCGCCGTCGGTGGGTGCCATTGCGGTCAGCGGGTCGGCGGCGAACGCCTGGGCGGCGAGCAGCGCGGCGGCGAATTCGAGTGCGATCGGGCCTGCCCTGGGGATCGCGCGGGTGGCGAGGTCGAAGCCGGTCGCCAGCCCCAGTTCCGCATTGATCGCCCCGACGGACATGGCCGTTCCCCCTTGCCTATCGGGTAACGGCGCGGGGGCGGGGGCTTTAGGGGGGCTGTTCCTCCAAATTAAGCCCCTCCCCAACGGGGAGGGGTTTGGGGGTGGGGTGCGACTGAAGCGGCTCGATGCCGCTGAAGGCGCTTCTGGTTCCAGCGCCGACGCTCGCTGCGCTCGCGACCCACCCCAACCCCTCCCTAAAAGGGAGGGGCTCAAAGCTTGGGCATGCGCCAGTCACCGATCTGTCATGCAGCGGTCTTATCAATCGGATCGATGGACAAAAGCGCAGCGCCCGCCCCGCACAGCCTGTTTCGGACCGCCGACGCCGATGCGGCGGCACTGGCGGCGGCGGCCGACGCCATCGTCGCGGCGGGCCGGCGGCTCGATGCGCGCGGGCTCGCGCCGGCCACCGCAGGCAATTATTCGGTGAAGCTCGCCGACGGGACGATCGCGGTGACGGTGTCGGGGGCGCACAAGGGGCGGCTGGCGGCGGAACAGGTGATGCGGGTCGATGGGGAAGGGGCGGCGCTCGACGGCCGGCGGCCGTCGGCCGAGACGCTGCTCCACTGCCTGATCTATGCGCTCGACGGCGGCGCAGGCGGGGTGCTGCACACCCATTCGGTGACCGGGGTGGTGCTCAGCCGGGCGCTCGCCGATGCCGATGCGATCGGCTTCGACGGCTATGAGATGCTCAAGATCTTCCCCGGCATCGACACCCATGCCACGCGGGTGGCGATCCCGCTGGTCGACAACAGCCAGGACATGGTCGCGCTGGCGGCGGCGCTGCGGCCGCGGATCGTCGCGCAGGATCCGATCGTGCCGGCCTTCTATATTCGCGGCCATGGCCTCTATGCCTGGGGCCGCGACCTCGCCGAGGCCGAGAATATGGTCGAGGCGGTCGAATATCTGCTCGCCTGCGAGTGGGAGGCGATGAAGCTGGGGCGGCCGGCGCGATGACGATGCTCACCATCTATGCCGCCGACGCGCCGCACGCCGTCCGCAGCCGGACCGACGACGCCGATGCGATCGCGGCGCTGCTCGCGCCGATCGGCATCGGTTTCGAGCGCTGGCAGGCACCGGTGCGGCTGGCCGAGGATGCCGACGACGCGGCGGTGGTCGCCGCCTATCGCAGCGATATCGACCGGCTGATGGCCGAGCGCGGCTATCGGTCGTGCGACGTGATCCGGCTGCGGCCCGATCATCCCGACCGCGCCGCGCTGCGCGCCAAATTCCTCGCCGAACATGTCCATGCCGATGACGAGGTCCGCTTCTTCGTCGAGGGATCGGGGATATTCTACATCCATGCCGCCGATGCGATCCACGCACTCCTGTGCACCCGCGGCGACCTGATCGCGGTGCCCAGGGGAACCCGCCACTGGTTCGACATGGGGCCGGCGCCGCGCTTCACCGCGATCCGGCTGTTCGCCGATCCCGACGGCTGGATCGTCCGCTTCACCGGCGATCCGATCGCCGATGCGATCCCGCGCTACGAGGGCGCGGCATGATCCCGCGGGCGATCGTCACCGATATCGAGGGGACGACCTCGAGCATCGCCTTCGTCCATGACATCTTGTTCCCCTATGCGCGGTCGCGGCTCGCCGGCTTCGTCGCCGCGCAGGAGGATCGCCTCGCCGACGAGCTGGCGCAGGTCCGTGCCGAGGCGGGCCTGCCCGACCTCGATCGCGACGGCTGCATCGCCCGGCTGCTCGCCTGGCACGATGCCGACCGCAAGCTGACCCCGCTCAAGGCGATCCAGGGGATGATCTGGGCCGAGGGCTATGCCGATGGCAGCCTGCAGAGCCATGTCTTCGCCGATGCGGTGGCGGGGCTGAAGCGCTGGCACGCGCGGGGGATCGCGCTCCATGTCTATTCGTCGGGATCGGTCACAGCGCAGAAATTGCTGTTCGGGCACACCGCTCATGGCGATCTCACGCCTTTGTTCGCGGGCTGGTTCGACACCCATGTCGGCGGCAAGAAGGAGGCGGGCTCCTATCGCGCGATCGCCGCGCGGATCGGCATCCCGGCGCCGCAGATCCTGTTCCTGTCCGACATCGACGCCGAACTCGCTGCGGCGCGCGAAGCGGGGTTCGCGGTCGTGCTGCTGGCGCGCGACGCATTGCCCCAAGACAGCGACTATCCGGTCGCGGGCAACTTCGACGCGATCCTGCCGGACATCATCGAGGAAGGAGCCGCCGCATGACCGCTGCCTATGTCGCGCTGACCGAAGCGACGGTCGCGGATTTTCTGGGCACGGTGCCGGCGCTCGCATCGCGGCTCGGCGGCGATCCGTCCGGCTGGCAGGTGCGCGAGGTCGGCGACGGCAATCTCAACCTGGTGTTCGTGGTGAGCGGCCCCGCGGGCGGGCTGGTCGCCAAGCAGGCGCTGCCCTATGTCCGGATGGTCGGCGAAAGCTGGCCGCTGCCGCTCACCCGCGCCTATCATGAGCGGATCGCGCTGGCCGACCAGGCGCGCCTGGCGCCGACGCGGGTGCCCGCGCTCTACCATCATGACGACGCCATGGCGCTGACGGTGATGGAATTGCTCGATCCGCATATCATCCTGCGCCGCGAGCTGGTCGCCGGGCGGCGCTATCCGGCGATGGCGCGCCACCTCGGCGAGTTTTGCGCCGACACATTGTTCTTCAGTTCGGATCTCGCGGTGCCGGCGGCCGAGCGGCGGGCACGGATCGCGCGCTATCTCGGCAACAGCGCGATGTGCCGGATCACCGAGGATCTGATCTTCGACGAACCCTATTACGACGCGCCGATGAACGCGCACAGCCCCGCGCTCGACGATCTCGTCGCGACGATCCGCGCCGACATAGCGCTCAAGGTCGCCGCGCAGGAGATGAAGCTGCGCTTCCTCGCGGCGCCCGAGGCGCTGCTCCATGGCGATCTCCACACCGGATCGGTGATGGTGACCGCGACCGACACAAGGGTGATCGACCCCGAATTCGCGATCCACGGCCCGATCGGCTTCGATGTCGGGATGGTGATCGCCAATCTGTGGATGACCTATTTCGCCCAGCCCGGGCTCGGCGGCGGCGCCGGCTTCGCCGACTGGCTGCTCGCGCAGGCCGAGACGCTGTGGCGGACCTTCGCGACCCGCTTCGCCGGCCATATGCGGGCATCGCTGCCCGAAGGAGAGGGCGGGGCGCTCTATGCGCGGACCCGCGGCGATCCGGCCTTTCTGGAGGCGGCGATCGATGCGCGGATCGCCGCGATCTGGTCGGACATGCTCGGTTTCGCCGGCTGCGAGATCATCCGCCGCATCCTGGGGCTCGCGCATGTCGCCGATTTCGAGGCGATCGCCGACCCGGGGCTGCGCGCGGCGTGCGAGCGCGAGGCGCTGCACTTCGCCCGCGACCTGCTGGTCGAGCGCGCGGGCTTCGGCGACTGGGCGGCGCTCGATCGCCGGCTGCCGCGCGAGCGCGCGGCGGCGTGAGGATCGACGGGGTCGCGACCCGATCGATCTGGCTCGACGCGGATGGCTGGGGGGTCGGCATCTTCGACCAAAGGCGGCTGCCCTGGGCGGTCGAGCGGCTGATCCTGCGCAGCGTCGACGATGCCGCCGATGCGATCGCCGAAATGGCGACTCGCGGCGCGCCGCTGATCGGTGCGGTCGCGGCTTACGGCCTTGCGCTGGCGCTGAGGGTGCGGACCGACGATGCCGCGCTCGACGACGCCTATCGCCGGCTGCTCGCGACCCGGCCGACCGCGGTCAATCTGCGCTGGGCGCTCGATCGGGTGCTGGCGGCGGTGGCGCCGCTCGACGCATCGGCGCGGGCGGCGGCGGCCTATGCCGAGGCGGGGGCGATCTGCGACGAGGATGTCGCGATCAACCAGGCGATCGGCGAGGCGGGCTTCGCGCTGATCGCCGAGTTCGCCGCGCGCCATCCGGGGCGGCCGGTCCACATCCTCACCCATTGCAACGCCGGCTGGCTGGCGACGGTCGACTGGGGCACCGCGACCGCGCCGATCTATCTGGCGCACGACCGCGGCGTGCCGGTCCATGTCTGGGTCGACGAGACCCGCCCGCGCAACCAGGGCGCGCTCACCGCTTTCGAGCTGGCGGCGCACGGGGTGCCGCACAGCCTGATCGTCGACAATGCCGGCGGGTTGCTGATGCAGCGCGGCGCGGTCGACCTGGTGATCGTCGGCACCGACCGGGTGACCCGCAACGGCGATGTCTGCAACAAGATCGGCACCTATCTGAAGGCGCTCGCCGCGCACGACAACGGCATCCCGTTCGTGGTGGCGCTGCCGTCGACCAGCTATGACCGGACGACCGAGGATGGCGGTTCGGTGCCGATCGAGGAGCGCTCGCCCGACGAGGTGAGGTGGGTGAGCGGGCCGGATGCGGCGGGCGGGATCGCGCGGGTCGCGGTGACCGCGTCAGCGGCGCATAATCCGGGGTTCGACATCACCCCGGCGCGGCTGGTGCGTTGCTATCTGACCGAGAGGGGGCGGTTGGACGATGCCGTGGCGGTTGCGGCGGCGCTGGGGTGAGTGATTGAAGCGGTTCAATGCCGCTGGAGGCGCTTCTGGTTCCAGCGCGCAAGCTCGCTGCGCTCGCACCCACCCCAACCCCTCCCTTGAAAGGGAGGGGCTAAAAAAATGAAGATATGCGCTGGTCGCCTCAGGCCGCGCGGCGGAAGCGCTGGACGTTGGCGGCGGCCGGGCGGGCCTGGGCGGTGTCGACGGTGAAGCCGGCGATGTGGTGGGCGAGTTCGTCGGCAGCGGTCGAGAGGCTGCGGGCGGCGGCGGTGGCCTGTTCGACCATCGCGGCGTTCTGCTGGGTGACCCCGTCCATCTCGGCGACCGCGGTGTTGACCTCCTGGAGGCCCGACGCCTGCTGTTCGGCGGCGCTGGCGATCTTCGACACCATTTTGCTGATCTCGCCGATCCGGCCGATGATGCGCTCGAGCGCCTTGCCGGTCTCGCTGACCAGTTCGACCCCGGCATCGACCTGTTTCGACGAGGCGAGGATGCGGGTCTTGACGTCGCTCGCGGCATCGGCCGAGCGCCCGGCGAGCGCGCGCACCTCGGAAGCGACGACCGCGAAGCCTTTGCCGGCATCGCCGGCGCGGGCGGCCTCGACGCCCGCATTGAGCGCGAGCAGGTTGGTCTGGAAGGCGATGCCGTCGATCACGCTGATGATCTCGGAGATCTCGGCCGAGGACCGCTCGATCCCGGTCATCGCATCGACCGCGCGGCGAACGACCTCGCCCGAATGTTCGGCATCGACCCGGGTTTCCTCGACGACCTGGTTGGCGCTCTTGGCGCCGGCGGCGGTCTGGCGGACGGTCGAGGTGATCTCGTCCATCGCCGCGGCGGTCTCCTCGAGGCTGGCGGCCTGGCGCTCGGTGCGCCGCGACATGTCGTCGGAGGCCTGGAGGATGTTGTCCGATCCGCTGTGGAGGCCCTGGGCGGACTTGCTGACCGCGCTCATTGTTTCGTTCATCGCGTCCATCGCGCGGTTGAAGTCGCTGCGCAGCCCCTCGAAATTGGCGGGGAAGGCGGTGGCGATGCGGTGGGTGAGGTCGCCCTTGGCCAGCCGTTCGAGGCCGGTGCCCAGCGCGCACGCCATCTCGCGTTGCGCCTCGGCGGTGTCGGCCTCTTCCATCTTGGCGCGGAACACGTCCATCGCCTTGGTCATCCGGCCGACGCAGTCGCGATTGTCGGTATGCCGCACCGGGCTGACGAGGTCGCCGGCGGCGAGCGCCTCCATGCGGACCACGGTCTCGACATAGGGTTTGCAGATCAGCACGCCGCCGAGCAGGGTGAGGCCGGTCATGATCGTCGCGGTCACCGCCTCGACGGTGAGGTCGGCGAGCGGGCCGGTCGCGGCGGTCGCGATCAGCGCGGCGCCGCTCGCGCCGACCGCCAGCTGCGCCAGGCTCAGTGCCTTGAACTTGGTGCGAATCGGTGCGTGTTTCTCGAACCAGCTCAACATCGTCATTTCCCCGTCAGAACCGGCGCATGCCGTCGTCTATGGGGTGCTTCTGCCCGAAGAAGGTTATTTCCCTGTTAAACGCATTTCTTGATCCATGATCGGAATAATACGTAGCGAGATTTAAGCGATATCGGATTCAGTTGAAATCGAACGATTATTCGATCCCATAGGAATAGATTGCAGTCTATTCGAATAGACCAAAGTCTAAATGCAGAATGGATGAGTCGGCTATCTCTGCATCTGCCGATCAGAGCGGACGAGGACCGGCGGTCGCGACCTGGCCGCGGCCGCGTTCCTTGGCGCGGTAGAGGAAACGGTCGGCGCGGGCCATCGCATCGCCGATATCGGGATGGTCGGCGCGCAGCATCGCGACCCCGAAGCTGGCGGTGAAGCCGGGCAGGCCGGCCGCCATGGTCGCGGGGATGGCGAGCAGCCGGTCGGCGAGCTTCTCGGCGCGGGCGAGCGTCTGGTCGGGGATGATCGCGACGAACTCGTCGCCGCCCAGCCGGATCAGCGCGCCGCCCTGACCGGCGATGATCGCATCGGTGCGCGCCGCGAATTCGGCGAGCACATGATCGCCCGCGGCATGGCCATGGGTGTCGTTGATCGTCTTGAAATGGTCGATGTCGATCAGGATCACCGCGGTGTCGGGCCGCGACAGGTCGGCGCGATGGCGGTCGAGCCAGGCGCGGTTGTGGGTGCCGGTCAGCGGATCGCGCAGCGCGACCTCCTGCAGCGTCGCGGCGGCGCGTTCGACCAGCAGCGACAGCAAGGCGATGTTGAGCACCGCGAGCAGCAACTGGTCGGCGAGCATCGGCAGCATCGCCCCGAGCTGGAACGCCGACAGCCCGAGCAGGTCGGCGCCGATCGCGATCGCATAGGTCGGGACATAAGCGAGCAGCGCCAGCGCGGCGATCCGCCGGCCATGCGGTGCGCCGGTCGGCCCGCTGCGCAGGATCATCGCGGCGATGCCGGTCTTGACCAGCAGCAGCGCGAGCGTGCCGACCGTGCGCGGCGCCTCGGCGCCGAGCGTGAAGCCCAGCGCATCGAGCCAGGCGAGCCCGCCATAGACCAGGCCCGGCCCGAGCAGCGGTAGCAGCATCCAGCGCGCGAACGGACGGCGGCCGTCGAAGGCGCGGATCCCGGTGAGGATCAGCACGTCCGAGCCGGCAAGCAGCGAATGGAGCAGTGCCCCGGCGACGATGCCCGGCGGTCCGTGCGCGAGTTCGAAGCCGACCAGCACCAGCGCATAGGCGAAGGCGCCGGCCGCCCAATGGCCGAGCGCGCGGTCGTCGGGCCGCCCCAGCCGCAGCACGAGGAACATCGCGCCGAAGGCGAGGCTGGCGAGCATGCTGCACAGCCGCAGCGTGGACAGATCGGGCAGGTCGAACATGGCGCCTCGGGCAGGTGCCGGACCGGACCGGCTGCACGGCAACGCCGCTAACGGGTTGATATTACAAAATGCTTAGCGCGCGAGCGAGTGCAGCCTGTGCAATCTTGTCGCGATCGGCTTGCAATATGCTGGCCCTGCCGGAGCGGGCAGCCGCCGCGAACATCTTCTGCTACAGCGCCGTCGCCATGACAGCCCAGACCCCCGAACCAACGCCGGACAGACCGATGCCGATAGCGATCGACGATGCCGGCGATCCGCGGATCGAGGCCTATCGCGATATCCGCGACCGCGACCTTGTCGGCCGCGACGGGCTGTTCGTGGCCGAGGGCAAGGTGGTGCTCGAGAAACTCGTCGCCAGCGCCGATCATCGCCCGCTCTCGGTGCTGATCGCGGCCAAGCGCGTCGAGGCGCTCGCCCCCATGCTCGCGCAACTGCCGGCCGACGTGCCGGTGTTCGCCGCCGCCCAGCCGGTGATCGACGCGATCGCCGGCTTCCCGCTTCACCGCGGGATATTGGCGATCGGCCGGCGGGTCGCGACCCCGACCGCCGATGCGCTGCTCGCCGGGATCACCGGCGACGGCGACGTGCTGCTGCTGTCGGCGATCGCCAACCATGACAATATCGGCGGAATCTTCCGTAACGCCGCCGCCTTCGGGATCCGGGCGATATTGCTCGACGCCGACTGCTGCGATCCGCTCTACCGCAAGGCGATCCGGGTGTCGGTGGGGGCGGCGCTGCTGGTGCCGTTCGCGCGGATCGATCGTGGCGAGGATGCGCTGGCGCTGCTCGACCGGCACGGCTTCGCGCCGATCGCGCTGAGCCCGGCCGGGGCGACCGAACTCGCCGACTATGTGCCGCGGCCGCGCAACGCGATCCTGCTCGGCGCCGAGGGGCCGGGGCTCGCCGCCGACCTGATCGCGCGCACCGCCAGCGTGAGGATCGACATGGCGGGGGGCTTCGACTCGCTCAACGTCGCGACCACCAGCGGAATCGTGATCCATCATCTGGCGGCGGGGCGGCGGCGGGGGCGCCTTCCCAGGCCGTGAACGCGTGAAAGCGGCTGTGAGCCACACGGGATCGCAGCGAACAGCCGTCTATGGCATAAGAGAGCGGATGGAAGCGGGCCTTGTGCTTCGGTTTCGCAGGAGCATGGACGTGGGCGTCGTCGTGGCACTTATGGCAGGTCTGAGCTTGTTCGCCGCGCTTGTGGCAAATGCCGAAACCCAGCGGCGCAGTGTCGCAAAGGGCGATGGACTGTTTTTGATGTGGGGCAAGGGAGGGATCGCCGGCGCTCTGGCCATGATCGCGGTTTGGGTGATTTACCTTGTGATCGGGAACATCGCCAATCTCTTCGCGTAGAGCGGCCAATCGGCGCGTCGCGCATTCATGAATTCACGGCCTGGGTCAGGCATATTCGGCGACGTCCGCCGGGCGCATCGCGACGAACCGGTCGGGGGCGATGCCCTGCGCCTTCAGCGCCGTGACCAGCCGCAGGGCCGGGTCGTCCCGGGGCTCGTCGGTCAATTTGAAGGTGCCCCAGTGGATGCCGAGCGCGGCGCGGGCATCGAGATCGTGCATGATCTGCACCGCTTCCTCGGGATCGGTGTGCTGGGCGGCCATGAACCAGCGGGGGTCGTAGGCGCCGATCGGCAGCAAGGCGAGGTCGACCGGGCCGAAGCGTGCGCGCATCGCCCGGAAGATCGCGCCGGTGCCATAGCCGGTGTCGCCGGCGAAATAGACCAGCCGCCCCCCGGCGCGCAGCATGAAACCGCTCCACAGCGCCATGCGCCGGTCGCGCATGCCGCGCGACGACCAGTGGGTGGCGGGGACGATATGCGCCTCGGCGCCGGCGGCGATGTCGAACCGGTCGCCCCAGTCGCCCGCCAAGATCCGCGCAGCCGGGATATGGCGATGGACGATCGCGTCGTTGCCGAACGGGGTGACGATCAGCGGATCGTGGCGGGCATGGAGCGCTTTCAGCGTCGCGACGTCGAGATGGTCGTAATGGTTGTGCGACAGCAGGATCGTATCGATCGGCGGCAGATCGTCGAGCGCGATGCCGGGGGCGGTCACCCGCCGCGGCCCGGCAAAGGCGAGCGGGCTGGCGCGATCGGACCAGACCGGATCGGTGAGGATGTTGAGCCCGGCGATCTGGATCAGCAGGGTCGCGTGGCCGACCATCGTCACCCGCAGCCCCGCCACCCGCGCATCGGGGACGACCGGGGCGACCGCGACCGATGCCGGCCATGGCGTGTTCGGCGCGGTCCGCCGCCAGCGCATAATGTCGCGCAGCCCGCGATCGGTGTCGGGCTCGCCGGGATTCAGGAAGCGGGTGCCGTCGAAATGATCGGTGACCGGGCCCCGATAATAAGGATTGCGCATTCAGCGGCGGTCCCGGTCGGCGGCGCGCGCGACATCGGCCGACGAGACGATATGGGTGCCCGCCGCGCCGGCGATCGCCGCCTCGACCAGCAGCGCCGCGACGGTCGCGGCCGGGCTGATCCGCGCGCTCGCCGGCAGGATCGGCGCTGCAATGCCGAGCAGCTTGCCGACGAACCGCTCCGTCGGCCGCGCGGCGGCGCGATGGCCGCCGAGGAAGCCGGGGCGGACGATCGTCAGCGACGGGAAATCGAGCCCGCCGATCGCCTGTTCGAGCTCGCCCTTGATCCTTGTGTAGCGGAAGAGCGACCGGGCATCGGCGCCCATCGACGAGGTCAATGCGAAGCGGGTCGCGCCGTGGCGGCGAAGCTGCGCGGCGATCGCGAGCGCATAGTCATGGTCGATCGCGCGATAGGCCGCGGGCGACGGGGTCTGCGCGCGGGTGGTGCCGATTGCGCCGATGCCGCCGTCCACATCCCACCAGGGGGCGTCGGGCTGCAGGTCGCTGCTGTCGACGATCGGGTTGAGCAGCTTGGGATGTGGGGCGATGGGGCGGCGGCTCGGCGCCACCACCTGCGTCACGCGCGCATCGGCGAGCAACAACGCCAATGCTTCGCCGCCGACCAGTCCCGTTGCGCCTGCCAGGAGGATTTTTGCCATTGCGCTTATCTAGGAACGGCTGGGCAACGATATAAGGCCTTCAAGTCGGTATCATCCGCACCGGCAGCGCGATCGGGCCGCGCACCGACAGGCCGCGTTTATAGGCGGGCGCGTCGCCGGCGAGGTCGATCGCGCGGGTCCGCCGCAGCAGCGTCGTGAAGACGATCTCCATGTCGAGCCGGGCGAGGTGATTGCCGAGGCAGACATGGGCGCCGCTGCCGAAGGCGAGATGGCGGTTCGGTGCGCGCCCTATGTCGAACCGGTCGGCTTGGTCGAACATCGCCGGATCGCGATTGGCGGCGCCGTAGAGCAGCCCGATCTTCGCGCCCTTGGGCAGCATCCTGCCCGCGACCACGGCATCCTCGGTCAGATAGCGGTGGAAGAAGGGCAGCGGGGCCTCGTAGCGGAACATCTCCTGGATCGTCGTCGCGATCAGCCGGGGATCGTCGCGCAGCGACTGCATCGCCGCGGGGAAGCGCAGCAGCAGATGGAGGCCGCTGCCGAGCATGTCGATCGACGAGCCATGCCCCGCCATCAGGATCAGCATGCAGGTCGAGATCAGCTCGTCCTCGCTCATCGTTCCGGCCTGCCGCGCGAGGACGAGGGTGCCGAGCAGGTCGTCGCGCGGAGCGCTCTCGCGCTGCGCGATCAGGCCGACGAGATAGTCGTAGAATTCGGTGGTCGCGATCTCGGCGCGCCGCTTGCGATCGTCGCTGCGGTCGACGTCGAAAAATTGGACGATGTCGTCGGACCAGGTCCGCAGCCGGTGCGCATGCTCTTCGGGCACGCCGAGCATCGCGCCGATGACATGGCCGGGCACCTGCGCGGCGAAATCCTCGACGAAATCGATCGGCCCGCCTGCCAGCAACCGGTCGAGCAGGCGGTCGACGAAGCCCTGGATCGCGGCGCGCTGCTGCGCGATCCGGGCCGGGGTGAAGGCGCGGAAGACCAGGCGGCGCAACCGGTCATGGACCGCGCCGTCCGAATCGAGCAGGCTGAACTGCACGAAGCGGGCATGATGGGGCATGTCGTGCCAGTTCTGCGCGATCTTCTGCCGCGCGATCTCGGCTGGGTCGAAGACCGGTTCGAGCGAACGGACGAATGTCGGGTTGGTGGCCGCCGCGGCGACATCGGCATGGCGCGAGAGCAGCCAGACATCGAACGGAGCATGATGGACCGGCCCGTCCTGCCCGCGCAGCGCGGCATAGGCCGGATAGGGATCGCGTGCGAATTCGGCGGAAAGCGGGTCGAAATCGAAAGCCGAATTGATCATTCCGGAGCGGCCCCTAAAGTCATTGTGCCTGCCGCGTTCGCGGCGTTCCCCATCAAGCCGACAGGAACCCGCAATGTCGATCGAAACCAAGCATCCGGCCACGATCCTCGCCTGGGGCGGCGAGGAACAGCCGCTCGCCTTCGGCGCGGCGCAGGTGCCGATCGTCCAGAGCGCGCCCTTCGCCTATCCCGATGTCGACAGCTGGCTGGCGGCGGCGCTCGGCACGGCGGAAGGCCATATCTACAGCCGCAACACCAACCCGACCGTCGCGGTGTTCGAGGAGAAGGTCCGGCTGCTCGAAGGCGCCGAGGCGGCGACCAGCTTCGCGACCGGCATGGCGGCGATCTCGAACACATTGTTCACGCTGTTGCGGCCGGGCGACAAGGTGGTGTCGATCACCGACAGCTATGGCGGCACCAGCAAGATATTCCTCGATATCCTGCCGCAGATGGGGGTGGAGGCGGTGCTGGTCGACACCGACGATGCCGATGCGATCGACCGCGCGATCGCCGCCGGATGCCGGCTGGTCTATCTCGAGACCCCGACCAACCCGACGCTCAAGATCCTCGACCTCGCCCGCGCCACCGCCAGCGCGCGGGCTGCGGGCGCGATCTCGGTGGTCGACAACACCTTCGCGACCCCGATCAACCAGCGGCCGCTGGCGCTGGGCGCCGACCTGGTCGTGCACAGCGCGACCAAGTTCCTCGGCGGGCATGACGATGCGCTGGGCGGGATCGTCGCCGGCCGGGCCGACCTGGTCAAAAGCATCTTCCAGTATCGCGAGATCACCGGCGCGACGCTGGCGGCGTTCCCCGCCTATCTGCTGCTGCGCGGGATGAAGACGCTCGAACTGCGGGTGCGGCGGCAGAACGAGACCGCGCTGGCGATCGCGCGGATGCTGCGCGCGCATCCCGCGGTCGCTGCAGTCTTCTATCCCGGGCTCGAGGATCATCCCCGCCACGCCATCGCCGCGCGCCAGATGGAGGGTTATGGCGGGGTGCTGAGCTTCTCGCTCAAGGGCGACTTCGACAGCGTCAAGCGGGTGCTGAACGCGCTCATATTCGCGCATCGCGCGGCGAGCCTGGGGTCGGTCAACACGCTGGCGGGGCCGCCGGCGACCACCAGCCATGTCGAATGCACCCCCGACCAGCGCCGCGACCTCGGTATACCCGAAGGGCTGATCCGCTATTCGTGCGGGATCGAGGATGTCCGCGACCTGATCGCCGATCTGGAGAATGCGCTGAAGGCGGCGTGATCGATTGCCGCCGCGATGGCGGCCATGCAACAGATGATGGCGGGCCGGTCGAGGGGGATTTTCATGAAGCTTGCAACGCGGACGGTCTTTCATTGGCGGTCGAAGCTTTCCCCCTTTTCCGTTCATGTCGAGCGTCGTCGAGACATGCTCCACCACCGCGAGGTGTCTCGACTACGCTCGACACGAACGGGTCAGAGTTCAACGCCATTGGCACTGCTGGTGGCCCTTGCGGGAACGCTGGCGGCTCCCCCGCCGGCCTGCGCCGCGTCCGATCCGGCGCTGGCCAAGGCGATCCTGATCCGGTCGATCGGTTTCAGGACCGAGGAGGGGGCGGGGCAGGTGCCGCGGCTCGCCGCTTATTATGCGTCGGTGCTCAAGGAGGCGGGCTTCGCCGATGCCGATATCCGCATCACCCCGATCGGCGAGACCGCGACGCTGGCGGTCACGCTCAAGGGCAGCGACCCGAAGCTCAAGCCGCTGCTGCTGAGCGGGCATATGGACGTGGTCGCCGCCAAGCGCGCCGACTGGACCCGCGACCCTTATGTGCCGGTCGAGGAGAATGGCTATATTTTCGGCCGCGGCGCGCAGGACAATAAATATGACGTCGCGATGATGATCGCGACCTTGGTGCGGCTGAAGAAGGAAGGCTTCGTGCCGCGCCGGTCGATCGTCCTGCTGCTGTCGGGCGACGAGGAAACCGCGATGGCGACGACCCAAAAGCTGGCGCGCGACTATAAGGACGCCGAACTGCTGCTCAACGGCGATGGCGGCGGCGGGCTGCTCGATGCGCAGGGCAAGCCGGTGATGTTCCGGGTCCAGGGCGGCGAGAAGACCTATGCCGATATCGAGGTGAGCTTCACCGACCCCGGCGGCCATTCGAGCCGCCCGACCGCGACCAATCCGGTCTATCGGATGGCGCATGCGCTCGAACGGATCGAGGGGTTTCGCTTTCCGCCGGCAGCGAACGAGCTGACCCGTGCGACCCTGCTCGCGGCGTCGAAGACCACCCCGGGCGAGATCGGCGCGGCGATGGCGGCCTTTGCGAAGGACCCGACCGACACGGCGGCGGCCGATCTTCTGTCCAGCCGGCCAGAATATGTCGGCCAGATCCGCACGACCTGCGTCGCGACGATGGTCAATGCCGGCCATGCCCCGAACGCGCTGCCGCAGCGCGCCGCCTTCACCGTCAACTGCCGGATCTTCCCGGGGGTGCCGGTCGATAGCGTCAAGACCCAGCTGGTGAAGATCATCGCCGACCCCAGCGCGACGGTGACGATCCTCGGCGAGCCGCCGTTCAGCGACGCCTCGCCGATGCGCAAGGACCTGATGGATGCGGTCGGCCGCGCGATCGCCGTGCGTTATCCCGGAACCGAGATCGTCCCCAGCATGGACGCCGGCCAGAGCGACAGCGTCTATTTCCGCGCTTTGGGAGTGCCATCCTATGGCATCGCGTCGCTGTTCATCCGCAGCGAGGACAGTTTCCTCCACGGGCTGAACGAACGGGTGCCGGTCGCCGGAATCCCGGGGGCGCTCGACCAGTGGCATGGGGTGATCGTCGCGCTGGCGAAGTGAGCCCGGCCGGGGATCGGCGGCGCGGCGACCCGCCGCGCCGAAATGCGCGGTTTTCGGTCGGAATCGGACCGATCGCCTTATTGCCGGGCCGCCGCCGCGCTGGCACATTCGCGGCCTTCCGGGGGATGAATCGATGGGGCGCATGACAGGATATTCCAGGCTGGTGGCGATCGCCGCCTGCGCGGTGCTGGGGCTGGCGGCCCCGGTCGCACCGCTGGCCGCCGCCGCGGCACCGCCGCTGGCGGTCTATGGCCAGCTGCCCGGGGTCGAGCGGGCCGCGATCTCGCGCTCGGGCGACCATGTCGCGATGATCGGGGTGATCGACGGGGTGCGCAGCCTGCTCGTCCTCGATCAGAGCAAGAAGTCGATGCTCAGCTTTCCGATGGGCGATGCCAAGATCCGCGGCATCTACTGGGCCGGCGACGATCGCGTCCTCGTCTACAAGTCGGACACCACCAAGCTCATGGGCTTCACCACCGACATGGCCGAACTCTACACGATGGTGGTCATTCCGCTCGACGGCGGCAAGGCCTGGCCGGTGTTCGGCCGGGAGGCGAAGATCAAGGGCGGGGTCCGGCAATATCTGGGCATCCAGCAGCGCGACGGGCGCTATTATGGTTATTTCAGCGGGATCACCCTCGACGGCGATTTCCGGTCGTCCGATCCCTATCTGACCAGCACCAACCCGGTGCTGTACGAGGTCGACCTGCAGACCCAGCAGACCCGGGCGATTGCGCCGCGGCTTGAAGGGCGCGGCTGGCGCGACTGGGTGATGGGCCCGGGTGGCAAGGTCGGCGCGACGCTCGACTATCTGTCGACCAGCGGCGCCTGGACGATCCGCAATGGCGAGGGCGCGAAGATCGGCGAGGGCGTCAGTCCGCTCGGCGACATCGGCCTGGTCAGCCTCGGGGCGACTCCCGATACGCTGGTGTTCAGCGAACGGCGCAAGGGGGACGATGAGCGGCTGTACGAACTGCCGCTGGCGGGCGGGTCGCCGAAGGAGATTCTTGCCGATGCCCCGCTCGACGCCGCCTATTTCGATCCGCTGAGCGGGCAGCTCGCCGGCTATCGCAAAGAAGGGGATGTCCCGGCCTACAGCTTTTTCGACGCCTATCGCCAGAAGGTCGTCAACGGGACGATGAAGGCGTTTCCGGGGCTGTCGGTGAAGCTGATCGGCTGGAACGACCGGTTCGACCGCGTCATCGTCATGACCGAAGGTACCGGCGACCCGCAGACCTGGTGGATGGTCGACATCAAGACCGGCCAGGCGCGTGACCTGGGGGTGTCCTATCCGATCGACGCCGCCGATGTCGGGCCGATGCGCATGGTCCAGTACAAGGCCGCCGACGGCCAGGAGATCGGCGCGGTGCTGACCCTGCCGCCGGGGCGGCCGGCGAAGAATCTGCCGGTGGTGATCTTCCCGCATGGCGGCCCGGCCGCGCGCGACTATCCGGTGTTCGACTGGTGGGCGCAGGCGTTCGCGTCGCGCGGCTATGCGGTGCTCCAGCCCAATTTCCGCGGATCGACCGGCTATGGCACCGCCTTCCGGCGCGCGGGCAATGGCGAGTGGGGGCGCAAGATGCAGAGCGACATCTCCGACGGCCTCGCCTTTCTCGCCGCCCAGGGGATCGCCGATACGAAGCGCGCCTGCATCATGGGGGCGAGCTATGGCGGCTATGCGGCGCTGGCGGGGGTGACCCTCCAGCACGGCCTCTATCGCTGCGCGGTCGCGGTGGCGGGGGTCAGCGATGTCGCCCGGATGGCCGCCGCCGACATCAGCGGATCCGGTTACGACGCGACGATGAAGCGGGCGATCGAGGAGGAGATCGGCACCCGCCAGGATCTGCGCCCGGTTTCGCCGGTCAATTTCGCGGCGCAGGCCGACGTGCCGATCCTGCTGATCCATGGCAAGGACGATACCGTCGTGCCCTACGGCCAGAGCAGCGACATGGCCGCGGCGCTGCGTCGCGCGGGCAAGCCGGTCGAACTGGTGACGCTGCCCGGCGAGGATCACTGGCTTTCGACCGGCGAAACCCGGCTGAAGATGCTCGAGGCGGCGGTCGGCTTCGTCGTGGCGCATAATCCGCCCGATCCGGCGCCATGAGCCGCGAGCGGGGACGCCCCGTCATGCGCGCGGTCCGCGGAGCCTTGCCGGTGATGCTGCTGTGCGCGGGGCTGGCGCCGGGCGCGCCGGCGGCCGAGCCGGCCGGCCGGATCACCGGGGTCGGCGGGATCTTCGTGCGGAGCAAGGACCCCAAGGCGCTGATGGCCTGGTATCGCGATGTCCTCGGCATCAAGGTCGAGGCGTGGGGCGGGGCGGCGCTCGCCTATGACGCGCCCGCGCATCCGCCGGCGGTGATCTTCAACGCTTTCGGCCAGGCGAGCGCCTATATGGCGCCATCGACGCGCGACTATATGCTGAACTTCGCGGTCGACGACCTGTCGGTCTTTCTCGACCGGCTGAAGGCCAAGGGCGTGACGATCCTCAAGCGCGACGACAGCGACCCGAGCGGGAAGTTCGCCTGGATCCTCGATCCCGACGGCACCAAGATCGAGCTGTGGCAGCCGACGCCGGAGCCGGCGGCGAACTAGGTGCGTGGGGCCGGTAGGGCTGTGCATGCGGTCGGTCGGGTGAGGGGATCCCTCAAGCCATCCCTTCCGCCGTCATGCTGAACTTGTTTCAGCATCCACCGTGCGACAAGGGGCCGTTCCCGAGAGGAAGAGTGGATGCTGAAACAA
>NZ_JBXANN010000022.1:0-61724 GCF_058801765.1 Rhizorhabdus sp. GW822-FHT03C02
GCTTCAAAGGAGAATATCCATGTCACCCTAACACGACATCTTGACCCACAACTCCCCATGTGAGTGCGGGGCGACGAAGAAGAAAATGGAGCGCCCTAAGTCGGCGCCTATGGGCGGAGGCCGGGGCCGCCCAAGTCTCGTGCATCACCGGCCGATGCCAGCCGGCTTTACTGCCCGTCCAGCCGCCGCGCTTCCTCGACCAGCATCACCGGCACGCCGCCGCGAATCGGAAAAGCGAGCCCAGCCTGCTCCGACACCAGCTCGCCCGCCGCTTCGTCATAGACCAGCGGCCCGCGCGTCGCCGGGCACACCAGCACCGCGAGAAGCTTCGGATCGAGGCTCATTGCCCGACACTCACTGCCCGACACTCACTGCAACGTCGCGCCATCGTCGTCGCCGCGGCGGAAGAAGCCGAGAAACTGTGCGAGCAGGTCGGCGCGGTCGGCGAGGGTCTCGGCCTCGAGCAGTGCCTGCTTCGACGCGCTGTCGAACGGCGACACCTGCGAGATGCCGTTGACCAGGGTCTCGTCGTCCAATCGGCTGATCGCGGTCCAGTCGATCGCCACCCCGCGCGAATCGGCGAAGCGGCGCGCCTCGCGTTCGATCTCGGCGCGGACGATGCTCGGCAGCGCGTCGGGGGCCTCGTCGTCGGCGAAGCCGCTGATATCGCCCTGGATCTGACGGAATGGGGTGATCGCCGGCAATTCGCGCAGCAGCCGGAAACGCGACACGCCTTCGAGGACGATGTTGAAGCGCCCGTCGTCCATCCGCTGGACCTCGCGGATATGGCCGATGCAGCCGACGTCGAACAGCGGCGGCGGCTCGCCCGGGCCGCGCGGCTGGATCATCGCGATCCGCCGGTCGCGGGCGAGCGCGTCGGTCACCAACGCGCGGTAGCGCGGCTCGAAGATGTGCAGCGGCAGATGGCCGCGCGGAAACAGCAGCGCCCCGGCCAGCGGGAAGATCGACAGGCGCTGGCCTTCCTTGTGCGGCATCAACCTTGCCCTGCCATCAGGTGAACAGGATCGCCGAAAGCTTGCGCCGCTGGTCGCGCACCCACGGATCCTCGAGCCCGACCACCTCGAGCAGCTTGAGCAGCCGCTGGCGCGCGGCGCCCTCGTTCCAGTCGCGGTCGCGGGCGATCAGGTCGAGCAGCGCCTCGGCGGCGCCGTCGCGGTCGCCTGCCGCCATCAGCCCGCCGGCGAGCTCGTAGCGCGCGTCGAAATCGTCGGGATTGGCGGCGACCTGCGCCCTGAGGCCGGCGAGATCGTCGACCGGCTGTGCGTCCTTGGCCAACGCGATCGCGGCGCGGGCGCGGGCGATCGGCTGTTCCTTCTCGCGCTCGGGCGGCAAGGTGGCGAGCGCGGCCTCGGCCTCGTCGACCAGTCCGGCCTTGACCAGCGCGCGGGCATAGCCCGACAACACGTCGGCATTGTCGGGCGCCATCTCGGCAAGCTGGCCGAACACCGACAACGCCTGCTCGACCTCGCCGGCCTCAAGCGCTTCCTCGGCCATCGCGATCATCGGCGCGATATCCTCGGCCAGCGTGTCGGCATCGCCCTTGATCGGCAGCTGACGCAGGATCTGGTCGAGCATCTGCGACAATTGGCTCTCGGTGCGCGCCGGGGTCAGGTCGGCGACCAGCTGGCCCTCGAACAGCGCATAGACGGTCGGGATCGACTGGATGCGGAACTGCGCCGCGACCAGCTTCTGCTCGTCGACGTCGATCTTCTTCAGCACCACGCCCTTGTCGGCATATTTGGCGGCGACCTTCTCGAGCACCGGGGTCAGCGTCTTGCACGGCCCGCACCACTCGGCCCAGAAGTCGAGGATGACGAGCGAGGTCATCGACGGCTCGATCACGTCGCGCTTGAACGCCTCGATCGCCTGCCGTTCCGCTTCACTCATCCCCAACGTCGCCACGTGCGATTCTCCATGTGCATTTGTCGCGCCCTTATGTGGGGGGCGGGCGGTCTCTGCCAAGGGGTTGAAGATTCTTCGCCTTGGGGGGTTGCGCCCCCCGAAACCCCAAGCTAATAGCCGCGCCTCGACGACGGGTTAGCCCGCCGGTCGGACGCCAGAGCGGGCGTAGCTCAGGGGTAGAGCACAACCTTGCCAAGGTTGGGGTCGAGGGTTCGAATCCCTTCGCCCGCTCCAGTTTTCCAAAGGAAATCTGGCTAATTTTCTGCTTACCTGCTGGTTGATGCGCAGCCGGGTAAGCAATAGGTAAGCTGCGACGAGCGTAGTTCAGCGTGACTGCTCGCACTGCATCGGGCCGGTCTCCGTCCGCTCGTCTTAAAACTGAAGCGGCTTCTTCCAAGTAGATGCGGAGGTCGATTCGTATCGACGTCGCGAGGCCCACTCCTCTAGATCCGGGAAGGCGTAGAGAACGCGCCGACCGAACTTGAGGAACGGAGGACCACCGCCGCTGACACGCATTTTCTCCAGCGTGCGGGGCGAGAGATTCAGAAATCTTGCAGCTTCCATATTGGAATAAAACGGCGATTCTCGGTGCGCGCGGTCGGCTCCATCACCAAGCGGCGGCCTTTGATTCCGGCTCATTGCTTGTTCTCCAGTCTCGGCCGCTTTGCGATCCTGTTCCCGACGATCTCGACAAATTTTTCGTAGCGAGCCCGCCCCAGCCGAGCGGTCTCGGGATCGAAGGGCGGCTGGTGCGCGACGAGGGTGAGCTGATGCAGGACGAACACCCCCAGCGCCTCGGACAACATCGCGCCCTGCCGCTCAATCCGCTCGATGGCGCGGCTCTGCCGGTCGAGTCGATTACCGAAGCGTTGGTCGAGTTCGCTGGCGCCTTGCCGGGCGAACCAAGCGCGAAGCGCGTCGGTGAGAATGCCCGTCTTCGACGCGCCGGGCTTGCTCGCGAGCGCGTCGAGCTTCTCCGATAGATCGTCGGGCAGATAGAATTGGTGGCGGGTCTTGTAAGTTTTCATGGGGCCGATGATGCGCGACCACCGCAATCCGCGACAGTTGCTCCATGACGCAGGACGACGCACCTCGCGCCGTCAGAGGCCAAGCCCGCGGCTTCGGCCGATCGTCCAGCTCACGTCGTCACCGCGCATGATCCCCTGAACCGCCCGTCCCATCTGCTTCTCCAGTGCGGGCTTCCACGGTAGCAAGGTGAACTCCCGGGACTTCTCGATCAGCGCAAAGCGCTTGTCGCCGATCCTGATGTTGCGAGTCAGCCTGCCCTCGACAGGCTCCCCATGCCGGGCTTCGGCAAAATCGAGCCCCAGTTCCTGGCCGAGCTGCCGGGCGGTGCGGGTCAGTTCGCGCCGCTGAAGGATCGCCATCACGTTCGCCCGGTAGCGGAAGGTCTCGCCATCCTGTTCGGCCAGTTGCTGCTCGATCAGCCATTGGCGGCGGATCGCGAGCGCTGCGCGGGTTTCGGCGCCGAAGCCGCGGCCGAGTGTCTCGGGTACGGGCGAGGTGATCTCCCGGTCGAGCCAGGTCACGCCGTCATGAGCGGCGAGCTGGTCGAGCGGCCGATGGCTCAACATCTCGATCGTGACCGGCGCCAGCTTCGACAGGCTGCGCTCATAGGCATGCGCCTTTTCCACATGGTCGGGGGCGATGATCCACCGCCCGTCGGGTTCGCGCGTCACGGCGCCCGTCCCTCGCCGGATCGCCTCAAGCCGGCGAACATGCGCCTGCGCATATTCCTCTCGGCCGCCGCGATCATACTTCAGGTGGATATCGACACTATAATATCCGCCGTTCGCCGCGGCGACCTGGGCCACGGTGCGATCGACCTGCCGGATCGCGACGGGACGCGGCGTGAGCTGGACGATCGCGCCCTCGCCGATCGGCTCCGGCGGCGCGACGCCGATGTCGGCATAATGGCTGCGGCCATCGATGCCATCGACGATCAGATAATGGCGATCCTCATATTCGTCGGACAGGCCGTGGGCGACCACGCGCCCGACGATCGGCGCCGCCTTCCCCTCGGCCGGATCGAGCACGGCATAATCGGCGGGTGACACGCTGCGGGCATGATTCCGCATCTCCCGGTTCAGGGTCGCGATGATATCGCCACGCCGGCCCATCGCCTTCAAGGTTTCCTCCAGCCGCTCGTCGAACCGCCAGCGACCCTTCCGCTCCTCCACAGCCAGCCCCATCCGCCCGAGCGTCTGGAGGCGGCCGGCCCGGAAGGCTTGCTCGATCCCGCCATGGTGTGACGGCGATACCAGCGCGTCGCCGTCGATCGCGTTGATCAGCCGGCGGTCAATTGACGTGAAGCGTTCCTGCGTCATCTCACGGCGCTCGGCCGCCATAATTTCCTGATCGGTGCGGGGGCCGAGATCGAGATTGACGATCTCGGCCGCACGCTGGCGAAAGCCCTGGGTCATATATTCGCGGGCGATGATCAGATCCTTGCCGCGATCGTCCGTCCCTTTGACGATGACGTGGCTGTGCGGATGGCCGGTGTTGAAGTGATCGACCGCCACCCAGTCGAGCTTCGTCCCGAGATCCTGTTCGGCCTGCGCCATCAGCTTGCGGATCATTGGCTTGAGGTCGTCATATTCGGCGCCGTCTTCGGCCGCGACGATGAAGCGGAACTGGTGGCGGTCGTCCTGGCCGCGTTCGAGGAAAGACCTGCCGTCGATCATGTCGGCGTCGGGGCCGTAGAGCGCACCGCGTTCGCCCTCCCGCGTGGTGCCGTCGCGCTGCAGGTAGCGCAGGTGGGCGACGGCGCCGGTCGCCCCCTTGCCGGCGAGCTTGACGATCCGCGCCTTGACGATGACGCGGCGGGCACGCCGGCTGGTGAAGCGGTCGGACGATCCGAGCAGCCGGCCGATGCTGGCACCACGGCCGATGCGACTGCCGTCGAAGCGGCGGCTGCCGGTTCGGCGAACACCGCTCGCCAGGTTGGTGGCGCGGCGGACTTTGCCGGCGAAGGAGTGCCAACCGCCCTTGTTGCCGACATGTCCGAGCCACAGTTCGAAATCCTCGTCGCCGGCCATCGCGAAGCGTCCTTATCCCTTGGAAAACCAAGGATGATGGAAGCATCAGCGCCCTCTTCAAGCGCCTCCATCATTCAGGCCCGGAACATGGGCATTCCGGCAAATGTCGGAGGCAAGGCCGGAATCATGCCTCCACAAACGAAGACGTGCAGACAGCGTTTCCGGCCTCCCGTGGAGGCAGGGCTTTCATCTTGCCATACCTTTTCTCCGCCATTTTCTGCGCCTTCTTACCTCAAGAAGATGTCAATGGCCGGCCGTGGACACGGTTCCAGACACACCTTTTACCGGCGCGACCGCAACCTCGCGCCGATTGTCCGCAAGATTTTGCCGATGCGGCGCCATGGTCTGCCGACACCGACATTAAAAGGGACCGCGCGAAGCGCGGCCAAAATGAGCTGGCTGGGGGTGAAATTCAGGAGGAAATAGAGGTGAAGGATCGCGCCTGATGCGCGATCAGGCGGCCTTGGCGAGGGTGTCGATCCGTTCCAGGCACAGCTCGCGGATAAGGGCTGCCAGCATCTCGACGCGCTCGCCGAGCCATGCCAGTTCCTCATCGGTGATGCGGTACTGGCGCGAATATCGGGCCTTCACATAGGCCTGCCGCAGCAAGTCGTAACAGCGCCGCTGGAACTTGTTTTCGTTGGGCCAGACGTCTTTCAGACGCGGCTCAAGCTGTTCGGTCTGCGACCTCAGTCGGTTCAGATTGTGGGTCTTCGGGCTGTACAAAGTGCGGACGAGAAGCACGCAATGATAGAGGCGTTCGGCTGCCTGATGCATGTCGAAAGCGGCCTCTTTCAGATAGCCTTTCGCCAACGCCGTCTTTGCCATCTCAAACCGACGAACGGCGCTTTCGTACCAATCCTCATAATATTCCCGCGTCTCCTTGAGCGCCTGTTGTGGCGTCAACGGCTGCGGCTTTTCGAACCGCACGCCGGGTTCGGAATAGAGCAGGATGCCCTCGTTCACGATGTCGATGAAGAAGTAGCGCCCAAGCCTGAGCTTCTCGTTCACGTCGTCGATGCTGTGAAAGATCGGGCTGACCTGCGTGCGCAGTCGCGTGCCTGACGACAGTTCATCGAGCAGCCGGTCCTCGGTCTTCAGCCAGAATTCCGGGACGTTTGTGAGGTCTTCGTGATCGACCACGACGAGGATATCGTAATCGGAGAAATAGCGTCCGACTGGGTCTTCGACCCAGTCCCCGCGCGCATAGCTACCGAACAGGATGATCTTGAGAATCTTGCCATCACGGAAGCGCTCGGCCTTCCGCTCGGCAATCGCATCCGCGAAGCCGTCGCGGATCACCTGCAACACGAAGTCGAGCTCGCGCCGCTTGCCTTCGGGCAGGTCTACGTCCTTGGCGGTGATCGGCTTCATAGGGTCAGACTCGCGCTATTGGCGGGGATTGCCAAGTGAATTTGCGGCATCGACCGGGGCTTGCTCGGTGCGCTACCTCCGCCCGCTTCCGCCAAAGACGAGCGCTTCAGGACGAACAATGCCGAACTCGCTGACCAGATCGCCGCCGCCCAACCATTCTGGCCGCGATGGGCGAATGGCGTGACAGAGCCAGATGTCTCGCGATCATGGACTATCCGGGCTTTATCGCATTCACCTTCCAGTTTCCGCGCGAGGAGCAGCTTGTCGCGGCTACCCGTGCCTATGTCGCCGATCAGCTCGGCCAGGGCACTGGATAAAGCCACAGGGTTATGCGGTCGATGCGACGGCCCGGCGATTGCCATCCGAAGGTTGATCTTCAGCCCGCCAGAAGTGTGATGACCGCGCTGATCCCGAAAACGTCTGTCAGGGACGGGTGAATGGGGTTGGCAGCGCGGCCAAGCGGCTTGCACCGAAATCCTCGGACACGGCGGCTGAGGTGTGGCGATCGGATGGCGTCTCGATCGCGGACGCTAGATTCTGGGGCACTGTCGCGCGAAACTCTGGGGTCGGCGCCAACAGCTGATGGGCCTGGATCGCGATGTCGAGCGTCACCTTATTCCCCTTGAGGCATTCGCTTGCCAGAGCATCGGGCTGAACCAGCGCCTTGGCGAGATCGACGCGGATCTTGTTCTTCAAGTCCTTGTCGGTCAGCTTATTATAGGTCGCGCTGAGGCCCTTCACGTTGAAGGCGCTCAAAAAGATGGTGGGTGCGATCGTGGCATGTCCCTGACGGTCGAGTTCGTGGTTGACCGCGAAGACCGCTAGCAACGCCTTATCCACCCGAAGGGCACGCATTGCCGCTGGATCGTTACGTGGCCTTTTGCCGGCCGCGAACTTGATTTGCTCCGGTGTCAGCTTCTCATGCCTGATGATGCTTCGTCCGGTATAATCGAGGAGCTTGAGGTTCGCGACCGCAGCCAGGTGATGGTAATCGACCGGGGTCAGGTCGCCCAGCATGGCACGCAACTCGGGGACATAGGCATAGACGCGGATGGCGGCCCAATCGGTCCACAGGCGGTCAAAACGCGGATCGATATCGAACCACTTCGTCGCACGCAGCGGATCAGCATAATCAGCTAGGTTGACAGGCATACGACCCCCTCGACGCGAACGTTTTCGCTCGTGTGCGCTTCTCTGGTCGGTGGGTACGCCCTGATAGCACTACGACTTAAATAATATACTGCAGTATATTAGGGCACTTGACAATGTGCCAGCGTTTTGGAGCCGATTCGAGCGTATTGCAACGACCGCACCCTAGTGAGTCTTCGCGCTTGATCCGACACTTTCAGACGACGACGTGCGGGAGCCTGTCGTTTTGCGCGATGCCGTTCCATCGCCAACGTACACGGTGCGCATCATGCTGGCGTGAGTTTGATCACCCCGCCGTAAGCTCGATCACGCTCCTTATTCTCGCCAGGTTCAAACGGCGACAGCAAGCATTTACAAGCTATTTGCCCAGATTATGCGCGCCCGCTCGGCGCGGCACGACCTCCGGACCGACCACGCACATGGAGGTTCCAATGCACGACATGATTGTTTCCGGCGCTTATCTAGCGAGCGCCGCCGCCATCACGGCGGCTACCGCCTTTCCCCGCAAGAATGCGACGATCCACAAGCTCCATGCCGACTATGAGCGCCGCGCCCACATCTTCTCCTGCGTGTCGCTGTCGGCGGCCTATCTGGTGCATGCCCTCACCTGATGCCGAACCGCACTTTCCCTGGCCCACGGCCCGCCGGCGCCAAGATCGCCCGGCGGGTCCGCCCATGATGCGCGCCGGGACTTGCGACAACGCGGCGGAGAAATGCTGCTGACCGGTTCAGGAGCGGCGTGTCTAAGATCCCGCGCTGTGCGTCAGAAGAGCCAATGCTAGCGTCCGGGGTATATTGAGCTAAATTGGCGGGATGGAATTCAAAAGGCGCACCTTATCGCAGATTGCCGACTTCATTTGCGGGAGTCGCGCCGACGACAGTGTCTGGGGGTATCGGAGCAGTCATTTTCTGACGACCTTCTTTGGGGATTGCGACACGGATTACGAGCATGACGGTTCGACGCGCGCGCTCTGGGTGATCGACGTCTTGACGCAGATACTGGCGGAACCAAGCGCGAATGCGCAGACCCCGCCGAACACCTTCGCGCGCGTCATTGCTGTCCTCATGGATCAGGGCGGCAGCCTGAATGAAACTGCCGAGCGGCCGGCCGCGCTAATGGCTCTGAACGCGGCGCTAGCACGGGAGGGGTTCGAGGCGTTCTACGCTGAAGACAAGCGCTGCTATTTGCGGCACGTTGCGACCAACCGCGTTGCCACGTTCCAAGTGGACCCGCATCGGCCCTTCTCGAAAGCGGAGGTCGAGCGTCGTGACCTTCTCGTGTCTTTCCTCGACCGGGCATCGGAAGATCAGCTGATCGAAGACGTGCTGCTGCCGCTTTTCCGGCAGCTGGGTTTCCATCGCATCACGGCCGCCGGGCATAAGGACAAGCAGCTGGAATATGGCAAGGACGTGTGGATGAAGTTCACGCTGCCAACCCTGCACGTTCTCTATTTCGGCATTCAGGCCAAAAAAGGAAAGCTGGACGCATCCGGCGTCACTAAAGGTGACAACGCGAACATGGCGGAGATCCACAATCAGGTTTATATGATGCTCGGGCACGAGATATTCGATCCCGAGATCGGGAAGCGCGTCTTGGTCGATCACGCCTTCATCGTCGCCGGAGGCGAGATCACTAAGGCCGCCCGAAACTGGATCGGCAATAAATTGGACGCCGACAAACGGAGTCAAATCCTGTTCATGGATCGCGACGACATCCTGAACCTGCACATCGCCAGCAACATGCCGCTCCCGAAGGGCGCGCTCCCGGCGACGAGCCCCTGGGACGAGATCGATGAGGACGTTCCCTTCTAGATGGTGAGCCGCCCGCCCCCCTGTGACAGCATCATGAGCGCCGACGTGCGTCGCGACGTGCGGGTCGATCCATGACGATGTCGGACTATGACATGGGCCGCGCCGACTGGATCGACATGATGCACGCCCAAGGTGCCGGCGACATCGATTCGGGGGACTCGCGGCATGTCTGCGGACGCTGCGTCGGGGATGAGGGTATCGCCGCTGCGGTCACTTATTTCGCCGACCAGAAGCGCTGCGACTTTTGCGGCACGCGGTATCGGTCGGACAAGACGGCACCGGTTGAGGACATCGCTCAGTTCATCATGGGATGTCTCCGCCAGGACTATGACACCCCCGAAAATGTGCTGTTCCTCGACAAGGAAAGCGAAAATGGGTGGGCGGGCGATACCGTCGATAAGCAGGATCTCCTTGGCGATTATGTAAATGTCGAATGGGAGCTCATGGAGGCGCTGCTCGGCTGCATCAGCGACGACAACGAATTTTGCGAGTCGGACCAAGCGCATTTCCTGCCGCACCGCCAGATGGCGGTCAGTTGGGGGAGCTTCAGCCGTTATGTGAAGCACCGCTCGCGCTTCATGTTTCTGCGCGAGGACGAAAAGCCGCGCGATTATGGCGACGAACCCGACGACGACTTCATCCCGATGTCGGCGATGCTCGAGATGGTCGGCCGCGCCGCAATTGCCGGGAACCTGATCCGTACCCTTCCGCTCGCGACGCGGCTCTATCGTGCGCGCGCGGTCAAGCCCGGTCGCCAATGGTTCACCGCCGCCGCCGACCTCGGCCCGCCTAAGCCGAGCGACACCGGGCCGCCGGCCGGCCGCATGAACCCAGCGGGGATCGTCACCTTTTACGGTGCGCTCGAAGCTGAGACCGCGCTATCCGAGGCGCTCAACAGCAACGGCCGCGTCTCACTCGGCTGTTTCGCTCCCAAACGGACTTTGAAAGTGCTCGATCTGACCGGACGCCGGCCGGTCCCCTACCACAGCATCTTCTCGGGTGTATCATCGACGGACCGGGGCTTACGCGGTTTCGTCGAAGCCTTCAGCGAGGACATTGCGCGGACCACCGCGCGCGACGGACGCGAGCATATCGACTATGTGCCCTCGCAGATCGTCACCGAATATTTCCGGCGAATCTTTACCTTTGGCGAAGATGGCGAAGAGCGTCTCGATGGTCTTCTGTACCCGAGCACGCGCAATGATGGCGGCCATAATGTCGCGCTGTTTTTCACTCGGCACGACATCGAGGGGATCGAGCGCCGGCGCGATCAGGCACTCCGTTTTTGCCCGCGCAGCACCAAGCGCTACGAGGTCCGCGCCCGCCGCGGGGTCGTGACAGGCTGGACCCAGATCACTGGCTGAACATGTGTCGGGCGCCGCCAGGATCGCGCACCGGCTTGCGGGAAAACCGCGTTAGCGCTATGTCCCTCGCATGCGCCGCTCCCGTCGGCGCGGCCGCTGCCATGGCGAAGGACTGTCGTCCAACGATAGGATCACACTCTCGCGACCGTATCCACGATGCCGGCCGCCAGAGACGAGCAGCGCGTCTCTACTTGGCCATCATCTGGAGACGACGCTCATGTTTTCGACCATCGACGGCGCCAAGGATCGCGCCAAATCCCTCAAAAAACAGTTCGACGATAGCGGTTTTGCCTTCGCGCTCGCCAAATGCCAGACCGCGATCGCCATCGCGGGCGGGTATCGCGATTGGCATGATCTGACCGCGACCTTGAAGGCGACACCTCGGCTCATCGTTGAAGCGCAATTTCGGCGCCGCTTGCTCACAGCGCTGCCGGCGCCCTGTCTCCCCGCTGCCCTGGCCTGGCTCGATGGCGAGCGCGCGGGGCCAAGCGGCGGCGGCATGACCCTGCGCTGGTATCGCGACATCTTTCCTTATTTCATGGCATCGGCCGCACTCCACCGGCGAACCGCCAGCCTCGCCCCAGGCTCGGGCACTGGGCAGCGGCTGCGCCAGGCGTTGGTTCTCAACGTCCTGATGAAGAGCGGGCCGCGCAATATCCTGCCGCGTCTCAATCCCGAAACATTGGCGCTGGTGCTCGAAGCACCGCTCGAGACATTATACCCCGACGAAATGGGGCATCCGCGGTTCGCGGTCGAGTTCACCGCGCTCGAACGCGAAGGCATCCTTGCCTATCGGCATGGATGCCTAGTCATCGCAGCGCCACCGCGCGACAAGGTGGACGCCTATGTTCTGCGGATGCGCGCCGAAAAGGCGGGTGGGTGGTTCGATAGCCCGGATGGCGAGGCGATGGGCGAGCTTGTCGACCTACTCGCGGCCGCCCGCATCGTCGATGCGCGCCGGATCGCGGCCGCAATCCTCGCCAAGGACTCCCCCGACCATCTTGTGTCGGTCGGCGCGGCCCTTGAGGTGCTGTCGGAGTTGGCTGAACAAGCCGACGTTGATCAGCTAGCGCGCGCAGCCGCAATCTTCTGTGCGATCTGGCCGGACAAGGCGGATCAGATTCGCTTTTCCATACCGGCGAAGATCGTGTCACGGCATCTGCTGCATGCGCGAAAGCTGGATCAGGGGAAGATCGCCCACTGGACGATCGCACGTGACGACTGGGCTGATCCGATCATCGCGGGCCTCGCCTCGCCGCACCTGTTCCAAAAGACTATCGACGCGATGGTCGACGGCATTGAACGTAGCTGATGGCAGGCTGCGCCAAATACTCCAAAGAGCGGATACACGGCCGGCATTCTCAGCACGAGCGCCGACTGTCTCGAACACCATCGATCTTACGACAAGCAACGCGCCGAATGGATATCCGATTCTGTAGAAATACGCACTACACCGGAGCCGTTAGGTCATCTTCTTGACTTGCCATTCATCCTATAAACCAACGATGATCTTCGCGGGGATGTTGGGGTTTCGACAGACATGAGGGGGGACGGTCATGACGATCGATGTTATCGCTTATGCGAATGCGGACGATGTCCTGATCGCGTGGGAGCCGCAGGCCTGGTCGGCCGACTGGGTCGGCTTCGCGCTCGAGCGGCGCGACGAGCGCACGGGCGCCATCACTCCGATTGCCAATCGCATCCCGCCCAAGTCAGGCGAGGCCCCGGTCGATCCGGGCGGCATCTCCTCGGCGCTCTCGCCGATCCGGCGCTGCCTCTGGACCGACCATGCGGTGCCCGCCACCCAGCGCGTCTCCTACCGGGTCTCGGCGATGCGCGCCGCCGGACAGAGCTTCGCGGTCGATCCCGCTGGTGTCTCCGACTGGACCAACGCGATCAGCGTCTCGGGCCAGACCGACAAAGGGGTGGCCGCTTATTTCAACCGCGGCACCATCATGTCGCAGGTCGTCAGCCATTTCGTGCAAGGGGATACGAGCCAGGCGACGCTACACGAATTCGTCTCGAAGCTCGGCGATCCGGGCTTCGCCGGCCGGCGTTATCTGTCGGGCGACGCCCGCACCCAGATGCTCAATTTCCTCGCCGACGCCGATCGGCGCGGCCACTCGATCTATGCCGCGATCTATGAGATCAATGACCATGAGTTGGTCGAGGGCCTGAAACCCTTCGGCAAGCGCGGCCATATCCTGATCGGCAATGGCGGGGCGACCGAAGCTTGGGTCCCGACCGACCTCCACACCGCCGGGCTTGAGACGCAGCATCGCGATCTGTCGAAGAAGGGCGCTACGTCGCCGAGCGTCCACAACAAGTTCGTCGTCGAAGTCGATCCGCAGGGTCAGGCGCTGCGTGTGCTCACCGGCAGCACCAACTGGACGGTGACGGGCCTGTGCACCCAGCTCAACAATGTCGTCATCCTCGACCGGCCGGCGATCGCGACGCGCTTTCTCAAGCAATGGCACGATCTCGTCGCCGCCGGCGACGATCTGCCCCCGGCCCTGGTCACCGCCAATGGCAAGGTTACCGAGGATGATGGCGTCGAACTCTATTTCGCGGCGACCGACAATGAGGAGGAGTTTGCGCCGGTCCGCCAGCTGATCCGCGAGGCCAAGCAAGGCGTGCTCTTCCTGATGTTCATGCCAGGCCAGTCGCCGCTCCTCGCCGACGTTCTCGACCGCGCGAAGGAGGACAAGGTCTATGTGCGCGGTGTCGTCTCGAGCGTGAAGGAGGAGGGCAAGAAAATCGTCCGGGTCGGGAGCGCCGTCGTCAAGACGGGCGAGAGCCCCGCCGACTTCCACGACGATGTCTTGGTGCCCTCGGGGATCAGTCCCAAGAATCGCCCGTCCTGGGCCGAGCTCGAGTTCAACGTCGCCCAGATGCTCCAGGAGCATATGATCGCGATCGTCCACTCCAAGGTGATCCTGATCGATCCCTTTTCCGACGACTGCGCGGTGGTCACCGGATCGCACAATTTCTCGGACTCGGCCTCGCAGCGCAATGACGAGAATCTCCTCATCATCCGCGGTGACCGCGCTCTGGCGCAGGCCTATGCCGTCCACATCAACGGCGTCTATGACAGCTACTCGTGGCGCGCCTATCTCAAGCAGGACAAGGCAAACGCCGACGTCATCTACAAGCCGCTCGATGGCTGGAAACCCGGCGGCGGCCGCCACCGCGAGCTCGCCTTCTGGATGACCGAAGCGCTGGCGGCAACGCGTGACTGATCCGACGCCGGCACCTGTGCCCGCACCCGCACCCGCACAGGGCGTCGAGGCGGTCGAGAAGAAGGTCAACCGCGTCGCCGAGCTGTTGAAGTCGCTCGATCCCGGCGTCCGAATTCCATGTCACGACCGACAAGCGCAGCTATCGTTTCGCGCTCGAGGACGGCAACTCGTTCTATCTCGCCGGCATCTACCGGCCCGCGACGATCGACAGGCCCGAAAGCTATGCGGTGCTGACGATCGAGGCCAATCCCGATGTCGCGCGCTATCAGGACCGCCAGGGAGCAGTGCTGTTGCGCCGGCAGAATATGGACTGGCTCGTTCTCACCTTTCCGGAAGCCGATCTGCTGAAACCGCTGCCGGCGCGCAGCTTCGACGTCGAAGAGATCGGCGCGCCCAAGGGACGCGCGGGAAACCCCGGCCAGAGGATGCTCGCGCTCTGGTGTTGCCGGACGCTCAACGCTGGGCCGAAGCGCTGGCCGTCCAGCGTCGCGATGGCGCCCAGGCCCCGCTTCACGTCGCCGAGCGTTTCGGTGCGCTGGCCTTGGCCGATGATAGGACCGGGATCGAGCGGTGGCAGGCGATTGCCCGGCGACTGGCACAGCTTCAGGCCCTGGCAGGCCGCCTTGACAATGACACAGCGCAATGCGCCGTACCGTAGAGATCGCCGATTTTGAATGGCCGCGCGGGCCGGTACCGATCGCGACGCTGATGGCGCTGCCGTCCGACAGCTGGGTGCATCTGCGCACTGAGATCAGCCGCCGCCGTCAGACTGATCCCGACCGGCCGCTCGCACGCTGCCGCTTGTGCAAGGGTCCGGTCTATATCCGGTCCCAGTTCGCCAATGACGAGCATCTGCCCTTGTTCGCGCATTATGCTGACGCGCCGGCCGATTGCCCGTGGCATCAGGGACCCAATATCACCCCCGACGATGCTCGCGCCGCGCAGTATAAGGGCCAACAGGAATCCGCGCATCATCGCTGGCTGTGCGAGACCATTGCCGATTTTGTCGGGCGCGATCCGCGGGCCAGGACGATCACGGTCGAAACCTATCGGCGTCCCGAGATCCACAGGCGCGGCCGCTTTCCCGATGTCTACGTCGAGTTGGAAGGCCTTGGCCGCTTCGCGATTGAGGTCCAGCTGTCCAAGCCGTTCGCGCCCGAGATCATCGCGCGCGACCTCCATTATGAGGCCGAAGGCGTCCATCTCCTGTGGGTGTTCGAGACGCTCGACACACCGCTGCCGCAAGGCTTTCAGGATGTAATCTTGCTCCAGCGCGGCAACGCCTTCCAGTTCGACGCCGCCGCGCTGGCGGCGTCGGTCGAGGCCGACCGCCTGCGCTTGACCTGTCTGCGCGACACCGACGCCGGGGGCTGGCTCAAGCCCAGGATCATCACGCTCGATGAGCTCGACCTGACGGGTCGCGCGGTGTTTTTCGAGGATCGGCGCAGCGGCCGGTTGCTCGATTTCTGCAAGGCCGGCCGCGACAAATGGTGGCAGGCGTTTCGGGCCGCCCCGCCCGAGGTCGATGATAAGGCCTTCCATGATCCGGCGTTCGGACCCGCCTGGGATTCGATCAAGGGGTTCGTCCCGTCGCTCGTCGAATGGAAGCGGCAGGTCTGGGCCACCGATTGCGTCAAAGGCGACCAACTGTTCGCCGAACTCGCCGCCATCCTCTTCTCGATCGCCCATAGCGCAGCGATCGGCAAGGAGGTGCTCCACATCACCCGCTACACCCAGGAAGGTCGGCTCGTCGCCATGCTCAACGGCAAGCTGAGTGCGGCCTTCCACTATCCGTTCGCGCGGATTATCGAGACGATGCTCGAGGGCACCAAGATGCGTGATCGCCTGTCGCGGCCGTCGCTACGCAAGACGATCGACCAGGCGAAGACTGTGCCGCAGATCGGCCCGGGCCATGCCGTGTGGGAGGGCGTCACCCGACTGTTCCCCGAGGTGTTCGACGGGCTCAGGCGCGCCGAACTCATGGACCTCGGACAGCTGCCCGACTGGGCGCGCTGAGCGGGACGTCAGTCCATATGGTTGAAGCTGCAGGGCGCGCCGTCCCAGACGTGATAAAGATGATTGCCGTCCCAATAAGACACCTCGCCGTTGTCCCCGACGCTGCGGCGCGCGCGCCACACGGTGTCGGGCCCGAAAAGCGCCAGAGCGGATTCGTCGAGACGCGGGATCTCCGCGCCGACCCACACGCCTTCGCTGCCGGGCAGGATGCTGTGCGGCAGCCCCATCAACAGCGCTGCGTGCTTCGTCTCCTTGATGACGAGCGCGAACCAATTGCGCGTGATGTTCCAGCCCCCCGTGGCATGGATGATGCGCGGGTCGCGGCGATCGCCGATGGTCTCGAGCAGCCAGCGGACCTGGTCGCGCGCGACGAGGCTCGACTTGTCCCGGATGATGCCCGCCTCCGCTTGACCACACCATCGCACGACGTCGGTCCCTTCGGCGAGGTCCAGATAGCCACCGGTCCGCGCCGCCCAGTTGCGCGATACCGGCGCATAGCTTGAGGTCGTGACGAAGAGCGTTCGGCTCGCGCCCTCTAGCTTGCCGACGCCATAGAGCGCCGCGACCTCGGTCTGGTTGATCTTGCGATGCGGCGCGAAGCGTTTGGCCTGGACGATGGTCAGGACATCGCCGAGCGGCGCGCGCTGGACGAGCCTCAGATCGATCCCCTGATCGCCGCGACCTGGCCCGAGGATCGCCTCGAACCCCTGCTGCTGGAAGATGCGGAACAGAAGCGTCTCGAAGTCGCGCCAGTGGAGCCGCTGCAGATCGTCGGGTCGCCGCGCGAACTGCGCGTAAAGCTCCTCATAGACGTCGGCAGTGTCTTCCTCGATCAGCCCGCACACCCATTGCCAATGAAAATAGGAGGCGAAAGCGGCAGCGAGGTCGGGGTCTTCCGCATAGAGCGCCATCGTCACGCCGTTCAGATTCTCATAGCTGTAGCCGAGCGCGTCGAGCAGATCGTGGAAGGCTGGCTCGAGCCCTTCCGCATCCTCACCGCTCAGGACCTGATAGAGCGGTCCCTCGCACCAGATCATCGACACGATCGGCGGGTCTTGGGGCTCGCCCTTCACATGGCTGAGATACGCCTTGAACCCGCAATCGAACCAGAGATCATTGGCTTCCAGCCAGCGCTGGATCGCGGTCTCGAGCCGCACGATCTCCTGGGCGAGCGCCTCATCCGTCCAACCACCGACCGGCGGCACGGCCCTCACTGGTCGATCCCGAACAGCCGTCTGAAGCCATCGACGAAGGGTTCGAGTGTCTTGGCGTCGATCGTCTCGGCGATCGTCTCGCCCAGATAGGCGGTGTCGCGCCAAGCCATGTCGCTGCGCTCATGATGGTCGAAGATGATGCGATAGCCCTTCAGACCCGTCAGGGTCAGCATCACCACCCAGGGGCCGCTCAGGCCCTTCGACTGCAATCGTCCGATTGCCGTCAGCACATGGCCGATCAGATCGTTGAAATATTTGGCCCAGACCAGCGGCTCGCCATTTTCGGCATGGCCGATCACCCAGGCGAAATCGATATAGCCGCGGCGATGGTTGACCGAGAAGGTCCGCACCTCGCCCTTGGCATCGATCGGCGAATGGACGATCATCCCTTCGAGCGCGACCGCCATCTCGGCGCCGCCCATCGTGATCCGGGGCGGAAGGAAGGCGTTCTGGCGGGTGGTCAGGATGTCGTGGCGCTCGCGCAGCACTGAGAGCGGCGCGACCGTCGCGATCGCCGCAGGCGTCGAAGCAAGCCGGAAGGGCATGTCCTGGCCGGCCGCCGCAGCGATGGCCCCCTGATGGAGCGCGCGAAGATCGCGCGGCATTGCGTCGGTGGCGGCGAAGGCGGCGCGAAGCTGGTGGGCATCCATATCGAACTTCCCCCGGTTGTTGCGTGCGACAAACCGCGTGATCCCCTGATGATAAACGCGGTGGGGGGCGGCAAAGCTTGCCGGGATCCGGATCACGAGGACCGCGCCCGCCTGTCCATCGGGGACGGATGCGAAGCGCACATTGCCGACCCGCGGATCGGTCGAGCTGCGCAGCAAATTCTCCAGTCGCAGGATCGCATCGTCGATCGTGTCGGCAGGGATGGGCCGCAGGCCGCTCGCGACGCCGTTCGTCTCTTCCATCCCGAACAGCATGTCGCCGCCGTCGGTGTTGGCGAAGGCGGTGACGTCGGACAGGAACTCGCGCACCTCGCCATCCTTGCCGCCCGGCAGGGCCTGCTTGAACTCGAGACGCCGGTCCTCGGCGCGCTGTTGCGTAACGAGGTCCTGCAGATCGCCCCACAGGATCTGATCGATCGCCTTTTCAAGCATGGTGAGGAGAGACGATTCCGAGCATAGGGGATTGTAACGCATCCGGAATGCGAAGCTCAATCCGAATGCGGCCAAAGACCGGTGACGATATGACCAAGACCAATATGGGCCCGTTGCTCGCCAACGCGGTGGATTCGATCAGGATGGGGATCGAGGACTATGCCCTCGACACGCCTGCCCGCGCCCTGTCGGCGGTCCGCAACTTCTACGCGGGCGTCCTTCTCCTCGGCAAGGAAGCGCTGATCCGGGCCGCGCCGCACGCGGACCCCGATGTGATCATCGGCGTCCGCTACAAGCCCATGCCCGACGGCAAGGGCGGCGCGACCGTCGAGCTCGATGGCCGCAACACGATTGATTTCCGTGAGCTGGGTGAGCGGTTCAAGACCTTCCAGATCCCGATCAGCACGGCGGCGCTGACCGAACTCAACCGGCTCCGCAACGCGATCGAGCACAAATATACCGACCAGCCCGCCAAGGTCGTCCGCGAGGTCATCGCCCGCGCCTTTTCTGTGACGGTCGCGCTGTTCCACCAGATCGGCGTCCACCCGGCCGAGGTGCTGGGCGATGCCTGGACGACGCTCCTTAAAGTTCGCGATCTATATCAAGCCGAGCTCGCCCGATGCCGCGCGACATTGCATGCGGTGCAATGGGCGTCGCCCACCGTCGCTCATCAACATCTGCGCTGCACCGACTGCGGCTCGGAACTCGTCGAGCAGCGCGACCCCGACAATGGCGATCAGGCCGAGATGGATCTGGTGTGCCGAAGCTGCGGCGAAACGCTCGACTGGGCGGATACGATCGAACAAGCGGTCGACCTCGCTCTGGGGGCAGAGGAATATCGTCGGTACAAGGAGACCTCAGAGCCCGGGCCGCTCCTCGACTGTCCAGCCTGCGAACGGCACACCTATGTCGAAGATGAGGAGCGATGCGCGGTCTGTGGCGAAGGCTTCGACTGGGAGCGCAACTGCATGGTCTGCACGGCGCCGATCTCGATGGAGGATGCCCAGGCCGGTTTCGATGAAGGCGTGTGTTCCTATTGCACCCATATCGCCAACAAGGACGACTGACCGATCAGGCGGCGCCGACCTCCACGCTCACCCTGGTGATGTTGTAGAGCGTCACCGCCCCGCCGACCGCCGTGGCCGGATCGAACAGCGCGAGGTTGATCCCTTCGCTAACCGAGCTGCGATAAAGGACCCCGTCGAACCCCGACTTCTTGATGAACTCGCACAGATATTGGCTCGGGATATAATCGATGGCGGCGCGCTGCGGCAGCACCGGCCGCGTCAGCTCGCCGCCGAGCCGTTCGAGCAGCGGCAAATCCGCGCGCAGCTGGCCGATCTTGCTCGCATCGCCCAGGACGAAGGGCGAGACGAAACCGCGCGGGTTGCGCAGGTCGACCGCCCTGATGTCGGGGATGGTGAAGTCGGCGATGCAGGCGACCTCTCCGGTATGCGGCCGGATCTCGGCGGCCGCCGTGTCGGGCCGCGACCCGAGATAAAGATAGGGGATGCCGGCCGGATTGGCGCGCCCGTGCGAGGCGAGATGCTTGGGCGGCGCGTTCATCTCGCCGATCGGGAAGGCGTTGTCGCCTGTACGGATGCGGGCCCGATACCATGTTTTGGGAACGCTGGTCTCCAGCAGCATCGCGAGCAGGCCGGTGAGGCGCTCGCGGTCGATGTCCTGTTCGAGGAACCAGCGGTTCTGGAACATCATCTCGTCGCGCAGGGTCTCCCACTGCACAAGGCCCTCGCTGGTGTAGCTCGGCGACGGTGAGAAGGTCTGGCGGACGATATTGCCGTCGTCGAGGATCTCGCCGAGCAACTGGCTCGCATGCGCTTCGTCGAGCTTGTTGTCGGGGAAGAGCTGCCAGTCCTCCTTCATCCACTCGACCAGCGTCCGCCCGGCGGGATCGAGCTCGTAGACATTGACCAGCGATTCGAACTCGTTGGCGAGCGCCGTCGGGTCAACGAGCGGGACGTCGGCCGTCCCGCAAAAGCCGCACGTGCCGCTTTCCGCGCTCAGCGACGGGATGTGATCGGAGCGTAGCCAGCGATCATCGAAGCATTCGGGGCAGCACTTCTTCCTCGCCACGGGTCTAGCCGAGATAGGCGGCGAGGGTGTCGATGTGATGCTTCATCGAGAGCTTCTTCACATAACCGAGGCCCGGGAAATGCTTCTTCGCGTGGAGGTCGCGAAACTCCTGGATCGCGCTGGTCTCGAGCAGCTTCGAGTTGCCGGCGTCGAGTTTCTTGATGAGCTTGTCGAGTGCCTGCGCGAACTTGCCGGCCGGATCGGTCGGGGTGTCGTTGGTCGTCGAGACGAAATGATAGACGAACATGACGTCGTCATTGTCGGGATCGATATAGGTCAGGTGGATGGCGACCGCATAGGCTGGCCCGCCACCTTCCGAATAGACGTCGCCCACGATCAGGAAGTCGCCGAATCCCGCCATCCCAAGGTCGCCATAGGTGACATGGAGCTCGGAGAATTTCTCAGGCGAATTCTTGGCGTAGTCGGCATTCTTGCGGCGCTCGAAGCCATCCTGGACGAGGATGCGCGTGCCGCCGTTGAAATGCCTGCGGTAGAGCGTGTCGGCCGGACTCGACACGAAGACGTGGGTCGAGTCCTTGAGATCGTCACCGAGAAATTGCGCAAGCGCCTTGGGCTCATTGAAGCCGGCATGGACGAACGTCGGGTGGTGACCCTTATGGGTCTCGTAGCACCCCTTGGCGTCGTCGAGGCTGGTATTGCTGCGCAACAGGATCCCCGCCGAGATCTTGTCGTTGCCGATGAAGCCGCCCTGCAGCAACGCCGAGATATTGGCGCCGTCGTCACCATGGTCGCCATGATAGGGATTGACGATGACGATCGCGCGGCCGCCGGCGTCGCATATCGCCTTCAGCGTGCGCTCGAGGCCACCAAGCGACTCCCGCACCGGCTCGATGACGGGCACGAAATTGCGCTCGGCAAGGAGCGGCGCCATCTCGCGGATCGTGATCAGCTCGAACTGTTTGCCGCGGAAATAGGGATAATACATGCGGCGATCAGGCCCAGGCCATCGCGGCGCCAAGCGGGGTCGAGACCGCCTCGACGATCCGGTCATGATCCGCGCGCCGGACCTGGATCGACAGGGCCGCCGCGTGCAGCGATGGCGGCAAACGATCGACGAGGTCGCTCAAGGGTGCGAGATCCCGTGTGCGCTTGAGGGTCTTCACCATCGCCACATGCACGGCGGTGGGATCCTGCGCGTCGAACAGGTCGCGCATCACCGCGTGGCGCTGGGTGTTCGGCACGTCGGGAACGGCGACGCCCATGCTCTTCAGGATGGTTGCGGCCTCGGCCGAGCGCAAAGACTCGAACACCGTCGCGGGGCAGATGCGCTCGGGCCGGTCTTCCGCCTCGCGCACCGTCGATATCCGGTAGCGCGACGAGAGCATCATCACACCGACATCGTCGGGTACCGTATCGAGGATACCCGCCACATGGCTCTCGCTCGCGATCACATAGACCTTGGCGAAGACCCGCTTGTAGTTGGCGACCTGATTGGCGAGCCGGGCGAGCGAATCCCGTTCGGACTTGATCTCATAGACCGTCGCGGTCCCGTTCAGGATCGCGAGATCCGCCTTGCAGGTGCCGGCGCGGAACTCGGTCAGCATGCACGCCGTGTTGAGCGAGTGCGTGCCCATGAGGACCTTGTGGGTGAGCGCCGCGCGATAGATATATTCGTCACGTCGGCCGGCGGTCTTGAGCACGCCGAACGCGGCGTCGAAGGCCTGACCGACCGTCGCATCGGCGGTGCACCGGTCGCCGATGTCGGTGAGACCCAGCAGACGCGCGAACAACGGCGATCGTCCCTCCCGCGCCATTTCGCGGAAGACACCGGACGAGAACAGGCGCGTCATCGCCGAAAGCTGAGTCGAATTTGGTGCCACCGTCCCCCCGCGACCACCGCGATGCGCCATCGCGAGACCCGATGCTGGCTCTATCGGATTAACCTCGCCGGGGGAATCCGGTAAATTCGCGGAAGCTACCGCGGGACGCTGAGAGGGCTTATGCGGCACGGGCGATGATCCGGATCTTGCCGTCGAGCGCCGCCGATATCTCCTCCGAAACCCGATCGGCGGCGAGCACTAGCGCCCGGTCGAGATGGATATAGCGCTGGGTCACGCCGCGACCAGCATGGCCTAGCAGGCCCGCAATAGTCAGCTCCGAAAAGCCCATGTCGCCGGCCACGCTGGCAAAGGTGTGCCGCAGGACGTGAGGCGTCACGCCCTCGATTTTTGCGATCGCGCACAAGCGGTCGAGTACGCGCACCAGCCCCACGAAATGCCCGTCGCTGATCTCGCTGGGGAACATGAAAGGATTGCCCGGGCGTTCGGGCTGCGCCGCAAGCAGGCGCACTGCCGCTGTTCCGATCGCGCGGACCTGCTTGCCCGACTTGGTCGTCGGGAAATCGACCGATGACCGGTCGAGTTGCGCCCAGGCGCGTTGCAGCCCGAGCACCTCCATCCGTCGAAAACCGGTCAGAAGAAGACAGCGGATGCCGTCGAGTGCCACGGGGGGCTCATCGACCGCTCCGCGCAGCGCGACGCCAAGACGGCCAATCTCTTCGAGCGAGAGGTGTCGCTCCTTCTTCGAATCGATCGAGATCTTGCGAACCCCCCGGGCCGGGTTGCGCTCGATCACGCCCCACCGCGTGGCCTGCTCAAAGATGGTGTGGAGCATGCCGACGGTGCGGCCGGCGACGCCGGCGCCACCGGTCGTTTTGCCGCCGCGTCCTTTCCAGGCTTTCGCGGTCTTGCCCGCGGCGACATCGGCCTGAAACTTCTCGAGATCGCCGATCGTGATGCCGTCGACCCGCCGGTTCCCGATCAGCGGCCTCACATGCGTTTCGATCCGGCTCTTGTCGAGCGCGAGCGTGGTCTTGGCGATCGGACGGCGGCGCCGCCCCAGAAGCTCGCCTCGCTCCGACGCCTCGACATACCAGTCGCAAATTTCGGAGACGGTCGGCTTGCGCCGCGCGGCCTGCTTCGCCTCGGCGGGGTCACCGCCTTGGGTGACCTCGGCGAGCTTCTGGATCGCGAGTTTACGCGCTTCGTCGGGCGTCAGGACGGCCGCAGATCCCAACGTCAACCGCCGGCTACGTCCCTCTGCGTTTCGATATTGGAGAATGAAGGCGCGCGCGCCTGAGGGTTTGATGCGCACGCCGAAGCCGCGCAACTCGCTATCCCATGCCAGGACATCGCGCCCCTTGACTGGCTCGAGTTTGTCCAAAAGCTGCTTGGTGAGCTTGGCCACCACACTCTCCTGCTTACCCGGATCAGCCATAGCACACGGGTAAGCACCAGGTAAGCAGATATTGCCATATCGTGGCGTAGTCTGGCGAACATGGACGGCGCTTAACAATACCTAAAGCATTGTTTTATCGCACTTGATCGCAACCGAGCGTAGTGCAGGAAGGCGCGACGGGCCTGTTGCCAAGGTTGGGGTCGAGGGTTCGAATCCCTTCGCCCGCTCCAGCGATCCAGTGTGATCGCTGCCGGTTTTGCGGAATATCCGCGGATGACCGGCCTTTTTCGACCGATAGTCGATCTCCCCATTCGATGATCCTGTCGCTGCCCGCGCGATGTGCGCAGCCGCCGTGCTGCGCGCTGGCGATCAACGGCATTGTCGTCGTTGCGAATGCCTCGCAGTCGCGCTAGAAATCGGCACTCTCCCGGGCCTTGTCATGGGTCGCCGGGCGCGACAGGGGAGTTCGCTTGGTGCCGGCCGCCGCAGTCACGATCGAGATCGGCGCGCTCTATGCGTCGCAGGGCGACTGGTTGAGAAACTGGCTGCTGCGCCACACGCGCTGCTCGCACCGTGCCGCCGACCTCGCCCAGGATATTTTCTGCCGGCTGCTCGAAAGCCGCGATGCCGCGCCGATTCGCGATGGCCGTGCCTATCTCGTCACCATCGCTCGCCGGCTGATCATCGACGATGCGCGCCGCGCCCGGGTCGAGGCTGCCTTTCTCGCGGCGCAGGCGAACCTCGTCGAGGGGATGGCCGAGCCCGGGCCCGACCGGATCGCCGAGGCGGTCGACGAACTGCTCGCGGTCACCCGCGCGCTCGATGCGCTCCCCGAGCGCGCCCGCCGCGCCTATCTCCTGTCGCGGCTCGACGGCTGGAGCCATGGCGAGATCGCCGATGCGCTCGGCGTGTCGAAGAGCATGGTGAAGCAATATGTCGCGAAGGCCTATGCGCATTGCTATGCGGTCGCTTATGGACCCCCGGCCGATCGAGCCTCCGCCCGGCGATAGCGAGCCGACCGCCGATATCGTCGAACAGGCGGCCGGCTGGCTCGCCCATCTCGAATCGGGCGACGCCGACGATGCCGACCGTGCGCGCTATGCGGACTGGCGGGCGGCGCATCCGGCGCATGCCGTCGCGATCGACCGGCTCGGCGGCCTCGACGCCCGGGTCCACGACAGCAGCGATGCCGGGCGCGAGACGCTGCGCCGGTTGTTCCTGCACCGCCGTCGCGGTGCCGGCGGCGCGCTGCTCGGGCTGGCGCTGCTGGTCGGGGCGGGGTGGACGCTGTCGATGTTGCCGGCGGTGCAGCTTCGCTTTGCCGACGATCGCACCGCGATTGGCGAGACCCGCGCGATCGCGCTCGCCGACGGCAGCGAGATCGTCCTGTCGAGCGACAGCGCCGCCGATCATGATGTGCGGGGCGACCGGCGCACGGTGCGCCTGCTCGGCGGCGAACTGCTGGCAAAGGTCGCCGGGGGCCGCACGGCGCCCTTCGTGGTGACGACCGCGTATGGCACCGCCGAGGCGCTCGGCACCGCCTTCACCGTCCGCCTCGATCGAGGCGCGACGATCGTCACGGTGATCAGTTCGCATGTCCGGGCCTGCCCGGCCGGTGTGGAGCCAGGCCATTGCCTGCTGCTCGCGCCCGGCGAGCGCGCCCGGATTGCCGCCGGCACCGCGTCACGCCTCGCCGACGTCGCACCCGGCGATGCGGCGGCCTGGGCCGATGGCTGGCTGCCGGTCGAGGATCAGCCGCTGGTCGAATTGCTCGACACGCTCAACCGCTGGCGGGTGGTCCCGGTCCGCTTTGATCGGGCGGCGCTCGCGGATCTCAGGATATCGGGGGTCTTCGCGCTGCGCGACACCGACAGCGCCATCGCCAATCTCGCGCGGTCGCAACCGATCGCGATCGACCGCAGCGATCCGACGGCGCTCCATATCAGGCGGATCGCACGCTGATTTCACCTCGCCGCTGTCCCATATGCGTTCCCGCACGTCTCCTTGATGAGAGCATGTGATCGGGGATCGGGACGTGAGCAGCAGGACCAGAGCATTTTCAAGTCAGGTGGAATCACCTGGCGGCTCGGAAAATGCGGAAAACAAGGGCAATTTGGAGCATGTCCTGATCAATCTGATCAGGACATGCTCCAGGACCGTCGTGGCGTTGGCACTGGCCGGACTCGCGGTCGCGACACCGGCATCGGCGCAACCCGCGCCGGCGAGCCGCAGCTATGCCATCGCTGCCGGGCCGCTCGGGGCGGCGCTCAACCAGTTCGGGCGCGCGGCGGGCGTGACCATCTCCTATGCGCCGTCGCTCGTCGCCGGCAGGACCAGCCATGGCGTGCGGGGAACGCGATCGGCGGCCGATGCGCTCGACGGGCTGCTGCGCGGCACCGGCCTGCAGGCGCGGCCCGACGGCGCCGGCGGATATACGCTGTCGGCGGGCCGGCCGATCGCCTTCGCCCGCGCAGCGGCGCGCGCACCATCCGGCGGCGTGCTGCCGGCTGCGCCCGAACCCGCCGCCGAAGCGACCGACATCGTCGTGGTCGGCAAGGGCTATGGCATCGAAGTCGGCGCGAAATCGCTCGCCCCGCTGCGCGAGGTCCCGAACACGGTGACGCTGGTCGACCAGGCCCGCATCCAGCAGCAGAATCTGTTCACCATCACCGATCTTGCCAGCCAGACGGCGGGGCTCACCACCACCGGGCAGGATAGCGATCTTGCCCAATTCATGTCGCGCGGCTTCACCATCGACGATTATCTGGTCGACGGCGTCCCCAATAACGGCTTCACCGGCGAGATTCCCGACCTGTTCCTCTACGATCGGGTCGAGATATTGCGCGGGCCCGCGGGCCTGTTCAGCGGCTCGGGCAGCCCGGCCGGCAGCATCAACCTGGTCCGCAAGCGGCCGTTGCCCGACTTCACGCTCCAGGCGCTCGCCGCTGCGGGGTCATGGAATAATCTGCGCGGCGAACTCGATCTGTCGGCCCCGCTGTCCGATGGGGTCGGCCTGCGCGTGGGCGTTGCCTATCAGGACCGCGACCAGTTCTACGACGTCACCCATCAGAGCCGGCTATTGGCGTTCGGGGTGCTCGATGCGAAGCTCGGCGAGACGACGACATTGACCGTCGGCGGCCATCATGACCGGTATCGCGGCGCCACCTTCTCGGGTCTGCCGGGGCTGGCCGGGCCCGACGGCCAGGCGAACCCGCTCCCCGATCTCGCGCGGTCGACCTATGCCGCAGCAGACTGGAACCGGTCCGATTTCGACACCAGCGCCGGTTTCGCCGAACTGCGCCAGCAGCTGGGCGATCGCTGGGTCGGGCGCCTCTCGGCGACCTACGGCAAGACCAGGACCGAACTCATCACCTCCTATGCGGTCGCGTTCGGCGGTATCACCCCCACCAATGGCGATGCTTTCCTGCTCGCCTCGCGGCTGACCCGCGACCAGGATTATCTCACCGCCGACCTCAACGTCGTCGGCGCGCTATCGCTGTTCGGCCGCGACCATGACGTGCTGATCGGCACCGACTATCAGCGCAAGACACTCACCGAGGGCTTTTCGGATCGCGCCTTTATCGGGAACTTCGATCTCTACCATCCGGTCTACGACATAACCGAGCCCGATTTTCCGATCATCTCGATCACCGATACCAGGGTCGAGCAATATGGGCTTTACGGCCAGCTTCGGCTCAAGCTTGCCGACGGCCTGACCCTGGTGCCCGGCGGCCGGCTGAGCTGGTACGAAAATCGCGCGACCCCGGTCCTGCCCGCGGCGGATGCCGCCACCGTCAGGACCCGCGCGCGCTTCACCCCTTATGGCGGCCTGGTCTACGACGCCGGCAGGCGCTGGACGCTCTACGCCAGCTATGCCGAGACCTTCGCGCCGCAGAGCGGCCTCACCATCGATCTGACGCCGCTGCGTCCCGTCACCGGCAAGCAGGTCGAACTGGGCGTCAAGCACGGCCTGTTCGCGGACCGGCTGCTGCTGTCGGCCGCGCTCTACCGGATCGAACAGACCGGCCGGCCGCAGGCCGATCCGCGCGACATCAATTTCTCGATCGCGTCGGGCAAGGTGCGCAGCCAGGGCGTCGATATCGAGGCGAACGGCGAAGTCGCGCCCGGCTGGCACCTTTATGGCGGCTACAGCTTCAACGATAATGAATATCGCGACGATGCCGCGCTCGAAGGTGCGCGCTTCACCCTCGCGATGCCGAAGCACAGCGTGAAGCTCTGGACCAATTACCAACCGCCCGAACGGCGCTGGAGCGTGGGCGGGGGCGTCAGGTGGCAGAGCGAGACCAAAGCCTTCCTGACCTTCCTCGGCGGCACCACCGGCGCGCGCCAGCCGGGTTATGCGGTGGTCGATCTGCGTGCCGGCTACGACGTCACCGATCGCGTCACGGTGGCGGTCAACCTCAACAACCTGTTCGACAAGCATTATTATGAACGGGTCAGCGGCACCGAATTCGGCAATTTCTACGGCGCGCCGCGAAATGCGCTGGTGACGGCGCGGTTGCGCTACTGAACCGGGTCTGGCGACCCGGGCAGGTGCGGATCGTTCAGAACACCGCCTTGAAGCAGCCGGCGACGACGAGCAGGCCGATCAGCGCCAATATTCCCACGATCCACACGATGGCCTTCAACATGATCGTCTCCCTTGATTGGGATGTCGAACTGTTACGGGTGTGCGAAGTTCCGCATCCGTTTGCAGACTGCAGGGCAAAGGGCCTTGCTGCGCAGCGCGATCCCGTCCATCTCTTCTTGCCTGCGGGAAGTCGGGCTTCGCGGCGTCATCGGGCAGGCGGAGATTAACCCGTTTCTGAAAGAGTATTCGGCGAATGAGCGTTCAGGCCCTCGTGGTGGCCATGGTGTTGCCCGCACTTGCGCCGGCAAGTGCCGACCCTGCAGCAACCTTGAAATCCGCGGCCTGTCTTCCCGCCGATTCGCGCGAATTTCCGGCGCCGGCGACGGTGGTCGCGATGACCGTGCCGACCGCGGCGCCATCCGCCGCCACCGCCCCTGCGGTGGAGGAGGACATCGTCGTGTCGGCACGCCCCCGCGACGCCACCGATCCGCTCGAATCGGTCAACGTCCAGGCTTTCGAGGTGACCCAGTCGGTCGACAAGGCGTTCGTCGGACCGGCGGCGCTGACCTACAAGCGGACCCTGCCCGAGCCGATCCGCGACGGGCTGCGCAATTTCTTCAACAATCTCAAGGAGCCCGATGTCTTCCTGAACTTTGTGCTCCAGGCGCATATCGGCAAGGCGATCGAAACCATCGGCCGCTTCGCGATCAATTCGACGATCGGCGGTGCCGGCTTGTTCGACGTCGCCAAGCACCCGCCCTTCAACCTGCCGCGCCGGCCCAACGGCTTCGCCAACACCATGGGCTATTATGGCGTGAAGCCCGGCGCCTTTCTGTTCGTGCCGCTGATCGGCCCCACCACCGTGCGCGATGCGCTGGGCGGCGGTCTCGACCGGCTGCTGTTGCCGTTCGCGGTCGGCGCGCCGTTCAACCAGCTCGCCTATAATCTTCCGGCCGGCGCGGTCGGCGCCCTCGATCGCCGCGTCGGACTCGACGATGAACTGCAGGCGCTGCGCGATGGCGATCAGGACCTCTATACCGCCCGCCGCAACCTCTATCTGCGCAAGCGCCAGGCCGAGATCGACGCGCTCCATGGCCGGCGGCGCGAGACCGGGAACGCGCCGTCGGGCGCGGCGCCCCCGACGGCGGCCATCCCCTCGGCCGAGGCGATGGCCGAGCAGCCGGCCGCGTGCCGATCGGGAGTTGCGGGCTGATCCGCGGCATCCGATCGGCTTGCCTCGCCGCGGTCGCGGCGGCATAAGCGCGGCATGAACGGAGCCATGGGCCGATATCAGGGGAACGGAGCGATCCTGTCGCAACCCGTCCGTTCGCCTGCGGCCCGCCTTCTTCTTTCCGGGATTCGAATTAGCACCCGCCGGATCTGATCCGGCGCGTCCGCGCATGGGCGATGGCCCGCGCGATCTGCTTCACGAATATTCCGGAAAAACCATCATGACCGATCTGTCCTTCGCGCCCATCGCCGGGCGTGCGCCTGCCGTTCCCCCAGCCAATCCCAAGGCGCCGCGCGCCACGCTCGCGCGGCTCAGGGTCGTCGCCGACATCTGCCCGCAGGTCTTCCTGCGAACCCTTGGCCTGATCGCCCAGCGCGACATCGTGCCGCTGTCGATGGCGTTCGAACGTCGCGCCACCCGGCTCCATTTCGAATTCGAGCTCGAGGGTCTGTCCGATCAGGCGTCCGAGATGCTCGCCGCCAAGGTTGCCGAACTGGTGCGGGTGCGCTCGGCGCACTGGGTCCGCGCCCGGAAAAGATCATAAACGGGAGATATGAGAAGGCCCGCCGGACGAAGGGGGGGGAACGTCGGGCGGGCCTTCGAATATTGAGGCTGTCGAGCGGGGGGCAAGCCGCAGCCTCGGCTATAAGAACCCGCTGGAGGCCGGCGGGTTCCATGGCGTCACCACACTTTGATGCGGTCGGCGGGTGCCAGATAATAGCGGGTGCCGGCAGGCACCTTGAACGCGTCGTACCAGGCGTCGAGATTGCGCACGACGAACGGCCGCCACATGCCCGGCGTATGCGGGTCGCTCGCGATCTGCCGCTGGAGCGCGGCGTCGCGCATCTTGGTGCGGTAGATCTGGCCGAAGCCGAGGAAGAAACGCTGCTCGCCGCTATAGCCGCCGATCGCCTTCGCCGGCTTGCCGCCCAGCGAGATTTTCCAGGCATCATAGGCGATCGTCACGCCCGCGAGGTCGGCCATATTCTCGCCGAGGGTCAGCCCGCCGTTCACATGGACGCCCGGCAGCGGCTCATAGGCCGAATATTGCGCCTCGACACGGTCGGTATAGGCCTTGAACCGGGTGACGTCGCCCGGGGTCCACCATTCGGCGAGCCGGCCGGTCGCATCATATTTGCGGCCCTGATCGTCGAAATGATGGCTGATCTCATGGCCGATCACCGCGCCGATCGCGCCATAATTGACCGCCGGGTCGGCATTGGGGTCGAAGAAGGGCGGCTGCAGGATCGCCGCCGGAAAGACGATCTCGTCCCACACCGGATTGGCATAGGCGTTCACCGTTTGCGGGGTCATGTGCCATTCGCGGCGATCGGCGGGATGGCCGAGCTTGGCGACGTCCTCGTCATAATCGTACCGGACGAAGCGCTGTTCGTTGCCATAGGCGTCGCCGGCGGCGACCTCGAGCCCCGCATAATCCTTGAAGCTGTCGGGATAGCCGATCTTCGGGGTGAAGGCGGCCAGCTTGGCGAGCGCCCTGGCGCGGGTCTCGGGCGCCATCCATTCGACCTTGGCGAGGCGCAGCTTCATCGCCGCCAGCAGGTTGCGGACCAGCGCATCGGCCTTGGCCTTGCTGTCGGGCGGGAAATAATGCGCGACATAAAGCTGGCCGACCGCCTCGCCCATCCCGGCATTGACGAAGTCGACCCCGCGCTTCCAGCGGACCTTGAGCTCGGGGGTGCCGCTCAGCACCTTCTGGAAGGCGAAATCCTCGTCGACGAACGCCTTGGGCAGCACGTCGGCGCGCGCGCTGATCGTGCGATAGGCGAGATAGGCCTTCCAGCTGTCGATCGGCACCGACCCGAGCAGCGGCGCGATCCCCTCGATCGCGCTCGGCTGGCTGACGATCACCTTGGGCTGGGCGCCGAGCCCGACCGCACCGAAGAACGCCGCCCAGTCGAATCCCGGGAAGCGGCCGGCGAGCGCGCCGGTGGCGAACGGGTTGTAGCGCTTCTCGGCCTGGCGGCTCTGGACCCGACTCCAATGCGCCTCGGCGATCTTCGTTTCGAGCGCGAGGATCGCCACCGCTTTCGCATCGGCGTCGCCGATCCCGGCCAGCGCCAGCATCTTCGCGACATGCGCCTGATAGGCGGTGCGGGCCTCGGCGAACTTGGCGTTGTCCTTGACCAGATAATAATCGCGGTCGGGCAGGCCGAGCCCGCCCTGGCCGACCACCACGACATAGGCATCGGGATTCTTGGCATCGATGGTGATGCCGGCCTGGATCGGCGCACCGACCCCGTCGCGGCTCGCCTTGGCGAAGGCGGCGGCGAGGCCGGAGGGCGACGCGATCGCGGCGATCGCGGCGAGATCGGGCTTGAGCACCGCGGCCCCCTTCGCCTCGATCGCGGCCTCGTCCATGAAGCTGCGATAGAGCAGCCCGGCCTTCTTCGCGGGCGCCCTGGCCAGCGGATCGGCGTCGACCTTGTCCATCACCTCGCGGGTACGCTGGTCGGACAGGTCGCGCAGCACCGCGAACCCGCCCCAGCTCGCGCGGTCGGCGGGAATCTCGGTGCTGTCGTCCCAGGCGCCGTTGACGAAGCGGTAGAAATTGTCGCCGGGGGTCGCCTTGGGATCCATGCCGGCGGTGTCGACGCCGAAGCTGCCGAGCGCGGGTTTCGCGGCCGGGGTTGCGGCGTCGCCGATCGTCGCAGCGAGGGCGAGCGCGGTCGAAAGAAACAGGGTGGTTTTGGTCATGAAGGCCGGATCCCGAAAAGATGCGATGACGCATCTATACGGCTTCGGCGCCCGCTTCCTACCCGATCCGCGTTATCGGATTTTCCTCAACCCTTTGGCGGCTTCGTGTAGGGCACGAACTTGCCCAGCCCGACGCTGCCGGTGAAGAAGCGCGAGCTGCTGTCGTAGAGCCGGACGATGTCGATGCTGCACAGCTGCGACGAATGGGTGTCGGTGACCAGCACATCGCTGCTGCGCAGCGAGGTGGCGCCCGAATCGGGGCTGTTCACATAGAGGGTGCGGCCGGTGTCGTAGACGATCGCCTTGCCGTCGATGATCTGCGACGATCTGATGTCGCGCAGATAGATGCAGTCGACCGGGGCGCCGGCGACGCGGCCGGTGATCGCCTGGGCGAGGCGCTCGTCGGGGGTGCGGCGCGCGGCCGAGGCCGATCCGATCGCGAGCGTCGAACCCAGCAAGGCTGCGCCGACCATGATGGAAGCTGTCAGATTACGCATTGGGCCAATCCTGTCCTGCACGAGGCCCCGCGTCGGGCGGGGCGCCGTTACTGCCGATATGGTGGCGACCCCTCCACCATGAAAGCCATATTGACGTATGATACCAGGTCTTGGCGAGCCTGACTCACCGAGACCTTGTATCAGCCCGTGCGGCGCTTGAGCAAATCGATCGAGGATGCGTCAGCATCTTCGAGATCGCGTATGAGCCGGGCCGAGGCCAGCACCTGCTTATCGGGCGGGAAGGACGGGGATATCCCAGCCTTCGCCCGCGGCGAGCGTGCGGAACCGGGCCGGATCGACATGGCCGGCGGCCAGTTCGCCCTGCAGTTTCGCCGGTGCCCCGTCGATCGGTTCGGGACCGAGCTCGAACGTCCCCCAATGCACTCCCAGCGCAAAAGCCGCGCCGATCGTCTGGAACGCGGCGACCGCCTGGTGCGGATCGATATGGTTGCCGCTCGGCGGTTCCTGCAGCTTGTACGGCGCGATCGGCAGGATTGCGAAGCGGACCGGCACCGCGCCTTTGGCCTCGCTGGCCCAGCGCATGTCTCCCGGGCCAGTGTCGCCGGCATAATAGAGATCGCCGCCGGGCAGGGTGATCCGGAAGCCGGTCCATAGCGACCGGTCGATATCGTCGATCCAGTGGGCGCTCCAATGATGCGCGCGGGTCAGCACCACGTCGATCCCGGGCCGGATCCCGACATGATCGCCCCAGTCGCGCGCGGTCGCGGCCAAGCCGTGCTGGGCGAGCAGCGTGTCGTTGCCGAGCCCGGTGATGATGCGCGGATGGTCGCGATAATCGAGAAATTTGAGCGTGCCGATGTCGAGATGGTCGTAATGATTATGGCTGATCAGGACGATGTCGATCGGCGGCAGGTCGCGCAGCCGCACCCCCGGCGCCCGCACCCGTTTCGGGCCGACGAACTGGACCGGCGAATCGCGCCATGCCCAGACCGGATCGATCAGGATGTTGAGCCCCTGGGTCTGCACCAGCGTCGATGCATGGCCGATCCAGGTCACCCGCATCGCGTCGCCGTCGACCCGACGCGGCGGGACGGTCGGGGTCACCGGCACGCTCTTCGGCCAGTCATGATGGCCCTCATGGCCCATGCCGATCTGGACGAAGTCGGCCGCACCCTTGGTGCGGGCACCGCCCGATCCCGATTCGCCCTCGGGATTGAAGAAATGCGCGCCGTCGAAATGCGACGATCGCGGTCCGTGATAATAGATGCGCGAGGGCGGGGTGGTCCGGTCGCATCCGGCGAGGATCGTCATCGCCACGGCCAGCAGTGTTGCGGCGCGAGCGATCCCGCCGGTCGCTGTGTCAGCCAAGGAAATTGCTCAATATGTCGGGATGGAAGGCGAGCCCGGCGAAGCCGCAAATTCCCATGAACAGCCCGGCGGCGCCGAACGCCCAGGCGCCCGCGAGCACCCCGAAACTCTCGACCAGCGCCGACACCGCCGCCATCGCGATCGCGGTCGCGATCAGCGCGTCGCTGGCGTCGAACTGGTCGTCATGGACGTTGAGCGCGTCATATTGCGCAGCTTGCGCCTTGGCCTGCGCGGCGAGCTTGGGCGCTTCGGCGGCATATTTGCCGATCTCGGCATCGAGCGACGCCAGCGCGGTCGCGGCAACGTCATTGTGCGGCCCGCCCGCGGCGATCGCCGCGATCTCCATACGCGCGGTCTCGGCGATATGCCGCTTGGTCTTGGTCGCCTGATATTCGCCCCAGCTGTCGACCGAGCTCGACTGCGCCTGCTGCATGGCCTGGACGATATTGCCGTCCTTGATGTTGCACAGCCCGGTCGCGACCGACAGCACCACGACGGTGATCGCAACCAGCCGGTTGAGCCTTTTGTCCTTGGCCTCGGCGCTGACTTCGACTTCCATGTCCCTGTTCCCCGAAGCTGTTTCGACCGGGTGGCCCTGCGCCGGCCAAGCTTAACCGGCGCTGGCGGCCGGCCGATAAAATTACCGCCCGATCAGGTCGACGAACAGCGCGTTCAATTGCGGAATGTCGATCGCATAGACGATCGTCACGTCGCGTTCGCCCAGGCCCGGTCCCTTACCCTCGGGCCAGGTCAGGAAGCCGCCATAGCCGGGCCCGGGCACCGTCGAGACGTCGACCGCGAGCCGGTTCGATCGGGTGACGATGCCGGGGCGCAGCCAGACCGCGGCCTGGGTTTCGTCCCACAGCGGAAAGCCGGGCTGGGCGATCCGTTTGACATAGGCGGCGACCGGCTTGCCCGATGCGGTCGCCTTGGCGATCAGTTCGGGCGTCCCGCGGGTCGGCGCGGTCGCGTCGTCGGTGACCACGCTGATCTTCGGGAAGGCCGAGGTGAAGACGATGTGCGCCGCCTCGGGATCCCAGTAGAAATTGAAGCTATGGCGCGGATTGTGGACGACCTGCATCGCGAACTCGTCGATCGGCTTGTCGAGATCGACCCCGAGCAGATTGCCGCCGCCCATCGTCACCAGCTCCTTGGTCCGTGCCGCGAAGCCGTCGTCGAGCCGCTGCGCGAGCGCGATGTTGGTGAGCGGCCCCATCGCGACGATCGATACCTCGCCGGGATATTGGCGAGTCATCCGGATCATGAAATTGGCGGCGGTCTCGCCGATCGGCCGGGTCGTCGGCATGCCCTCGGCCATCGGCGGCACGACATCGGCCGGATGCCAGGCACGGCGCGCCATATTGTTGTATTTCGGCCATTCCTCCATCCACGCGCCCTTATAGGGTACCGGGCCGTAGAGCTTCTCGCGCAGCTTCTGGGTCGCCATCGAATTGACCAGCGGATAGATGGCGCCGGCGACCACCGGGATATCGGTGCGCTTGACCAGTTCGAGCATGCGCAACGTCGCGGCGACCTCCTCGGCCTGCCAGCCGTCGCCGCTTTCGATGGTGATGCCCAGCACCTCGACCTGCGGATCCTGAAGGATCATCAGCAGCGGCTGCAGCCCGGGTCCCTCGAACGCGTCCTGGTCGATGATCACCTTGCGCCGCGCGGCATCGGCCGGGGCGGCGGTCGCTGTGGCCACCACCGAGGCGATCAGCGCAAATCCCCAAAAAACCGCGATAAAACGCCCTGTGGTCCGGATCATCTCGCCCCCTTCGCTTGCCCGTCCGTCGATCCCCGGATTATGTGCAGTGCGCAAGCAAGATTTCAGCCATGAAATCCGCGGACAAGAAAGCCGGGTAGAGCGGACCACATGAAGCCAAGCCCAACAGTCTCTGCCGCCCGCCGGGCGATGCTGCTCGCGCCGCTCGGCGCGATCATGCTCGCCGGCTGTGCGGTCGGGCCGAATTACAAGGCGCCGTCGACCGCGTCGCTCAAGGTTCCCGACGGCTTCGTCGCCGCCAATCCCGCGGCGGTGCAGGAGCCGGTCGATCTCGCGAGCTGGTGGCGCAATTTCGAGGACCCGGTGCTGACCGGGCTGATCGACCGGGCCTTCGCCAACAATCTCGACATCGATGCCGCCGCCGCGCGGTTGCGCCAGGCACGCGCCACGCTGCGCGGCACCGAGGGGCAGTTGCTGCCGACGGTCTCGGTCAGCGGATCGGCCAATCGTTCGGTCGGCAATCAGGGCGGTTCCTATATCGATCCGACCACCGGCCAGAATATTTCGCGGGGCGGCGACACCACCATCTATCGCGGCAGCGCCGACGTCGCCTGGGAGGCCGATATCTTCGGCGGTATCCGCCGGTCGGTGCAGGCGGCGCGTGCTTCGGCCGAATCGACCGCGGCGACGCTGCGCTTCACCCAGGCCAGCGTCGCATCCGAGGTCGGGCTCAATTACATGAACGCGCGGCTCGCCCAGATCCGGCTGCGGATCGCGCGCGACAATCTCAATTCGCAGAACGACACGTTCGAACTGGTCGGCTGGCGTCGCGACGCCGGGCTGGTGTCGAGCCTCGACTATGAACAGGCGCGCCAGCTGCGCGCCCAGACCGCGGCGACGATCCCGACGATCGAGAATGACTACAACACCGCGGTCAACCGGATCGCGGTGCTGCTCGGCGAGACCCCGGGGTCGGTGACTGCCTTGATCGATCCGCCCGCGTCGATCCCGCTCGCCCCGGGCGTCGGCGCGCCGATCCCCGCCGAGGTGATCCAGCGGCGCCCCGACGTCCAGTCGTCCGAGCGCGCGCTCGCCGCCGAGGTCGCACGGATCGGCGTCCAGACCGCGCAGCTCTATCCCGCGCTCAGGCTGTCGGGCTCGTTCAGCGGCTCGGCGACCTCGATCGGCAATGTCGTCAGCGACGGCATCGGCAATCTCGTCGGCGCGATCAGCGCGCCGATCTTCCAGGGCGGCCAGATCCGCGCGGCGATCGCCGGGCAGCGCGCGAGCACCGACGCCGCGCTCGCCAGCTATCGCTCGACCGTGCTGGTCGCGCTCGAGGAGGTCGAGAATGCGCTCAAGGGCCGCGACACCGCCGAACGGCGCGAACGCGAGATCCAGATCAGCGCCGAGGCCGCGAACAATGCGGTGATCTTCGCGCGCGACCAGTATCGCGCCGGGCTGATCGACTTCCAGTCGCTGCTCGACACCGAACGCAGCCTGTTGTCGACCCAGGACAGCGCCGCCTCGGCGCGCGCGGCCCGCGCGACCGCGACGATTCAGCTCTACAAGGCCCTGGGCGGCGGCTGGGAAGCCGCGCCGGTGCCGGCCCCCGGCCCCTATGAGGGCGGGTCTTCTTCCAAGACGAGGCGATGATGGACCAACCGACCAACGACGTGCCGCCCGACAGCGACCTCGACGATTTCCTGGGCGTCCAGCCCCAGTCGAAACGTGCGGTGCTGGTGCGGCGCATCGCGATCGGCGCGGCGATCCTCGTCGCGATCCTGATCGTCTGGCGGCTCGCGGTCGGCGGCGGCGACAAGGCTGCCTATGCGACCCGCCCGGTCGATCGCGGCGACCTCACCGTGGTCGTCTCGGCGACCGGCAATCTCGCGCCGACCAACCAGGTCGAGGTCGGTTCGGAACAGTCGGGGATCATCACCGACGTCTATGTCGACAATAACGACCAGGTGAGGACCGGCCAGCTGCTCGCCAAGCTCGACACCTCGCGGCTTCAGGATGCGGTCAACCAGGCGCAGGCCAGCGTCGCCTCGGCCGACGCGCAGGTGATGACCGCCGATGCGACCGCGGCCCAGTCGGCGGCGACGCTCAGACGCTTCCAGTCGGTGTTCAAGGCGTCCGGGGGCAAGGTTCCCGCCGCCACCGAAATGGACGTCGCGCGGGCCGACAACGCCCGCGCGATCGCCGGCGTGGCGACCGCCAAGGCCGCGGTCGAACAGGCCAAGGCGACCCTGTCCTCGGCGCAGACCGCGCTGTCGAAGGCGTTCATCAAGTCGCCGGTCAACGGCCAGGTCCTGTCGCGCTCGATCGAGCCCGGCCAGACCGTCGCCGCCTCGTTCAACGCTCCGGTGCTGTTCACCATCGCCGAGGATCTGCGCGCGATGCGGCTCGAAGTGAAGGTCGACGAGGCGGATGTCGGCCAGGTCCGCAAGGGCCAGCGCGCGACCTTCCAGGTCGATGCCTTTCCCGGCCGGACCTTCCCCGCGACGATCGAGCGGGTCGATATCGGCGCCAACGCCACGACCTCATCGACCACGACCACCACCACGACCACCAGTGGCGTCGTTGCCTATACCGCCCGGCTGACCGTCGCCAATGGCGACAAGCTGCTGCGGCCGGGGATGACCGCGACCGCCGACATCGTCACCACCGAACGCAAGAATGTGCTGCTCGTCCCCGTCGCTGCGCTGCGCTTCACGCCGCAGAGCGGGGCCGGCGCCAAGGGCGGCGGCATCACCAGCGTGCTTGCGCCGCGCCCGATGCGGCGCGGCGGCGGCGCGACCCGCGAGGCGACGATCGGCCGCAACAGCCAGCAGACCGTCTATATCGTCGGCGACGACGGGAAGCCGACCCCGGTCAACGTCACCGTCGGCGAAAGCAACGGTTCGCAGGCCGAGGTGATCAAGGGCGATCTCAAGGCCGGCGACGAGGTCGTGATCGGCCAATATGCCGCCGGTCAGGATCGCCAGAGCAGCGGTTCCGGTCAGGGTGGCGGCGGTGCCCAAGGCGGTGGCCAGGGTTCGGCCGGACGCCAGCGCCAGGGCGGCCAATAACCGCCATGGCCGGCAAGCCGCCTTTCAATCCCAGACCGGGTGAGACCCTGATCTCGCTGCGCGGGGTCACCAAGACCTTCGGCGAGGGACCGACCGCCTTCCAGGCGCTCAAGGGCGTCGACATCGACATCGCCCGCGGCGATTTCGTCGCGGTGATGGGGCCGTCGGGATCGGGCAAGTCGACGACGATGAACATCCTCGGCTGCCTCGACGTGCCGTCGACCGGCCAGTTCATCTTCCGCGGCCATCATGTCGAGGCGCTCGAACGCGATCAGCGCGCGCTGCTGCGGCGCCGCTATCTCGGCTTCGTCTTCCAGGGCTTCAATCTGCTCGCGCGCACCACCGCGCTCGAAAATGTCGAACTGCCTCTGGTCTATCGCGGCGAGGACAAGAAGGTCCGCCACGAACTCGGCATGGCGGCGCTCGACAAGGTCGGCCTCGCCGACTGGTGGGACCATACCCCCGCCGAGCTGTCGGGCGGCCAGCAGCAGCGGGTCGCGATCGCGCGCGCGATCGTCACCAGCCCCGACGTGCTGCTCGCCGACGAGCCGACCGGCAATCTCGATTCGGAACGCTCGGTCGAGATCATGCAGCTTCTCACCGATCTCAACCAGACCAACGGCATCACCGTGCTGATGGTCACCCATGAGGCCGAGATGGCGGCGTTCGCGCACACCATCATCCACTTCAAGGACGGGCTGGTCGAACGCAGCGAAGTGAAGCAACGGTCGATGGCAGAGCAGGGGGTCGGGGCCTGATGCTCGGCACCACCTTCCTGCTGGCGATCCGCGAGATCCGCCGCCACCTGATGCGGTCCTTCCTCACCGTGCTCGGCATCGTCATCGGCGTCTGGGCGGTGGTGACGATGGTCACCCTCGGCAATGGCGCGACCGCCGCGGTCAAGGAACAGATTTCCAGCCTCGGCTCGAACGTGCTCCAGATCCGCCCGGGCCAGGGCTTCGGCCGCGGCGGCGGCGGGCCGCAGCCGCCCGATTTCAAGATCGAGGATCTCGACGCGATCCGCACCCAGATCGTCGGGGTCGAGGCGGTCGCGCCGCAGGTGCAGTCGACCGGCGCCGCGGTCTTCAACGCCGCCAACTGGTCGACCACGATCAACGGCACCAACCGCGACTATTTCACCGCCCAGCCCTGGACCCTCGCCAGCGGCCGGATCTTCTCCGGAGCGGAGGAGCAGGCCGGCAAGGCGGTGTGCATCGTCGGCAACACCGTCCGCCAGCGGCTGTTCCGCGGTCAGGATCCGGTCGGCCAGCGTTTCCGCATCAAGAATATCTCGTGCGAGGTGATCGGCGCGCTGGTCGCCAAGGGGCAGGGCGGCTTCGGTAACGACCAGGACGATGTCGTGATCATGCCTTACAAGGCGGTACAGCGGCGGATGACCGGTACCCGCGACGTGCGCGGCATCATCGTCTCGATCGACGACGCCTATGACAGCGCCAAGATTCAGGCGTCGCTCAAGGATCTGTTGCGCGAGCGCCGCCATCTCTCGGCCGAGGCCGAGGATGATTTCAACATCTTCGACACCAAGCAGATCTCCGACACGCTGTCGGGCACCACCCAGATCCTCACTGCCCTGCTCGGCGCGGTCGCCGCGGTCAGCCTGCTGGTCGGCGGCATCGGCATCATGAACATCATGCTGGTCTCGGTCACCGAGCGCACCCGCGAGATCGGCATCCGCCTCGCGATCGGTGCGGTCGCACGCGAGGTGCTGATGCAGTTCCTGGTCGAGGCGGTGACGCTGGCCTGCCTGGGCGGGCTGCTCGGCCTGTTCCTCGCCTTGATCTCGACGATCCTGCTCGCGCCGGTGCTCCAGGTGCCGTTCATCTTCGACCCGAAGATCAACATGCTCGCTTTCTTCTTCTCGGCGGTGATCGGCGTGGTGTTCGGCTATTTCCCGGCGCGGCGTGCGGCCTCGCTCAACCCGATCGAGGCATTGCGGCACGAATGACGATGCGAACCATCCTGCTGCCGCTGCTCCTGTTGCCGGTGGCGACATCGCTGGCGGCGAAGAAGCCCGATCCGGCGACCGAGATCTGCACCGGCCCGATCCGGCCGACCCTGTTCCTGTCGCCGATGGGCGAGCCCTTTCGCCCGAAGCACGCGCCCGCCGCGCCGGCCCCGGGCGGTCCGGCGCCGGCCCCGATTTCGGCCGACGCCGCACAGGACGATCCGGTCAGGGACTGGTTCGACCAAGCCGACCGCAACCATGACGGCCGGATCGACATCGCCGAACTGATGCTCGACGCCGACCGTTTCTTCGCGCTGCTCGACAAGGATCATGACGGCCAGCTCCTGCCCGAGGAGGTCGCCGCCTATGAGGACAGCGTCCCCGAACTGCGCACCTATCAGGCGCGCACCCCGCGCGACGGCAGCCGCGAGGACCGCAAGGAACAGAAGCGCGAACGGCAGGCGCAGGCGCGGCCACCCAAGCTCAAATCGGGCGAGAGCGGTTATGACGGGGCGATGGGGGCAGGGCGCTTCGCCTTTCTCAACATTCCCAATCCGGTCGCGTCGGCCGATGCCGACATCAACCGCGCGGTCGATCGCGACGAGTTCCGTCGCGCCGCCGCCGACCGTTTTCGCCAGCTCGATCCGGCACAGAGGAAGGCGCTGACCCTCGCCGATCTCCCCAGGACTCCCGCACAGCAGAGCGCCAACGCCGCCTGTCTCGCCGCCCAGAACGCCGAAGTGAAAGGCAAGCCCCGCCGATGAGCCCCGCCAGCGCCGCGATCCTGGTCGTCGATGACGACGCCGATCTGCGCACCCTGATCAGCGACTTCCTGCGCGCGAACGGGCTGGCGGTGCAGAGCGCGGCCAATGCCGAGGAGATGGACGCGCGCATCGCCGCCGAAAAGCCCGACCTGATCGTGCTCGACCTGATGATGCCGGGCGAGGATGGGCTGTCGATCCTGCGGCGGCTGCGCAAGCCCGGCGGCCCTGCGATCATCATGCTGTCGGCGATGGGCGAGGACACCGATCGGATCATCGGGCTCGAGGTCGGCGCCGACGATTATCTGCCCAAGCCGTGCAACCCGCGCGAACTGCTCGCGCGGATCCGCGCGGTGCTGCGCCGGCGCAGCGAGGAGGCGGTGGCGGGCGCCGGGGCCGGCGGCAAGATGCGCCGATTCGGTCCGTGGACGCTCGACATCGTCCAGCGCGAGGTGCGCCGGATCGATGCCGCGCCCGCGCCGCTCACCGACGCCGAATTCCGTGTGCTCGCCGCCTTTCTCGATCGGCCGCAGCGCGTGCTCAGCCGCGACCAGCTGATCGAGGCGGGCAAGGGGCTCGAAAGCGAAGTGTTCGACCGCGCGATCGACGTGACGATCAGCCGGCTGCGCAAGAAGCTGGGCCCCGACGATCCGATCCGGACCGTCCGCAACGAAGGCTATATGTTCACGCTCAAGGTCGAGGGCGAATGATCGCGACCCCGCGGGCTTTCCGTCTGTTCGGCGGTTTGCCGATCTTCTGGCAGACGCTGCTGCTGCTGCTCGGCGGGGTGGCGCTCGTCCTCGCGGTCTCGATCGTCCTGTTCCTGTCGTCGCCGCCGCCGCGCCCCGATTTCAACCGGCTGTCCGACATCGCCGAGACGCTGTCGGGGCGCCGGCTGCCGCGCAACCAGGATTGGCGGCTGGTGCCGGTCGATCGCCGTCCGCTCGGGCCCGAAGCGGACGACCGTCGTCGCGGCGGCCGCGATGCCGATGGCGGCCATGGCCGGCCGGAGCGGCGCCGTCCCGCCGACAAGCCCGACGACGATCGCGCGCGCGAACGTGGCCTGACCGCGGTCGATGCGGCATCGCCGCCGGTCGCGGTCGGCGAGATGATCGCGTCGCCCGCCTTCACCGCGCGGCTCGCCGAACAGATCGGCGTTCCGATCGAACAGGTGAGGCTGTTCTTCGAACCCGACCAGCGCAGCAACATGCCGTTCCAGCGGGTCGACGACCGGCGCGGCGTGTTCGTGCGGCGCGGCGAGCCGATCTTCTTCAACACCGTCGTCGCCGGGCTGCAGACCGACAAGGGCTGGCGGATCGTCCGCACCCCGCCGCGCGATCTGATCGCGCCCTGGCAGATGCGGATCATCATCCTGTTCGGGTTCAGCGCGCTGGCGATGATCCCGATCGCCTGGCTGTTCGCGCGCGCATTGACCCGGCCGATCCGCCGGATTGCCGATGCCGCCGACCGGATGGGCGCCAATCCGCAGGCGCCGCTGATCGCCGAGGAAGGCCCGGCCGAGCTGCGGGTCACCGCGCATGCGCTCAACCGGATGCAGGAGCGGCTGGCGACCTATCTCGCCGAGCGCACCAACATGATCGGCGCGATCGCCCACGACCTGCGCACCCCGCTCGCGCGGATCGCCTTCCGCATCGAAGGCGCGCCCGACGAGATGCGCGAGAAGGTCCAGGGCGATATCGAACAGATGCGCGCGATGATCGCCGCGACCATCTCGTTCGTGCGCGACACCGCGCGAATCGTCCAGGTCGAGCCGGTCAAGCTCGACGCGATGCTGCTGGGCCTGGCCCATGACGAGGCCGAGATCGGCCGGCCGGTCGGGGTCTCTACGCTGACCTCGCTGACCGTCCCCGGCGATCCGATGGCGCTGCGGCGGCTGTTCCAGAACCTGATCGACAATGGCATCGTCTATGGTGGCGGCGTCGAATTGTCGCTCGCGCTGGTCGATGGCGAGGCCGAGGTCCGGGTCGTCGACCGCGGACCGGGGCTGCCCCCGGCACAGCTCGAGACGATGTTCAAGCCGTTCGAGCGCGGCGATCCGTCGCGCAACCGCACCACCGGCGGAATCGGGCTGGGGCTCAGCATCGCCCGTGCCATCGCCCAGGAGCATGGCGGATCGCTGATTCTCGCCAATCGCGACGGTGGCGGCCTCGAAGCGATTTGCCGACTCCCGCTCGGCCACTGATCTAAATAATGTCGGCGCGGCATCGTACCGCGCATGGAAATTTCCATGCCGGTCCGGCGTTGGCAAGGATCGGACGAATTTGCGCGTCCGCCCTCGTGGCTCTAGCAACTTTATAACACGCCGCTATTCTTTCCTGACTCGCTGACCGGTTCGACAAGAAGCCGGCGGTGTCCGCTCTTTGAGGATGACCCGCATGTCCGGTCCTGATCGCCCAATCTCCGATTCGGCGCCCCGCAATCTGCCGCCGCTGTCGCTGCATATTCCGGAGCCGCGCTTCCGGCCGGGCGACGAGGCCGACTATCAGGATTTCGACATGCCGGTGGCGGGCGCGGTGGCGCGGCCCGCGACCGACGCCAAGGCCGCCGAGATGCGCGACCATGCCTATGCGATGGTGCGCGTGCTCGACGACGACGGCTGCGCGCAGGGCCCCTGGGATCCGCGGCTCGCACCCGAAACGCTGCTGCGGATGCTGCGCCACATGGCGCTGGTCCGCGCCTTCGACGAGCGGCTCTACCGCGCCCAGCGCCAGGGCAAGACCAGCTTCTACATGAAGTGCACCGGCGAGGAGGCGACCTCAGTCGCCGCCGCGCACGCGCTCGATTATGACGACATGCTGTTCCCCAGCTACCGTCAGCAGGGGCTGCTGATCGCGCGCGACTGGCCGATCGTCGACATGATCAACCAGATCTATTCGAATCGCGGCGACCGGCTGAAAGGCCGCCAGCTGCCGATCATGTATTCGGTGCGCGAGGCCAATTTCTTCTCGATCTCGGGCAATCTCACCACCCAATATCCGCAGGCGGTCGGCTGGGCGATGGCCAGTGCGTCGCGCGGCGACACCCGCATCGCCGCCGCCTGGTGCGGCGAGGGCTCGACCGCCGAGGGCGACTTCCACTCGGCGATGACCTTCGCCGCGGTCTATCGCGCCCCGGTGATCATGAACGTGATCAACAACCAATGGGCGATCTCGTCCTATTCGGGCTTCGCCGGCGCCGACGAGACGACCTTCGCCGCCCGCGCGGTCGGCTATGGCATCGCCGGGCTTCGGGTCGACGGCAATGATGCCCTCGCGGTCTATGCGGCCACGCAATGGGCCGCCGACCGCGCGCGCGGCAATCATGGTCCGACCCTGATCGAGCATTTCACCTACCGCGCCGAGGGCCACTCGACCTCGGACGATCCGTCCAAATATCGTTCGGCCGACGAGAGCAGCAAATGGCCGCTCGGCGATCCGATCGCCCGGTTGAAGGCGCATGTCATCGCGCTCGGCATCTGGGACGAGGATCGCCATGCCGCGATGGACCGCGAGGTCGCCGAGGAGGTCAAGGTCGCTCAGAAGGCCGCCGAGAAGAACGGCATCCTCGCCGACGGCCTCAAGCAGCCGTTCGATTCGATGTTCGAGGACGTGTTCGAGGAGATGCCCTGGCATCTGAAGGAACAGGCGCAGCAGATGCGCGACGAGCGCAAGGCGGCGGGCATATGAGCGAGGACGGCGTGGTCGCGACCCGCACCATGAACATGATCCAGGCGATCAACAGCGCGATCGAGGTCGCGATGGGGCGCGACGATACGATCGTCGTGCTCGGCGAGGATGTCGGCTATTTCGGCGGGGTCTTCAAGGCGACCGAGGGGCTGCAGGCGAAGTTCGGCAAGACCCGGGTGTTCGACACCCCGATCAGCGAATGCGGAATCATCGGCGTCGCGGTCGGCATGGCGAGCTATGGCCTGCGGCCGGTCCCCGAGATCCAGTTCGCCGACTATATCTATCCCGGTCTCGACCAGCTCGTCTCCGAGGCGGCGCGGCTGCGCTACCGCTCGGCCGGCGAATATACCGCGCCGATCACCGTGCGCACCCCGTTCGGCGGCGGCATCTTCGGCGGCCAGACCCACAGCCAGTCGCCCGAGGCGCTGTTCGCGCATGTGTCGGGATTGAAGACGGTGATTCCGTCCAATCCCTATGACGCCAAGGGGCTGCTGATCGCCGCGATCGAGGACAATGATCCGGTGATCTTCTTCGAACCCAAGCGCATCTATAACGGCCCGTTCGACGGCCATTATGACCGTCCGGTCCAGCCTTGGGCGAAGTTCGCCGAAAGCGCCGTGCCCGAGGGCTATTACCGGATCGACCTCGGCAAGGCGCGGGTGGTGCGCGAGGGCAATGACGTGACCGTGCTCGCCTACGGCACGATGGTCCATGTCGCCCAGGGCGTCGTCGCCGATACCGGCGCCGATGCCGAGATCATCGACCTGCGCAGCCTGGTGCCGCTCGACATCGAGACGATCGCCGCTTCGGTGAAGAAGACCGGCCGCTGCCTCGTCCTCCATGAGGCGACCAAGACCGGCGGTTTCGGCGCCGAGCTTTCGGCGCTGGTCCAGGAACATTGCTTCCACCATCTCGAGGCCCCGGTCGAGCGCGTCACCGGCTGGGACACGCCCTATCCGCACAGCCTCGAATGGGCTTATTTCCCCGGCCCCGTCCGCCTCACCGAGGCCCTCAAGCGCGTCATGCAGGATTGATCGATATGGGCACTTACAGCTTCAGGCTCCCCGACATCGGCGAAGGCATTGCGGAGGCGGAGATCGTCGCCTGGCACGTCAAGGTCGGCGACCTCGTCGAGGAAGACGCCCCGCTCGCCGACATGATGACCGACAAGGCGACGATCGAGATGACCGCCCCGGTCTCGGGCAAGGTGATCAGCCTCGCCGGCGCGATCGGCGACATGGTCGCGACCGGCTCGATGCTGGCGAGCTTCGAGACCGACGACGAGGTGGAAGACGAACCGACGGTCGAAGTCGCCCCCAACGAAGCGGCGCAGGTCGTGAAGCCCGATCCTCAGGTCGAACCCGAAAAGCCCTCTCCCCCTGTGGGAGAGGGTTGGGAGAGGGGCAGTGAGCCGCAAACTGCACCCGAACTTCCTGTCGCGCCCGCGGAAAAAACCAAAAAAATCCTCGCCTCCCCCGCGGTCCGCGCCCGTGCCAAGGACCTCGGCATCGACCTCGCCCAGGTGAAGGCCGCGGGCGACCATGTCCGCCACGCCGATCTCGACGCCTTCCTGCTCTACAATGCCGGCGGCGGCTATCGCCCGGCGGGGACCGCGCGCGCCGACGAGCCGATCAGGGTCATCGGCATGCGCCGCCGCATCGCCGAGAATATGGCGGCGTCGAAGCGGCATATCCCCCACTTCACCTATGTCGACGAGATCGACGTGACCAAGCTCGAGGAACTCCGCGCCGATCTCAACGCGACCCGCGGGGCCAAGCCCAAGCTGACCCTGTTGCCCTTGATGATCACCGCGATCTGCAAGGCGATCCCCGATTTCCCGATGATCAACGCGCGCTACGACGACGAGGCCGGCGTGGTGACGCGCTATGGCGCGGTCCATCTCGGCATGGCGACCCAGACCGATGCGGGGCTGATGGTGCCGGTGATCCGCGACGCGCAGGACCGCAACGTCTGGCAGCTCGCGACCGAGATCGTCCGCCTCGCCGACGCCGCGCGCACCGGCAAGGCGAGCTCGGCCGAACTGTCGGGCTCGACCCTGACGATCACCTCGCTCGGGCCGCTCGGCGGGATCGCGACCACCCCTGTGATCAACCGGCCCGAGGTCGCGATCATCGGCCCGAACAAGGTCGTCGAGCGGCCGGTGTTCCGCGACGGCCAGGTCGTTGCCGCCAAGCTGATGAACCTGTCGATCTCGTGCGATCACCGCGTCGTCGACGGCTGGGACGCGGCGAGCTATGTCCAGGCATTGAAGCGATTGCTCGAAACCCCGGCACTGCTGTTTGTGGACTAAGCTTGCGCGGTGCCATCGCCGGGGGCTAGAGAGCCCGCCACTCAACGACATCAAGATCAGGATGGGCGGCGGCCATGGCCGGACATAGCAAGTTCAAGAACATCATGCACCGCAAGGGTGCGCAGGATAAGAAGCGCTCGTCGCTCTTCTCGAAGCTCAGCCGCGAAATCACCGTCGCGGCGCGGATGGGCCTGCCCGACCCGGCGATGAACGCGCGTCTGCGCGCGGCGGTGATCACCGCCCGCAAGGAAGGCCTGCCCAAGGACAATATCGAGCGCTCGATCAACAAGGCGGGCGGCAGCGACGACGCCAATTATGAAGAGGTCCGCTATGAGGGCTTCGGCCCAGGTGGCGTCTCGCTGATCATCGAGACCCTCACCGACAACCGTAACCGCACCGCGACCAACGTCCGCACCGCGGTGTCGAAGAATGGCGGCAATCTCGGCGCCGGCGGCTCGGTCAGCCACGCCTTCGACCGGCTCGGCCTGATCAGCTATGCGGCCAAGGCCGGCGACGCCGAAAAGGTCTTCGAGGCCGCGCTCGAGGCTGGCGCCGAGGACGTGTCCTCGTCCGACGACGGCCACGAGATCTGGACCGCGATCGACGCCCTCCACGAAGTCGCCAAGGCGCTCGAGCCGGTGCTCGGCGAACCCGAAGGCGCCAAACTCGCCTGGCGCCCCCAGACGATGGTCACCGTCGGCGAGGACGATGCCGGCAAGCTGCTCAAGCTGATCGACGCCCTCGACGACGACGACGACGTCCAGACGGTGTGGGGCAACTATGACGTCCCCGAAGACGTGATGGAGCGCCTGGGCTAGGGCCGTAATGTCGCGGCCCATCGTTCCCGCGAAGACGCATAGGCATTAAGCTGCCCGTCATCCCGGCGGAGGCCGGGATCTCAGGAGGTAAGGGCGCGCCTTATCCGCATGAGATTCCGGCCTCCGCCGGAATGACGATTTTTAAGGCCGGCCCGCGATCTCGACGCCTGTGCGTCTACGCGGGGAGGACGAAAATGGGGGAAGCATGATCTTCAGTTGTCGCAGAACCCCCCACCCATGATCCTCCTCGGTCTCGATCCCGGGCTCGGCACCACCGGCTGGGGGCTGATCTCGGCCGACGGCAACCGGCTCAGCCATGTCGCCAACGGCCAGATCCGCACCGATCCGACGATGGAGTTGGCGCGGCGGCTGACCTTGTTGCACGATGCGCTCGCCGAGATGATCCGGACCCATCGGCCGGAGGGCGCCGCGGTGGAGGAAGTGCTGGGCAATTCGAATCCCAAATCGACGCTGAAGCTCGGCCAGGCGCGCGGGGTGGTGCTCTATGCCGCCTCCAGCGCCGGGCTCGCGGTCGGCGAATATCATCCGTCGGTGGTCAAGAAGGCGGTGGTCGGCACCGGCGGCGCCGAGAAGCGCCAGATCCAGGCGATGGTCCAGCATCTGCTGCCGGGGGTGAAACTCGCCGGCCCCGACGCCGCCGACGCGCTCGCGGTCGCGATCACCCATGCCCATCATCTCGCCAGCGCCCGGGCGATGGCGCGCCGCACCGGGGTCGGGGCATGATCGCGCGGCTGAGGGGCGTGCTCGCCGAGAGCACCGCCGACCAACTCGTCCTCGACGTCCAAGGGGTTGGCTATCTCGTCTGGTGCTCGGCGCGCACTTTGACCGCGGTCGGCGAGGTCGGCGGCGACGTGCTGCTGTTCACCGAGATGCAGGTCCGCGAGGATGCGATCACCCTGTTCGGCTTCGGCTCGGCGGGCGAACGCGACGCCTTCCGGCTGCTCACCAGCGTCCAGGGGGTCGGCGGCCGGGTCGCGCTGGCGATCCTGTCGGTGCTCGATGCCGGCGATCTCGCCCGCGCGATCGCCGCCGGCGACAAGGCGATGATCGCGCGCGCCAACGGCGTCGGCCCGAAACTGGCGATGCGGATCGTCAACGAGCTCAAGGACAAGATGGGCGGGGTCCCGCTCGGCCCGGGCCTGTCGCCGGCGGTCGCGACCAAGGGCGGCGCGAGCGCCGACGCGCTTTCGGCGCTCGCCAATCTCGGCTTCCGCCCCGCCGAAGCCAGCGCCGCGGTCGCCGCCGCGGTCGAGGAACTCGGCGAGGGCGCCACCCTCGACGCGCTCGTCCGCCTCGCCTTGCGCAAGGCGTCGAAGGCGTGAAGCGGGGATACCGCGCTGACCATGTTCCCGCTATGATCCGCCGATGACCGACAGCGACCGCATCCTGACCGCCTCCAGGCGTACCGAAGACGCCGATGCGGCGCTGCGGCCCAAGTCGCTCGACGAGTTCGTCGGGCAGGAGGCCGCCCGCGGCAATCTGCGGGTGTTCATCGAGGCCGCGCGCCAGCGCGACGAGCCGCTCGACCATGTCCTGTTCTTCGGCCCGCCCGGGCTCGGCAAGACCACGCTGGCGCAGATCATCGCCAAGGAAATGGGGGCGGGGTTCCGTGCGACCTCGGGTCCGGTGATCGCCAAGTCGGGCGATCTCGCCGCCCTGCTCACCAATCTCGAGGATGGCGACGTCCTGTTCATCGACGAGATCCACCGGCTCCAGCCCGCGGTCGAGGAGGTGCTCTACCCGGCGATGGAGGATCGCGCGCTCGATCTGATGATCGGCGAGGGGCCGTCGGCGCGCTCGGTGCGGATCGATCTGCCGCGCTTCACCCTGGTCGGGGCGACCACCCGCCAGGGGCTGATCACCACCCCGTTGCGCGACCGGTTCGGCATCCCGGTGCGGCTGCAATTCTATTCGGTCGAAGAGCTCGAAAAGGTGGTGCGCCGCGCCGCCCGCCTGCTCGACCTCGGCATATCGAGCGACGGTGCGATCGAAATCGCCAGACGTGCCCGCGGCACCCCGCGCATCGCCGGCCGGCTGCTGCGCCGGGTGCGCGACTTCGCCAATGTCGCGGGCGCCGAGATCGTCGACGCCAAGGTCGCCGACGCCGCGCTCAACCGGCTCGAGGTCGATGCGCTCGGGCTCGACACGATGGACCGGCGCTATCTCCACATGATCGCCGACATCTATCGCGGCGGCCCGGTCGGGGTCGAGACCCTCGCCGCCGGCCTGTCCGAGCCGCGCGACACGATCGAGGAGGTGATCGAGCCCTATCTGATCCAGCTCGGCCTCGTCGCCCGCACCGCGCGCGGCCGCTGCCTCAACAGCCGCGGCTGGAAGCATCTCGGCCTCAATCCGCCGCCCGAAGCCGGCCAGGACGGACTTTTCGACGGGGTTTGAGGCGATTCGGCCGGTAATCTTCACGAAAGGGGATTCATAAAATCCGCCTTTGCCCGTACAAGCCGTTACCGATGCCCAACGAAAAACCCTATTCGGGCCGCTTTGCGGATGGCGAACACCTGTTCGCATGCCGGGTCTATTTCGAGGACACCGACGCGGGCGGGGTGGTCTATCACGCCAATTATCTGCGCTATATGGAGCGCGCGCGCAGCGACATGCTGCGGGTCGCCGGGATCGATCAGCGCGGCGCGATCGAGGGGGGCGAGGGCGTCTATGTCGTCCACGACCTCCACATAAAATACCGGCTGCCCGCGAAACTCGACGACGACCTCGTCGTTGTCAGCCGCGTGCCGAAAATCGGGGCGGCGACCCTGGCCATTCATCAGAGAGTCATGCGCGGTGCCGAATTGGTGGCCGAAGCCGCCGTTCAGGTGGCGTTCGTTGGCCCCGACGGCCGGCCCAGGCGACAACCGCGCGCCTGGATCGAAATTTTCGAGACGATCAAAGGGAACGACTGAACTGATGGATGCGCTCTCGCTGACCCCCACCGCTTCGGCGCTGTCGCCGATCGCGCTGTTCCTCCAGGCGGACATCGTCGTGAAGACGGTGATGATCGGCCTGCTGCTGGCGAGCGTCTGGACCTGGGCGATCATCCTCAGCCAGGGGCTGACCCTCGGCAGCCTGCTCAAGCAGTCGAAGGCGTTCGAGGCCGATTTCTGGAAATCCGAGGATATCGACAAGATCTATGACGGCCCGGCGCGCAAGGACGTGCCCTCGGCCAAGCTGTTCACCGCCGGGGTCGCCGAATGGCGGCGTTCGGTGCGCGGGCCCAAGGTCGACCGCGAGGGTACCCGCGCCCGGCTCGCCACCGCAATGTCGTCGGCGGCCAGCGCCGAGGTCGATCGCCTGTCGAGCCGGCTCAGCGTGCTCGCCACGGTCGGATCGGTCGCGCCGTTCGTCGGGCTGTTCGGCACCGTCTGGGGCATCATGCGCAGCTTCACCGATATCGCCGCCAGCCAGAACACCTCGCTCGGGGTGGTCGCACCCGGCATTGCCGAGGCGCTGTTCGCGACCGCGATCGGCCTGTTCGCGGCGATTCCCGCGGTGATCGCCTATAACCGGCTGCTCCACAGCATCGGCCAGATCGAAAATCACCTCCACCGCTTCGGCGACAGCCTGCACATGACCCTCAGCCGCGAACTCGAGCGGCTCGGCTGATGGCGATGGGCCCCGTTTCGGGCCGCGGCGGCAAGCGGGCGCCGATGGCCGACATCAACGTGACGCCGATGGTCGACGTCATGCTGGTGCTGCTGATCATCTTCATGGTCACCGCGCCGCTGATGCTCGCCGGGGTGCCCGTCGATCTGCCCGAAAGCAGCGCGGGCGCGCTCGACCAGGACAAGAAGCCGGTCCAGATCTCGATCGACAAGACCGGCAAGATCTTCATCGACGAACGCGAGATCCAGATGGCGGCGCTGCCCGAACAGTTCGCGCAGGTCGCGGCGAAATCGGGCAAGGGCAAGGACAGCCCGCAGATCTTCCTGCGCGCCGACCGCGGGCTCGATTATGGCCGGGTGATGGCGGTGATGGGCGAACTCAACCATGCCGGGCTCAACCGCGTCGCGCTCGTCACCATGGGCGGTGATGGCGCGAACGCCGGCAGCGGCGACACCAGCGCCGGCCGCGAGGGCGATTGATGGATCGCGCCGAGCGGGCAGGGCTGGGGGTCGCGCTGGTCGGCCATGTCGGGCTGCTCGCGCTGATGTCGCTCAACCTGATGAGCGTCCGCCCCAAGCCGCCGATGAGCGAGCCGATGGACGTGATGCTCGTCGACAAGGTCGCGCTGCGATCGGCCGCGCCGACCCCCGCGACTGAGGCTCCGCAGGCCGCCGAGGCGCCCGAGGTCGGCCCGGTCGAGGATGCGAGCCCGCCACCCGAGGCGAAACCGACGCCGACCCCGCCGCCGCCCAAGCCGGTGCCGGTCCCCGCGCCCTCGCCGAAGCCTGCGCCCAAACCGGCTCCGACCCCGCCGGCCCCCGCCAAGCCCGAGCCGCCCAAGCCCGCCAAGCCGGCCCCCGCCAAGGAAGCGCCGGCCAAGCCCGCGCCGGAGAAGCCGGTCAAGGGCAAGCCCAAGGCGTCGGCGCTCGGCGAGGATTTCCTGAAGGGCATCCCCGCGCAGAAATCGCCGGCCAAGGGCACCGCGCCCAAGGCGGCGGTGATGGACGTCGCCGCCGCTACATCGCTGGCGGCGATGATCTCGGCGCAGGTGAAACCCTGCTACACGATTCCCGAAGGCGGCATCGAGACTCAGAGCATCGTCACCCGTCTGGCATTGCGGATGCGCGTCGATGGTTCGCTCGCGGCGCCCCCTGAAGTGCTGGGGCAGCTCGGGGTGACCCCCGGCAACCAGGCCTATGCGCGGCAGATGGCCGAGGCGGCGGCGCGCGCGGTTCAGCGCTGCGCGCCACTCAAGCTGCCGGCCGAACTATACGACATCGAAAATGGCTGGAAGCTGTTCGTGCTCCGCTTCAACCCCCGCGCCATGAACTGACGCTTTCCGCCGATATTTGACTCAACACCCCGGTTTTGGGCTATGTCCCTGCCGGGGGCCAGAGGAGACGACCTGATGCGCCTGCCCCTGACCCTATGCCTTGCCGCCGCCATGATGGCGTCGCTGGCCGCGCCGGCCGCGGCCCAGCTCGAGGTCGACATCAACGGCGGCATCAGCCAGCCGATGCCGATCGCGATCCCGGTGATGCCGACCCCGGCCCCCGCCGACACTCCCGCCGGCGACACCGTCTCGCTCGGCCAGCGCGTCGCCGAGGTCGTCACCAACGATCTCAAGAACAGCGGCCTGTTCAACCCGCTCGCGCGCAGCGCGCTCGAAACCGTCAGCCACCCGCAGGTCACCGCCCCCGACTATATGTTCTGGACCCAGAGCGGCGCGCAGGCGCTGGTCCAGGGCTTCGTCCAGGCCAATGGCGACGGCACCCTGACCGTCGGCTGCTATCTCTACGACGTGCTCGCCAAGGCCGAGCTGACCCGCCAGGGCTTCGTCGTCTCGCCCGCGCAGTGGCGCCGTGCCGCGCATAAATGCGCCGACACCGTCTACACCCGGCTGACCGGCGAAGGCCCCTATTTCGACAGCCGCGTCGTCTATGTCTCGGAGACCGGTCCCAAGAAGAACCGGATCAAGCGGCTGGCAATCATGGACCAGGACGGCGCCAACCACCGCTTCCTGACCAACGGCCAGACGATCGTGCTGACCCCGCGCTTCGCGCCGAACCAGCAGACGATCACCTATATGTCCTACACCGACAACCGGCCGCGCGTATATGTCTACGACATCGGCTCGGGCAAACAGCGGCTGGTGGTCGACCAGCCGAACATGACCTTCGCGCCGCGCTTCTCGCCCGACGGCCGCTACATCGTCTATTCGATGTCGGTCGGCGGCAACACCGACATCTACCGCGTCTCGGCTTCGGGCGGTTCGCCGACCCGGCTGACGACCTCGCCGGGCATCGACACCGGCGCCAGCTACTCGCCCGACGGGTCGAAGATCGTCTTCGAAAGCGATCGCTCGGGCACCCAGCAGCTCTATGTGATGAACGCCGACGGATCGAACCAGAACCGGATCAGCTTCGGTGGTGGTCGCTACGCCACCCCGGTGTGGAGCCCGCGCGGCGATCTGATCGCCTTCACCAAATTGGGCGGCGGCTTCGCGGTCGGGATCATGGGGATCGACGGCTCGGGCGAGAAGATCCTGACCAATGGCTGGCAGGACGAGGGGCCGAGCTGGTCGCCGAACGGCCGGGTGATCATGTTCTTCCGCACCGGCCAGGGCTCCGGCAAGGCCGATCTGTGGTCGGTCGATCTGACCGGCGTGAACGAAAAGCCGGTGCCGACCCCGCTCGACGGCTCGGACCCGGCCTGGGGGCCCCTGCTGCCTTAAGCCAAGGTTCAGGGAGAAAAACCCACGGAAATCCGTTATCATTACTGAAGCGAACCAAAGAAGGAGTACGATATGGCGCGTCTGGTGACGAAAATTGCGCTCGTGTCGGCACTTGTGCTGACCGCGGCCTGCGCGAAGAAGAAGCCCGCGGACCTTCCGCCGCCCCCGGCCGTCCAGGCCCAGCCCGAGGCGGCGCCCTATACCCCGCCGTCGAACCCGACCAGCACCACCGTTCCCGGCTCGCGCGCCGATTTCCTGGCGCAGGCCGGCACCGACACGATCCATTTCGGCACCGACGCCTATGATGTCGACGCCGAATCGCAGGCGATCCTCAGCAAGCAGGCGTCGTGGCTCGCCAAATATCCGAACGTCACCGTGACGATCGAGGGCCATTGCGACGAACGCGGCACCCGCGAGTACAACCTCGCGCTCGGCGACCGGCGCGCCAATGCCGCCAAGAATTTCCTGGTCAACGCCGGCGTCCCCGCCGGCCGTATCTCGGTGATCAGCTACGGCAAGGAACGCCCGGTCGCGACCGGCTCGGACGAGGACAGCTGGGCCCAGAACCGCCGCGCGGTGACCGTGGTCCCGCAGTAACCTCTTCTCCCCTCCCTGAACAGGGAGGGGAGGAAAAACCTCAATCCTCCAGCGCCAGCAGATGCTCCCGCAGCGCCCGCGCATCGTGCAGCGCATTATGCGGCACCTTGCTGTTGCGCGCGGTCGAAAAGCCCGGGGTCCGCCGGAACTCGAAGCGCAGATGCGACACGTCGACGATGTCGCTCGCCCCGATCAGCAGCAGCCGGCAGAACAAGGCGATATCTTCGGGCCAGTCGGCGATGATCAACGGATCGGGATCGTTGCGCAGATAGGCGGCGAGGTCATGCGCCGCCGCTTCGCGGTCGAGTATATTGAGCAGCATCGGCGGCACCGATCTTAGATAAGGGACGACATGGCGTTCGACCCACTCTTCGTAGGGCTGCTTGATCGGCAGCACGACATAATAGTCCTCGCCGTCCTCGGCGGCGAGGCCGACGCTGAGCAGCTCGCCGCCGAACCCGTTGAATTCGGTATCGAGGAAATAGCGCATCGCTAGACGTCCCGCCCGAAACCGGGCGCCATCGACCCGGCGCCCATCAACCCAGGGCTTCGTCGAGCAGCCGCGCCAGCCGGATCCCGCCGCGCGCGACCTGCAGCCGCAGCACCGGGATCAGCGCGTCGATCTTGTCGGCGCCCAGCGTCGGCCGCTGATCGGGCTTGGGCCCGCAGCCGTCGCCGCCGAGCAGCACCGCATAGGCATGGTGCGACACCTCCCAGCTCTCGCGGCTCCAGTCCTCGACCGTCCCCGCGGCGATCGCCGGACGGTCGGCGACCGGAATCTGGCCGAGGATGCCGAGCGGCCCGCCCGGCGGCGACGAGATCGCGCGGTCGGCGAGCAGCCCGTCCCAGATCGAATGGAGGTTGGTGTTGGGCAGCACCCCGTAATTGGCCTTCACGTCGTTGCCGCCGCGGTCGTGGCGGTCGCCGGCGTGGAGCGGCTGGGCGAGGTCGCCCATGAAGTGGATCAGGAACACCAGCGCCTCGACCCGCACCCGCACCGGCTGGCTCTTGTCCTTGAGCAGCCGGGTATCGCGCTCGATCTGGCGCGACACGCAATTGCCGTCGGGGCAGTTATGCTTGATGTCGAACGGCTGGCACACGTCCACATTCTGATAATGCCAGCTATAGGCATAGCTGTAGCGATCCTTGAGATTCTTGACGCAATCGGCCCACACCGACGCCTGCTCGATCGTGTTCGACGGGCAGGTCGGGGTCTCGAGCAGCGCCGATTTCGCCAGCAGCTTGCGGATCGCGCGCTGGGTCTCGGGCTTCGCGCTCGTCATCGCGATCGTCGCGACGCTCTCATGGCCATATTCCCACCAGGCGTGGGCCGGCGCCGACAGGCCGGCCAGGGCAACAAGCGCAAACAACCAGCGAATCATTCTACTCATCTCCATAGAGGGCGACGCGACGGCCCCCGGCGCCGGCCAGGCCACGATACATGCCGGCGCTGTTGAAACACCATCCGCTCGACCCGTCGGCGCCGATCGAGATCAGCCCGCCGGTCCCGCCGAGGTCGCCGATCGCCGCGATCGTCGCCTGCGCGGCGTCGCCGACGCTCTGACCGGCCAGCCGCACCCGGCTCGACACCTCATGCCCCGCGCCGACCCGGATGAAATGCTCGCCCGATCCGGTGCACGAGGTCGCGGCGCCCCGATCGTCGGCCCAGGTGCCGGCGCCGATCACCGGCGAATCGCCGATCCGGTTCCAGCGCTTGCCGGTCAGCCCCCCGGTCGAGGTCGCGGCGGCGAGATGCCCGGCGGCGTCGCGCGCGACCGCGCCGACCGTGCCATATTTCAGGTCGGCGTCGAAGCTGCCGCCGGCTTTCAGCTCCTCATATTGGCGCCAGCGCTCGTCGGTGTGGAACCAGGCCGGCGGCGCCTGCTCGATGCCATGCTCGGCGCCGAAGCGGTCGGCGCCGGCGCCGGTCAGCATCGTGTGCGGGCTCTGCTCCATCACCGCGCGCGCCAGCGTGACCGGGTGACGGCTGTGGGTGACCGCGCTCACCGCGCCGGCGTCGCGGGTCGCGCCGTCCATCACCGCGGCGTCGAGCTCGTTGACTCCTTCCGCGGTGAACACCGCGCCGCGCCCGGCGTTGAAATGGGGGTCGTCCTCGAGCACCCGCACCGCCGCCTCGACCGCGTCGAGCGCCTGGCCGCCCGCGGCCAGGATCGCCGAACCCGCGACCAGTGCGGCATCAAGCGCGGCGCGCACCGCGGCATCGACTGCGGGGTCGAGCGTCTCGCGCCGGATCTGGCCGGCGCCGCCATGGACCACCAGGGTCCAGTCGCCCGCGGGGGCGGTCCAATGCGAAGTGATGCGGCGATCGGAAGCCACGCAAAATCCTGTTGTTGATCGGGTCTTGTGAGCGCCTTCTATAAGGCACGCGAAACGCCTATAGCGACCCCACGCTCTGGTTAGAACGGAAAAGCATGTCCATTCGTCCGTGGCGCGACATCGCGCGCCGTCAGTCCCGTCAGATCATGGTCGGCAATGTGCCCGTCGGCGGCGGTGCGCCGGTGACGGTGCAGACGATGACCAACACCCCGACCAGCGACGTCAAGGCGACGATCGACCAGATTCGCCGCTGCGAGGATGCCGGCGCCGACATCATCCGCGTGTCCTGTCCCGACGAGGACTCGACCCGCGCGCTCCGCCAGATCGTCCGCGCGGCGCGGGTGCCGATCGTCGCCGACATCCACTTTCATTATAAGCGCGCGCTCGAGGCCGCCGATGCCGGCGCCGCCTGCCTGCGGATCAACCCGGGCAATATCGGCTCGGAAGCGCGGGTGGCCGAGGTGGTCCGCGCCGCCAAGGCCAATGGCTGCTCGATGCGGATCGGCGTCAACGCCGGCAGCCTCGAAAAGGACCTGCTCGAAAAATATGGCGAGCCCTGTCCCGAGGCGCTGGTCGAAAGCGCGCTCGACCATATCAAGCTGCTCCAGGATCAGGATTTCCACGAATATAAGGTCGCGGTGAAGGCGTCCGACGTGTTCCTCGCGGTCTCGGCCTATATGGGCCTCGCCGACGCGGTCGACTGCCCGCTTCATCTCGGCATCACCGAGGCCGGCGGCCTGATCGGCGGCACCGTCAAGTCGGCGATCGGCATCGGCAATCTGCTGTGGGCCGGCATCGGCGACACGATCCGGGTCTCGCTCTCGGCCGAGCCCGAGGAGGAGATCCGCGTCGGCTTCGAGATTCTCAAGTCGCTCGGCATCCGCAACCGCGGCGTCCGGGTGGTGTCGTGCCCCAGCTGTGCCCGCCAGGGCTTCGACGTGATCCGCACCGTGCAGACCCTCGAGGAACGGCTCCAGCATATCCGCACCCCGCTGTCGCTCTCGATCCTTGGCTGCGTCGTCAACGGCCCCGGCGAGGCGCGCGAGACCGATATCGGCCTGACCGGCGGCGGCGCCGGCAAGCATATGGTCTATCTCTCGGGGGTCACCGACCATACCGTCCAGGACGAGGATATGGTCGACCATATCGTCAAGCTGGTCGAGGCCAAGGCCGCGGCGATCGAGGCCGCCGAGGCCGCGCAGGTCCAGGCAGCGGAATAGGGTGAAGCCCAGCCCTGTCGCGGCCGCCTTCGCGGTCGCCTGCACCGGCATCGCCGTCTTCTCTTCGATGGATGCGGTGATCAAGGGGCTCACCCTCGCGATCGGCACCTATAATGCGCTGCTCTGGCGCGCGTTTGCCGGCATCGCCTTTTGCGGCATTCCCTGGCTGATCCGCCGCCCGTCCTGGCCCGGCCGCGCGGCGATGCGGCTCCATGTCGAACGCGGCGCGGTTTGCGCGGTGATGGCGGTGCTGTTCTTCTGGGGCCTCGCGCGGACCCCGATGGCGCAGGCGATCGCGCTCAGCTTCATCGCGCCGCTGATCGCGCAGGGGCTGGCGGTGCTGATCCTCGGGGAAAGGCTGCGCGCGGGCGCGCTGATCGGCTCGGGGCTGGGCCTTGCCGGGGTGATCGTCATTCTCGCCGGCCAGGCGATGGCGAAAATGGGTCCCGACGCGACCTGGGGGGCGATCGCGGTGCTGCTGTCGGCGGTCTGCTACGCCTACAACATCATCCTGATGCGCAAGCAGGCGCAGGTCGCCGATCCGTTCGAGGTCGCCTTCTTCCAGAATATCGTCGTCGCCATCTGCCTGTCGCTCGCGGCGCCGTGGTTCGCGGCGGTGCCGGGAATCCAGCACGCGCCGATGCTGCTGCTCGGCGCGCTGCTCGCCAGCATCTCGCTCGGGCTGCTGTCCTGGGCCTATGCCCGCGCCGAGGCGAGCTATCTCGCGCCGGTCGAATTCACCGCGTTCATCTGGGCGAGCCTGTGGGGGCATGTCTTCTTCGCCGAGCAGGTCGGGCTGCTGACGATCGCCGGCGCGGTGCTGATCGTCGCCGGCTGCCTCGTCGCCGCGCGCTCGCCTGCCAGTGGGTCTTCGGCCCCCGAACTCTACGAAAGAGAAGTCCTGCCATGACCGTGACGATACGACCTGCCCGCCCCGGCGACGAGCATGACATTCTCCGCCTGATCCAGGCGCTGGCCGATTACGAGCAGGAACCCGACGCGGTCGAGGCGACCGCCGAGGGGCTGCGCGCCCATCTGTTCGGCGACAACCCCCGCGTCTTCGCCCATGTCGCCGAGGCAATCGGCTCGACCGGGGGCAGGGTGGTCGGCATCGCCGTCTGGTTCCTCAACTTCTCGACCTGGACCGGACGCCACGGCCTCTATCTCGAGGATCTGTTTGTCGATCCGGAGGTCCGCGGCGGTGGCGTGGCCCGCGCCCTGTTCAGGGCGCTCGCCACCGAGGCCAAGGCCCGCGACTACGCGCGGATCGACTGGCAGGTGCTCGACTGGAACGAACTCGGCAAGTCGCTCTACCGCCGCCTCGGCGCCACCCACAAATCCGCCTGGGAACCCTGGCGCCTCGACGGCGACGCCCTCGAGGCACTGCAGGATTGAAACCATTCGTCGCTCCGGCGGAGGCCGGAGCCGCCCAAGGTAAGAATGCCACCTGTCGACACGCGGTTGGGAGCCTACCCCCCGAGAATATTGATCGTGAACGCCAGCACCCCGATGTTGAAGACGAACGCCGCGAAGCAGTGGAAGGTGACGATCCGCCGGATCCGCGCGCTCGAAATCTCGACGTCGGACGTCTGGAAGGTCATCCCCAGCGTGAACGCGAAATAGATGAAGTCCCAATAATCGGGCTCGCCTTCGTCGCCGGGAAAGTCGATCCCGCCGCAATCGCCGCCATTTTTCGGCTTCGCGCTGTAGAACAGATGCGCATAGTGCAGCGCATAGACGAAATTGCTGAACACCCAGGCCGCGAGCAGGGTGCCGATGATCAGGATGATGCTCGCGGCGTGCATCTGCGCCTTTTGCGACAGCTCGACCGCGATCGCGACCAGCACCACCGAACAGACGATCCCGGTGATCGCCAGCAGCATCGCCCGGTTGGCGTCGTTGCGCTGGGTCGACTGGCGCATCTGGTCGGCCTCGTGGCCGAGCAGCGGCAGGCACGACAGCAGGAACACTGCGGCGCCCGCGTCGAACCCGATCAGCGCCGCCCGCGACCAGCCGGCCCAATGACCGGCGACCGCGAAGCCGATCGCGCTCACCAGCAGGAAGGCGATGAAGCGCGGCGGCGCGATCCGGTGGCCGAGGCCGAGCTTGGGATGGATGGTCATGCACCTGCTTGTAGCGTGCGGGCGGTGGTGCGGCTATCGCGGGGGCATGGCATGGTTCTGGCTCATCATCGGCGGCTGCTTCGAAGTGGGATTCACCACCTGCCTTCGTTATGTCGACGGCTTCCGCAACATCCCCTGGACGATCGGCTTCCTCGTCTCGGTGACCCTGTCGATGGGGTTGCTCGAATATGCGAGCCGCTCGATCGCCATGGGCACCGCTTATGCGGTGTGGGGCGGGATCGGCGCGCTCGGCACCGTGATCGTCGGGATGATCTGGTTCGGCGAACCGACCACCCCGATCCGCATCGCGCTGATCTTCGCAGTCGTCGCCTGCATCGCCGGGCTCAAGCTCACCGCCCACGGATGAGCGAATCGCTGATTGCCTGGGTCGAGGAAGCGCTTGCGCCGATCGGTCTCGTCACCAGCCGCCGGATGATGGGCGGCCATACCCTCTATTGCGACACGGTCATCTTCGCGATCGTCGCCGCCGACGAACTCTGGTTCAAGGCCGATGCCGAGAGCGATGCCGCGTGGAATGCGATCGCCGCCGAGCGATTCGCGCCGGTGATGAAGAATGGCGAGGCGATGGCGAAAGGCGGCAAGCCGCTGGTGATGAACTACCGCCGCGCCCCGTCCGAGGTCTATGACGAGGCCGATGCGATGATCCGCTGGGCCGACCTCGCGATCGCCGCGGGCCGACGCGGCGCCGCGAAGAAGCGGCTGCGAAAAACCGGCTCGAAAGCTTGAAGCATGCGTCATCCCGGCGGAGGCCCTAGGGGATGCACACATCTCATTGCGTAGGTGAAACAGTGCTGGCCTGTTTGGGCGTG
>NZ_JBXANN010000023.1:0-32533 GCF_058801765.1 Rhizorhabdus sp. GW822-FHT03C02
GTAGTCGAGACACGCTGCGGTGGTGGAGCGTGTCTCGACTACGCTCGACACGAACGGAGAGACAAAAAAAGCAGAAGAAGACCCTCACCCAGCCTCTCCCGCGAAGAGCGGGAGAGGGGCAAGAAGAAGCGCGCTCGTGGTTGAGCCAGCGCCTATGAAGTCCCTCGCCCTCACCGACGAGCAGATCGCGATCCGCGACGCCGCGCGCGATTATCTGCGCGAGCATGCGGGGCTCGAGCGGTTGCGCGCGACGATCGATAGTGGCGCGGGCTGGGACGCGGCGCTGTGGCGCGGGTTCGCGGGCGAGCTGGGTTTTGCGGGCGCGGGGATCGCCGAGGCGGATGGCGGGATCGGGCTCGGGCCGGCCGAGCAGGCGCTGATCCTCGAGGAGCTCGGCAGCACGCTCGCGCCGATCCCGTGGTTCGAAAGCGTGGTGCTGGCGGGACGCGCGATCGCGGCGGTCGCGTCGGCCGAACAGCGCGGGCGATTGCTCGGGGCTATCGCGAGCGGGGAGACGATCGCGACGCTGGCGCTGCGGGCGGCGGCGGGCGGGGAATTGTTCGAGGATGTCGGGCCGCGGATTGTGCGCGCGGGTGGCGGCTGGGTGCTACGCGGGGAAGCGCATTATGTGCCGTTCGGGCATGTCGCGTCGCTGGTTTTGGTCGTGGCGCGAGAGAGTGAGATTAGCGACGCGGCTGCCCCCCTCCCCTGAAGGGGAGGGGCTTAGATGTTACGCTGATCGCTCTGCCTGCTGACACTCCGGGACTGGCGATAAACCGTGTTGCCAGCCTCGATCTGACACGGCCTTATTCAACGCTTCGCTTCGACGGGGTCTCCGTCGAGGAGCACATGATCCTCGGCACCCCAGGCCAAGCCGGCCCCGCCCTCCAGCGCGCGCTCCTCGCCGCCGCCGGCCTGCTCGCCTCCGAACAGCTCGGCGGCGCCGCGCGGTCGCTCGACGAGACCGTGGCTTATGCCAAGGAGCGGGTGCAGTTCGGGCGGACGATCGGGTCGTTCCAGGCGGTCAAGCATAGGCTCGCCGACATGAAGCTGCTGGTCGACTATGCGCGCACCGCCGCCGACTGGGCGGCGCGGGCGATCGCGGCGGATGGCGATTTCGAAGCCGCGGCGGCGGCGGCGCGCAGCTATTGCAGCGAGGCCTATCTCGCCTGTGCGGCCGACGCGATCCAGCTGCATGGCGGGATCGGCTTCACCTGGGAGCATCACGCCCATCTGTTCTTCAAGCGCGCCCGCGCGTCGTCGACCCTGCTCGACCCGCCGGCCGCGCACCGCGAGGCGATCGCCCGCATCATCATCGATCAACCGGAGGCCATGATATGAGCCGCGTCGTTCCCCCCTACCCCAGCGGCCGCAACCTGCTGACCGGCAAGACCGTGGTCGTCACCGCGGCGGCCGGCACCGGCATCGGCTTTTCGGCCGCCAAGCGCTGCGCCGAGGAAGGGGCGACCGTTCTCATCAGCGATTTCCACGAGCGCCGGCTCGGCGAGGCCGCCGACCGGATCGCCGAGGCGACCGGCACCCGCCCCGCGACCGTCGTCTGCGACGTCACCGACGAGGCCGCGGTCCAGGCGCTGCGCGCGGCGGCGAACCGCGAGCTGGGCGCGGTCGATGTGCTGATCAACAATGCCGGCCTCGGCGGCACCGCCAGCGTCGTCGACATGACCGATGCCGAATGGTCGCGGGTGATCGACGTCACCCTGACGTCGGTGATGCGGATGAGCCGCGCCTTCCTGCCCGACATGTATGCGCGCGGCAGCGGCGCGGTGGTCAACAATGCGTCGGTGCTCGGCTGGCGCGCGCAGGAGGGGCAGGCGCATTATGCCGCAGCCAAGGCCGGGGTGATGGCGTTCACCCGCTGTTCGGCGATCGAGGCGGCGGCGCATGGCGTGCGGATCAACGCGGTGGCGCCGTCGATCGCGATGCACGCCTTCCTGGCCAAGGTGACCAGCGACGAGCTGCTCGCCGAGCTGTCGGCGCGTGAGGCGTTCGGCCGGCCGGCCGAGGTGTGGGAGATCGCCAATGTGATGGTCTTCCTCGCCAGCGACCTCGCCAGCTACATGACCGGCGAGGTGCTGTCGGTGTCGAGCCAGCGCGCATGAACGAGCCGCGGATCTTCGCGAGCCCACGCGACCTGATCGGCCAGGAGGGGCTGGCGCTCGTCCCGACCGACTGGCTGACGATCGACCAGGCGCGGATCGACCGGTTTGCGGACGCGACCGGCGACCATCAATGGATCCATGTCGACCCCGAACGCGCCGCCGCCGGCCCGTTCGGGACGACGATCGCCCATGGCTATCTGACGCTGAGCCTCGCCGCGATGTTCCTGCCGCAGCTGATCGACGTGCGCGGTTTCAGCCATGGCGTGAATGTCGGCACCGACCGCACCCGCTTCCTGAGCCCCGTCCCGGTCGGATCGCGGATCCGCGGGCGGGGCGAGATCGTCGCGGTCGAAGAGATCAAGGGGGCGATCCAGTCGATCGTCCGCATCACCATCGACATCGACGGCGCCGACAAGCCCGCCTGCGTCGTCGACACCATCAGCCGTTATTATCCGGAGGACTGACCATGCCGACTCCCCCAGCCCTGTCTCCTGAACAGATGACCGCCGCCGTCCACGCCTATGTCGCGGCGTTCGAGCAAGGCGACCCTGCCGCCGCGCGCGACCTGTTCGCGGCCGACGGCACCGTCGAGGATCCGGTCGGATCGCCGCCGCACCGCGGCCATGACGCGATCCTCGCCTTCTATGCGCAGACGATGCAGACCGGCGCGAAGCTCCACCTCGACGGGCCGATCCGGGTCGCCGGCAACGCCGCGGCGTTCGCCTTCTCGGCGCGGCTGACGATCGACGGCGCGCCGCACCGGATCGACGTGATCGACGTGTTCGAGTTTAACGAGGCCGGCAAGGTCGCCAGCATGCGCGCCTATTTCGGCCCGGCGAACTTCAGTGCGGGGGCGCCCCCCCATGCGTGAGGCGGTGATCGTATCGACCGCGCGCACCGGCATCGGCCGCGCCTATAAGGGCGCGTTCAACGACACCGAGGCACCGGTGCTTTCGGGCCATGTCGTGCGCGCGGCGGTGGCGCGGGCGGGGATCGATCCGGCGCGGGTCGACGATATCTTCCTGGGGGTCGGCACCCAATCGGGGACGCAAAGCTATAATCTCGGCCGGCTGACCGCGGCGACCGCCGGGCTCGGCCAGGGGGTGCCGGGCTTCGCGCTCGACCGCAAATGCGGATCGGGGTTGACCGCGGTCGCGCTGGCCGCGCGATCGATCATCGCCGACGATATCGATATCGCGGTGGCGGGCGGGGTCGAATCGATCTCGCTGACGCTCAACAAGCATATGCCGGCCTATCGCAACCGCAGCGAAGCGGTGATCGCCGCCGAGCCGCACGCCTATATCCCGATGATCGAGACCGCCGAGATCGTCGCCGAGAAATATGGCATCGCCCGCGCCGACGAGGACGCCTTCTCGGCGCTCAGCCACCAGCGCGCCGCGCGCGCCCAGGCCGAGGGCCGCTTCGCCGACGAGATCGTGCCGATCAGCGTCGACAAGGCGTTGTTCGAAAAGGACGGCACCGCCGCCGGGCATGAGCGCGTCACGCTCGACCGCGACGAGGGGGTGCGCGCCGACACCACCGCCGAGGGGCTCGCCGCGCTCAAACCGGTCTACAAGGACGGCGCGATCGTCAAGGAGGGCCGGCATGTCACCGCCGGCAATGCCAGCCAGTTGTCGGACGGCGCATCGGCACAGGTGCTGGTCGCCCGCGACATCGCCGAGGCCGAGCGGCTGCCGATCCTCGGCGTCTATCGCGGCATGCAGGTCGCCGGCTGCGCCCCCGAGGAGATGGGGATCGGCCCGGTGTTCGCGGTGCCGAAGCTGCTGGCGCGCGCCGGCCTGTCGGTCGGCGATATCGGCCTGTGGGAGATCAACGAGGCCTTTGCCAGCCAGCTTCTCTATTGCCGCGACACGCTCAGGATCGACGATGCGAAGCTCAACGTCGACGGCGGCGGCATCGCGCTGGGCCATCCGTTCGGGATGACCGGCAGCCGGCTGGTCGGCCATGCCCTGATCGAGGGCCGCCGCCGCGGGGTGCAGTGGGTGGTCGTCTCGATGTGCATCGCCGGCGGCATGGGCGCGGCCGGCCTGTTCGAAATCGTCTGAAACATCACAATCACAAAATGAGGAGCGGGGCATGAACAAGCTTTTGGACGGCAGGATCGCTTTCGTGACCGGCGGCGCCGGCGGCATCGGTGCGGCGACCGCGATCGCCTTTGCCGAGGAAGGCGCGAAGGTGGCGGTGGCCGATCTGCAAAATCCCGAGGACACCGTCGCGAAGATCGTCGCCATGGGCGGCGAGGCCTATGCGATCGCGCTCGACGTCACCGACCAGGCGGCGGTGACCGCCGCGGTCGACGGGGTGGTCGCGCGCTGGGGCCGGCTCGACATCGCCTTCAACAATGCCGGGGTGTCGCTCGAGGACATGACGACGCCGTGGGAGTCGGTCGACATCTACGAGAAGGTGGTGGCGGTGAACCAGCGCGGGGTGATGCTGTGCATGGCCGCCGAACTCAAGCATATGGCCGCGCAGCAATCGGGCGCGATCGTCAACACCGCCTCGGTCGCCGGCCTGACCGGCCTGGCGGGCGCGGGCTATTGCAGCAGCAAGCATGCGGTGGTCGGCCTCACCCGATCGGCGGCGATGCGCTATGCCGCCGAGGGCATCCGGGTGAACTGCGTCTGCCCCGGCGCGATCTCGACCCCGATGACCGAATCCACCTCGCTCGACCCGCAGTCGAAGGCGTTCATGGCGCAGATGCACCCGATGAACCGCATGGGCGAAGCCCGCGAGATCGCCGACGGGGTGGTGTTCCTGGTGTCGGACCGGGCGAGCTTCATCACCGGGCATCCGCTGGCGATCGATGGGGGGTATGTGGCGCGGTAGGGGGAAGCGGGGGCGGTCGTGGCTGGCCGGGTGGGGACAAAGTCGTCGCACGCACGCGATAGGCCAAACAGGGGCTTTTGTTAGAAGCGGACCTTCAGCGTCCACCTGACCGCGTCGCAGATCGGCGGAGCTGGCCGCCTGCGGACAGGCGGCCATTAGCCTCACGGACGCCGAGCCGGACGATAAAAAGCTGACGCGCAATCGTCGCTATCGCAAAAGAGTCGCTTAGCACGTGTCGGAAGCGATCGTTTGCGCCGAACCCACGGTGCGAAAATGGCGGCACGAAATTGAGTATGTGGCTAACCCGTTTGCCTGGAAAAAGCGCTACCTCGTCAAGGCCCGGACAAGCTCGCTATAGGTCAGAGCAAACCAATAGAGCATTTCATTTACGCACATCTCACAAATGCGCTCAGACCCTCCCAAGCGCCCCAACAAAAGGTTCTTTTCAGCGATTTTCATATGAAACATGCGGTTCCTAACGGTGACCATTAGCGAAGGCGCAGAATCAAACGGCACACGGAAAAGTATCTCTCCTTGATCCTCGAATTCGAAGCCCTGGACATGCGGTTTGACCACTGCATTTAGCTGGCCCTTGAGCGCCGAAACGTAGTCCAAATCATATCCAGCTACCGAAAACTCCATTGAGAGCGCATCAAGACCGCCGTCTTTCGAAATATGAGGAATGGTCTTCTGCAATATCCTAAGGTCTCCATCCTTATCTGCACTCAATAGAGACTTTAGAAAATCGTGAACATTGTAGAAGTCCCTATGCGTCATGGCATACAACATAGGAAATGCTACCGATACTAGTTCAAGAACTCTATACAAATAAAGGAAACTCTCAGTAAATCTTCTTTTTCGCTTTGCCAAAAGTGATAACAGAACTTCATCTCTAAGTTTCACGAAAAAATTTGTGTTCCGTATTCCAACATTTTGGAGAAAATTGGTATACTCTTGCAAGTTAAATGCGTTGTCGAACACAGTCGTCAAAATGCGATTCGGATTAGCGGACCTACTGCTGCCGACCCTCAGCTCATTATTGGTAAGTGGAAAGACTTGATCGTTCGATCGATCCCTCACATTCGCACTGCCGGTTATGAGGCGGAGCGTCTCGTGAAGCGCAATACCTTCGTCACCAAACCCAAATGGCGCGACTGGAACGTGGCCGCCGACGCCCGGCTCAATCAGTTGAAAGCCGGTGGGCATCAGTCGACCAGCGTTTCTTCCATGAACGCCTCTAGCAAGGCCTCCGAATCAGCTTCCGCATACTTCTCAATCTTTTCTACAAATAGCCTGGACAGATTACGTCGAAATTTTCCTACGTTAATCTTAGACACATTGAGGCCAGAAAAAGCCGTCTCAAATGTATCCGTCGCCGCTGCAAACTTATCCGGTGTCATTAATGCGAGCACCGAAAGACTCTTTCTCGCTCCTACCGTAAACCCAATCAAATTATTCCCAAGACGAAGCCAATCTCTCGCAGAAATGTTAGCGGATTTCCGCTCCACTTCTTTCAATACGTCATGAAAACTCACGTAAGATTCAATCAAATTCGAATCCATTACTTTACCAACCAAAATCTCATCGAGCTTTGATTCAATTATCCTAGAATTTTCATTATTAACACTATTCGTCAAAAATGCGGTATAAGCAGCAGCTATATCAGCCCTTTTGAAGGCTCCTTGCGGCTTTACCTTTTCGGTGTCTTTTTCGGACACGATGGGGATATTGAATGTTTCTGTATCGAGCATTCCTTTAGTTAGCATTTCGATTTGATGACGAGCCGTCATAGGCTTTTGGCCATTGTTAAGTGTGACCATCCGATAAAGTAAGAAATCGTAACGCTCGGCAATAATAATATTTAAAAATAATGGCCTTCTTCGATCAAATTTAGCGTCTTTGGATGCCTCCACTAATGTATTGAGACGCTGCATTCCGTCGAGGATGTATCCTTCTTTAACGTTATCAGTAATAAAGGTCTGTATGAGACCGGAAGAACCCTCCGAGGAGAATTGATCGCTCGTAAAAGCAAGCGTGATAGGCGGCATAATGCAGCCGCGAATTATATCGGCCTTTAGACGTTCGTAAAATTTTCGCCCCTGGATTTTTCGCTGCTCCTGAAATTTATCGATCAGCGGGACGAGGTTATCGAGCGCAAAGCCGTACGTGGTCTTTCCAGATGAGACCGCGCTTTTGATTACCTCGTCCCGGCTGACGTTAAAAATCTCGATCATACAACCTCTCGCGGTCTCAAAACCATGCGGAGCAGTGGAGCCAATTTGTGGGATGATGCAAGAGCTTTCGGTCGCCGCTCCTATGAGCGGCAGCAAACCCATGCCGATGCTGAGTTGATTTTCATTCGGCGTATAGATTTAACTCGATGCTGAATTGTCTTGAGGATACGGGAGCGTTAAAACTCGATGACAGCCTGCGACCCCCTTGATCTGGCACTTATAGGCCAGTTGCGTGGCACATTTTTGACCATTCAATTCGAACTGACTTATCGACATCCTCAATCAATACTGTACGTTTATTTGAAATAATGTGAACGACCGGCTTTGATCTAGATCTTCTCGCGGTCAATATGTATTATTGGACATTTAAATTACGGTGTCAGTTTACTAATTTCCCAATCTGATAGCTAACAAGCAATACATACGCCCTCGGCATAGGCAGCACTGCCGGTTAGTAAATTTGCGCTGCATCCGACAGGAAAGCTCCGCCAAGCGGAAATTCCTGCCGGATGACTAAATCCTAACTTACAGGATATGGCGCGGACGATAGATTCCTACGACCTTTCCGAGCAGCTTTTCAGCCAACGCCAAATCATTTCGGTAGGGGCCGTCTGAGCACATGAAAACGCCGTTCCGCCGACCATAAGGATGCGCAAACCAAGCTCCTTCGATGTGAGAACAACGACAGGTCTGAACGATGTCGCGCGAACGTCGCTCGCGGCTATATGCACCTGTTGGCGGCGAGACATACTCGATCAGATATAACCCCCCGTCTTCGGGAATGTACCCAGTCTGCCCATCGCTCTCCACCACGACGACCTCTCCCGCCCGGATGAGTGGAGCAGATCGATTGTCGCGAGCAGCATGCGCAATCGCCCACGCTGGGACTGCCTCAAAAATCTCCAATTCGATTGGCGGGATATCTGCATCAGCATTCTGAGAGCCGGAAAAGGGTTTAACGGAGTTCATCGCCCGCCTCCTCCATTTGGGCCGTCAACAGGATAGAGCCATTGCGCTCAAAACCGTGTTGCCGAACATAGCCAGCCAGCGCCGCGCGCCCCCCATGGACCCGGAGAGACGCGTCATATCGCTGGAGCAACCGGCGGATTGGAAAACCATTCCAGCTATCCTCTAGCGAGGTCTTGGTTATGGGAATGGTCTCCTCGCATTGACCATTGGGCAAGATGTAAATGCGCCCACCTGCCGAGAGATATTCGCTTGCGGCTTCGGCTATCGAGGCAAATGGTCGATTGTCACAGAACCACCCGACAAAATTTACAAAATCGACCACGCTCTCTCGGCGTCCGGCCTTGGCATGAAGATGATCCACCAGCGCATCGTAGCGAGCCTGCCGCAGTTCCTCCTGATTGTCGCACGGCAGCCACATCATCAGATTCTCTGTGCCGTCGCGCTCGACAACTACCGAAAGGGAGATGCCGCTCCGCCGCGCTGCTGAATAGAAACTGTAGGCGTAACCCCCGCTGGGCCCCATTCGCCGATAACGCAGTGATCGAATCATTTCATCGACCGACTCCGCCTTGGTCAGATCGGGACCGTGCCGATTGGACGGGTCACCGTTCTCGTCTCGAAAGGAAAAGCAACAGGTTGCAGGAGTCGTGGTCTGGACTTTGGTATGCGTATTCATCGGAATCTCCACCTTCGTGGTTCGCGGTGATATTGCCGCGATCCTCAAAATTCGTCGGTGGAGCAGTCGATCCTTGGTCGGCCCTCGCTGGCTTCCATTGACTGCTGAGTATGCGATTTAGCATTCAGCCGATTGAGTTCTTAACCGCCGTCACCCCGCCCCTCTTGGCTCCCTCGGCAACCCCAGCCCCCGCTCGGCGATCAAATTCCGCTGGATCTGGCTCGACCCCGCGTAGATCGTGTCGGCGCGCGAGGCCAAATGCATCTGGGTGAGCGCGCCGAAATGATAGTCGGCGCCCGCGCCGACCTCGCCCGCCAGCCCCTGTACGTCCATCGCGAGGTCGCCGAGCGCGCGGTGCCAGCGGGACCAGTAGAGTTTGGAGGTCAGCGCCTCGTCGCCGAGCGCCTCGGTGGCCTCGTCGGACAAGGTGCGGACCAGGCCGTGGCGCATGATCTCCAGCCCGATCCAGGCGTCGGCGATGCGCTGGCGGATCATCGGGTCGTGCGCCTTGCCGTTGCGCCGCGCGGTGTCGATCAGCGCGGCGAGTTCGTTGCCGAACTGCATCTGCTGGACGACGGTCGAGACGCCGCGTTCGAAGCCGAGGGTCGCCATCGCGATCGTCCAGCCCTGGCCGGCCGCGCCGACGATGTTGTCGGCGTCGGTGACCGCGCCGTCGAAGAACAGCTCGGCGAATTCGGCCTCGCCGGTCATCTGGCGAATCGGGCGGCGGACGATGCCGGGCTGGTCGAGCGGGACCAGCAGATAGGACAGGCCCTTCGGCCCGCGGCTCCCCTCCTCGGTGCGGACGACGACGAACGCCCAGTCGGCGATCATGCCGAGCGAGGTCCAGATCTTCTGCCCCTCGATCACCCAGCGGCCATCCTTCTGCCGGGCGCGGGTGCGGACATTGGCGAGGTCGGATCCGGCATTGGGTTCGGAATAGCCCTGCGCCCAGATGTCGCGGCCCGCGGCGATGCCGGGCAGGAAGCGCGCCTTCTGCGCGTCGGTGCCGAAGGCGATGATCGTCGGCCCGGCGAGTTCGACGCCGATATGGGCGATCCGCGACGGCGCGCGCAGCAGCGCATAGTCCTGCGCGACCGCGACCTGGTCGGCGATCGTCGCGCCGCGGCCGCCATGTTCGACCGGCCAGCCGATCGCCCCGAGCCCGGCCGCACCGAGCGCGCGTTCCCAGGCGCGGCGGCGGTCATAGGCGCTGCTGAGGTCGACGATGCCGCGGACATCGGCGAACGGCCCATCGAGCGCGGCCTGGAGCCAGGCGCGCGCCTCATCGCGCAGGTCGCTCATGATGCGGCCACGGCTCCCGGCACCACGGCCCCGGGGATGACCGACTGCGCGGTCACCCCGCCCTCGCCGAGCGTGCCATCGACGATCGTGCGCGGCTCGTGGCGCGACTTCGCCACCCGCCAGCCATCGGCGGTGCGCAGATATTCGTCATGGTAGAAGCTGCCGATCAGCCGGAAGGCGCCGGTGCGCGGATCATAGGTCGAAAAGCCCAGGCTCCAGCGCGCGACGGCATGGTCGGCGTCGATCACCTCGATCTCGCCATTGTGGATCTGGTGGACATCGACGATCGGGCTGGTCAGCGCGATCGCGGTGAAGGCGGCGATCAGCCCGTCGGGGCCGAACTTGCCGACCGGGGGATAATCGAGTTCGGCATCGTCGGTGAAGCAGCCGCGGATCGCGTCGACATCCTTGGCGTCGCAGGCGTTGAGGTAGCGCGCCTTCAGCCGGCGGATGTCGCTTTCGGCCTCCAGCCGGGCGATCCGGGTTTCGAGATCAGCCATCTATCTTCACCACTTTCGTTGCGGGCACCGGATGCTCGGTGGCGCCGGTCCAGCGCAGCAGCATCGTGCCATGGTCATGGCCGGCGGTGTCGATCCAGTTGCCATAGCCGGGATCGCGCGCGGCGACGACGATCGTCACCGATCCGTCGGGGTTCAGCGTCGCGCTATGCTTGTTCACATGGATCTTGTGGTGGCGATAATCGAGCGATTCGAACCAGATATTATCGCACTGGAAATTCCAGAAGCTACATTCGGGGATCGGCGTGTCGATCACCAGCGCCTCGTCGGCCCCGAGCTTCCAATAGCCATGGAGGTAGAAGATCGTCGGATCGCCGCCCGATTTGTAGAACAGGGTCTGGTCGGTGGTGGCGAGCTGGTTGAGCTGTTCGCCCTGGAGCATCTCGGTCCAGCGCAGGAAGGTCTTCGCGGTGCCCTCGACGAAGGCGGCGGCGCCCTGCAGCCCCTTTTCCAGCTTGGCCGCGGTCAGCGGCTCGGGGGTGGCGCGCGGCGGGTCGATCGCCTCGACCGATATCGTCGCCGGGGCCTCATGGTCGCGGTCGAGGAAGGTCTGGCGGACCAGCAGCATCGACGAATCGTCGGCGAGCGGCAGCCAGTTGCCGTTGGCGCGCTCCTTGCTGACGATGATCTCGAACGCCCCATCGTCGGCGAACACCATGTCGGCGGCGTCGAGCTCGCCGGTCGATGCCATGGTGCCGTCGATCGCATAGCGATTGGCCTTGGTGCCGAAGCTGAGGATCGGCACCCCGCCGCGCCGGCCGCTGATGCGATAGCGGCGGGCGCCGCTGATCGAGGCGTTCATGTAGATATTGTCGGGATTGTCGGCGCCGATCTTCGCGGTCGCGTGCGACGCCGCGTAGAAGCCCGGAAAATCGGTGTCGCCATTTTCCAGGCACATGTCGAGCGCGATCCGGGTCAGCCGGCTGAGATAGCGATAGCCCTCGGCGCGGTCGATCGGGGTGCCGGCGAGTTCGGTGCCGAGCACCGTCTCGCCGATCGCCTCGAGCCGGCGGCAGAAGTCGCGCCAGGCCTCGCCCGACGCGACCCGCGCTTCGGCGGCATGCTCCACGATATCACCCATGCCCATCTCCCGTGCGCTCATGGCGCCATATATTGCCCGCCATTGACGTCGAGCGACGCCCCGGCGACCACCTTCGAATAATCCGACACCATGAACAGCACCGCCTTGGCGCAATCCTCCTCGGGCGGGATGATGCCGATCGGAATGCGATCGGTGATCTCGGCGATCACCTCGTCGCGGTTCCGGCCGCCGGCGACCTCGCGGTCGATATGGCCCCAGACCGGCGCGCCGCCGATCCAGCCCATCCGCGTCACGTTGACGCGGATGCCGTGCTTGCCGAAATCCTTGGCCATGTGGCGGGTCAGCGCGTTCATCCCGCCCTTGCCCGCCGAATAGGCGCCCTCGCCCGGGAAGGGATTGACGGTCGACATCGTCGAGACGTTGACGATCGCGCCACCGCCGGCCGTCTGCAGCCCGGGCAGGCAGGCCTGGGCCATGCGCAGCGCGCCGGCGCAGTTGACGTCGAACACCGCCGAGAATTCGTCGGGGTTGGCAAGGTCGGTCGGCAGCCATTCGCCATGGGCATAGGCCGAATTGACGAGGCCATCGATGCGGCCGAACGCGTCGACGGTCGCCTGGGCGAGCGCGCGGCACTGGTCGGTGTTGGTGACGTCGGTCGCCAGCGCGATCGCCTTGCCGCCCTTGGCGGTGATCTCGGCGACGACCTCGTCGAGAAAGGCCTTGTTGCGCGCGCCCAGGCCGACGCTGGCGCCTTCGGCGGCGGCGATCTTGGCGAGCGACTGGCCCATGCCGGGGCCGACCCCGCTGATGACGATCACCTTGTCCTTAAGCAGCATGACTGAGTTCCTCTCCGGCGGATATCTTGTTGAGACTGGGATCGATGCGGTTGTCGGTCAGCGCGCAATAGGTGCCGGCTGGGCCGTACATCGCCGCGACGCAGCGGTTGCAGGCGTTGCAGCCCGAACGGTGCGCGGCATCGGCGTGGAAATGGTTGACCAGCGCCGGATCGTGGACCAGCGCGCGCGCCATGACGATCGCCTCGAACCCCTCGTCGAGGGTGCGTTCGGCGGCGTCGAGCGACAGCACCCCGCCGAGATAGCCGAGCTTGCAGCGGACCGCGGCGCGGACCCGGCGCGCGGCGTCGAGGAAATAGAGTTCGGAGAAGCGGACCGTCTTCGGGGTCGCCATCTTGAGCAGCTTGAACTGGAGCTTGGCGAGCAGCCCGGGCTGCATCTTGGCGAGATCGTCATAGGGCAGCGGGCTGGAGAACATCACATAGGAGGATTCGATGTTGCGTCCGCCCGACAGCACCAGCATGTCGGCGCCCGCCGCCTCGAGCGCGCAGGCGGTGACGATGCCGTCCTCGACGGTGGCGCCGCCTTTGGCGCCGTCGAACAGGTTCATCTTGGCGAGGATCGCGACCCTGTCGCCGACCGCGGCCTTGACCGCGGCGAGCACCTCGGCCGGGAAGCGCACCCGCTTGAGCGCGCTGCCGCCATAGGCGTCGCGGCGCTTGTTCGACAGCGGCGAGATAAACTGGTTGAGCAGATAGCCATGGCCCATATGGAGTTCGACCGCGTCGAAGCCGGCGGCGACGGCATGGCGCGCGGCGGCGACGAACTCGTCGCGAACCCGGTCCATGTCGCTGCGGGTCATTTCATGCTGGAACCAGCGGCCCATCAGCACGCCCATCTTGTCGATGCCGCCGCTCGACGACATCGCCCTTTTGGTCGACAATTCCTTGTGCTGGACGAAGCTGCCGCCATGGGTGATCTGCGCCGAGGCGAGCGCGCCGGCGGCGTGGACCGCGTCGGTGACCGCGCGATAATGCGGCACCGCGCGTTCGTTCAGCACCCCCTGGCTGGCGAAGGTGCGGCCGTCGGGCGACACCGCGATATAGGCGAGCGTGGTCATGCCGACCCCGCCCGCGGCAAGCCGGCGGTGGAATTCGACCAGCGCGCGGGTCGGCAGCGACTTGCGCGCCATCATCTCGTTGGCGCCCGACCGGATGAACCGGTTGCGCAGGGTGACCGGGCCGATCGTCACGGGGCTGAAAGCGCTCGTCATGCCGCGATCCTCAATCGAAATTGGCCTGGCCGCCGTCGAGCGGGACGGTGGCGCCGGTGAAATAGGAGAAGGCCGGGCCGCACAAAGCCGCGACCGCCGCGCCGATATCCTCCTCGCAGCGGCCGATCCGGCGCAGCGGGATCGTCCTGAAGAAGGCCTCGGCCTCGTCGGGTCGGCTTTCGATCCAGCCCTTGAGCCCGGGCGAATCGGCGTGCGGCGCAACCGTCAGCACCCGGATGCCGTCGACGCCCCATTCGGCGGCGGCGGCGCGGGTGAGGATGCGGGTCGCCTCCTTGACCGCGCCATAGGCGCCGTAACCGCTCATGTCCCAGCGCACCGCCGCCGAGCTGGCGAGGTTGATCACCACCCCGGCGCCGCTGCGCCGGAGGAAGGGATGGCAGGCCTTCATCAGCCGCAGGGTCGCGAGCGGGCCCGAGGCGAAGCCGGCCTCGAACGCGGCATCGTCGATCGCCAGCAGCGGCCCGAGCGGCACCTCCTGGGCATTGTTGACGAGGATATCGACCCCGCCGAGCCGGGCGCCGACATCGGCGACCAGCGCCGCGATCGATCCCGCATCCTTGACGTCGCACAGAAACGCCTCGGCGCGCACGCCGAGCGCCGCGATCTCGCCGGCGACCCTGGCGATATTCTCCATGCGCCGGCCGACCACCGCGACCGAGGCGCCGGCGCAGGCGAGCGCGAGCGCGATGCCGCGGCCGACCCCCTGCCCGGCCCCGGTGACCAGCGCCACCTTGCCCGAAAGCTCGCCCCCCGAAATCTCCCCCATGACCTCAGCCCAGCAGATGCGCGGGGGCGCCGGGCAGCGCGGGTTCGTAATGGCCCGCGGTCCAGCCGCCATCGACCGCGATCTCGGCGCCGGTGATGTAGCTCGCCTCGTCGCTGCACACGAACAAGGTGGTCCGGGCGATCTCCTCGGGCTCGCCGATCCGCTGCAGCGGGACGCGGCGGAAATGGCGGCTGTTGACCTGCTCGGCGGTCTCGCCGGCGGGATTGCCCATCTGGGTGTTGACCCCGCCGGGGTGAACCGAGACGACGCGGATTCCGAACGGGCCATATTCGAACGCATAGGATTTGGTCATGCCGCGCACCGCCCATTTGCTGGCGGTATAGGCGACGAGGCCGTTGCAGCCGCGCAGCCCGTCGACCGACGAGATGTTGACGATGACGCCGCGGCCATTCGCCTTGAGCGCGGGGACCGCATGCTTGACCCCCATCATCGTGCCGATGACGTTGATGCCGAGCACGCGTTCGGCGTCTTCCTTGCGCAGATCCTCGGCGGCGCCGAAATGGGTGATCGCGGCATTGTTGACGAGGATGTCGAGCTTGCCGAAGCGCCGGGTCGCCTCGGCGACGATGTTCGCCCAGTCGCCCTCGTCGCGGACGTCGAGCTTCACGAACGCCGCGTCGGCGCCGATTTCGGCGGCGACCGCCTCGCCCTTGTCGACCAGGACGTCGCCGAGCACGACCTTCGCCCCCTCGGCGGCGAACAGCCGCGCGGTGGCGGCGCCCATGCCCTGTGCCGCGCCGCTGATGATCGCTACCTTGCCCGCCAGTCGTGCCATCCCGCCCTCTCCATGATAGGCCGGCTATCACCGGCTCTGTTACGCAATCTTCGAGACGGATCGACCCCGTGTCAAGTTATGCGTGTTGATTTCCGCATTTGAGTCTGCAATTCATCATGCAAACGCCGGGATGACCGCATATCGCGCATCGCGGACGGCAAAAAGCGAGGGGATGGCGATGGCGGAACGGATATTTCCGGACGGCGCGGCGATGGTGATGGGCGGGACCGGCGGACTCGGCGCGGCCTCGGCGCGCGAACTGGCGCGCGCGGGCAGCGATATCGCGCTGTGCTACCGGTCGAAGGCCGCGGCGGCGGAGGCGCTGGCCGAGGAGTTTCGCGGGCTCGGCCGCAAAGTCTCGATCCACAGCGCCGACGCGACCGATCCGGCGAGCCTCGACGCCGCGCGCGACGCGGCGATCGCCGCGCATGGCCGGGTCCACACTTTGGTGTGGGCGGCGGGGCCGCTGGTCGACCAGCTCCATCTGTCGGAGACCCCGTTCGAGAAATGGCAGCGGGCGATCGACGTCGAGGTCCATGGTTTCTTCCGGACGACCCAGGCGCTGATCCCGCATTTCCGCGGCGCGGGCGGCGGATCCTTCGTCCATCTCGGTTCGGCCGGCGACCTGCGCTGGCCCGAGCGCGACGGGCTGTCGGTCGCCCCCAAGGCCGCCAACGAATCGCTGGTCCGCGGCATCGCCCGCGAGGAGGGCCGCCACGGCATCCGCGCCAACAGCGTGCTGGTCGGGGTGATCGACGCGGGGATGTTCCACGATCTGCTCGCCAATGGTTCGTTCGACGAGAAATGGGTGGCCGAGGTCCAGGGATCGCTGCCGCTCAGGCGCTGGGGCCGGGCCGAGGAAATCGGCCATGCGGTCGCTTTCCTCGCCTCGAACCGCGCCGGTTACACCACCGGCCAGCAACTCGCCGTCGCCGGCGGCTACGGCATCTAAGTTTCAGGAGTTAGCATCATGACCGCTAGTTTTGCCCAGGTTCCCGACCGCGCGACGCTCGTCGCCGAGGCGCGGCAGGCGGCCGGGCTCGACGATTTCGGCGATCCGTGGATCTTCGAGAATCTCGACGCGCTGATCCCGATCCTCAACAGCGAGGCCGAGCTGACCGAGGTCGGCGCGATCGGCGCGCGGACGATGATCGTCACCGCGCTGGTCAACCGGCTGCGCCATGTCGACCTGCTGCGGCGCCATCCGGAGATCCGCGACGAGAAGGTCGAGGTCGCCGCGGTGGTAGTCGGGCTGCCGCGCACCGGCAGCACGATGCTCCACCGGATGCTGTCGTCGGCGCCGGGGATGACCGGGGTCAAATGGTGGGAATGCCAGAATTACGCCCCCTTCCCGGGCGAAGCGCCCGGCGATCCCGAGCCGCGCCGTGCCGCGGCAAAGGCCTATCTCGACTATATGCTCGAACATGCGCCCGACCTGATGTCGATCCACCCGATGAACATCGACCAGTCGGACGAGGAACTGATCATCCTGGGACTGATGTTCTCGAGCACGATGATCGAGGGCATGTATCATGTGCCGAGCTATGCGCGCTGGCTGATCGAACATAGCCGGACCCGCTGCTATGCCGACCTCAAGGAGATCCTCCAGTCGCTGCAGTGGCAGGACAAGCGCCGCAAGGGCGCGCAATGGGTGCTCAAGACGCCGGGCCATCTGATGGCGCTCGACGGGGTGCTCGAAACCTTCCCCGGCGCCAAGATCGTGATGACCCACCGCGACCCGGTGTCGACGGTGCCGTCCTATTGTTCGATGATGACGACGCTCTACCATATGGCGTCGACGGTCGATCCGCACCGGATCGGCGCGTTCTGGGAGAAGCGGCTCGCCGAGCTGCTCGACCTGTTCATGTCGATCCGCGCCCAGGCGGGCAGCGCCGATTTCATCGACGTGCGCTATACCGACCTGACCAGCCATCCGATCGAGCAGGGCAAGCGTGTGCTCGCCGAGGCCGGGATCGCGCTGACCCCCGACATCGTCGCGGGGATGGAGGAGTGGATCGAGGCCAATCGCCGCGAGGACCGCGCCCCGCACAACTATGCGCTCGAGGATTTCGGGCTGACCCGCGAGCAGGTCGAGCGCGATTTCGCGACCTATCGCGCCGCCTTTCTCGACGCCAAGGTGCCGGCATGAGCCCGCTCGACCGGCTGGTCGCGATCGAGGATATCTCGCGGACCAAGGCCGAATATTTCCGCTGCATCGACGAGCAGGACTGGGCCGGGCTGGTCGGGGTCTTCACCGCCGATGCCGAGACCGACATGCGCGAGGCGGTCGAGCCGCATAATCCCGAGCTGATCTCGCACGATCCGCAGGCGTTCGCGCAGAACAACGCCTATGTGCTGGGCGGGGTGAAGACCGCGCATTTCGGCTATATGCCGCGGATCGACATCATCGGCGAGGACGAGGCGACCGGGATCTGGTCGATGGAGGACTGGCTGTGGGTCCCCGCCGGCAATCCGGTGATGCCCGAGGGGCGGATGCATGGCTGGGGCCATTATCATGACTGCTACAAAAGGGTCGACGGGCGCTGGCTGATGTCGGCGACGCGGCTGACCCGCGTCAAGCTGGAGTTCGCCTGATGGCGCCGCTGGCGGGCAAGCGCGCGCTGGTCACCGGGTCGAGCGCGGGCCTGGGCGCGGGGATCGCCGAGCGGCTCGCCGCCGATGGCGCCGAGGTCTGCCTCCACGGCCGCGATCGCGACCGGCTGGAGGCGGCGCGGGTCGCGGTCGCCAAGGCCGGGGGGCGGGTCCATGCGGTGACGGGGTCGCTGTCCGACGATGCGGGCGCGGCCGCGGTCGCCGAGCAGGCGCGCGCGGCGATGGGCGGGATCGACATCCTGGTCAACAACGCCGGCGGCGAGTCGGCGGGCAACGGCCAGGCCGAATGGCTCGACGCGACCCCCGACGAGTGGATGGCGACCTACAACTCCAATGTCGGATCGATGGTCCGGCTGATCCGCGCCTGCGTGCCGGCGATGAAGGCCGCCGGCTGGGGCCGGGTGATCAACCTGTCGAGCGTGTCGGTCGACACCCCGCTGACGGTGATCCCCGACTATCAGGCATCGAAGACCGCGATCCGATCGCTCACCCGCAGCCTCGCGCTGGCGCTGGCGAACAGCGGGGTGACCGCGAACAGCGTCAGCCCGGGGCTGACCCTGTCGAACGGGCCCGAGGCGTGGATCCGCCGGATCGCCGACGACAATGGCTGGGGCGAGGACTGGGACGTCATCAAGACGCGCGCCGAGAAGGAACTCACGACCAATTTCGTCGGCCGGATCGGCATGCCGGCGGACATCGCGCATGCGGTGGCGTTCCTCGCCGATCCGCGGGCGGGGTTCGTGAATGCAATCGATGTGTGCGTGGATGGGGGACATTGACCTTTCTTAGCCCCTCCCTTTCAAGGGAGGGGTTGGGGTGGGTCGCGAGCAAAGCGAGCGTCCGCGCTGGAACCAAAAGCACCTTCAGCAGCATCGAGCTGCTTCAGTCGCGCCCCACCCCCTCCCCTCCCGCAAGCGGGAGGGGTTCAAGGACGAAAAAAACCGGCCACCGCGTCGCGGCAGCCGGTTCAGTCGAGGGACGGATGCCGCCGTTCGAGTCCCGAGCGGCGAACATCACCCCTGCAAATTAGGCGATGCCGCGATGATCGTCATATCGCTTCTGGCCGGAGGGATCATCCGATGACCCCGTCGGAGACCGCAAATGATCCCTTGTCGGACGAGGGCGCCGCGCTGCTCGATGCGCTGCGCCGCGCGCTCCGGCGGGCCGGCTGGACCCAGGCGCGGCTGGCCGAGGAGCTCGGCGTCGGCACCGCGACGGTCAAGCGCTGGCTGCACGGGCGCGGGCTGGGGTTTACGACGCTCGCCCGGCTGACCGCGCTCGCCGACACCAGCCTTGCCGAGCTGACCGACGACGGCCGACGCGACGGGCGCGATCGCGACCGGCTCACCCTCGCGCAGGAGGAGGCGCTGACCCAGGACGCGGCGCTGTCGACGGTGTTCTTCCTGATCATTAATGGCTGGCCGCCGTCGGAGGCGGTCGACGCCTTCCATATCCCCGCCGAGACCGTCGAACGCGCGGTCGCGCGGCTCGAGCGGCTGGCGCTGGTCGACCGGCTGGCGGGCGGTCGCATCCGCGCGCGGATCGATCCGCGCCACAGCTGGCAGCGCGCGCCGATGCGCCAGCATTTCGAACGTCACCTCAAGCAATTGTTCTTCTCGCTCGATTATGGCGATCCCGACACGATCTTCGGATCGGAGATGGTCAAGCTGTCGCCGATCGGGGTCGCCCGCATCCGCGACCGGATCGAGCAGCTGCGCAGCGAACTCCGCGCGATCGCCCGCGACGACCAGCGCAGCGCGGCGCTGCCCGGCGAATGGTTCGCGGTGCTGGCGGTGGCGCGGTCGCTGAAGCCGTTGATCGAGCGGTGACGGCGCAGATCCTCCCTGAAGCGCAGCTTTGGGGAGGGGGACCGCCCGCAGGGCGGTGGAGGGGTCGTGCGCAACGTCGCCCGAATCCCGCGGTTGAGGTCGAAGACCCCTCCACCAGCTTCGCTGGTCCCCCTCCCCGCGCTACGCGCAGGGAGGATCTGCAGTGTCACCCCGGCACATGCAGCAGCGGCAGCTTGCCGCCGTCGACCGGCAGGCACACCCCGGTGATATAGGACGCCTCGTCGGACAGCAGGAAGCGGATCGCCTGGGCGACCTCCTCGGGCCGGCCGCCGCGGCGCATCGGGATCGCCTCGGAGACGCGGGCGTTGCGCGCCGGGTCGGCGGCGGCGAAGGCCTCGGTGGCGGGGGTCATGATCTGGCCGGGGGCGACGACGTTGACGCGGACGCCGTGCGGCGCGGCCTCCATCGCCGCGACCGCGCTGAAGTGGATCAACGCCGCCTTCGACGCCGAATAGCTCGCCATGCCCGGCATCGCCGCGAGGCCGTTGAGCGAGGCGATGTTGACGATCGCGCCCGACCTTTGCGGGATCATCACCGCCAGCGCCGCCTGGGTGCCGACGAACACCGCCTCGGCATTGACCCGGAAATCGCCGCGCCAGTCGGCGAGGCTGAGGTCGGCGACGTTCCTGTACGCGACCGCCATCGCATTGTTGACGAGGCCGTCGAGCCGGCCATGTCGATCGGCGACGTCGGCGATCAACGCCGCGAACGCATCGGCGTCGCCGACGTCGAGCCGGTGCGACTCCACCGATCCATGCTTCGATACTACAGCATGCGTAGCGGCGAGCGGTTCCGGCCTGCGCGCGCAGATCACCACATGCGCGCCCTGCCCCGCCAGCAGGATCGCGGTGGCGCGGCCGATTCCCTCGCTGGCGCCGGTGACGATAACGACCTGATCCTGCATGATTTTCACCCCATTCCCCGATATGCCGATAGTGTAGCGCACATTATCAACATTCGTTTCCGCTTGACGTCAAAACAATTTGGTTTAGCCATTCCGAAACTGATTTCTTCGCTAATTGCGTAGAGACACATGCAACTCTCCGCGCAAATGGAGAAGCATCGAGGGGATGAACCGATGAGCCGAGGCACCCTGCCAGCCGCCAGCATGTCGCACGGCCGATCGTCTCACGCCGATTGCCGTCACGCGTAACGCTTAACCGGGCGCGCGACGCGCGCCCGCCGACATCAGGGCTTCCGTCCGATCAGGCGAAAGATCGCCGGCCGCCGGGCGCCCGAACGCAACGAACCAAATCACAAGCTCTCTGGAGGGGGTATAAGATGCAGCTCAAGTTCATCGCCATGGCCGGCGTTTCGATCATCGCCACGACCGCCGCGCACGCGCAGACCGCGCCCGCGCCGCAGACCAGCGACGCGGCGTCGACGACGCTCGACAGCGGCGCGCTCGAGGAGATCGTCGTCACCGCGCAGCGCCGCGAGGAGAGCCTGCAGAAGGTGCCGGTCGCGGTGACCGCGATCAGTTCGGACCAGATCGACCAGTTGCGCGTCACCAACGTCAAGAATCTCGCCGGGCTGGCACCCAGCCTGCAGATCGCGACCCAGGGACTCCAGTCGAACCCGTCGATCTCGATCCGCGGCATCGCCTCGGGCGTGTCGAACAATGCGGTCGATCCCAAGGTCGGCATCTATCTCGACGGCGTCTATATCGGCCGCACCACCGGTTCGATCTTCGACCTTGCCGACATCCAGCGGGTCGAGGTGCTGCGCGGGCCGCAGGGCACGCTGTTCGGGCGCAACGCGACCAGCGGCGCGGTCAGCCTGGTGTCGGCACCGCCCAAGGGCGTGTTCGGCATCCGCGCGACCGGATCATACGGCAATTACAACGCCTATCGCGGCAAGATCACGATCGACCTGCCGCAGTTCGGGCCGTTCTCGGCCAAGATCTCCTATCTGCACGACCAGATCGACGGCGATTACACCAACATCGTCGGCGGCAAGACGATCAACCTGAGCCTGCGCGACGCGTCGTTCGGCACCCAGACCTATGCGCGCAAGCTCGGCGGCCGCAACATCGACGGCGGCCAGCTGGCGATCCAGGGCGATTTCGGCAATCTCACCGCCGATTATCGCTTCGACTATACCGACTCGCGCACCGTCGGCCGCGCGATCCAGAGCTTCGGGGTGATCCCCGACCAGTCGGGCCAGATCCTCCAGCCGATCGTCAACCTTCAGTCCTTCTTCGGCGGCACCACCAACATCTCCGCGACGCGGCTGACCTCGGTCGCCAACGCGACCAGCCCCGAACATGTCGTCACCCAGGGGCACAGCCTGACGCTGACCCTGGCGGCGACCGACACGATGACGATCAAGAGCATCAGCGCGTTCCGCAAGTTCAAGCAGGATCCGAACATCTACGATCTCGCCGCCTCGGGCGGGCTGCGTTTCACCTTCGGCCAGCTCGGCGTGTTCCTCGACCCGACGATCCCGGCGGCGGCCAAGGGCGCGGCGCTGTTCAACCCGGCGATCACCCCCGGACCGAACGACTATTTCTTCTCGCTGCTGACCTCGCGCTCGACCAGCCAGCGCCAGTTCAGCCAGGAGGTCCAGTTCCAGCTCGACGAGGAGGCGTACAACCTCACCGCCGGCGTCTTCTATTTCCACGAGCGCTCGCCCGCGAGCGACATATTGGGGATCCTCGAGCCGATGCCGGCCGGCACCAACGTCCCCAGCCCGTTCGACGCGATCTTCGGCAGCGGCGTCACCCGGACGCTGTCGATCAACGATTCGATGGCGGGCTATGCCCAGGGCACATGGCATGTCGCCGAGAATCTCGATGTCACCGGCGGCCTGCGCTACACGATCGACGACCGCGAACTGAAGATCTTCAGCGTGTCGGGCGGCCAGGGCGGGCAGCTCGGCGTCGGCGACTACAAGGTCAGCTTCAACAAGCTCAACTATACCGGCATCATCACCTATCGGCCGACCGAGCGGATCACCGCTTATGCCAAGATCTCGAGCGGCTATGTCGCCGGCGGCATCCTGAGCGGCATCCCTTATGATCCCGAGACCCTGGTGTCGTACGAAGCCGGCATCAAGGCGCAGCTTCTCGACAACCGGGTGCGCTTCAACGCCGCGGCCTTCTACAGCGATTACAAGGACCTGCAGACCCAGAATTTCATCAACGGGCGCCAGTTCTTCGACAATGCCGGCAAGGCCGACATTCGCGGCTTCGAGGTCGAACTCGACGTCACCCCGGCGCGCGGGCTCGTGTTCAGCGGCAATGTCGGCTATGCCGATCTGCGCTACAAGACGTTCATCCTGAACGGCGCCGACGTCGCCGACATCGCCCGCACCCCCTATGTCTCGAAATGGACCGGCCGCGTCTCGGCGCAATATAGCGCCCCGGCGTTCAGCAACGGCAGCAACGCCTTCGGCCGGATCGAGGGCCGCTATCGCAGCAGCTATTATCTGACCTCGACCCCGCTGGTCGACATCACCACCAACCAGAATGTCCTCGAGAATTTCAACCATCAGCCTGGCTACTGGCTGGTCGATGGTCGGGCGGGCATCGCCGAGCTGGCGGTCGGTGGATCGAAGGCGACGCTGTCGGTCTACGGCCAGAACCTGCTCAACAAACATTATGTCGCGTTCGGCGCGCCGGTGCTGTCGCTGGTCGGCACCTATGAGCGCGGCCGCACCTATGGCGTCGAACTCGGTATCGAGTTTTGAGCCAAACCGGGGGTCCGCTCGACGGCAAGGTCGCGCTGGTCACCGGCGCCAGCCGCGGCATCGGCCGGGCGATCGCGCAACGGCTGGCGGCGGCGGGGGCCACCGTCGTCGTCAGCGCGCGGTCGCAGGGGGCGCCGGTGCCGCAGCAGCGCTTCGGCCAGGTCGAGCATGTCGCGGGCACGCTCGACGAGACCGTCGCGCTGATCGAGCAAGCCGGCGGCCGGGCGATCGCACTGGCCGCCGATCTCGAGGACGTCGCCGCGCGCCGCACGCTGGTGCCCCGCGCGATCGCGGCGGCCGGGCGGGTCGACATCCTCGTCAACAATGCCGGCTTCGCCGATTATGCGCGGGTCGAGGATATGGCCGAGGGCGTCTTCGCCCGCACGCTGCTCCATTATGTCGAGGTGCCGTTCGCGCTGTGCCAAGCGGCGATCCCGGCGATGCGGGCGGCGGGGGCGGGCTGGATCGTCAATATCGGATCGGTCACCGCGCTCGCGCCGGTGCGGCCCTATGCCGATTATGCGCGTGCGGGCGGCGACAGCGTCTATGCCGCCGCCAAGGCCGCGCTCAACCGCTTCTCGCAGGGGCTCGCGGCCGAGCTGGTCGATGCCAATATCGCGGTCAATGTCGTCGCCCCCTCGACCGCGATCCGCACCCCGGGCGCTTCGGCGCTGATCCCGGCGGACTATCCGACCGAAGATGTCGCCTATCTCGCCGAGACGGTGCTGGCGATGTGCACGCTGCCCGCCGCCGAGCGCACCGGGCAGATCGCCTACAGCATGCACTGGCCCGCCGCGCATAAGCTGCCGGTGATGGCGCTCGACGGGCGCTCGCCGATGCCGGCCGCGGAGACCCCCGCCTGGTCGCATCCGGCGATCGACGCCACGGGGGGTTAGGGAGCCAATTCTCAAATTTAGCCCCTCCCCTTTAGGGGAGGTTCGTCAGGTCGGGAGTGCCCCCGGCACTCCCTAAACCATGCCGGGGGGCATGGTTTACCTGACGAAGGGGTGGGGTGTGACTGAAGCAGCTCGATGCTGCTGAAGGCGCTTTCGGTTCGAGCGCGGAGGCTCGCTGCGCTCGCACCCACCCCAACCCCTCCCTTGAAAGGGAGGGGCCTAAAGAACCTGCCCCCCCCCTCAAACTTCAGGAGGTACGATCATGCGAAGGCTCGAAGGCAAGGTGGCGGTGATCGCCGGCGGCGGCGGGATCGGCGGCGAGACCGCGCTGCGGCTGGCGCGCGAAGGCTGCGCGGTGATGCTCGGCGACCTCGCCGCCGCACCCGCCGAGGCGGTGGTCGCGCAGATCGTCGCCGAGGGCGGCCTGGGTGCGGCGATAGCCTATGACCAGGCCGACGACGCCTCGGTCGCGGCGCTGGTGGCGGCGGCGCATACGCGCTTCGGTCGGGTCGACTATATGCACGCCAATGCCGCCGACATGCAGGCGATCCGCGACGATGGCGACGCGCTGACGATCGAGCTCGACACGTTCGACCGCACCGTCGCGGTCAATATGCGCGGCTATCTCTCCTGCACCCGCCACGCGCTGCCGCACCTGATCGCGAACCGCGGGGCGATCGTCTATACCAGCTCGTCGGCCGCCCATATGGGCGAGCCCGAGCGGGTCGCCTATGCGATGACCAAGGCGGCGGTGAACGCGCTGATGCGCCATGTCGCGAGCCGCTGGGGCAAGGACGGCGTGCGCGCCAACAGCATCGCGCCCGGCATGGTGCTGACCGCGCAGATCCGCGACAATATCGCTCCCGACTTCATCGACCGGGTGCTGGTCGCGCATCGCAGCTGGCGGCTGGGCGAAAGCGCCGACATCGCCGCGATGGTGGCGATGCTGTTCTCGGCCGATGGCGAATGGATCACCGGCCAGACGATCGCGGTCGACGGCGGCGCGTCGATCCGGCCCTGATACCCGTGCGGCGCTTGAGCAAATCGATCGAGGATGCGTCAGCATCTTCGAGATCGCGTATGACTCTACCCCGCGAGCACCGCCGGATCGCCGACATGCATCGCCCAGATCGCATCGCGGCGGACGATCCGCCAGCCGTCGGCGCGGCGCGCCCAGCGGTCGACATATTCGCCATTGGTGTCGAGGAAGCGGTCGGCCTTGTCGCCCAGCCCCTGGTGCCGCGCCTGGACATAGGCGCGGCTGGTCGCGGCATCGCCGTCCAGATCGATCATGATGCTGCCGATCAGATGCTGCGACGGGCCGCAGCCGTCGAGGAAAGCGCGGAACTGCGCGCGCATCGCCGCGATCCCGGCCTGTTCGCGGCCGTCGCCATAATTGAACGCGACATCGTCGGCGAACACCTCGCCCACCGCATCCCAGTCGCGTCGGTCGAGGATCCGCGCGAACCGGCCGAGTTGGTTGTGGATCGCCAGCCGGTCGTCTTCGCGCATCGTCGATAGCCCCTCTCATGCTGCGTATCGATAGCCGATCAAATTTACGCAAACCAGCATTATCGCCGCATAGAGCTTGCCTCGACCGAATTTCGGACGTAAGTTCCGAAACTGACAGGGACCGGTGGCGCGCGTCATCGTCCCGTCGGACGAGGCGAGAGCCAGGGATCGGCCAAGGACCGGGAGAGCATCGATGGACACTGATATTTCGTCGCGGGTGAGCGACGCCGACTTCGCTTATTATAATGGCGCGGGACCCAAGATCGCGACCGAGAGCTCGACGCTGATCAGCTCGTCGCCCTATCTCAACCATCCCGAGCTGCGCGCGCTGATCGCGCAGGAAATGCTCCGCCGCAACGGCGCCGATCTACCCAACACCGCCTATATCCCCAATGTCGTCAAGATCCTGATGGAGCTCGAGAACTGGCCGCGCATCTTCGAGATGTTCGAGGAGGAGAAAGCGCGCCTGCCCGAGTTCAAGGCGTGGCTCGACGGCCGCAAGGTGTCGCTGTTCAAGACCGAGGAACTGGCCGACGCCAAGCCCGGCACGCTGCGCGCGGTGATCTACGATTTCGTCGTCAACAGCGGCTATAATATGGACCATTTCTTCCAGGGGATGGAGATCAACAGCGACTTCGACTTCTACATGAAGGAGCGCACCCACACCCACGACATCGAGCATATGATCACCGGCTTCGAGACCGATCATTGCGGCGAGATCGCGCTGCTCGCCGCCAATTCGCGCGCACTCTACGGCTATTTCAAGCCCGAGCTCGCGGCCTTCTTCAACCGGGTCATCGCCTATCTCAAGGCCAAGACCACGATGAAGAGCGGTCTCTTCTACCCGGAGGCGTTCGCCGAGGAACTCAACGCCGAGGATATCGGCGCCGCGCAGGGCCGCGCCTGGAAGCACCCGCTCTTCCTGATTCCCTATCGCGACTATCTCGACTGGCAGGTCACCGATATCCGCGAGAAATTCGGCATCACCGGCGCGCCACCGTCGGGCCACTGGAAATGGACCACCGCGGTCAGCGAGGATCCGCGCCACAGCAACGACGACCACGCGATGGCCGCCGCCGCGGAATAGACGCGACACCGGTTGCGGGAGCAAGGGCCGGGGGTCGATGACCTCCGGCCCTTTTTCTTTGCCGAGTGTCTACCGGTCGTAAAAGCCGAGCAACAGGGTGTCGGCGATCTCATGCGCGCTGCTCGCGAGCGCGGCGTCGGGCAGTTCGCCGGCGGTCCAGAACGACAGCACGCCGCGAAAGGCAAAGGCGAGTTGTTCCGGCAAACAGGCCAGCGCCCGTTCGCGCCGGTCGGCGCGCAAGCCATCGCCCGCGCCCAGCGCGAGCGCCCATAACCCCGCCGACCGCGCCCGGACGCTTCCGGGAACGGCACCGGCGCTGCCGAGCCAGCCCATCACCGACCGGTTGACCGCGGCTTCCTCGAGCATCACCGCCGCCGCGGCATCGATGGCGAGAAGCACGCGCGCATAAGCGTCGCCTGCCGGCGGCATCGCGCGATAATCGGCTTCCATCCGATCGATCCGCCGATCCGACAGCGCGTGCATGATCGCGGTCTTGCTGCCGAACTGGTTGAACGGCGTCGCGAAGCTGACCCCCGCCTCGGCGGCGAGATCGCGCATCGAGAAATCGGCCCTGCCCTGCCTGAGCAGCCGCTCCGCCGCGTCGATCACCCTCTGGCGCAGCGGTTCGCCTCGGGCGGCGACGGGAGAAGGTTCGGCCTTGCGACGTGTCATGGGCATATCTATATCATGATATAGTTTTAGTACCAATATGGAGTTTGATCATGCCCGCAGCGTCCAAGACCTTCCTCATCACCGGCGTCGGTTCGGGGCTGGGCCGGGCGTTCGCCGAAGCGGCGCTGGCGGCCGGGCATCGGGTGATCGGCACGGTGCGGCGAGCCGGCGATGCCGAAGCCTTTGCCGCCCTCGCGGCGGACCGCGCTTATCCGCTCCTGCTCGATGTGACCGACTTCGATACGATCCCGGCGGCTGTCGCCGAGGCCGAGCGGCAGGCCGGGCCGATCGACGTGCTGGTGAACAATGCCGGCTATGGCCATGAGGGCGTGCTCGAGGAATCGTCGATCGACGACCTTCAGCGCCAGTTCGCGACCAATGTGTTCGGGCCGGTGGCGATGATCAAGGCGGTGCTGCCGGGAATGCGCGCGCGGCGGCGCGGCCATATCGTCAATGTCACGTCGATGGGCGGCTTCATCACGATGCCGGGGATCAGCTATTATTGCGGCAGCAAGTTCGCGCTCGAAGGGATTTCGGAAGCGCTCGGCAAGGAGGTGGCCGATTTCGACATCCGGGTGACGGCGCTCGCCCCCGGCCAGTTCCGCACCGATTGGGCCGGACGATCGATGGACCGTACGCCGCGCAGCATCGCCGATTATGACGCGGTCATGGACCCGATCCGCGCCGGACGGCAGGCCAAGAGCGGCCACCAGCCGGGCGATCCGGCGAAGGCCGCCCAGGCGCTGCTGGCACTGGTCGAGGCCGAACATCCGCCGGTGCGGCTGTTCCTGGGCGAGGACGCGCTGGGCCTGGTCGAGCGGAAGCTCGACGCCATGCACTCCGAGATCGCTGCCTGGGATGCGCTCTCGCGCTCGACCAGCTTCGCGGCATGAGCTTGCGGCCGGTCATGCACAAAAAAAGGGCCGGTCTTGCGACCGGCCCCTCCCCCTTTAGCTCTTGATCATTCGGCGGGTTCGAGCGCCCGTTCGGCCGGTGCCGCCGCGGTCGGCGCCATATATTCGCCGGGGGTCGCGCCGGTATAGGCGGTGCCGTCGAAGGTCTTGATGCCGTTGACCAGCGTGATGCGCATCGGCGCCGGCTGGCGGGTGAAGCGCCAGGTGGTGCCGCCGTCGCCGTCGGGCACGTCGTAACGCTTCTCCATCGCGCGATATTTCACTTCGTCGAGATCGAACACGACCACGTCGGCGCGCTTGCCGACCTTGAGTTCGCCGGTGTCGTGCAGCCCGAAGAAATTGGCGAGCTTGCCGGTCTTGACGTGAATCGCCTGCTCGAGGGTCAGCAGCCCCTCCTTCACATATTTGGTGAGGAGCAGGATATTCTCGCCGCCGCCGCACAGCATCTGGAGATGCGCGCCGGCATCGGAGATGTTGCCGACCGACTTCTCGTCCTTCATCAGCTGGATCGTCAGCGCCTCGTCCTTGGGGAAGGGCGCCATATGGACGGTCGACCTGGTCCCGTTCTCGACGATCCACTGCGCCATCGCGTCGGAGCGGTGGAGGCCGCGGCTTTCGGCGAATTCGTGGAGGGTGATCCCGACCGGGCCGGTGCCATTCTCGGAATCGAGCAGGAACAGGTCCTTGGGGTTGTTCATCGGCGAATGCGGCCAGGCCTCATTGTCCCAGCTGGTCCGCGCCCGCGCCCGCCATTCGGGATCGGCGAGCATGCGCGCCTTCTCCTCATGGGTCTCGGCGAGCACCACCTCGTGCCAGACATAGTCGTTCGACTGGGCGAAGATCAGCGACTTGATCAGGCTCAGCGTGCTGGTCGGCGAGACATGCGCGAAGCCCGGCCAGATATCGACGCCCTCGGCCTGCATCCGTTCGACCCGCGGCTTCATCTGGGCGAGGATCTCCTTCTGGAACCCCAGCGTCGGGATCGCGCCGGCGACCTGCATGCGAATGTTGCGCCCCTTGGTCAACCGCTCGAGCCGTTCGAGATCGGCCGGCCCGCGCATCCGCATGAAGGTGTCGACGATCACCTGATAGGTGGTGCCGGGATGGCGCTGCATCACCTCGAACAGCGCCTCGAATTCGGCGTCGTCGGCGAGCAGGGTCGGGATCGGCCGGTTGTCGCCGTCATGGTCGTGGAGATTGTCGGACATGCCGAGCGCCCCGGCCGACAGCGCATCCTCGAGCATCTCCGCCATCCGCGCGATCTCGTCCGGGGTCGCCGCGCGATCCCAGGCCTCGACGCCCATCGCCGCCATGCGCAGCGCGATATGGCCGACGAACGCCGAATAGTTGGTCGGCAGCTTGACGTTCTTCGCCATCGATTCCTTATATTCGGACCAGCTTTCCCAGTCCCACGGCACATTCTGCAGGAAGGGCTTGAGCGGGATATCCTCGAAGAAGGAGAAGATCTTGATCATCTCCAGCTGCGCGGCCTTGTCCTTCGACAAGGGTGCGGCGGTGAAGCCGCAATTGCCGAGGATGACGGTGGTGGCGCCATTGCCGGGCAGCGGATCGAGATCGGGCTGCCACCACATCGTCGCGTCATAATGGGTGTGGCTCTCGATGAAGCCCGGGGTCACCTGACAGCCGGTGGCGTCGACCACTTCCTCGCCGGGGCGCGGCGCCAGATCGGGGCCGATTTCGACGATGAGGTTGCCGGCGATGCGGACGTCGGCGGCGAAGGGCTTGGCGCCCGTTCCGTCCACCACCGTGCCGCCGCGAATGAGTATGTCTGACATAGCACCCTTCTCCAGGATTTGAGGCGATCCCTCTGGCCGCAGCCCGCATCATGTCCGGCGCGGATCGCGCCTGTGCCCGTGATCGTCCGCCAGGCTTCGGCCTGGAACTGTAACGCCCCCGCGGCGCCCGTTCCTTGATTATGATGCTATCGTTCCGAAATGACGCGCACAAGCCGCAATCGACGACTTGCGTAAAATCTTGACGATATTTTCACGCAAGGCTGGCCAACGCCAAAGGGCATGGATAATTTGCGGATCGAACGGCGGCGCGCCCCGGCCGACCGCCCGAACCGGAGAGGACCGCCATGTCGCTTGCCCGCCTGATCGATCAGGACGCCATCACCCAAGTCTATCACCGCTATTGCGACATCGTCGACACCAAGAGCTTCGATGCGATGGACGAGGTGTTCACCGCCGACTGCCTGAGCGACTACACCCAGGCGCTCGGCCCCGGGGTGGTCTGCCCCGACCGCGCCAGCCTGATCGCGTCGATGCACGCCAATCTCGGCCCCGAATCGCGGTGCGGGGCGACCCATCATAATGTGCTCAACTTCCGGATCGCGGTCGACGGCGACAGCGCCACCGCGCGGGTCCATTTCTATGCGGTCCACCGCGGCCGCGACACGCTCGACGGCGCGCTCTACGCGATGTGGGGCGAATATGACGACCGGCTCGCCCGCACCGCCGATGGCTGGCGGGTCGCCCATCGCATCTACACCTGCGCGCTGTCGGAGGGCCCGGCCGCGGTCGTCGCCGGCTGACCCGGCGCGTCGCAGGTCAGGATGCAGTCGCGCAGCTCATAACCGGTGACGAGATCGTTCCAGCCGACCGCGGGCGGCTTCGCGAGCTTCAGACCCGGCACCGCGAGCAGCCGGGTCAGGAACATGTCGGCCTCCTGGATCGCGAGGAACGATCCCGGGCAGCGATGATGGCCGTCGCCGAATCCCATGATCGCGGCCCCCGCCCGCGCCGCCGGGCAACGATCGGCGCGCACCGTCAGCGGATCCTCGCCGGCGACGCTGGCGTCGGCGTTGACCGCGCGCAGATCGACCGCGATCCGATCGCCGACCGCGATCGGCGCGATGCCCTCGCCCAGATCGACCGGCGCGGTGGCGCGGCGGAACAGCGTGCCGACCACCGGCTCGAGCCGCAATATCTCCTCGAGCAGCGCATGGCGCGCGGGCTCGTCGGCGGCGCGATAGGTGGCCATGAGTTCCGGATCGTCGAGCATATGCCAGGCGCACACGGTGATGAACTCGCGGGTGGTGACCATCCCCGCCGCGCCATAGGTGATGCATTCGGTCAGGATTTCGGAATCGGTGTAGCCCTGCTGGAGCAGGTGCGAGATCACGTCCTCGCGCGGGGTCCGGCGCCGCGCGCGGATCGCCGGGCGCACGTCGATCAGGTAAAAACGCAGCAGCCGCGCCTGGGCGACGACTGCCTGCCACACACGGCTGAGGCGACCGCCGGTCTCGCCCATGCCGCCCGCGAAGAAGGCGTTGATGCGGCGGTCGAGCCCGGGGGCGAGGCTGTCGGTCAGGCCGACGACCTCGGCGGCGATGCCGACCGCCATCTCCATGCCGATGATGCTCAGGTCAGCGCGCCGGCTCGCGGCGAAGCGGCCGACGATCGCATCGGCAAGCGTCGCCATCAGCGTGCGGTAGCGGCTGCTCACCGCCTTGGGGGTGAAGAAGGGCGCGGTCAGCCGGCGCTGCTCATGATGGGTGGCGCCTTCGAGGAACAGGATCGGGGTCTTGCCGCGCTGGGGCAGCTTCTCGATCAGCTCGGCCTTGAACCCGGCCTGACGGGTGGCGTCCGAGCGCAGCAGCCGCCGCGCGACCGCGAAGCTGCGGATATGCCAGGTGCCCGCGGCGTCGCGCTCGACCGCGGGCGCGAGCGCGGTGCCCGGCGGGGCGGTGCGGCGGTGGTCGACCGGACACGCGCCGGCACGGCGCTCCACGGGAGAATCGACGTCGGCCATCCTATGCTCCTTGGTTTCGGAACATATATATCGAAATTATTTGAAGGACTACAAGGGGTGGGTCGAGGCGCTTCTTCACCTCCTCGTCGCCCCGCACTCACATGGGGAGTTGTGGGTCAAGATGTCGTGTTAGGGTGACATGGATATTCTCCTTTGAAGCA
>NZ_JBXANN010000024.1:0-24801 GCF_058801765.1 Rhizorhabdus sp. GW822-FHT03C02
CTCGGCGACGACCTCCCGAAGGATGTGGATACTCTCGGCCTCGAGCCGCTCCAAATGGGTCAGGTTCTGGGTCACAGGCCCGCTCCCGACCGGCCTTCACCCATGTCCAGCGCCGCGCGCATATTTGACCCCTCCATTGTCGGTTAAACAGTATCCTCTTTTTATATTTCTGCCGCGATATATCAACAAACAATAGCTTTTGTGACCATTCTTGTAGCTATGTCGCGCGGGGCGCGCGCTCAGGCCGGCACGGCGATCCGGTCGGCCGCAGCGGTCGCCAGCGCCGCCGAGCGGCCGGCGCGGCGGCCGAAGAAGGTGCAGTCGGCGAGACTCAGCCCCGAGCTATAGCCATGGCCCGATCGCGGCAGGCCCGAGGTCGCGCGGCCGGCGGCGAACAGGCCCGGCACCGGCGCCCCGCCGCGGTCGAGCACCTCGCCGCCGGGCAGGGTCGCGAGGCCCCCCAAGGTGAAGAAGGAGAAATAGCTGTCGGCGAAATGGAGTTCGAGCGCCGCGAAGGGCGGCTCGTCGAGCACCTTGAGCCATTTCGCGGCCTTGCGGCACAGCGGGTCCTCGCCGTCGCGCGCATAATGGTTGAAGGTCGCGACCGTCGCCGACAGGGTCGCCTCGGGCAGGCCGAGTTCGCGTTCGACCTCCTCCCAGCTGTCGCCGACCGCGGCGATGCCGATCCGGGCGAGGTCGATCGGCCGCGCGAAGATCGCATTGTCGACCAGCAGCCACACCCGGTCGCCGGGCTGGTCGATCATCGTCCGGCTCACCCGGCCATGATAGCAATCCTCGTTGATGAAGCGCTGGCCGCGGCTGTTGACGAAAATCCCCTTCACCAGGCTTTCGGGCATGATCCACGGGCAGGTGGTGAAGAACTCGTCCATATGGATCGCGTCACCGCCGGCGCCCATCGCCATCAATATCCCCGAGCCATTGTCGTTTTCGCCGATCGGATCGGACAGCTTGAGCGCGGCGGGGGCGTAGCGGCGCAGCATGTCGCGGTTCATGCAGAAGCCGCCGGTGCAGATCACCACCCCGCGCGCGGCACGGACATGGCGGACGTCGCCGTCGATCTTCACCGCCAGCCCGACGATCCGCGGTCCGTCGGCGATCAGCCCGAGCACCCGCGCATCGGTGCGGACGTCGACTCCGGCCTCGCGCACCCGCGCTTCGAGGATGTCGACCAGCCGCCGCCCGCCGCCCCAGCCCATATGCTGGATGACATGGCCGCGCGGCGCCGGTGTCGCCGCCGCCGAATAAGGCCAGGCCTCCTCGCTGCCCGACCAGATCAAAGTGTCGTCGGTCTCGGGCTCGATGATCTTGCCGGGCAGGAAACTGCCCTTGTAGGGAACCCCCTGCGCCTTGAGCCAGGCGAAATGGTCGAGACTCTCGGCGGCGTAGAGATCGCATTTGGCGATATCGGCGTCGGGGCCGCCGGCCATCTTGAGATAGGCGGCGAGCGCCGCGCTGCTGTCCTCATAGCCGGCGGCGCGCTGGACGTCGGTTCCGCCGCCGCCGCCCAGATAGATCTCGCCCCCCGACAAGGCCGAAGCGCCGCCGCTGCCCGATCCCGCCTCGAACAGGGTCACCCGCGCGCCGGCGCGCGCCGCCTCGAGCGCGGCGCAGGCGCCCGAGGCACCGAAGCCGATCACCGCGACGTCGGTCTCGATATCCCAGGCGGCGATCGTCGCCGCATCGATCGGGCGGTGCAGCGACGCGCCAGTCACGAGGCCGCCGCCTCGCGCGCCTTGACCATGTCGAGCGCGACATCGACGATCATGTCCTCCTGGCCGCCGACCATCCGCCGCCGGCCGAGTTCGACCAGGATCGTGCGGGTGTCGAGGCCATGGTCCGCCGCGGCCTTTTCGGCGTGGCGCAGGAAGCTCGAATAGACCCCGGCATAGCCGAGCGCGAGCGTCTCGCGGTCGACCCGCACCGGCCGGTCCTGCAGCGGGCGGACCAGATCCTCGGCGGCGTCCATCAGCGCCATCACGTCGAGGCCATGGTTCCAGCCCTTGCGGTCGGCGGCGGCGGCGAACACCTCGAGCGGGGCATTGCCCGCGCCCGCGCCCATCCCGGCCAGGCTGGCGTCGATCCGCACCGCGCCTTCCTGGGCGGCGACGATCGAATTGGCGACCCCGAGTGACAGATTGTGATGCGCGTGCATGCCGCGCTCGGTCTCGGGCTTGAGCACCCGGTCATAGGCGCGGAAGCGGTCGCGGACCCCGTCCATGTCGAGCGCGCCGCCGCTGTCGGTGACATAGACGCAATGCGCGCCATAGCTCTCCATCAGCAGCGCCTGCTGGGCGAGCGCCTCGGGCTCGATCATATGGCTCATCATCAGGAAGCCGGCGACGTCCATGCCGAGATCGCGGGCGATGCCGATATGCTGTTTCGACACGTCGGCCTCGGTGCAATGGGTCGCGACCCGCACCGATCGCGCGCCCAGATCATAGGCGCGGCGCAGATCCTCGACCGTGCCCAGGCCGGGCAGGATCAACGTGGTCAGAACCGCATGTTCGAGCACCTCGGCGACCGCCGCGATCCACTCCCAGTCGGTGTGCGCACCGAAGCCGTAATTGAAACTCGTCCCCGACAGGCCGTCGCCATGCGCGACCTCGATCGCCGCGACCCCGGCCTTGTCGAGCGCGCGGGCGATGTCGCGGACATGGTCGAGGCCGTACATATGCTTGATCGCGTGCATGCCGTCGCGCAGCGTCACGTCCTGGATATAGAGTTTCTGGCTGTTGACGTCGAAGCTCATGCCACCACCGCCTGTCGATCGAGGATTTTCTGCGCGAGCAGTTCGCCGGTCGCCTTGGCGGCGGCGGTCATGATGTCGAGATTGCCCGAATAGCTGGGCAGATAGTCGCCGGCGCCTTCGACCTCGAGGAAAATCGAGGTCTTGATGCCGGTGAACTCGCCCTGCCCCGGGATCTTCAACCGGTTGTTGTCGCCATAGCGCTCGAACTGCACCTCCTGCTTGAGGCGGTAGCCGGGCACATAGGCCTGGACCTTCTTGACCATCGCCTCGACCGAGGCGCGGATCGCCGCCTCGTCGCCGCCTTCGGACAAGGTGAAGATGGTGTCGCGCATGATCATCGGCGGTTCGGCCGGGTTGAGGATGATGATCGCCTTGCCGCGGGTGGCGCCGCCGACCTCCTCGATCGCGCGCGCGGTGGTGCGGGTGAACTCGTCGATATTGGCGCGGGTACCGGGGCCCGCCGATCGCGACGACACCGACGCGACGATCTCGGCATAATGGACCTTCGACACCTGGCTGACCGCGGCGACCATCGGGATCGTCGCCTGGCCGCCGCACGTCACCATGTTGACGTTGGGCTGGTCGAGATGCGCCTCCATGTTCACCGGCGGGATCGTGAACGGGCCGATCGCCGCCGGGGTCAGGTCGACCACCTGCTTGCCGTCGGCGCGCAGCGCGGCGTCGTGCGCCTTGTGCGCATAGGCCGAGGTCGCGTCGAACACGATCCCGATCTCGCCATAGCAGGCCATCGCCTTCAGCCCGTCGATCCCGTCATGGGTGGTCGCGACCCCGCGCGCACGCGCCATCGCCAGCCCCTCCGACCCGGCATCGATCCCGACCACCGCGGCGAGCTCCATATGCTCGGAACCCTTGAGCAGCTTGATCATCAGGTCGGTGCCGATATTCCCCGACCCGATGATCGCCGCCTTGACCTTCGCCAACGTTCTTCTCCCTTAATTACTTAAAGCCCCTCCCCTTCAGGGGAGGGGTTGGGGTGGGGTGCGACTGAAGCGGCTCGATGCCGCTGAAGGCGCTTTGGGCTTGAGCGCGGACGCTCGCTGCGCTCGCGCCCCACCCCTTCCCCCTCCCCTGAAGGGGAGGGGCTTATTCGGGATGAGGCGCTTGCCAATCATCAAACGAACCTGATCCGGCACCCGCCGATCCCGGCGAGTTCCATCGCGAACACATCCCCCGCGCGCGCCGGTTCGAGCGGCACCAGGCTGCCCGACAGGATCACGTCGCCGGCGTCGAGGGTGACGCCATAAGCCCCCAACGTGTTCGCCAGCCAGGCGACCGCGGTCAGCGGCGAACCCTGGACCGCCGAACCATAGCCCTCGCTCAAAGGCGCGCCGTTCTTGGTCACCGTCACATGCAACCCCGGCAGGTCGAGCCCGCGCGGATCGGCGCGGACCTCCCCCAGCGCGAACACCCCGCACGAGGCATTGTCGGCGACGGTGTCGACGATGCCGATCTTCCAGTCGGCGATCCGGCTGTCGACGATCTCGAAACAGGGGGCGATGCTCTCGGTCGCCGCCAGCACGTCGGCGTCGGTGACCCCGGGGCCGTTGAGCGGCGATTTGAGGATGAAGGCGATCTCGGCCTCGGCGCGCGGCTGGATCAGCCCGTGCGCGGCGATGTCGATATCGCCGTCGACCCGCATCCGGTCGGTCAGGAAGCCGAAATCGGGCTGGTGGACGCCGAGCATGTCCTGCACCGGTTTCGAGGTGACCCCGATCTTCTTGCCGACCACCCGCTCGCCATCGGCGGTGCGCCGTTCGAGCACCCCGAGCGAGATCGCATAGGCGTCGTCGATCGTCAGCGACGCGTCCTGGCCGCTGATCGGCGCAATCGTCGAGCGCGTGCGCAGCGCCTGGTAGAGGCGTTCGGTCCAGTCGGCGCGGTCAGCCATGGAGGAATCCGATCGCATAGGCGTTGAACTCGGCGGCGCGTTCGACCTGAACCCAGTGGCCGACCTTGTTGAAGGTCATGAACCGCGCATCGGGACAGGCGTCGAGGAAGCGCTGGGCGCCGCTCGCCGGGCAGAATTCGTCCTGCAGCCCCCAGAAGCCGAGGATCGGCATCGCCAGCTCGCCGAGCCGCGGCGCCAGATTGGGGGTGCGCATCCGCGCGAGCACGTCCTTGGGCTGGGTCCGCGCGACCGCATAGCGTTCGGACACCAGCGCGTCGGAGATCACCGACGGATCATAGACGAGGTTCGACACCAGCCGGCGCTGGTCGGCCTCGGTGAAATCGGGGCTGGTGAAGTCGCCCATCATCTTGGCGATGCCCGGCATCGCGAAATAGACCGGCAGTTCCTCGATGCACCCCGGCGCCATCATCACCAGCCGCTCGGCGAAGCCCGGATGATCGAGCGCCATCTGCATCGCGACGCCGCCGCCGAGCGAATTGCCGACCAGCACCGCGGTCTCGACCCCGGCCGCCTTCAGCGCCTCATAGACGCTGTCTGTGAACAGCTGCAGCGTATAGTCGATCCCCGTCGGCTTCGACGAGGCGCCATAGCCGATCAGATCGGGCAGCAGCACCCGGTGGCCGGCGGCGACGAACGCATCGATGTTGAGCCGGAAGTTCGACGCCCCCGACGCGCCCGGGCCGCTGCCGTGGAGGAAGACGACCGCCGGACCGGCGCCGGTTTCCGCGATGCTGATCTCGTAGTCGCCGGCCACCTTGTAGCTGGTGCGGCGCAGTTCGCCTATCATGACCTTCCTCTCCATCTTTTTCTCTCTAGCCCCTCCCTGTTCAGGGAGGGGTTGGGGTGGGTGGCGTAGCCAGAGGCTCGATGCCTCTGGCGGAGCGTGGCGGAACGGCGGGGAAGCTCGCTACGCTCGCACCCACCCCAACCCCTCCCTGAACAGGGAGGGGCTAAGAGAGGGATGGGGCGGCCTGCAATCATCACAAAAACAGGAACGACGGCGGCTCGCCCATCAGTCCGCCGACCAGATCGGCCGCCATATTGTTGGGATCATTGGCGACATGCGCGCGCGCCGCGTTGATATCGAGCCAGGGCTGGACGATCGCGCTCGTCATGTAGATCGCGCGGCCGCCGAGCAGCGGCATCATCTCGTCGACCAGGTCGGCGCAGCGCCGCACCACTGTCGACGACTGGTAACGGTTGAGCGCGCGGTCGGCCATCGCGATCGGCTCGCCGGCTTCGGCCTTGGCCATCATCGCGTCGAAGCTCGATGCGAGCGTCGCCTCCATCTCGCCGAGCTGGGCATAGGCCTTTGCGATCGCCGACATCAGCACCGGATCGGCCTTCGATGCCTTGCCGGTGTTGGTCGACACCCGGTCCTTGGCGATCGCCACCGCCGCCTCGATCGCGGCGCGGGTGCCGCCGATCGCCGCACTCGACACCGAACGCACGAAGATCTGGGCCCAGGGCAGGCTGAATAAGGGGGCTTCGTTCTCGATCTGGCCGGGGTTGGTGCACAGGAAGCCGTCGGCGGCGCGGTGGGTGCGGTAGTCGGGCACGAAGGCGCGTTCGACGACGACGTCATGACTGCCGGTGCCCTGCAGCCCGAACGTATCCCAGGTCTCGTCGATGACATAGTCGCGCCGCGGCACCAGGAAGGTGCGCATGTCGGGGGCGCCGCCTTCCTCGGCCGGCGGCACCAGCGCGCCGAGCAACACCCAGTCGCAATGCTGCGATCCGCTCGAAAAACCCCAGCGCCCGCTCAGATAGAAGCCGCCCTCGGCATGCTCGACCCTGCCGACCGGCTGATAGGAGGAGGAGACGAGCACGCTGGTGTCCTCGCCCCACACCTCGACCTGCGCCTCGTCGTGGAACAGCGCGAGCTCATAAGGATGGCAGCCGACCACGCCGTAGACCCAGCCGGTCGACATGCAGCCTTCGGCGATCGTCTTGAGCACGTCGAAGAACACGTTGGGGTGCATCTCGTAACCGCCCCAGCGCTTGGGCTGGAGGATGCGGAAGAAACCCGCCGCCTTCATCTCGGCGATCGTCTCGTCGGGGATCTTGCGATCGGCGACCGCCTGCTTCGCGCGCGCCCGGAGCGTCGGGATCATCGCGCGCGCCCGTTCGACGAGGGTTTCCGCGCTGGGATGATCGATTCCGTCGGTACGCAACGCCGTGGCCATGCCTGTCTCCTGCACCATATGCACCGACTCTGAAGCGCCCTCGCAGCAACGATCGGATTCGTAGCATGTGGTATCGTTCGCTACGCAAACCGTCAACCTTATGCGACAATATAATGAATTGCCGATCTGGCGCGGCTATAATCGTCGTGCTACGCAATATCGGGACGACCGGCGGAGACCGGTGTGCAAGGCGGGAGACGGACCATGGGACACAGGATGCAACGCGCCGTACGGATCGGGGCGGCGATCGGCGCGGTCCTCGCCGCGCTCGCGGCCGGAGAAGCCGCCGCGCAGCAGGCACAATCGGCGGGCCAGGATCAGCCTCAGGACGGCATCGCCGACATCGTCGTCACCGCGACCCGGATGGGCGAGACCCGACTCCAGTCGACCCCGATCGCGGTCACCGCGCTGTCGGGCGACAAGCTCGCCGATCGCGGGGTGCGCGATATCCAAGACCTCAAATCCTATGTGCCCAGCCTGCAGGTGTCCGACCTGTCGGGCTATACCCAGCTCTATGTCCGCGGGGTCGGATCGAACATCGTCTTCGTCGGATCGGACCCCAGCACCACCATCCATCTCGACGGCATCTATCTCGCCCGGCCGCTCAGCTATCTGAGCGACTTTCTCGACGTCGAGCGGGTCGAGGTGCTGCGCGGACCGCAGGGCACGCTCTATGGCCGCAATTCGGTCGGCGGCACGATCAACGTCGTGTCGCGCCGCCCGTCGGACAGCTTCGAGGGCCAGGTCCAGGCCGGCTATGGCAGCTATGACCGCTATGGCGTGCAAGCCTATGTCGCGGGCCCGATCGCCGGCGGGGTGCGCGCCAGCCTCGCCGCCGACGTTTCGGGCCATGACGCCTATCGCGACAATGTCTCGACCGGCAACGATGCCGAGGATCTGACATCGCGCGGGGTGCGCGGCCAGATCCTGGTGCCGGTCGGTCCGTCGGGGACATGGATCGTCCGCGCCGACTGGTCGCGCCAGTCGGGGGCGTTCGGCGCCTATCCCAAGCTGCTGCGTCCGACCGGGGTGCCGACCGACGACGCGATCCTCGGCGATTTCGGCAAGGTGTCGATGGACGGCGACAACCACACCGTGCTGAAGAATTATGGCGGGTCGAGCGACCTGTCGCTCGGGCTCGCCGACGGGCTGACGCTGCGCTCGCTCACCGGCTACCGGGTGTTTCGCGGATCGATCCTCGCCGATGCCGATTCGAGCTCGACCACCATATTGCGCAACCTGATCGCGCCGATCCGCCAGCACCAGTTCAGCCAGGAGCTGACTCTGCTCGGCCATGGCGACCGCTTCGACTGGGTGGTCGGCGGCTATTATTTCGACGAGCGCAACCGCGAGCCACTGACCCTCGCCCTGTTCCCGTTCGGGGTGTCGCACATCCAGCGGCCGCTGCTGCAGGCGCGTTCCTATGCCGGCTTCGGCCAGGGCGAATATCATCTGTCGGACCGGTGGTCGGTGATCGCCGGGATGCGCTACACGCGTGAGCGCAAGCGCTATGCGATCACCGACTATTTCGCGGCCTCGACCGATCCCGATCCGGCGGTCGCCGCCGCCGGTTTCGTGCTGTCGGGGGTGCCCGGCCTGCCCGCCCCGTTCGCGATCGATACGCGCCGCCACGACAGCGCGGTGACGCCCAAATTCGGGATCAACTTCACCCCGGCCGACCATATATTGCTCTATGCGTCGGCGACCCGCGGCTTCAAGAGCGGCGGCTACGACTATGGCGCCAACAATGCGGTCGACGCCGCGGCGGGCTATGGCCCCGAAAAGCTGTGGTCCTACGAGGCCGGGCTCAAGAGCGACCTGCTCGACCGCCGGCTGCGGCTCAACCTCACCGGCTTCTATTATGATTATACCGACCTGCAGGTGCAGAGCTATGTCCAGGTCGGCGCCTCGCTCGGCGCGCGGACCCAGAATGCCGCGACCGCGCGGATCAAGGGGATCGAGGCCGAGATCGTCGCCAAGCCGGTCGCCGCGCTCGAACTCACCGCCAACATCGCCTGGCTCGATGCCAAATATCGCCGCTACCCCAATGCCTTCGTCACCGGCTTCGGGACGTTCGACGCCTCGGGCAAGCGGCTCAACAATGCGCCACGCTGGTCGGCGACGCTCGGCGCCGCCTACCGGATCGACCTCCAGGCCTCGGGCAGCGTCGACCTCGGCGTCGACACCCATCTCCAGTCGCGGGTCTTCTTCACCGCCGCCAATGACGGGATCGGCACGGTCAGCGCCTATCCCGAACAGCAGGGCGGCTATGGCGTGGTCAATGGCCGGATCGGCTGGACCAGCGCGGATGGCGGGCTCAAGGTCCAGCTGATCGGCACCAATCTGTTCGACCGCGACTATATCGTCGGCACCGCCAACTATACCGCCGCGATCGCCGGCCGCCCGGGCCGCCCGCGCGAGTTGCTCGGCCAGGTGTCGCTCAAGTTCAAATGAACGCGCCGAGCCCCCTCGCCGCCGATCTCGGCCTGTCGGTCGAGGATCCGCTGATCCTCGACGATCCCGAAGCCATGGCCTGGGACGAGACCGCCGATCTGGTCGTGGTCGGGCTCGGCGGCGCCGGCATCGCCGCCGCGCTCGAGGCGCTCGAACGCGGGCTCGGCGTGATCGCGGTCGACCGTTATGAGGGAGGCGGATCGACCGCGGCCAATGGCGGGGTCTTCTATGCCGGCGGCGGCACCGTCATCCAGCGCGAAGCCGGCGAGGACGACGATCCCGAGGAGATGCTCAACTATCTCCGCATCGAGGCCGGCGAGGTCGTCTCCGATGCGACCCTCAGGCGCTTCGTCGCCGAAAGCCCGGCGACGATCGACTGGATCATCGCCCATGGCGGCAAGCTCGCCAGCCCGGTCTGGAAGGAGAAATCCTCCTATCCGCCGCTCGACCGCTTCCTCTACCACCCCGACAATTCGCTGGTCGCCAGCTACCGCGCCCGCGCGAAACCCGCGGCGCGCGGCCACCGCGCGTTCGGGCGCGACGGCAAGAAGGCCTGGGGGCTCGGCAAGTTCATCACCGCCCCGCTCACCGCCTCGGCGCTGCGGCTGGGCCTGCGCTTCCACCGCTTCTCGGAGGCGCGCCAGCTTATCCGCGACCGCACCGGACGGGTGATCGGGGTGCGGATATTGTCGATCCCCGAAGGGTCGCGCGATGCCGCGCGCTTCGCCCGCTACATCGCCACCGCCAATCGCTTGCTCGCCGCACTGCCGCCGAGCATCCCGCTCGCCTCGATCACGATCGCGCTCGGCAGCCATTATCTCCGCAAGGCGATGGCGATCGAGGCGCATGGCCGCACCAGCCGGATGATCCGCGCGCGCGAGGGCGTCCTGCTGAGCGCGGGCGGCTTCATCATGAATCCGAAGATGGTCGCGCGCTATGCGCCGACCTATGCGAAGGGCATGCCCAACGGCACCCTCGGCGATCAGGGCGCCGGGATCGTGCTGGGCATGTCGGCGGGTGGCGCGACCGCGCTGATGGACAAGATCAGCGCGTGGCGCTTCATCAACCCGCCCAAGGCCTGGGCCGATGCGATCGTCGTCAACCGCGCCGGCCAGCGCTTCGTCGACGAGACCGTCTATGGCGCGACGCTGGGCGAGCATATCGGCGACCATCAGGGCGGGATCGCCTGGCTGATCTACGACAAGGCCGCACGCCGCCAGGCCTTTCGTCAGGCCCGCGACCCGCATCTGGTGCCGTTCCAGCGCGACGTCACCCTGCTCAACCTCGCCTTCAACGCCCGCAAGGCGAAGACGCTAGGCGCGCTCGCCACCAGGACCGGGATCGATCCGGTCGGGCTCGCCGCCACCGTCGACGCCTATAACCGCGCCGCCGCCGGCGAGACCCCCGACCCGTTCGGCAAGGAACGCGCCGACATCCAGCCGATCCGCACCGCGCCTTTCTATGCGATGGACATCTCGATCGACAGCCGCTTCCTGCCGCTGCCGGTGATCAGCTTCGGGGGCCTGCGCGTCGCCGAGGAGAGCGGCCAGGTGCTCGACGCTGCCGGCAAGCCGATCGCCGGGCTCTACGCCGCCGGCCGCACCGCGGTCGGCATCGCCTCGCAGACCTATGTCAGCGGGCTGTCCTTCGCCGACTGCGTCTTTTCCGGGCGCCGCGCCGCCCGCCACGCCGCGCGCGCCAATGCCTGACTCGAGGAGTTCCCCGATGACCAGCGACACCCACGACATCGCCGGCAAGGTCGCGATCGTGACCGGCGGCACCCGCGGCATCGGTCTGGCGATCGCCCGGCGGCTGATGGCGGCGGGCGCCCGGGTCACCGTCTGCGGCCGCACCGCGGGCGAACTGCCCGACGGGCTGGCGTTCATCGCCTGCGACATCCGCGATCCGGCGGCCGCAGCGGCGATGGTCGACGAGGTCGCTACGCGCCATGGCCGGCTCGACATCCTCGTCAACAATGCCGGCGGGTCGCCCGAGGCGTCCGCGGCGACCGCCTCGCCGCGCTTTTCCGAACGGGTGATCGCGCTCAACCTGCTGGCGCCCCTGAACCTGTCGCAGGCGGCGCACCGCCATATGCAGCCGCAGGGCGGATCGATCGTCAACATCGCCAGCGTCTCGGCGGTCCGGCCGTCGCCGGGCACCGCCGCCTATGCCGCCGCCAAGGCCGGGCTGATCGCGCTCGGCCGCAGCCTCGCCCATGAATGGGGGCCGGCGATCCGGGTCAATGCGATCATCGTCGGCTATGTCGAGACCGAGGCGACCGAAGCCACCTATGGCAATGCCGCCGCCCAGTCGGCGATCGCGCGCAATATCGGCGCGCAACGGCTCGGCCGCGCCGACGAGATCGCCGAGGCCGCGCTTTTCCTCGCCTCGCCCGCCGCCTCCTATGTCACCGGCGCGGCGCTGGAGGTCCATGGCGGCGGCGAGCGCCCGCCCTTCCTCGCTATCGTCAAGGAGCATCAAGCATGAGCCCCAATAATCGCCTGAACGACAATCGCCCCGTGGCCGTGGTCACCGGCGCCAGCCGCGGCGCCGGTGCCGGCATCGCCCGCGCGCTGGGGGCGGCTGGCTATGCGGTCTATGTCACCGGCCGCACCACCATCGAGGGATCGGCACCCCTGCCCGGCACCGTCGGCGCGACCGCGCAGGCGATCGATGCCGCCGGCGGGCGCGGGATCGCGGTCGCGGTCGACCATCGCGACGACGAAGCGGTCGCCGCTTTGTTCGCGCGGGTCGAGCGCGACGAGGGCCGGCTCGACATCCTCGTCAACAATGCCGCGGTGATCGACGATGCATTGATCCAGCCCGGCGGTTTCTGGGAACGGCCGCTGGCGCTGGTCGACATCCTCGATGTGGGCCTGCGTTCGGGCTATGTCGCGAGCTTCCACGCCGCGCCGCTGATGATCCGCACCGGCGGCGGGCTGATCGCCTTCACCTCCTCCTTCGGCGCCGCCTGCTACATGCATGGCCCCGCCTATGGCGCGCAGAAGGCCGGGGTCGACAAATTCGCCGCCGACATGGGGGTCGACCTCAAGGAGCATGATGTCGCTGCGGTGTCGATCTGGATGGGACCGCTCAGGACCGAACGTTCGGCCAAGGCGATCGAGGAGCGCCCCGATCAATATGAGGCGATCATGGCCCATGCCGAAACCCCCGAATATACCGGCCGGGTGATCGCCGCGATCCACGCCGATCCGGCGCGTATGAAGTGGAGCGGACAGACGCTGATCGGCGCCGAGGCGGGCGAGCGCTACGGGCTCGACGACGACGGACGCCAGCCGCCATCGTTCCGCGCGATGCTCGGCGAACCACGCATTCCGCACCCCGCGATCGTCCGTTAGGTGCACTTGCGGACGTGAGGGGCTTTCGAAACGCGGCAAGTTGGTGCAGAGGTTGAAGCGCTATTGTAATATTTGGGGATAGACGTGGCGATCAAAACCACTCGAAAGGCCAAGGAGCGGCCGACGCCTCCGGCGAATGAAGAGGCACCACCGCTGGCGCTCGAGCCGGTCGACGAGCAGATCATCGCCGCGCTGCGCCAGTCGGGACGGATCGCCAACCGCGATCTCGCGCGGATGATCGACGTCAACGAGGCGACGATCCGCACCCGGCTGCGCAAGCTCGAAGCGAGCAACGCGGTCCGCGTCGTCGCGATGCGCGACCTGTCGGCGATGGGCTTCGACGCGATCGCCGCGGTCGGGGTCCAGGTGAAGGGCCGTTCGGCGAACGAGGTCGGCGCCGATCTCGCCAAGTTCGAACAGATCATCACCGTCAACGTCACGATCGGCATGTATGACCTCGAGATCCAGGTGGTCGCCAGCGACATCCAGGAACTCGATCGCCTGCTCACCGACGAGATCGCCCATGTGAAGGGCGTCGAGCGCCTGTTCCCGGGGCTGTCGATGAAGATCCTCAAATATAATCCCGAATGGGCGCCGCTATGAGCCGCATCCCCCTCGACGACCTCGATCGCAAGATCATCGACCGGCTGAGCAACGACGCCCGGGTCAGCAACCGCGAGATCGGCCGCGAATTCGGCCTGACCGAAGGCACGATCCGCTCGCGCCTCAAGCGGTTGCTCGACAACAAGGTGATCCGGGTCGCCGCGGTCACCAACGCCAACCGGCTGCGCAACCCGATCCTCGCTTATCTATGGATCGAGGCCGATACCGCCGGCGACATCCAGGACATGGCGCAGCGGCTGGCCGCCCTCCCCGAGATCGGCTTCGTCTCGACGATGCTCGGCCGCGCCGATGTGCTGGCGATGACGCTGGTCGAAAATGGCAGCCAGCTCACCGAGTTCCTGCACGTGACGATCGACAAGATCCCCGGCGTCCGCCGCGTCCGCTACAGCCTCGGCCAGAACTTCATCAAGCACGACTTCCGCTACTGCGCGCTGGTGGATTGAGAACTTAAGCCCCTCCCTTTTAAGAGTTTGGCGGCAGCCCTGTCCCCCGGACAGGGCAAAGAGCCGCCAAACTCTTAAAAGGGAGGGGCTTTTCAAGAGCGCTCCTCCACCACGAACATCCTTGTCCCCGACCGGTCGAGAAACCGCGCCTCATCCTCGGCGATCCGCCGCGCGACGTCGGGATCGGCCGCCACCGCCATCGCCGCGTCATAAGCGGCGCGGTCGGCGAACCAGATTTCGGTCACCACGTCGAAATCGAACGGCGCCGCCCCTTCGAAGATGAAAGCCCCCTCGAAATCGACGAAGTTGCGGCGATAGTCGACGATCCCCGGCAGCAGCGAACGGATCAGCGGCGCATGGTTCTGCTCATAATAGGTGATGAAATCCGCCGGGCTGAGGTCGGCGCGGCGCCGCAGCAGCGCGATCGACTTGCAGCTCATGCGCCCCGCCCGAGCAGACGGAAGAAGGCATAGGACGGATCCTGCGGCCCCGGCCGGCCGATATGCGCGCCGGTCAGGAAGGGATGGTCGAGATCGACGATCGACGGGCTGTGGATATTGGCCCAGTCGGCGACGATCGCACGGTGCGCGAACTTCCACCGGCCGTCGCGCCGGGCATATTTGTCGAAATAGCGTCCGCCGACCAGCACGTCATACGGACCGTCGGGCCCCTTCACCCGGTGAAGCGCGAGCAGATAGACCTCGCCCTCGGCATAGTCGCCGTCGATCACCAGGTTGATGGTGGTGACATTGTGATGGAGGATCTCCATCGCCGCCTGGATCTCGGGCAGCTTGTCGATGAAATCCATCGCCGGCCCGCTCGACATCGCGCCATGATCGTCGATCGCATCCTCATGATAGAGGCTGCGCATCTTCATATGGTCGTGGCGGTCGGCGGCGTTGCAATAGGTATATATCAGCGTGCGGATCGCCTCGCGGTCGACCAGGTCCTGCAGCGCGGCGGGATCGACGCTCATCGCGCCGCCAGCACGGTCGCGAGCAGATGCGCGGTCAGCCCCGGATCGGCCTCGCGATAGACGCGCTCGTAGATACGGTCATATTCGGTGCGCGCGATCAGCCAGTGACCGTCACACTTTATATAGCGGTCGCTATAATGCGCCGCGCCGACCGTCGCCTTGTTGTCATCGTGCAGGTTCAGCGCATAGTCGAGCAGCGTCCATTGGCCGTCGGCGCTGTCGTCGTCATGGACGTCGATGATCGGCATGTGCATCGTGTGCGATCCGACCAGCCCCGGGTGGAAGGCGGTGCGCAGCGCCTCGACGATCGGCCCCCGCCCCTTGAGCTGGAAGCGATAGCTGCCGCCGCGATAGTCGATCTCGGCATCCTCGGTGAAACAGGCGCCGGCGCCGTCGATATCGCCGGTGTCGAGCGCGCGGGCATAGCGATATTTGAGCCGCTTGATATGCTCGATATCCTCGAGCCGCAGGGTCACGCCGCGGCCTTGCGGCCGCTGTGGATCGCCTCGGCGCGGCGCTTGAGCCCCTGCGCGGTGTCGTCGAAGGCGCGCTTGATCCAGTCGGCGCAGAAGAACATCACATGCGGCGCGTTCGGCCCGAAAAAGGCGTCGGTCGAATAATAAGTGCAGCGCTCGGGGCCCTGCGCCTCGACCACCTGGTCGCGCCGCGCCGGATAGGGCATCGCATCGGTGTGCGGCAATTCCCACGACAGCAGCCGCTCGGGCACCTTGGCGCAGACATATTCGAGATTGGGATAGATCTGCCCGGGCATCGTGTAGCTGTTGAGCTGCATATGCACCGGCGCCCCCATCTCCAGCGTCGATTCCGCGCCGAAGCAATAGGGGTTCCACGCGCCATAGTTGGGCAGGTCGGTCAGCACCTCCCATACCACCGCGGCGGGGGTGTCGATGGTGACGGTGTCGGAGCGAACGGTCGTCGCGGGATCATAGAAGGGCGGGACGCCGGGATCTTCGGCCATGACATTCTCCTTCGCGCCGGTCATCGCCGGCTGTCGTGCGACCTTGCCGCGATCGCCGCACAGGGTCAACCATATGCGTAATCATAACTTAATATATTTACGCATTTCGCAATCACAGCGGCATCAGATCATATTGCCGCATCGGGATGCAGTCGCCGCCGGCGGGCCCCATGAACCGGCCGCAGCTAGCCATCATCCGCGCATAGTTCGCCTCGAGCTTCGCCGGATCGCCGACCGAGTCATAATAAAAGGCGCGGTCCGCGATCGCCGCGGTCGGGAAACATTCCTCGACGATCGCCGCATAGCCGCCGGCGCCTTCGGTCAACGGCCGCACCACCAGATTCTGGACATATTCGAAATTGCTCTGGGTGTCGGTCGCGACCGCGGTGTGATCGTCCTGCCAGTTGCGCCGCCAGGTCTCGAAATCGAGCGTGTCGGGACGCTCGAAGAACACGACCTGCGAGAAACCGTCGGTCGGCCCGCAGGTCCGCGGCGGATGTGCGCGATTGGGCAACGGCACCGACTCGCTCACCAGCCAGCCCTCGAACCGCGCCGCGACCTGCGCCAGCGCCGCCTCGACCGGCGCGCGGGCGGGCGGATAAGCGGTATCGACCCAGATCTGGACCACCGCCTCCATCTGCGGATCGGTGACGACGAAGCGCGGATTGGTCCCGCCCATCACGCTGTCGTCCTGGACATTGATGCGCAGCGCCCGGACATGCGGCCGGATCGCATCGGCGACCGGGCCGAGCAGCCGCGCATTATAGGCGTCGCGCGGCTCGGCCGCGTCGCGCCACAGCGCGTAGATCAGCTTTTCCATTGATTGCCCCCTTCTTCGATGTCGATCGTCGCGAGGAAATCGAGCAGGGCCGCCGCCAGCGCCTCGCCTTGCTCCTCCTGGACGAAATGGCCCGCGCCCGCGATCCGCAGATGCGGCGCCCGCGCCGCGCCCGGCACCCGCGCGCGGAATACCGCCTCCCACGCCGCGGTCGCCGGATCGGCATCGCTATACGCGGTCGCGAACGGCTTCTCGAACCGGTCGAGCAGATCCCAGGCGGCGCGGTTGGCGGCGATCCCGGGCGCATCGCCGTCGACCGGGATCAGCGTGGTGATCGCCAGCGCGGCCGCCTTGTAGGAAGCATCGGGAAAGGGGGCGTCATAGCCGGCGAGCACGTCATCCGCCGGCCGCCGCACGCAGGTCGCGGCGATGATCTCGCTCACCGGCAAATCGTCGCTCGACCGGCACAGTTCGATCCATGGCAGCACGATCGGCCCCGGCCAGTCCGCAACCCCGCGCGGCGGCGGATCGGCGTTGGGCAGCAGCGTATTGGTCGCGAACACCCCGGCGAAACGCCCGGGCATCTCGGCGAGCAGCCGCAGACCGATCGGCCCACCCCAGTCCTGGCAGACCAGGACGATCCGCCGCAGGTCGAGCCGCTCGACCAGCTGCCGCATCCAGAAGACGAAGCGGTCGGCGGTGAAGATCGTGCGATCGACCGGCTTGTCCGACCGGCCGAAGCCGACATGGTCGGGCGCGACGCAGCGCCAGCCGGCATCGGCCACCGGCGCGATCAGCTTGCGATAGAGGAAGCTCCAGCTCGGTTCGCCGTGCAGCATCAGCACCACCCCGCGACGATCCTCGCCCTCGTCGATCCGGTGGACGCGCAGCGGCCCCAACGCCGGGTCGTCGACGGTCAGATAGTGCGGCGCGAACGCGAAATCGGGCAGCCCCGCAAATCGCTCGTCGGGCGTACGCAACACCGCTCCATCCACGCCAATCTCTCCATATTGCAGATATTTATTTCTATTATTGTACGCATTCAATCATCATCATTGCAATGGCATGTCGCTTCACGCATTCTCGCGCCAGGCCGGACACAGGGTCAAAAGGGAGAGGCGAACATGCTTTCGATGCAGGAAATGTCCGATCGGATCGAGATCGGCGATCTGATCGCGCGCTATGCGCATGCGATCGACGACCGCGATTATGACGCGCTCGACCGGATCTTCACCCCCGACGCGACCATCGACTATACCGAACTCGGCGGCGAGAAGGGCACGCTTGCCGAGACCAAGCGCTATCTCGCCGGGGCGATGGGCGGCTTCGGATCCTATCAGCATATGTCGGCGACCACCCGTCTCGACCTCGACGGTGACCGCGCCAAGGCGCGCACGATCCTGTTCAACCCGATGATGATGAAACATGAGGGCGAGGACCGGATGTTCTTCATCGGCCTCTGGTATCGCGACGACCTCGTCCGCACCGAGGCCGGCTGGCGGATCGCGCACCGCCGCGAGGAGAAATGCTGGTCGTTCAACGCCCCCGAGGGCCTGCTGCCGTGACGGTGGTCAAGACCGTCGACTTCATGCCGCGCCGCGCCGACATCGGCCGCGCGGCATTCCGCCGCCATTATGAGGAACGCCATGCGCCGCTCGCGGTGCCACTGTTCCCGTTCCGCCGCTATCGCCGCAACCATCTGGTCGACCAGGCGATCGAGCCCGGCTTCGACTGCGTGTCCGAATTCTGGGTGAGTTCGCTCGCCGAGATCGGCGCGCTGATGACCGGCGACGCTGGCGAGACGATGCGCGCCGACGAACGCAGCTTCCTCGATCAGGTCGCCAATATCGCGGTCCGCGCCGATCCGGTGCTGACCGACAACGACCAGGGCACGACTCTGCTCATGCTCCACGACGACGGCGGCGACCGCGACGCGCTGATCGCCGCCTGCCGCGCGGCCGGCGCCGGCCTCGACCTGCTGTCGCCGCTCGACGAACGGGTGCCGCCCTTCGCGGCGATCGCGCGGATCGGCGATGTGGCGCCCGCGCTGCCCCCGGGCTGGCGGGCCGGGCCGCGGCTGGCGGTCGAGCTGTGTGAAACCGATCCGGCGACGTTGCGGGGCTGACCGGTTGCAGGCCGTCTAATTTTTGTTGACGCTACCGATCTGGAACTGCTCTTCTTCTATGGCTGGAACAGGTGGTTGATGGGTACCAGCGATGGGTCGTTTCGAAGCCTCATAGCCCAATGAACCAGATTGTTCTCAGCGCTATCCAAGCGCTTCATCACGCGTTGCACTGGCCAGCAAATGCTGCCATCCGCAAGCTTGAGGGCCATGTTGATCTCGCCTTCGGGGTCGGAATCATCGGTAAGCCATTCACCTCCGACATCTCGCCGGAGTGCCTCGCCGCAGTAACATCCGAGCGCAAACAGCCTGCCGCCGAGACCCTCCGACAGAAGACCTCCCGCCACCGGCTCCCCGTCTGCGCTCTGTGTTTCGAAGAAGCGCTCGATCTCGCGGATACTATCCGGCGTGAAATCGGCCTTGTAGCCAGAGCTCCTGAGCGCGCGGGCGATCCAGTCCGCCGAAACCGGTATGTCGTCGGCGAGCGTCGACTGCGCGGCTTGGACAGGGGTGCTTGGACGGAGGCCAAACACCCCAGCGACCCGCCCTAGAAGATCTCTTAGTTTCACGGCGCGCCCCTTCAATTGAGGGATAACCTATCCAAGCATCATCGCGTCCGCAATCGGTCCATCAACACCACCCGAATTATCAGCCTAAATCGCCGTCTGCCCGCCATCCACCGCCAACACCGCCCCGGTGACGAACCGCGCATCGTCGGACGCCAGGAAGGCGATCGCCGCCGCAACATCCTCGGGTTCGGCCATCGCCCCGAGCAACGGCGTCAGCCGCGCGAACAGATGCGGCTCTACCCCGTCGATCGCGTCGAAGCCGCCCGCGATCAGCGGGGTGTTGACCGCCCCCGGGCAGATCGCGTTCACCCGCACCCCGCGGGTGGCATATTCGACCGCGACCGACTTGGTGAGGCCGATCACCCCGCTCTTCGACGCCGCATAGGCGACGCCATAAGGCACGCCGACCAGCCCGGCGGCGCTGGCGATGTTGACGATGTTGCCGCGTCCCTGCGCCAGATGCGGCAAGGCAGCGCGCATCATCTGGAACACGCCGGTCAGGTTGACGTCGATCAGCCGCCGCCAGGTCGCATCGTCGATCTCGGCGACATGGCCGAAGCCGCCGATCCCGGCGATATTGGCGAGCGCATCGATCCGTCCATATAGCCGCAGCGACTCCGCGACCGCCGCATCGCACGATGCCGGATCGACCACATCGAGCGACCAGGCCGCCCCCGCACCGTCGAGCGCCGCCACCGTCTCTTCGGCGCCCGGCAGATTGCGATCGGCGCACAATATCCGCGCCCCCTCCCCCGCCAGCCGGACCGCCGCGGCGCGCCCGATCCCCGAGGCCGCCCCCGTCACCAGCACCACCCGCCCCTCGAAGCGTCGCATTTCTCATTCCCCTTTCGTCAGGCCAAACGCATTCGCAGATGAACCAACCCACCCGTCCCCCCGGAACAAGTCCGGGGTGACGGTAAGTGGTTGAGAGATGATCACTCTCACCCCTTCATCAAACCAACGTCGTCAGCGCCGCCAGGTCGATCGCCTTCAACTCGGCATCGCGGCGTTCGCCGATCTTGCGCGGCCAGTCGGCATCGGCGAGCAGCGAGCGGCCGATCGCGAGCAGGTCGAACTCGCCGCGCGCCATCATCGCGCAGACCTCGTCGAGCCGGTCGAGCGACACCGGCGGCAGCCCCGCGCCCGGGGTCGCCGCCTCTTCCTCGGTGAACAGCCCGCCCAGCCCGATCGAACCGACCGCGATCGACGGCAGCCCGGTCAACCGCTTCGCCCATCCTGCCAGGTTGAGCGGGCTGCCGGTGAAGGCCGGCGTCCAGGCTTCGCGCTGCGAACAATGGAGGATGTCGGCGCCCGCCGCGACGATCGGTGCGAGCAGCCGGCCGAACTCGTCGGGATCGGCGGCATTGGCGGCGTCATAGGCACCGAGCTTGAACTGCGACAGCCGCACGAGGATCGGGAAATCGGCGCCGACCGCGCGCCGGCACGCCGCCACCACCTCGGCCGGAAAGCGCGCCCGCGCCTCCGCCTCGCCGCCATAGCCATCGGTGCGGCGGTTGGTGCGCGGCCACAGAAACTGGTCGAGCAGGAAGCCATGGCCGGCGTGGATCTCGACCCCATCGAACCCCAGCGCCTGCGCGGATCGTGCCGCCGCGGCGAAGGCGTCGGCGACCGCCGCCATCTCTTGCCCGTCCATCGCCCGACCGCTTGGGCCGCAGCCCGCGTCGAGATCCTCGATCGACAGCCCCGACGGCCCGATCGCCGCGGCATCGCCGAACAGCGCGGTCCGCCGCTCCATGCCGGTGTGCCAGAGCTGGGGCATGATCCTGCCGCCGGCGCCGTGCACCGCCGCCACGATCTCGGCCCAGCCCGCCAGCGGACCCTCGCCGCAGAAATGCGGGCCGGTGCCGTCATAGTCGGCCAGATCATGCGCGACCGCCGCCGCGCCGCTGATCGCCAGCCCGACGCCACCCTCAACCCGGCGCCGGAAATAGCCGGCATAGTCGGCGTGCGGCCGCCCGCCGGGCGCATGCGCACGCCCCATCGGCGACATCACGAGCCGGTTCGGCAGCGTCAGCGCCCGGCTGGCAAAGCGTGCGAACAGGATATCGCGCGGATGGGACTCAGCCGGCATCGCCGCCTCTTCGGTCACGGAACATGCTCGCGATCCGCATCTATATCCGCTCCATATATACGCATTTCGCGACTATTGCGCGATTCATGTCAGCATATGCGGATTTACGGGATCAAAGCAAGCGCGAACACCTTCGGGGCAATGCCACTTTACCGGCGAGGCAGGTGCGCTTTCACTGCAACCGCGACCGGCGGCGTGCGCGCCACGCGGCGGGGGTGTCGCCGAACCGGCGGCGAAAGGCGGTCGCGAAACTGCCCTGGCCGGCAAAGCCGAGTTCGGCGGCGATCGCCTTGATCGGCATCCGCCCCGCTTCGAGCAGCCCGGCCGCGCGCGCGAACCGCGCCCGTTCGACATGCTCCATCACCGTGCCGCCGGTGGTCGCCTTCCACGCCCGCATCAGATGACGCCGGCCGATCCCGCACAAGGCGGCGAGTTCGTCGATGCCGGGCGGCGGGATATCCTCGCGCGCCAGCCGCGCCTCGATCCGCCGCATCTGCCAGTCGGCGATCGTTCCGCGCGCCCGGCCCGCGTGACGGAGGCCTTCGAAATGCCGCGCCAGTTCGCCGAGGATCTGCAGCCCCAGCCCGGCGACGATCGCCTCCTGGCCACGACCGGGATTGGCGAGTTCGATCCACAGCCGCTCGACCGCACGTGCCACCGCATTCGCGCGGATGTCGACGCAGGCGGACAGCTCTTCGCTGCTCGATTGCGCGCTGATCCCGGTAAGGTCGTGGAAGCGGCGTTCGTCGAATCGCAGCACCAGCATCTCGCGCGGGCCGAAGCCCGGCGAACGGATGTGGAGCGGCATATGCGCGGGCACCACCACCGTCTCGCCGATCGGCGCGAACGCGCGATGCGAATGCGGATCGCCGAAGCAGCCGAGCGCGCCCGCCACCGGCGGCAGATGGACCAGCGACGGCGCCTCGAGCAGATGCGCACGGCGGAACGGGCCGCTGCCATCCTGCACCAGCCGCTCGAGCCGCAGCTCGGCCAGCGAGATCGCGGCCATGGTGCGATATTGCCCGTCCATCCTCGTCTCCGGCGCCGGGCCTATGGGCGCCGGTCGCCGGCACAGCTTAGCACCCGCCATTTCGGCGACAATGCGCATTGCACTCTTCTGAAGCCTTCTCCCGTCCTTCACGGGAGAAGGTTTGGATGAGGGTCTTCTTGTTTTTCTTCCGGCATCCCATTCAGAAAAAAGAAGTCAGAAGAAGACCCTCACGCGCGCCCCATCACGGCGCTCGCGCCGAAACATGTCGCTCTCGCGGCATCCGCGCGTGTTGCCGGTCCCAACCGCAGCGCTAGCCTCGCGCGATCAGGAGGCCCATGTGAACAACCCGATCGCCACCCCCGACCAGGCCCGCTTCGAACGCGAAGCGCTCGACATTCTCGCCGATCCGCGGATGCAGGCGACGATCGCCGATCGCCGGGCCTATTGGCTCGACCAGGCGAAACCGAGCCCGGCGATGGCCGAGGCCTTCGAGAGCAAATATGACGAGGTCGTGTTCGGCGCGATCATCTGGTCGCTCAACACCGATCCGCAGCGGCCGAGCGTCGTCACCATCACCCGCATCCCGCACCGGCTCGGCGACACCGACATCCCCGGATCGCGCTGGGGGATCGACAATCCCGACTCGGTCTACCGGGTCATCCCGATCGACGGCGCCGAGCGCTATGTGATCCGCGGCCGCGTGCCCGATCCGCGGCTGACCGAGAATTATTTCACCTTGTGGAACGCGAAAATGGGCACGGTCGATATGCTCGACGGCAAGATGCTGGTGCTCGACGAGGACGGCGGGTTCGAGATCTTCGTCGACGCCGACGAAGCCGGCGACCGCGCCAACCATGTCCGATCGTCGCCCGAGGCGGTCGAATTCTATATCCGCGACGTCATCGCCGACTGGGCCGCCGAGCGACCGAACAGGCTGTCGATCGAACGACTCGGCGGCCCGCCGAACACCCCCGAGCGCAGCTTCGACGACAAGGTCGCCGCCGCGCAGGCGATGCTCGTCCGCAATGTCGACGACACGATGCGCTGGAATGCGCAGGCGCTGACCAAGGCCGCCAATGGCTTCGATTTCACGATCGACCGCGACAGCGACGGCGCGCTGCGCAACCAGCTCTACATCATGGGCCATTTCGACCTCGCCGACGACGAGGCACTGCTGATCGAGATCGGACTGGGCGGGGCCGGCTATTTCCTCGCGCCGATCACCAATATCTGGGGGACGACCAACGACATCGTCGATCGCACCTCCAGCCTCAACCTCACCCAGTCGGTCCGCGATGGCGACGATCGACTGACCTATGTCGTGTCGCGCCGCGATCCGGGCGTGTGGAACTGGCTCGATCCGTGCGACATGCCCGAAGGGCTGCTGACGCTGCGCTGGGCCGAGTTCGCCGACGGCCGCCCCGGCCCCGGCTTCGGCGCGACCAGCCGGGTGGTGAAGCTCGCCGATCTCGACGCGCATCTGCCCGCGGGCACCCGGCGGGTGACCGCCGAGGAGCGCCGTCGCCAGCAGGCCGATCGCGCGCGCAGCTATCAATGGCGGATCGCGGCATGACGATGCGGACCTGGTTCATCACCGGCTGCTCGACCGGCATCGGCCGCGCAATCGCCGAACATGTGCTGGCAATCGGCGACGCCGCTGCGGTCACCGCGCGCAATCCCGCCGACGTCGCCGACATCGTCGCGATCGCTCCCGACCGCGCGATCGCACTCGCGCTCGACGTCGCCGATCCCGATCAGGTCATCGCCGCGACCGCCGCCGCCGAGGCGCGGTTCGGGGCGATCGAGGTCCTCGTGAGCAATGCCGGCTATGGCTATGTCTCGTCGATCGAGGAGGGAGACGAGGCCGCGGTCAAGGCGATGTACGAGGTCAATCTGTTCGGCGCACTGCGGACGATGAAGGCGGTGCTGCCCGGCATGCGCCGGCGGCGCAGCGGCACGATCATCGTCATCGGATCGCTCGCCGGCCGCATATCCAACCCGGCGACCGGCTATTATTCGAGCTCCAAATTCGCGCTCGAGGCGCTGACCGAGGCGCTCGGTCGCGAGGTCGAACCGCTCGGCATCCGCGTCTGCTCGATCGCGCCGGGCATGTTCCGCACCGATTTCTCGGGGCGCTCGCTCCACAGCGGCACCACCGAGGTCGCCGATTATGAGGGCGGGGTCCATGCCCGGGTCGCGCTGGTCAAGTCGGTCGACGGCCGGCAGATGGGCGATCCGGCCAAGCTCGCCCGCCTCGTCGTCGCGGTCGCCGACATGGAGGCGCCGCCGCGCCAGCTGATCGCCGGCCCCGATGCCTATGCCGCGATCGCCGCGCGGATGGACGAGGTCCGCGCCGCGATGGAGCAGCATCGCGACCTCGGCACGGCGACCAATTTCGACGCGTGATTCCAACGTCCCCCCACCTCCGTTCGTATCGAGCGTAGTCGAGATACGTTGCGCTGGTGGCACGTGTTGGGGTGGACGGCCCCCGACGGCATCGCAATGTGCCAGAATGAGGTTGTCGAGAT
>NZ_JBXANN010000025.1:0-17529 GCF_058801765.1 Rhizorhabdus sp. GW822-FHT03C02
CGCACCCGCCCCGCCAAGGAAGCGGTCGCGGTCGCCGAGAAGCTCGGCGCCGAACTGGTGCCGATGGGATCGGCCGGCGCCAAGGCGATGGCGATCGTCCGCGGCGAGGCCGACATCTATCTCCACACCGGTGGCCAATATGAGTGGGACAGCGCCGCCCCGATCGCGGTGGCGCGGGCCTATGGCCTGCACTGCTCGCGGATCGACGGCAGCCCGATGGTCTACAACAATGCCGACGTCTATCTGCCCGACCTGCTGCTGTGCCGGCATGAGCATGCGCAGCGCGTGCTCGATCTGCTGGGTGAACCGGCCGACTGAGCGTCGTAAGGGCGGTTCAAGATCCTCCCTGCGCGTAGCGCGGGGAGGGGGGCGTAGTGCGTCACCATGCCGGGGGCATGGTGAAAGCGCGAAGCCGGCTGCGCAGCAGCCGTGGCCGCAGGATGGTGGAGGGGTCTTCTGCGCTATCAATGTTGCGCAGACCCCTCCACCGCTTCGCGGTCCCCCTCCCCAAAGCTGCGCTTTAGGGAGGATCTGCAGGGCTCAACCCGATGCGCAAATCCGATAGGTCGAAACGAGGGGCGTCCATGCCTCAACCCCTCCACACCGCAGCCTTGCATCCACCCCATCGCCCTCCGATGATACCCCATGTCCACATCGGCCCTCGGCTTCCTGTGCGCCCTGTTCGGCATCGGCACCCCGCCCGTGGAACCCGACGGCTTCGGTCAGAGCATCGCCGACGACATCCGCTTCGTCCTGCGCTTCCGACGATGCCGCCGCGTCGCCACCATTTGGCGCATCCCCACCGATGACGAAGCGCGCGCGGTCGACGCCGATCCGATCATCGGCCGCTTCGGCGACCTGACGATCGGCGTGGCCGACGTCGACGGCCGGCGCTGGATCGTCCGCGAGCGCGACTGGCATGGCTGGCCCGATCCACCCCGCTTCGTGTTCTTTGCGATGGAGGGCGAGGAGATTTGGGTGGGGGCGGACTTCGATCGCTGGCCGGCAGCGTGGCAGTGGCCGCCAGAGCGGGCGCGGATGGGGCTGCGGCCGTAACATCTTCTTTTCGAATTGCGGTACAGCCACCAATGCGTCGTCTGAGGTGGTGGCGTAGTCCTACTCTAGCATTTGTAGACAACCACGCCGCGCGCCCGCGGCCGCGCCTCACTCGATCTGCAAATGCGCCAGCGGCGTCTCGAACGACGCCGCATAGCCCAGCTCCCCATAATCCTCATGGATCGCGCCGCCGCCGCCCAGCCCCATCGCGATCAGCTTCGCGCCGAAGCTCTTCGGCCCCGGCGCGTTGGCCGGCGGGCCGCCGCGCTCGGTCCAGCTCAGGGTCAGCACGGGGTTGGCCGCGTCGCCGTCGAGCCGCCACAGCACCATGACATGGCCGGCGTCGCTGGAGAGGGCGCCATATTTGACGGCGTTGCTGCCGAGTTCGTGGAGCAGCATCGCGGTCGTGACAGCGCCCTTCGGGGCGAGCGGAATCTCGGGCCCTTCGATGGTGAAGCGGTCGGATGAAGCGTGCCGCGCCAGGCTGCTGCGGACGACGGTCGTCATGTCGGCGTCGGCCCATTGCTTGCGCTGGAGCATGTCGTGCGCGTCGGTCAGCGCATCGAGCCGGTTCTGGAAGGATTCGACCGGTCCGCGGCCCGGCACCGCGCGCAGGGTCTGGTTGGCGAGGCCGTTGACCATCGCCAGCGTCTGGTTCAGCCGTTCGGTGAGCATCTCGTTGAGCTGGCGCCGCTCGGTGTCCTCCTCGATCCGGCGCAGCATCGCATAGCGCAGCTCGAGCTGGGCGATGACCTGCCGCGCCAGTGTCGCCAGCACCCCCTGCTGCTCGGGGGTCAGCCCTTCGGGGCGCGGCTGATGGTCGATCACGCACAGCATGCCGAGGAACTCGCCGCGCGGTGCGATCAGCGGCGCGCCGGCGTAGAAGCGCAGATTCGGATCGACGCGGACTTCGTCATTGTCGACCGTCCGCGGATCGGCGTTCAGGTCGGGGATGATCAGCAGGTCGGTCCGGCCGAGCCCGAGCTTGCACACCGACTCGTCGATCGGGGTCTGCTCGGCATCGAGCCCGACCCGGGCCTTGAACCATTGCCGGTTGGTCTCGATCAGGCTGATCGCCGAGATCGGCGCATGGCAGAGCTGCGAGGCGAGCTGGACGATGTCGTCGAAATTGGGTTCGGGCGGGGTGTCCATGATCATATAGCTGGACAGGGCGGTCAGCCGGGCCTTGTTGTGCAGCTGGGCGTCCAGGCTAAGCATGTTCTACTCCATACATCGTACCGCAGCCGGGCGGGGTGGCCCGGCTGTAATCTCCCCTCTCCTGCGCCTCCATAGCGTTATCGACTATGCATGGGGGTCGGCCGGCACGTAACTCCTTTGGGGGCGGGTGGTTCCCGGTGGGGATGCGGAATCGAAACCGGTAGAGGCACATCGCTTCCTGTCCTCGTCGCCCCAGCGAAGGCTGGGGCCCATGGCTATTGCCGCGCAGGCTGTCATTGAGGATCAGGCGCAGCAGCGGCCACGCCTTCTTCGACCATTGCGCGCGCCGCGCCAGTCATGGGCCCCAGCCTTCGCTGGGGCGACGGTGGATAGGTGGCTTGCGGTCCGACGCGACGTCACGCCTCGGCCGGCACCGCCTCCATCCGCATCAGCTCGATCCGCACCCCGTCCGGGTCGGCGCCATGCTGCAGCTCGATGCCCCCGCCCCGGATGTGCGCCTCCTCGACGAAATGGCCGCCGCGGGCGGTCAGCGCCGCCACCGTCGTATCGGGATCGTCGTCCCAGAAGGCCAGATGGGTCAGCCCGAACCTGTTGAGCGCGCGGCGCTCGCGCGGGCCGAAGGCGGCGGGTTCGAAGACCTTGAGCAGCTCGATGACATTGCCCTCGCTGTCGCGCATCATCTGGGCGCGCAGCTTGATGCCGGGCACCTCGTTGACCGTCGCCAGCCAGTCATGGTCGCCGTCGAATATATAATTCTCGACCGGTTCGAAGCCGAGCGCGCGATAATAGGTCATGGCGCGGTCGATATCGTCGATGCAGATGCCGCTGTGCGAGAAGCGCGCGGGGACGCCTTCGCTCTGCATCAGCTCGATGCGCACCCCGTCGGGATCGGTGCAGTAGAGCATCGTCGTGCGGCCTTCGGGATAATGGCCGCGGGTCTCCGCATGGACGGTGCCGCCCGCCGCCGCGATCCGCGCCGCCGTCGCGTCGATATCGTCGACATAGAAGGACAGATGGACCAGCCCATATTGCAGCGTCGACCGGCGGCTGCGCTCGCCGAAGCCGGCGGGGTGGAGGAAGTGGAGCAGCTCGATCAGCGGCCCGTCGGGGTGGCGCAGCATCTTGCAGCGGACCCGCACCCCCGGGAGCTGCATCGTCCGCGCCATGTCGGGCCCCTCGATGATGCCATGATCGAGATCGTCGGTGAAATCGAGCGCGGCGCGATAGAAATGTTCGGACGCCGCGAGATCGCTGACGCAGATGCCGCGGTGGGACAGGCGTAGCATATTCTCTCCCCAAATGCTGCGGTCTCGGCCGCAGCATGACGATGCCGCATCGGCTTCGCGGCCGCATAGTCCGAACAGACGATGCGGCCGAATCGCCGGGCCTTTAGCTCCGATGGAACACCGCGATCGAACGCGGCACCAAGGAGAGCCTGCCATGAAATTTTCGATCATCTACGAAGCGCAGATGGCGGACCCTTCGCCCGCCTCCGAGGTGGCGTGCTTCAACGAGATCGTCGAGCAGGTGCTGCTGGCCGAGGAGATGGGGTTCGATACGATCTGGGCGGTCGAGCACACCGCGCTCACCCAATATGCGCATATGTCGGCGCCCGAGACCTTCCTCGCCTTCATCGCCGGACGCACCAAAAGGATCGGGATCGGCCATGGCGTGGTCTGCCTGCCGCCGGCGATGAACCATCCGGTCAAGGTCGCCGAGCGCATCGCGACGCTCGACATCCTGTCGGGCGGCCGGGTCCATTTCGGCATGGGCAAGGGCGGCACCCAGCAGGAGGCTGGGACCTTCGGCTATGATCTGGCGGCGCTGCAGCCGATGATCGACGAGTCCATGTATCTGATCCCCAAGATCATGACCCAGGACGAGATCGAGCATGACGGCGAATATATCAAGATCCCGCGCCGGCCGATCCACCCCAAGCCGCTGCAGACCCCGCATCCCCCGCTTTATTATGCCTGCACCCGCGAGGCGACGCTCGAACTGGCCGGCCGCCGCGGCATCGGCGCGCTGGTGCTCGGCTTCTCGGGCCCCGAGGAGATCGCCCGCAAGAACGAGGTCTATCGCGAGAATTTCCGCAACCGCAAGGTCGAGGATCAGGTCGGCATCGTCCCCACCGAGCATCTCGCCGCCTTCTGCGCGGCCTGCGTGCTCGACGATCGCGACAAGGCGCGGCGGATCGGGCTGCGCGGCCAGCGCTTCTTCGCCGAGGCGATCGCCCACTGGTATCAGGGCGGCCCCAAGCCGAGCACCGCGGACCTGTCGGCCGAGGAGACCGAGGCCGCGCTGAACCAGGGCAAGGAGGCGGTGGTCACCTATCTGTCCGAGGAGAAGATCACCGTCGGCGACGAGCACACCAGCAACTATGCGGTCGCGCAGGACGCTTACGGCAATGCCGACGACTGCATCCGCTATGTCACGCGGCTGCAGGAGGCGGGCGCCGACGAGGTGCTGTTCCTGCTGCAGATGGGGACGATCCCGCATGAATCGATCCTCGAGACGATCCGCAACATCGGCACCAAGGTGATCCCGCATTTCCGCGCGCAGGCCCAGGCAGCGATCGCCGTGGCCGCCGAATGAGCGGCACCGTTGGGGAGGGCGCGGTCGCCCTCGTCACCGGCGGCGGATCGGGCATCGGCCGGGCCGCCTGCCAGCGGCTCGCCGCCGACGGGGTGCGGGTGGTGGTCGCCGACCTCAACGGCGACAGCGCCGCGCGCACCGTCGCGCTGATCGAGGGGGCCGGGAGCACGGCGCTGGCGGTGACCGCCGACATCGCCTCGGAGGCCGACAATGCGCGGATGTTCGACGCTGCCGAGCAGGCCTATGGCGGCATCGACATGGCGTTCCTCAACGCCGGCATGCTGCAGCCCTATATCCCGCTCGACGAGGTCGGCATCGACCTGTTCGACCGGATCATCGGGGTCAATCTGCGCGGGACATTCCTGGGAGTGAAGCAGGCGCTCGAACGGCTACGGCCGGGCGGGGCGTGCGTCGTCACCGCCTCGGCGGCCGGGGTGATCGGCTTTGCCGACGCCGCGGCCTATGCGACCTCGAAGCACGGGCTGGTCGGGCTGGTGCGATCGTCGGCGGCGGCGTTCGCGGCGAGGTCGCTCCGGATCAACGCGATCTGCCCCGGGCTGGTGTTGACGCCGATGAACGGGCTCGAGGGCAGCGAGACGATCGAGGATCCCGATACGCTCGGCTATCCCGACTATCGCGGCGGGCTGTCGGCGCAGCAGGTCGCCGAGGTCGCGATCTTCCTGATGGGGCGGCGTTCGGCCGGGCTCAACGGCCAGGCGCAGCTGGTCGATGCGGCGCTGCTGTCGTCGTTCCCGCCGATTGCGGGGTGAGGGGGCGGCTCCACTTCTTCTTACCCCTCTCCCGCTTGCGGGAGAGGTCAGGGTGAGGGTCTTCTTCTTCTGTTTTTCCTAGCCGCTGGGTGAAGAAGAAGCAGAAGAAGACCCTCACCTAGCCTCTCCCGCGAAGAGCGGGAGAGGGGCCAGAAGAAGTGGGTCGGCGCCTGCCGCCGCCCCTAATCCGCCGGTCGCGTCAGCCCCGGCAGGCTATGATGCACCAGATGCACCAGCTGCGACTGGCGCTTCACCCCGGTCTTGTTGAAGATCGCGCGCAGATGGGCGCGCACCGTGTTGGGAGAGATGCCGTGATGCACGGCGACGTCCGCCAGCGACAGGCCGCCGGCGATATCGGCGGCGATCCCCGCCTCGCTCTGGGTCAGGCCGAGCAGGTCGCGCAGCGCGTCGGGGGAGACCCGCGGCGATCGCACCGGATCGTTGAGGAAGATCACCGTCGCCGGGCCGCCGCCGGCGACGACATAGTCGGGGGCATTGGCGCTGCCGGCGATCAGCAGCAGGTCGCCCAGCCCCGACGGCCGCTCGATCCGCAGGGTCAGCAGCCCGGCATCGTCGCTCTGGGTCAGCCGGGCGTGGAGCTGGCGCGCGAGGTCATGGTCGTCCAGCCGGATCGCGGCGTCGCGCAGCGCGATGCCGTCGCGTTCGGCGAGGATCTCCGACGCGCGGGTGTTCAGCCGGATCACCTTGCCGCGCCGGTCGAGGATGATCACCCCCACCGCCATCTGCGCGACCGCGCTGGCATAGATGCCGCGTTCGGTCTCGCCGGTCGCCAGCCGGTCGAACAGCCGGAGCGCGACCCGCAAATAGGGCACCAGCCGTTCGAGCCGCTGGAAATCGGCGGGTTCGAACGGCGGCTGGTTGGCGGCGCGGGTCAGCCGCAGCCGCAGTTCGAGCCCGCCGGCCTCGCGGACGTCGAGCCCGAGCACCTCGTCGCTGCTCGTCTGCGACAGGAAGTCGCGATAGGCGGCGTTGCGTTCGAGCGTCGCCGGCGACACGAAATCGCGGAAATGCGCGACCTTGCCGTCGGGCAGGCCGGTGAACGGATCATTGGCGAACAGCCGCCTTGTATAATCGAGGCCGATCCCCGGATCGGCGCCCGGGGTCAGGATCATGCCGGGCTGGTCGGCGGCGCGCGGGGTCAGGATCAGGGTCGTCCACGCTGCCGACGCCGCGACCGCGAGCCGGTTGAGGAAGGCCGACCAGGGCGCATCGTCGAGCAGGCTCGCGAACAGCGTCGCGACCACATCGTCGGCATCGGAATAATGGGTCGATTCGGACGGGATCGGGGCGGACGGCCTCGGATCGACCGAATCGGAAGGCTGATCCATCACAGGGAGAGACTAGGATGATCGACCCGGTTTTGCAGCAGATGATCGCAGCGATGGCGGCGAGCGGCTTCGCGCCGCCCGATCCGCTCGAGGCCAAGGGGCTGCGCGCCTTCATGGACAATCCGTTCCCCGGCGAACCGATCCCGGTCGCCGAGGTGCGCGACGTCGAGATCGTCGGTGGCGATGGCGCGATTCCTGCGCGGCTCTATCATCCCGCGCCCGGCGAGACCCGGCCGGTGGCGGTGCTGTTCCATGGCGGCGGCTGGGTGGTCGGCACCCTTGACACCCATGACGCGCTCGCCCGGGTGCTGGCGCGCGATGCGGGCTGTGCGGTGCTGTCGGTCGGCTATCGGCTGGCGCCCGAACATCCGTTCCCGGCGGCCTATGACGATGCGCTGGCCGCAGTCGCGGCGCTGCCCGCGCACGCGGCCGACTTCGGCATCAGCGCCGATCATTATGCGGTGGTCGGCGACAGCGCCGGCGGCAACCTCGCCGCCGCGGTCGCGTTGGCGCTCGCCGGCCGCGCCGATGCGCCGGCGGGGCAGCTGCTGTTCTACCCGGTGGTCGACCGCGATTTCGACACCGGCTCGTATCGCGCCAATCCTGACGACAGCTTCCTGCCCAATGCGATGATGCGCTTCTTCTGGGACCAATATGTCGGCGACGCCGAACCCGACGCGCGCGCTGCGCCGTTGCGCGCGGCCTCGCTCGCCGGGGCGGCGCCGGCGACGATCATCCTCGCGGGCAACGATCCGCTCCATGACGAGGGCATCGCCTTCGCGGCGGCATTGCGTGCGGCGGGGGTGCCGACCGATCTTCATGACTTCTCCGGGGGCATCCATGGTTTCGCGAGCTTCTTCGGAATCGCGCCGATCGCCGACCAGGCGATCGCGATCGCCGCGGCGGCGTTGCGGCGGTATCTGGCTTAAAAAGCCCCTCCCTTTCAGGGAGGGGTTGGGGTGGGTCGCGAGCGAAGCGAGCGTCTACGCTGGAACCAAGAGCGCCTTCAGCGGCATCGAGCCGCTTCAGTCGCCACCCACCCCCTTCCCCTCCCTTGAAAGGGAGGGGGGTAGTCAAGCCACCTCGTTGATCCGGCACGCATCCGCGGCCGCCAAGAACCCGAACGTCATCGCCGGCCCCAGCGTCGCGCCCGCGCCGGGATAGGAATAGCCCATCACCGACGCCGCCAGGTTGCCGATCGCATAGAGGCCGTGGATCGTGCCGCCGTCGTCGCGGAGCACCCGGCCGCGGCCGTCGGTGACGAGGCCGCCATTGGTGCCGATGTCGCCGAGATGGAGCGGGATCGCGTAGAAGGGCGGCCTGGCGACCGCGCCGAGCGACGGGTTCGGGCTGACCCGCGGGTCGCCATAGAGACGGTCATAGGCGTTGTCGCCGCGGCCGAAATCCTCGTCCTTGCCCTGCGCGACCATCGTGTTGAACCGTGCGACCGTCGCCTCGAGGGTCGCCGGGTCGAGCCCGGTGCCCTTCGCCAGTTCCGCGACCGTCGATGCCTTGACCAGCACCTCGCGCACCGGCTTGGGCAGCAGCGCGTCGGGGATGCCGGGGATGACCGGGCCGGCCGGATAGGCGTTGCGATAACGCGAATCGAATATCAGCCAGCTCGGGTTGGTCACCGCGTCGTGCGGCGCCTTCATCGCCTCGCCGAAGCGGTGATAGGACATCGCCTCATTGGCGTAGCGGCGGCCCGACTGGTCGACGATCAGCGAAAAGGGCAGCGCGCGCTCGACCGTCGACAGCCGGCCGCGATCCTCGCCGGGAACGCGGAACATCGGCGCCCACCAGGCCGAATCCATGTTGCGGGTCGCCGCCCCCAGCGCCTGTGCCGCGAGCAGCGCGTCGCCGCGATTGTTGACCTGCGATCCGCTGGCGAGCGGATCATGCGCGGCGGGCAGATGTTCGGCACGCAGCGCCGGGTTGCGCTCGAAGCCGCCGGCGGCGAGGATCACCCCCTTGCGTGCCTCGATCCGCAGATCGCGGCCGTCATGGCGCACCACCGCGCCCTCGACCCGCCCGTTGCTTTCGATCAGCGAAACGAACGGGCTGTTCAGCCAGAGCGGCGTCCCGGTGCGGTCGAGCGCGCGGCGCAGCAGGCCGAGCAGCGCGGTGCCGAGCGTCAGCCGCCGGTCGCGCGGGCTGCGTAGCCGCTGCGGCAGGTCGAGCCAATAGCCGGCGAGCGCCTTGCCGATCGTCTTCCACCAGCCCTTCGGCCGGAACAGCGCGATCTGGGTTTCGGCGAGCACCCAGTTGATCCGGCCCCACAGGCTCGCCGCCGGCGAGGCGCGCTGCATGGTGTCGAAGGCGTCGCGATCGAGCCCGCGCGCGTCGAAGGCGCCCGGGAGCAGATGGGTGCGATAGCCCTCCCGGCTGCCCGCCACCTCGGGATAATAATCGGGATAGGGGAGGGCGGCGAAATGGACGTCGGCCTCGCGCTCGATCCAGGCGAGCATATGATGGGCATTGTCGACGAAGGCGTGGATCTGGTCGTCGGCGACATTGTCGGCGGTCAGCGCGCGGACATAGCGATAGGCGTCGCCGAGATCGTCGGGCTGACCCGCCGCCGCCGCGAGATGGCTGCCGGGGATCCAGATGCCGCCGCCCGAGGTCGCCGAGGTGCCACCCCACATCGCGCCTTTCTCGACCACCAGCACCTCGGCGCCGGCCCGCGCCGCGCGGAGCGCCGCCACCAGCGCGCCTGCTCCCGAGCCGACCACCAGCAGGTCCACTTGCTTATCGAACAATCTGCCTCTCCCGCTTTTGTCGATTTATCATATGCGAAGAATATTGTCGGTCTAGCAACGCAAAGAGATAGAATATAGGGGGTAGATCGAGAAAAATGCGTGAAACATGATGGGGAAGATGATGGACGATCTCGCCGCCCGTGTCGACCGGCTCGAATCGATCGACGCCATCCGCCAACTGGCCGCCAAATATAGCCTCGCGCTCGACATGCGCGATGCCGATGCCTGGGTCGGGCTGTTTCCCGAGGACGTCAAGGTCGGCGGCGGCAAGACCGGGCGCGCGGCGCTGCGATCCTGGTTCGACGAGACGATGCGGCGCCAGTTCGACGGCACCTCGCACCATATCGGTGGGCATATCATCGAGTTCGACGATCCCGACCATGCCCAGGGGGTGGTCTATTCGAAGAACGAGCATGAGGCCGGCGCCGAATGGGTGATCATGCAGATGATGTATGTCGACCGCTATCGCCGGATCGACGGCCGCTGGTATTTCGACCGGCGGCTGCCGCTCTACTGGTATGCGACCGACCTCAACAAGCCGCCGATCGGCGCGCGCAAGATGCGCTGGCCCGGGCGTGAGCCCTATGAGGGCGGCTTCCACGATTATTTTCCGTCATGGAAGGCCTATTGGGCGCGCGCCGATGCCGAGGGGGAGGGGCGCCCGGTCGCCGAGCCCGCGCCGCTCGAGAAGTTCATCGCGACGATGCACGGCGATGCGCCGACCCCCAGCGTGCGGGTGCGCTGACCATGGGGTTGTTCGATCCCGTTATGCTCGGCGATCTGATGCTCGCCAACCGCATCGTCATGGCGCCGATGACGCGCAGCCGCGCCGATGCCGACGATCGTCCGACCGGGCTGCATGTCGACTATTATCGCCAGCGCGCGGCGGCCGGGCTGATCGTCAGCGAGGGCATCCAGCCGAGCGTCGAGGGCAAGGGCTATGCGCGCACCCCGGGCCTGTACGACGGTGATCAGGTCGCGGCGTGGCGCACGGTCACCAATGCGGTCCATGAAGCGGGCGGACGGATCGTCGCGCAGCTCATGCATGTCGGCCGGATCGCCGCCGCCGCCAATCGCCCCGACGGGGCCGATGTCGTCGCCCCCTCGGCGATCGTCGCGAAGGCGAAGCTGTGGACCACAGGCGGGATGGCGCCTGTCGCCGCGCCGCGCGCGCTGGCGACCGGCGAGATCGCCCGCGTCATCGATGATTATGCCGCCGCCGGGCGTCGCGCGATCGCCGCGGGGTTCGACGGGATCGAGCTCCACTGCACCTCGGGCTATCTGCCCGCGCAGTTCATGGCGACCGGCACCAACCGCCGCGCCGATGCCTATGGCGGATCGGCCGCCAACCGGGTGCGCTTCGTGGTCGAGACGCTGGAGACGCTGGCGGGTGCGGTCGGGGCGGGTCGGGTCGGCTTCCGGATCTGCCCGGGCAATCCGTTCAACGACCTCCACGACGACGACCCCGCCGAAACCCATGCCGCATTGCTCGATGCGGTCGCCGGATGGGGGCTGGCCTATTGCCACCTGATCGACATGGCGACCCCGCAGGCGATCGACCATCGCGGCCTCGCCGCGGCGCACTGGCGGGGCGGGCTGATCCTCAACGAAGGCATCGACCTGCCGCGCGCCGAGCGGCTGATCGCCGACGATGCCGCCGACGCGATCGCCTTCGGCCGCCCGTTCATCGCCAACCCCGACCTGGTCGAACGTTTTCGGCAAGGTTATAAGCTGAGCGCGTTCGATCCGGGGCTGCTCTATGCCGAGGGGGCGGAGGGGTACACGGATTATCCGGCTTATGCCGACGCTCGAAACCTCTGACTTTCTATCCGTTCGTGTCGAGCGTAGTCGAGACACGCTCCACCACCGCAGCGTGTCTCGACTACGCTCGACACGAACGGAAAAGGAAGTGTGCCTCGCCCCCTACACCCCCTCCAGCACATGCCCCTCGATCGCGCAAAAGCTGTGCACCAGCAGCGGATCGACCAGATGTTCGGGATATTCGGGATCGAACCAGCGCTCGGCGCGGGCCCAGTGCGCGGGGTGGCGCATATAGCTGCCTTCGAGGCCGGCGCGGTCGGGATATTCCTGTTCCCAGACATGGGTCCATCGCCTGAGGCCGGCGGCGTCGCATGGCGTCGACAATTGCCAGCGGCCGATCGTTCCGACGCTCTTCGTCAGCGCCGCGGTCTCCGCGGTGAAGGCGGCGAGGCGGGCGGGGGTGGGGCGCCGGTTCGCGCAGAACAAAGCGACCCGGTAGAGGCCGGGCGATTGCGGGCGGGCGCCGCGCAGATCGCTGGCGAAACAGGCCTGGTCGAGCTGGGGGGTGATCGTCCGGTCGGCGAGCAACGCTGCGGCCGGCGCCCAGGCATCGCTTGCGAAGGCGGCGTCGCAGGCCGCCGCATCGGCGAAGCTCGCCCGCCATATCGCATCGCCGCCATTATAGACGCCGGGCAGGGTCGGCGCGAACAACGGGGCCGCGAGCGTCGGCAGCCGCGCGGTCGCGGCGGCGATCGCCGCCATCGCCTCGGCGCGGCGATCGTCGGCGAAGGTCGGGATCAGCAGCGCGCTAAACATCGGCCAACGCCTCCAGCATCGCGGCGTCGGCCAGCGTCGCGCGCTTGCGCGACACGATCAGCGGCGGCGCCTGCTCGTTCCACCAGCGCAGCACGTCGCCGTCGCCGCGCGCGGCATGTTTGGCGCCCCACACCGCGCCGGCATCGGGCAGCGTCCACACGAACAGGATGCGGTTGGAGCCATCGTCGAGCCACATCGCCGGCTCGACCATGCGGTGCGCCAGCGTCATCCCGCGCGCGGCGGCGCCCGGCGCATAGTCGCGCATATAGGCGTCGAGAAAGGCCTGGCCCTGGCCGGGCTTCGTCACGACCTCGTCTATGACCCAGATCGGTGCCGCGCTCATGCGTCGAGCGCCGGGTTGACCGCGAGCAGGATCTTGCCGCGGACATGGCCGGCGGCGATCCGGCGGTGCGCCTCGGCGGTCTCGGCGAGCGGCACGATCTCGATCGCCGGCGCGCGGATCCGACCGTCGCCGAGCGCGGCGACCAGCGCTGCGAGCTGACGCTCCTGGCGGGCGAAGTCGGCGATCGTCGGCACGATCCGCACCCCGCGTTCGGCGGCGCGGGCGGGATCGGGCATCGGCTCGTCGGCGATCAATGTCCCGATCGGCGCGACGATGCCGCCCGGCCGGACCATCTCGATCGAATCGAGCAGGCTCCCCTGGCCGACCGTGTCGACGACGAGGTCGACCCCGCCGGGCGCCCAGGCCGCGATCGCGGCGCGGACATCCTCGGCGCGATAGTCGATCGCCAGATCGGCGCCGAGGCCGCGGACATAATCGAGATTGGCGGGCCCGCAGGTCGCGGCGACCCGGGCGCCGGCCATTCTTGCGAGCTGCACCGCGAAGCCGCCGGTGCCGCCGGCGCCGCCATTGACCAGAACGGTGCTGCCCGCAACGATACCGCCGACGTCGAAGACCGCCTCCCAGGCGGTGATCCCCGCGGTCGGCAGCGCGGCGGCGTCGCGCAGGCTGACATGGTCGGGCAGCTTCACCACCCGTTCGCGGTCGGACGCGACAAACGCCGCATAGGAACCGCGTTCGCCCTTGCCCTGGTTCGACGCGGTGACGACGCGGTCGCCGATCGCCAGCCCGGTCACGCCCTCGCCGATCTCGGCGACGCGGCCCGCGGCGTCGAAGCCGACGACGAACGGGAAGCGATAGTCGAAATAGCGCGCCAGCCAGCCCTCGCGTGCCTTCCAGTCGGCGGGATTGACCCCGGCAAAGGCGACCTCGACCACCACCGTCCCCGGCGCCGCGCGCGGGCGCTCGATCGTCGCGACGTGGAGCACCTCGGGGCCGCCGAAGCGATCGATCACCATCGCCTGCATCATGCCGTCCCCGTCGCCGTCCGCGCCCTGGGCGGCGGCGGTGCCGCTGGCCATGTCCATATCCCCTCCTCGCGATGTCCGCTTTGTCGTCTATGTCATTCGCATCATGCCCGGCTATTTTCAAACGCAAAAGCAAAATAGGATCGATCAAAATATCGTTTTTGCGTTTTAATGGGGTTGATCCGGTCGGCGGCGCGCCATAGCATCGGGGCCGAAAGACGCGTTTCCGACGCGCAGCCGACAACAGGAGGGGCGGGATGTTCGACTTTGCGGGCAAGACGGTGCTCGTCACCGGCGGCGGTGCCGGGATCGGCCGGGCGGCGGCGGAGGCCTTCGCCAGAGCCGGGGCGGCGGTCGTCACGGTCGAGATCGATCCCGAACGCGCCGCGTCGGTCGAGGCGGCGCTGGCCGAGGCGGGCGCCCCGGCGCTGGTCGTCACCGGCGACGTCACCGATGCGGCGGTGGTCGCCGATCTGGCGGCACGGATCGAGGCGCGGTTCGGCGGGCTCGACGTCCTCGTCAACAATGTCGGCGATTTCCTGATGCTCGCCAAGCCGTTCGAGATGCTCGACGATGCCGAGGTCGAACGGCTCTACGCGACCAATTTGCGGCAGGTCTTCTCAGTCACCAAGGCGATGATCCCGCTGCTGCGGCGCAAGGGCGCGGGCAGCAGCATCGTTAGCGTGTCGTCGATCGAGGGGTTTCGCGGCATCCCCAACTGCGCGGTCTATGCCGCGTGCAAGGCCGGGCTGACCGGCTTCACCAAAAGCCTCGCGCTCGAGCTCGGTCCGGTCGGCATCCGCGTCAACCTGATCGCGCCCGAGACCACAGAGACCCCGCAGGTCCCGGTCTCGCTGATGATCGCTCCCGAGCATTGCGACCAGATCCCGCGCTGGACCCCGCTCGGCCGGTTCGGCACCGGCGCCGACATGGCCGACGCCATCCTCTTCCTCGCCAGCCCCCACGCCGCCTGGATCACCGGCACCGCCCTCCACGTCGACGGCGGCGCGCTCGCCGCGGCGGGCTGGTACCGCGATGCCGGGGATGTGTGGACCAACATGCCGGTGACCACCGGTAACGGGTTGAATTTGTAGGCGTGAGCCGGAGCGGCACTCCTTCATAAGCCCCTCCCTTTCAAGGGAGGGGGAAGGGGTGGGTCGCGAGCGTCCGCGATCGAACCGAGCGCGTCCTCAGCGGCATCGAGCCGCTTCGGCCGCCACCCACCCCAACCCCTCCCTTGAAAGGGAGGGGCTTAGAAGATGAAGGACCCAGAGGCATGAAGATCATCGTCGTCGGCGGAGCCGGCATGATCGGCGGGCGCGCCGCGCTCCATCTCAGGGCGAAGGGGCATGAGGTCGCGATCGCCGGCCGCAACGCGCCGGCGCCGGGCACCCCGCTCGGCGAATTGCCGTTCGAGCGGATCGACTATGTCGGGATGGATTTCGACCGCGCCGCGCTCGGGGCGTTCGATGCGCTGGTGTTCGCGGCGGGCAACGATGTCCGCCACCAGCCGCAGGATGTCGGCGACGATTATTGGCACGACGCCAATTCGGTCGGGGTGCCGCGTTTCTTCGAGGCGGCGAAGGCCGCGGGAGTGACGCGCGCGGTCAACGTCGGCAGCTTCTATCCGCAGGCCGCGCCCGAACTGGTCGCGACCAACGCCTATGTCCGCTCGCGCAAGGTTTCGGACGAAGGGGTGGCCGCGCTCGCCGACGGCAATTTCACCGCGATGAGCATCAACGCGCCGTTCGTGGTCGGCGCGGTGCCGGGCCTCGTCATCCCGATGTTCGCCGCCTACACCCAATATGCCGAGGGCAAGTTCGCGCCGATGCCCGAATTCGCGCCGCCGGGCGGCACCAATTTCATCTCGACCCAGTCGCTCGCCGAGGCGATCGAGGGCGGGCTCGAGCGCGGGGCGGCGGGCGGCTCCTATCTGGTCGGCGACCAGAATATGAGCTTCCAGGACTATTTCGGCGCCTTTTTCGAGGCGGTCGGCCGCGATAAGCCGCCGGTCCGCGACGAGGAGCATCCGATGCTGCCCGACGGCGCGATCTTCTTCGGCCGCGGCAACAGCCTCTATTATGACACCGACCCGGCGGTCGCCGCGCTGCTCGGCTATCGCCGCGACGATGTCGTGCCGGCGATCAAGGAGATCGTCGCCCAATATCGGGGCGCCTGACATGGCCGGGCGGCTTGCCGGACGCGTCGCGATCGTCACCGGCGGTGCCGACGGGATCGGCCATGGCATCGTCCGCCGGCTGGCCGCCGATGGCGCGCGGGTGCTGCTGGCGGACATCGATGCCGATCGCGGCCGCGAGGCGGCGGCCGAGGCGGCGCGCGACATGGATGCGGCGGTCGCCTTCCATGCGGTCGACGTCACCGATCGCGCCGCGGTCGAGGCGATGGTCGTCGCGGCCGATGCGCGTTTCGGTGCGGTCGACATCCTCGTCAACAATGCGTGGGGCGGCAGCGGCCTCGGCCGGATCGAGCACAAGACCGATGCCGAGATGCTGCACGGCTTCACCATGGCGATGTCGGCGGCGATGTGGGCGATGCAGGCGGCCTTCCCTGCGATGAAGGCGCGGCGGCACGGCCGGATCGTCAACATCTGCTCGTTGAACGGGGTCAACGCCCATATCGGCACCGCCGAATATAATGTCGGCAAGGAGGCGCTGCGCGCGTTCAGCCGCACCGCGGCGCGCGAATGGGCGGGCCATGGCATCACCTGCAACATCGTCTGCCCGGCATCGGTCAGCGCCGCCTATCGCCGTTTCCGCGACGCCAATCCGGAGACCGCGGCGATGATGGCGGCGCAGAATCCGATGGGGCGGATGGGCGATCCCGAAACCGACATCGCGCCGATCGTCGCCTTTCTCGCCAGCGACGACAGCCGCTATCTGACCGGCAACACCCTGTTCGCCGATGGCGGCGCGCACATCAACGGGGTCGCCTGGGCGCCCGATCTGCCCGATGGCGGCTGATCTCCGCTTGATCGCAGCCGCGGCTTGCGAAAGAGAAGATCGGGTGAACGATGCCGCGCCCCCTGATCCCGTTTCGCCCGAGCCGCCCCGCCTCGTCGGCCGGCCGCGGCGGCTGACCCTCGACCGGTTGCTCGACGCGGCGATCGAGTGCGGGCTGAACGACCTCAACATGAAGGAACTCGCCACCCGGCTCGGGGTCGGGATCGCGACGCTCTATCGCTATGTCGAGAATCGCGACACGCTCGTCCGGCTGGCGACCGGCCGCCAGGCGAACCGGCTGGTGCCGCCCGACCATGGCCAGCACTGGACCGATCTCGCGCGTGCCTATGCCGAGGCGATGTATGCCTCGGTCGGCGCCAATGCGCATCTGGTGATCGGTTTCATCGAGGCGCAATGGGGGATAGCGGTCGAGATGGAGTTCGTCGATTCCTATCTCGGCGCGATGACGTCGCGTGGCTTCTCGGTCGACGAGGCGATGCATCTCTATCGCCAGATCGGCCAGGTCGTGCTCGGCGCCGCCACGGTGACCGGCCATTTCGGCGCGCTCGCCGCCAGCGGCACCGACCAGCGCCGCGAACTCGGCCGTGCGCTCAAGGATTGGGACGCCGACGAACTGCCGCATCTGCGCGGCGCGGCCGAAGCCTATGCCGACCAGGCCGCCGCCTGCGCGATCGGCCCCGCGATCGACGCGATCCTGCGCGATACGGCACGGCAGCGCGGGGAGGCGTAGGGCTATAACTCGATCCGTCGCCCCGCACTTGTTGCGGGGTCCATGGCTGGTGCGTCGGGCATCATCGCTGGAGGAGGGTGGGCCAGCTATGCTGCGTTCGATCCTCGGCGGTGACCTGCGCGGCGATAGCCATGGACCCCGCAACAAGATCCCATGGGTAGTGGATAGTGACCGCCGCTCTGCCAGAGTGAGGTTGCTGACCAA
>NZ_JBXANN010000026.1:0-15926 GCF_058801765.1 Rhizorhabdus sp. GW822-FHT03C02
CGATCAATCTGTCCGCTCAAACCTCTTGCAAGTGGGGGCCGTCCACATATGTCTCGACTACGCTCGACACGAACGGAAAAGGGGGTCAGGCGTTAGTATCAGGCATAATCCTCGAGCCGCCATTCGTCGTGCCAGGCGATCAGCGGGCGGTCCTTGTCGAAGACGATCGGCAGCCAGACATAGCGCGACTGCGAGGTGTCGATGTTGAGCGCGAGGTTGCGCATCGCCGCGGCCTCCGCCGGAGTCGCCTGCTCGCGCGGCTGGGCCATCGCCTTGCCGATCCCGGCCTGGACGAGGCGCGAGGTCTCGCCGCTGAGGAAATCGGGGTCGGTGCGCGGGCCGATCCAGCGGTCGGCGAGCGCGATGTAGAGATCCCGCTTGGCCGGGTGGCGGAAGACCGAGCTGATCTGCGAATTATAGGAGGTGCGCGAGCGGTCGCCGGGGTGGAGATCGCCGAGCGTCGCGAACGGGCCATGATAGCTGTCGGCGACCGCGATCTCGGACGGGTTGGGGAAATAGCCGGTGGTGCCCGAAGTCGCGAGATAATGTTTGCCGCGGCGGCGGAACCAGGCCGGCCCCTCGCGCACCGCCGGCGGCGCCGGGCGCGGCAGATGGGTCGAATAATAGCCGGTGAGATCGGTATAGTCGTCGGTCAGGTCGGCGCAGATCATCTCGCTGTGGACCCGCTCGAAGTACATATACGCCTTGCCGTCATCGGGGCTGACCACCAGGTCGAAATCGCCCGCGCTCATGCCGAGCGGCCGGATGTCGCGCCGGACGATGCGGTACGGCCCGGTGATCCGGTCGGCGACCAGCACCGTCCGCGTCTGGCTGGCCTTGCCCATGATCTTGACCCAGCAGACGAAGCTCCTGGTGCGGCTGTTGTAGATGATGTGCGGCCGGTCGAGCAGCGCCGCCGACGGGTGCAGCGGCGACGTCACGTCCTTTTCGTCGGGCGGGATGATCAGCCCGAGATCCTGCCAGTTGTAGAGATCGTCCGAGACATAGCAGCGCACCCCCCAGGTCCAGATCTTGGTCTTGCCGGTGGTGAATTCCTTGTTCTCGCCATACCAGTAATAGCGGCCGTCGACCCGCAGGATCGATCCGCCATGCGCCTGGATCGGCTTGCCGGCGGTGTCGAGCCAGGGCGCGCCCGGAGTGAAGGACCGCCGCGGCTGCGGCGGCTGGGCGAGACCGGGCGCCGCCGCGCCCGCCGCCAGGGTGGCGCCGGCGATCATCAGTTCGCGTCGGTTGATGTCGGTCATGGGCGCCTTTCCGCAGTCGGTCGTCGAGCAAAAATCGGCCGGCCCGTCGGGTGACGGGCCGGCCCAGGTTTATCCCAGGGAAGGGATCGGGGTGAATCGTTTAGCGTGCGCCGAAGGCGTATCGCAGGTTGAGGCCGAATTCGCGCGGCGCAGTGTAGGTGATGCCACGATAGGTCGAGCTGCCGATCGCGCCGGTGCGGCCGATATTGTAGGTCGCGGTCAGCGCGGTCGGGGTGCGGCTGAGCACCCGCTCGGTCTTGGTGATGTTCTTGCCGTAGAGCGACATTTCCCACGCACCGTCGGGCGAACGGATGCCGGCATAGAGGTTGAGCAGCGCATAGGCCTTCACATCGTCGACGGCGTTGGTCGGATCGTTCTGCGACTTGCCGTAATAGGAGAGCAGCCCGCGCAGATAGCCGTCGATGCGATCGGTGAGCGGCACCGAATATTCCGAGGTGACCGTCCCGCTCCAGAGCGGCGCCAGCGATGCGCGCAGGCTGACCGCGCAGGCCGAGATGGTGTCGCCGCCGGTCGCGGTCTGGATCTGGCCCACCGTCGGCACGGTCGAGGCGCTGTCGGGCACGCCGTCGCGCGGGAAATAATCGTTGCACGGGATCACGCCATTCTTGATCTTGCTCTTGGCGTAGCTGCCATTGGCGCCGATGTCCCAGCGGTCCATGATCTTGAACGAGGCCTCGGCCTCGACGCCGTTGACCTTGACCGGGACCGCGGCGACGAAGTTGAAGCTGCTCACCGACTGGACCAGGCTGATCGGGGTGGTCGTCGTATTGGCGGTGGTGTTGACGAAGAACACCCCCGAGGACGAGCGATAGGGGTAGTTCTTGTAATCCTGGTGATAGGCCGAGACGTTGAACCGCAGCCGCTTCTCCATGAGGCTCGACTTGAAGCCCAGCTCATAGGATTTCGACTTTTCGGGCGGCAGGTTGACGAAGCTGTTCTCGCGCGCCGACCGGGCGAGGCTGAAATCGCCGGTGGCCTGGATCGGAGGGCGCCACGAGCTGCCGACATTGGCATAGACCATGAAATCGTCGCTGAAGCGGTGCTTGACCGATCCCGAATAGATCACGGTATTCTCGTCGGTATTCTCGGCCGCCGCCGCCAGCACGCTGCCGGCGACACTCAGCGAACCGTTCGCCTTGTAGTCGATATAGCGCAGGCCGCCCGACACCTCGGTCGCCTCGCCCAGATGCCAGGTCAGGTTGCCGAACGCCGACTTCTCCTTGCTGCCGCCACCGCGCACCACCGGGGTCAGGTTGATGATGCCGCCGACCGTGGTCGAGGGCAGCCCGAACAGCACCGGGGTCGGGGTGGTCAGGCTCGTCGGGAAATCGGCCTTCTGGTAGAAGGCGCCGACGATATAGTCGAACATGCCGAAAATCTGTTCCTCGGACGACAGCCGCAGCTCGTGCGCCCAGGTCTTGGCGCGGCTGTTGGTCTGCTGGCCATAGCCCTGGAGGAAGGCCGGGAAGGCCGGACCGAACACGTCGCCGGTGTCGGACGGCGCGAACACGTCGAATTTCTGCTTGTTGCGCTCGCCGACATAGTTGAGCTTCTGGCCCGCGAACGCCCACTCGCCGCGCAGGTTGAGATTGTCGAACTGCTGGCGGAAACGGCGCGGGGTGTCCTCGACCGCGAGCCGATCATTGCCGTCGATGAAGGTCGGGCTCGCCACCGCACTCGGATCGGTCGCGCGCAGCGATTCGACCTGGTCGAAATTGCGGACCTTCTGGATCAGCTTCTGATAGCCGGCATCAAACGACAGCGTGTCGGTCGGCTCGAACCGCGCGGTGATGCGACCGCCCTTGGTCCGCGAAAAAGGATTGGTGCCGTTGTTGACGCTCTTGACCCGGTTGCTCTCATTCTCGTCGACGACGCCGGCGATGCGGATCGCGAGCACATCCTTGACCAGCGGCACGCCGATCGCGCCATTGGCGTTGATCCCGCCGATGCTGGTGCCGGTCGCGGTCACATAGCCGCCGATATCCTGCAGGCTGGCGCGGTGGGTGGTGACGGTCATCGACCCCGACGGCGAGGCGCGGCCGCGCAGCGTGCCCTGCGGCCCGCGCAGCAGCTCGATCTGGCCGACGTCGAACATCGCCTGGAACAGATTGCCGGCCGAGATCGGCGCGTCGTTATAATAGAATTCGATGGTGCCGTTGTTGCCCGAGGCGTTGACGTCGTAATTGACGCCGCGCACCGACGCGGTGCCGCCGATGCCGTTGGCGTTGGTCGCCAGCGTCAGGCCGGGCACCACCGTCGAGATATCCTCGAACCGGCGGATGTTGAGCTTGGCGAGTTCCTCGGCCTTGACCGCATTGACGGTCAGCGGAACGTCCTGAAGGCTTTCGTCCTTGCGGCGCGCGGTGACGATGATCTCGTCGGCCGCCAGGGACTCGGTTTCGGCCGGCACCTTCGCCGGTACCGTCTGGGCACCGGCACTCGCCGCCATCGCCATCAGGCTGACGCCACAGAACGCAAATATCGCATGGTTTTTCATGACTATCCCCTCCCTCGATCCACGCCGCCTGTTACTGGCCCGTCGTTGTGGCCGGCGGTCGCGATCTTGTCTGACATTAGCTGTCGATTCGCGGAGACGATGCCGCCCCCGTGGGGATTGCATAGGATATTATGACCATCGAAAAAAGAGGTATTCAGTTATTGAACTGTTAAAATCTTGAAGGTGATCCAACCCCATGGCCGACCGGGCCTCGCCCGCCTGGCCGGGAATGGCGACAGCCCGCACCGCATCGCCAGTTTTGGAGGCCCGCCGGGCATCGCCCGGAACCGCGACGATGCCGATCGATTTGACGGACAATAAGGTCGCTCCCCGGCGAGCTCATCTGCGTCGCGGTCGCCCGCGGGTGCCTGCGCCTTTCCCATCGGCGCCAGTGGCACGGACGATCCGGGGCGGTAATAGGGTCGGCAACGCGCCGCGATTCGCCTCGCCACGGGGCCGGTGCGACAGGGGGTATGATGAAACTTCTCCATGCGTCGATGCTGGTCCTGGCGGCGGGCCTGCCCACGGCGTCGCCCGCCCTCTCCGCCCCGTCGCGCGCGGCGAGCGCGGATGCCGTGAAGCCGGTGACGATTCCGTTCGCGCCGACGATCGGCAAGCCGATCCACCTCCATTCCGAGCGCAAGGTGATCAACGTCCGCCACGGCGCCGAAACCCCGGCCGAACAGTCGACCAGCGAAGAGGAACTGATATTCGCCGAGCGCAATGCCGAGGGCTATGTGCTGCGCTGGACGACCAAGGCGGTCAGCATCCACACCGCGCCCGACCGGCAGGCGCTGATGGAGCGGGTGGGGGCAGCGGCGATCGGCAAGACCGCGCTGATCCAGACCGATGCGCAGGGCACGCCGATCAAGGTGATCAACATCGCCGAGATGCGCGCGTTGCTGTCCTCCGCGCTCGACCTGATGGTCGCGTCGATCGATCAGGATCTCGCCACCAAGCCTCAGGCGGAGCGCGACGTCATGCGCAAGGCCATCACCGGAATCGCTAATATGTATCGGGAGATGAGCGACGAGCGGCTCGGCGAGGTCGTCATGGACGATCCGCAGACCTTGTTCGGCTTTGGCGGCGTCATGCTGACCCGCGGCCGCGCGCTGCCGTTTCAGACCGAAATCACCCTGCCGATCGTCGGCACCCAGCTTGCCATCGCGGGCACGGTCGAACTGCGCGAGGCCGGTCCCGACGAACTGCTGATCGCAACCGACAGCGCGTCGAACCCGGCCGACATCGGGCGCGCCGCCGCCGCCTTTCTCGAAAAGGCGATGGCGGAGATCGCCCCCGCCCAGCGCGATGCGATGACCGCGGCCGTCGCCAAGCTCGAAGGCTTCGAGGCGAAGAACGAGATGCTGCTCACGCTCGACGCGACCAACGGGCTGGTGCGCCGCGCGAGCTACCGCAAATATCTGGGGTTCAAGGAACAGTCGCGGCTCGAGACCAAGTCCTACAGCGTCGTCCCATAAAGTCGATCCGCGGGCGGTTCCCAGGGGCGCTAACTTAGCCGCGCGGGAGCTTCTTCTGCCCCTCTCCCGCTCTTCGCGGGAGAGGCCGGGTGAGGGTCTTCTTCTTCTGCCCACTATGCCGGGAGGAAGAAAAGCAGAAGAAGAACAAGAAGAAGACCCTCATCCAACCTTCTCCCGTGAAGAACGGGAGAAGGCTCAGAAGTGTTTATGTCAGCGCCGACGGCAACAAGCCCGGTGCGACGCGGCAGGGACCCGACTCGCTCCGGCGTCAGGCGCTGGCGAGCACCCCGGCATAGCGGCCGTCCTCGAGCGCCTGCCCTGCCCCCATCGCCACGCAGATCAGCGCGTCGTCGGCGACCGTCACCGGCAGGCCGGTGGCCTGGGCGATGACCCGGTCGATCCGGCGCAGCAGCGCGCCGCCGCCGGTCAGGACGATGCCGCGATCGACGATGTCGGCGGCGAGTTCGGGGGCGGTGTTTTCGAGCGCGGTCATCACCGCGCGGACGATCTGGCCGACCGGCTCGGCGATCGCATGCGCGACCTCGGCCTGGGTGATCTCGAGTTCGGTCGGCCGGCCGGTGGCGAGATCGCGGCCCTTGACCCGCATCGCGGTCTCGTCGCTCTCGTCGGGGGCGCTGGCGGCGCCGATGCCGTGCTTGACCCGCTCGGCGGTGGCTTCGCCGATCATCAGGCTGTGCTTGCGGCGGATGAACGACCCGATCGCCTCGTCCATCTTGTCGCCGCCGAAGCGCACCGAGGTGCTGTAGGCGAGTCCGCGCAGCGACAGGATCGCGACCTCGGTGGTGCCGCCGCCGATATCGACGACCATCGCCCCGGTCGGCTCGGTCACCGGCAGCCCCGCGCCGATCGCCGCCGCCATCGGTTCCTCGACCAGGAACACCTCGGAGGCGCCGGCATTGATCGCGGCGTCGCGGATCGCGCGGCGCTCGACCTTGGTCGATCCCGACGGCACGCACAGCACCATCCGCGACCGGCGCGGCAGGCGCGTCGATCCGCCCAGCGCCTTGTCGATGAAATGCTTGATCATCTGTTCGGCGACGCCGATGTCGGCGACCACCCCGTCGCGCAACGGGCGGATCGCCTCGATCCCGCAAGGGGTCTTGCCCATCATCAGCTTGGCGTCGTTGCCGACGGTCTTGACCCGCCGCACCCCGTCGCGGGTCTCGAGCGCGACCACCGAGGCTTCGTTGAGGACGATCCCGCGGTCGCGCAGATAGACGACGGTGTTCACCGTGCCGAGATCGATCGCCATGTCATGGGCGTTCAGGTTCAATATTCGGGAAAGAAACATCAATATGCCAATTTATGGGGATCCGGCGTTGGGGTGCGGGGCGCCCCCGCGAGCGTCAATCGCGCCTTCGCCGGGGCGCCGTATTTCCACGACCGGCACCTCGTCGCAGCGATGAGCCGAGTGTCGTTCGCGACGCTATGCGGAACCCCTTCGCAAACGCTATGCGCGGATCGTTATCATGACCAGCAGGATGCCCCGATGACCGACCCGCGCCAGAGCTCGCCCGCCGCCGCGCGCAACCGCGAACCGATCGCGGCGATCCTGCGCGATGCGCTGCCCGCCTCCGGGCTGGTGCTCGAGATCGCCAGCGGCACCGGCGAGCATGTCGTCCATTTCGCGCGCAGCCTGCCGCATCTCGACTGGCAGCCGAGCGACCCCAATCCCGCCGCCCGCGCCTCGATCGCGGCTCATGTCGCCGACGAGGGCCTGGCCAATATCCGCGCGCCGATCGCGCTCGATGCGGCGGCGGCGTGGCCGGTCGAGCGCGCCGATGCGGTGCTGTGCATCAACATGGTCCATATCAGCCCGTGGGAGAGCACGCTGGGGCTGGTGCGCGGCGCCGCGGCGACCCTGCTGCCGGGCGGGCTGCTCTATCTCTACGGCCCCTATCGGCGCGCCGGGATCGAGACCGCGCCGAGCAACGCAGCGTTCGACCTCGACCTCCAGCGCCGCGACCCGCGCTGGGGTCTGCGCGAGCTCGAGACGGTCGTCGCAGTCGCGGCGGCGGAAGGGCTGACGCTGGAGCGGGTGATCGCGATGCCGGCGAACAATCTGTCGCTACTGCTGCGCGCAGGCGGCGAGCGGCGGGCAACGGCGGCGTGAGGATCCTGATCCTCGGCGGCTATGGCGTGTTCGGCGGGCGGCTGGCCGAGCTGCTCTCCGACATGGCCGGGGTCGAGCTGCTGATCTGCGGCCGCGATCTCGCCCGCGCCGAAGCGTGGTGCACGGCCTATCGCGGCGAGGCGCGGGTGCGCCCGGTCGCGCTCGACCGGCGCGACATCGCCGCGGGGCTGCGCGACCATCGTCCCGACCTGGTCGTCGACGCCTCGGGGCCGTTTCAGGATTATGGTGCCGATCTCTACGGCGTGATCGCGGCCTGCATCGCCGCGCGCACCGACTATCTCGACTTCGCGGACGCCGCCGACTTCGTGTTCGGCGTGTCTCGGTTCGACGCGGAAGCCAGGGCTGCGGGCATCTTCGTCCTGTCGGGGGTCAGCAGCTTTCCGGTGCTGACCGCGGCGGTGCTGCGCGAGATCGGCCGGACCATGGAGATCGTCACGGTCGAGGGCGGCATCGCCCCCTCGCCCTTTGCCGGCATCGGCCTCAACGTGATGCGCGCGGTGGTCGGCTATGCCGGGGCGCCGGTGAAGCTGCGGCGCGACGGCCGGCCCGCGCACGGCATCGGCCTGGCCGAAAGCCGGCGCTATACGGTAGCGGTGCCGGGGCGGCTGCCGTTGCGCAATATCCGCTTCTCGCTGGTCGACGTGCCCGACCTGCAGGTGATCCCGCCCGAGCATCCGGCGATGACCGACATCTGGATGGGCGCGGGGCCGGTCCCGGAGAGCCTCCATCGCCTGCTCAACCTGCTGGCGAAGGCGCGCGCCCGCTTCGGCCTGCCGTCGCTGGTGCCGCTGTCGCGGCTGTTCTACGCGGTGCTCAACCGGATGCGGTTCGGCGAGCATCGCGGCGGCATGTTCGTGCACGCCCGCGGCACCCGCGACGGCGAGGCCGTCGAGCGGAGCTGGCATCTGCTCGCCGAGGGCGACGACGGCCCCTATATCCCGTCGATGGCGATCGAGGCGATCGTCCGGCGGATCGACAAGGGGCAGCGCCCCGCGGCCGGGGCGCGATCGGCAACGCACGCGCTCGACCTCGCTGATTACGACGCGCTGTTCCGCGGGAGGACGATCCACACCGGCTTTCGCGACGATGCGCCCGGTGCACCGCTCTATCGCCGGATATTGGGATCGGCGTTCGATACGCTGCCGCCGCGGCTGCGCGAACTCCATGGCAGCGCGATGTCGCGGCGCTGGACCGGCGAGGCCGAGGTGCGGCGCGGCGGCGGGATCCTCGCGCGAATCCTCGCGGCGCTGGTCGGTTTTCCGAAAGTCGCCGCGTCGGTGCCGGTGTCGGTCGCCTTCGCGCCCGAAGCCGGAGGCGAGCGCTGGACGCGGCGCTTCGGCGAGACAAGCTTCGCGTCGGTCCAGTCCGAAGGCACCGGCCGGAACAGCCGGCTGATCGTCGAGCGGTTCGGGATCGCGTCCTTCGCGCTGGCGCTGGTGGTCGAGGGCGATCGGCTGCTGCTGGTCCCGCGCCGCTGGTCGCTGCTGGGCGTTCCGATGCCCGGCTTCCTGTTACCCGCGGGGACGAGTTTCGAGACCGAGATCGACGGCGCCTTCCGCTTCGACGTCACCATCGCCGCGCCGCTGGTGGGGCCGATCGTCGCCTATAAGGGCATACTCCGGCCGGACGAGGTTCCGGTTCAGCGAGCTGCCGGGCACGCGACCTTGTCGAGTGCGTAGGACGCGAACGGCTTGTCCTGGCCGGCGGCGTCACGCGCAACGATCGACCAGCGCAGTTTGCCCTCCGCCAATTGCCACCGGTTGATGAAATCGGCGTCGGGATAGCGATAGACGATCTCGAACCCGCCGGGCTCGACATGGCCTGCGCCGGTCGCGGTGAAACCGCCGCCGAAGCTGTCGGCCCAATAGCCGGTGACCGGCTCCTCCTTGACCTCGGGGCCATGTTCGCCACCGCCGAGGACGAGGTGCACCGCATAACGGTCCTTGGCGTCGCCCTGCGCGGCGCTGTCGGCATCGACCGCGAACATCGCGTCGAGTGCGATCGGCCGGGCGGCGAGATCGATGTCGACCTTCTTGCCCATCACCGTACCGGCGCCGTGCCAGCAGCCGGCGATCGCGCGCACCGCCGCGGGCACCGGCACCGCGCCGGGCTCCGCCGCCTGTGCGACGCCGGCCGGCATCAGCGCCGCCAACCCGATCCACCCGAAATTGCGCACTGCCTGTCCCCTGCCGCCCGTCGCATCCGTCTCTGCGCAAAGCCGGTGGCGGCCGCAAGGGGCGATCGTCGCGCGCTTGCCGTGGGGCGCGGCGGACAGGCATAGACGTCGCGAAACTGCCGCGAACGGACCCGACGATGTTCTCTCACACCACCCTGGGCGTTGCCGATGTCGATCGGGCGCGCACCTTCTACGGGCCGCTGCTCGCGGCGCTCGGGCTCGTCCCGAAATTCGCCGATGCGCATTGGGCCGGCTGGAAGCATCCCGACGCCGACCGGCCGCTGTTCATTGTCACCCGTCCGCATGACGGCGCCCCCGCAACCGCCGGCAACGGCCAGATGACCGCCTTCCTCGCCCCGAACCGGGCGCTGGTCGACCGCTGCCACACGCTGGCGCTCGACCATGGCGGCACCGACGAGGGCGCACCGGGGCTGCGGCCCGAATATCATCCCGATTATTATGGCGGCTATGTCCGCGATCCCGACGGCAACAAGCTGTGCATCTGCTGCCATGAAGCGGAATGATCCGCACGCCCCCGGCCTGAGCTTCTGTTGTCGTCGCCCCCCGGGGTTAGGATATCCTGCCGTCCATCGACATCATGCCCAGACCGCACGGCTCAAGATCAGCACAGTCACGCACAGATCGACGGTCAGATGGGCCCCCGTCGAAATCCACGGCGGATTGCGTCTCTCCGCGATATAATTGAGGCTGCGGCCGAATTGAACCGGTTCGGCGATCGTGGCGAGATGCTCTTTTATATCCTCTCGAACATCTCCCAGAATGGTCAGATTTTGACGCAAGAGAATCAAATGCCCTCCCGCGAACGCCCAAAATCCCAATATGAATATGATCGATATCATGCCCTTTGGCGCGACCGAGGATCCAAAACCTGTCGCCGCGAAAATGCCAGCTGTATAAAACGCCCATAATGTCGCCATGGTCGATGTCTGCTGCGAGAATAATGTAACAGCTTCCGATAATTTCAATCCGCCAGCCTGACTTGACGACATATTCATCGACTCATCCTCCGAATTTCGTCGATATTGCGATAGGAAATATTCAAGGATCGGCCGCGCCAATGCAAGGCGCTCGTGGCTTGTTGGTCGGCCCCGTTGCGCGAAAGAACGTGCGCGATCCTTCCTTCTCAATCTTTGGAAGGTTGCCGGATCCATGCGATCAGCATGCCGCCAATCGCCCGAGCGGTGTTTCGCGATCCACATGCCGCACAGACATTTATGCGGCGCCGCTGATCCCCCGCCATGGCTAAGATGGCGCATGGTTCAACATGCCCGGGGAGAGGCACCATGACGAGATCATTGAACGGACGGACCGCGGTCGTCACCGGCGCGGGATCGGGGATCGGGCGCGGGATCGCGCTGCGGCTGGCCGAAGATACGGCGAAGATCGCGATCTGGGACATCAACCTGGCCGGCGCGCAAGAGACCGCACAGCTGGTGCGCGACGCCGGCGGCACCGCGATCGCGATCGAGGTCGACTGCGCCGACAAGGCGGCAATCCATGCCGCCGCGGAACAGACCCGCGCCGAACTCGGGCCGATCGCGATCCTCGTCAACAATGCCGGGATCGCCCCGTTCACCCCGTTCCTCGACACCGACGACGACCTGTTCGACAAGGTGATCCGCATCAACCTGCGCGGCCCCTGGCTGGTCACCAAGGAAGCCCTGCCCGACATGATCGCAGCGGGCTGGGGCCGGGTGATCAACATCACCTCGTCGTCGGTCCAGTCGGGGTCGTTCGCGCAAGGGCATTATGTGTCGTCGAAGGGCGGGCTGATGGGCATGACCAAGGCGCTGGCGCTCGAATATGCCGCATCGGGGGTGACCTTCAACATGGTGCCGCCGGGCTTCATCGACACCCCGATGCTGCGCGGCGCCCCGGTCGACGTCGAGGCGTTCGCCGCGACCCTGCCGATGAAGCGGGTGGGCAAGCCCGAGGACATCGCCGCCGCCTGCGCCTATCTGGCATCGGAGGAAGCGAGCTACATCACCGGCCAGACGATCAGCACCAATGGCGGGCGGTATATGGGCTCCCACTGACGGGTGGGCCGCCATTCGCTTGGACCGGGCTGCAAATGGCGCCGCTCGGCGCTTCCGGTGCTCACGTCCATACAGGACGCTGCGCTCCGGGTCTTGAGCGGCACCATTTTCGCCGCGGCCCAAGTCGAATGGCGACCCACCCTGATCCGAGCGGCCGACGCCGGCCAGCCGGGCCGTTCGGACGCGGTACCGAACCATCGCCGATCCGCCAGCGCAACGACGAATCCATCGCCAAATCGCCGGACTTCCGACGATATGCTTACCGGCTGAGATCTCGGGTTGCAGATGGCTGTTTCAGAGGGGCATAGCCGATGCGAGATCGGAGCATCTCTTGGTCGGCAAACCGGGAAATGGGGCAGCATAATGGGTTTTGAACGGATCGGTCCTTATGCCTATCGTCGGGGAGACCTGATTACGGCGGCATTGGCGATATCGTTCGCGATTGGAGCCCGAAGCATCCGAATCAGGATGGGGATCATGGCGGCGATCGGCATGGCCGTCGTCGTGACCGGTATTGCCATTGGCGACTATGGGATTTCCGCCATCGCCGCCATTGCGCTGCTTTCGATATTCATCGTCGGACCAGCCCTCCGTTCGCAGAAGAACAACAAAGACATCTGCCTTTCCGCCGCGGAGGACGGCCTGGTTGCCCAAACGAACGATGTCAGGACCACATATAAATGGAGCACGATCAGATCCTATCGGCGGATAGGATCGCGGCTGTTCATCATGGTAAACGACCAGTGCGCGATCGTCGTCCCCGATCGGGTTACGGACGAGGAAAATATCGGAAAATTGATCGAGCTTCTCGCCGGTCGCCAACCCGCGGCGACATCGCCAAGCTAGACATGTCCCGATTTGATTGATCAGGGCACATCCTAGATTGTCTTTGTTTTCGATATTTTCCGAGCCGCGATGTCAGTCGCCAGCGATCGTCAGCTACGGGGCTCGATACGCTCATAGCTATAGGCCCAGAATGCTGCGAGCCCGGTCATGATCGCCCATGTGATCGCACCGAGGCCGGTGCTCCCACCCCAGTTCGACACGCTCACCACGAGAAGGCCGAACAGCAGCGCGGATGCCAGCGCGACGCGAAGCCAGGATCGCAGCGGCCGCACGGTTCGGGTCTCGACCCAGTAGCCGAGACCGCTCAGCAATATGAGGATGAGTCCTCGCACAAGCGAGGCGAGTGAGAAACCCGCAAAGGCGACCCACATTGCTGCGAACCACAATGCCGTGACCATGGTCTTCGTGTGGCCACGACCTATGGTCGCCTCGGGGGATGAAGCTTTGCCGTGACGGCCCATTGCTCTTCCATGCCAGAGAAAGAGGCCGTCCGCTATCGGTCAGGACCAGGCGTTTTAGAATATGATGCTCTTGGGCTGCCTCGCTCTGACAAGCGCATATTTTGGGAAGAGAGGACTGTGATTGAAACGGATCAAGGTTGCTGAGCGCGTTCTGTTTCAAGCGTTGAAGCTCGCTGCGCTCGCACCCACCCCAACCCCTCCCTTAAGAGGCCCACAGGCTCCCCTCACCCACCCATATGGCTGGCGGTGGTGACGGGCGCGTCGTGGTGGACGTCGACATGGAAGCGGGTCAGCCGCTGTTCGGCGATCCGCCAGCGGCCGTCGGCGCAGCGGACATACAGCTCATGATATTGGCCGTAGCCGGTGTGGCCGAAATTGCCCATCGCCTCGATCCGCTCGGGGCCCCAGACGACGCGGTCCTGCATCGCCCAGACGACCCGGGCGCTGTCGCCGTCGTCGGCGAAGGCGATTTCGGGGCCGTGGATCTGGTGCGCGGTCTTCGCGGTCTCGACCGAGCGGCGGACCGAGGCCAGCAGCTGTTCGCGGCCGTGCATCACATTGCCGCCGGCGGGCCGTGTGTCGAGCATGATGTCCTCGGTGAAGACATCGGCATAGCCGTCCCAGTCCTTGCTATCGAGGGTGCGGCAATAGCGCGCCTTGGTCTCGCAGATCGCGAGATAGTCGGTGATCCGCTCCGGGGTCATGGCTTATCCTCTCAAAGGCTCGTTCAGGTCACCGACCAGCCGCCGTCGACCGCGAACACCTGGTTGGTGATCGATCGCGCGGCGGGCGAAGCCAGGAACAGCACCGCCGCGCCGATGTCGCGCGGCTCGCACATGCCGAGCGGCGGCCGGCGTCGCGCCGGTCCCTCGGCGACCGGCCCCTTCGCGCCGATCGCGCCGGGGGTCGCGACCCCGCCGGGGAGCACGGTGTTGACGGTGATGAGGTGCGGGGCGAGTTCGAGCGCGCTGGCATGGCCGAGGCCTAGCAGCGCCGATTTCGACGCGGCATAGATGGCATGGCCCATCGTGATCGATCCGATCACCGAGGCCGAGGCGACGTTGACGATGCGCCCGCCCCTGGGCTGACCGTCCTTCCGGGCCGCGACCATCTGCCGCGCGACCTCGCGGATCATCAGGAAGACGCCGCGGGAATTGACCGCGGTGATCCGGTCCCATTCGGCGGCGGTGCCGTCGAGCAGCAGCTGGCGGTCCATCAGCCCGGCATTGTTGACCAGCGCCCAGGGTGCGCCATGCGCGTCGAAGACCTGCGCGCAGGCGGCGACGATCGACGCCTCGTCGGCCAGGTCGAGCCGGACATAGCCGGCCTTGCCGCCGCCCTCGGCGAGCCGCGCCGCCTGGTCGCGGGCGCGGCCCTCGTCGATATCGGCGATGATCGCGGTCGCGCCGGCCTCAGCCAGTATCTCGGCGATGCCGGTACCGATCCCGCTGGCGCCGCCGGTGACCAGCACGGCCTCGCCGGCGAAGCCATAGGCGCCCGTGGATGTCGTCATCGGGCCAGCGAAGCTCAGCCCAGGGTCGCGATGATCTGCGGCAGGTCGACGCTGGTGCGGATGCCGGGCGCGGCCTGGCAGACATAGGGCACCGCGTTGATCGGACGGTGCGCGGTCAGCCCCGGGGTCATCTCGGCATAATTTTCGGGGGCGACCGGATAGGTGATGCCGACGTCGAGCGGGCAATCGCCCTTGAGCAGGATCTGCCAGCCCGAGCCGCGGAAATTCCAGGTCTCGTCGCCGGTGTCGACATTGGGCGAGACATACCAGTTGGCGGTGAAGCTCATCAGCGGCTTGCCGTCGCGCAGGCCGTCGACGGTGATGCGCTGGGCGGCGACGGTGCCCTTGGGAACGATGCCGGCGGCGATATGGACGTCCTCGCGCGCCGCGGCGACCCCGCCGCTGACCCGGATGCCGTCGAGCGGCAGGCCGATCGCATCGGCGATCAGATAGAGCGACGGGCTGAACGCCTCGCCGAGATGGTCGAGCAGATGCTGGCCGACCTGCTCGGGCGGCTTGCCGAAGCCCATGACTTGGAACAGCATCTCGGGCGAGTTGCGCGACGAGCAGTCGGCGAACTCGTTGATGTGGAGATGGTCGAGCCGGCGCTGGATCGACAGCAGCACGATGGGCAGTGCCTCGGTGACGAAGCCCGGGCTGCTGCCGGTGCTGTGGATCGAGGTGCCGCCGCGCCGGCAGGCGTCCTCGACGCGCGCACGCAGCGCCGGGTCCATGCTCTCGGGCCGGTGGAAGTCGCCGCGGGTGGTGACGATGTTCGCGCCCGATTCGAGCAGCGCGCAGATCTCGTCATAATTGGTGAGGTGCGGCATGTAGAGCACGCAGTCGGGCCTGAGCGCGATCACCTCGGCGAGGCTGTTGACCGCCTTGATCCCGTTCGGGGCGATCCCGCCGAGCTCGCCGGCGTCGCGGCCGACCTTGTCGACGCTGTGGACATAGAGGCCGACCAGATCGAGCGCGGGATGCTCGATCGCGCGGCGCAGCGCGCGCGATCCGACATTGCCGGTCGCCCATTGCACCACGCGGTAGCGCGCGGGAGCCGTATCGTTTGCGGACGCGGGATGGGTGGCCTGGCCGGTCATCGAAAATCCTCACCTAGCTTATTATAGGTGCCACCTTCCCGATCGCCGGGGCGTTTTGCAAGCGCGGACGGGGCAGGCGCGAAGATGACGCGGGGGCGATGGGGAGGCATTTGCCGGGGTTCGCGCAGAAGTGGACAGGGCACTGACCGAACCCATCATAACCAGTTCCGTCATGCTGAACTTGTTTCAGCATCCACTCGTCCACACGGGAACATTTGAAGTGCACCCTTTGGTTGAGACAGGGAAATCGGAAACAGATCACAGTGTGGCCAATGCGGGTGGGGCGAGCCCCGCCCGCATTGGCAGCTTCGCCTCATATTCTTCCGGTGTCAGGTAATCGAGCGCGGAATGCAGCCG
>NZ_JBXANN010000027.1:0-10577 GCF_058801765.1 Rhizorhabdus sp. GW822-FHT03C02
CTTCTCCTCAATCTTCATCAGTCCCTCCATAAGAGACTGTTACCTTTTTCTCTGTCTCAATTCAGGGGGGCACTTCACATTCCCCCGTCGCACGGTGGATCCTGAAACAAGTTCAGGATGACGAAGAAGGTATGCGCGAGGCTTTCATGTGCCGTGCGCCAGTCGGGTCGACATCCGCCTGCACGGAACCTGCCGAAGAAAATAATGCGCCGCCGGTTCCCCACCTCACACCCAGCCGATAGGCTGACGGCGCCCCCTCCTGTCCCGGATCCTGCCCCCATGCTCTCCCGCTTCGCCCTCTATTTCGACGAAGTCGCCAAGCGCGGATCGATCCGCCGGGCGTCGGAGGTGCTCAACATCGCGCCGTCGGCGATCGACCGGCAGATCCTGCGGATGGAGGCCAGGCTGGGGGTGCCGTTGTTCGAGCGGCGGCCGCAGGGACTGCGGCTGACCGCGGCGGGCGAGCTGCTGGTGGGCACGGTGCGGCGCTGGCGGCGCGACCTGCGCGGGGTCGAGGCGCAGATCGACGAACTGCGCGGGCTGCGCCGCGGCGAGGTCGGGGTGGCGATGGTCGAGGGCGCCGCCGAGTTCATCACCCGCAGCCTGCAGGGGTTCAGCCAGCGCTATCCCGGGATCGTCTACCGGCTGCAGGTGTCGCAGTCGCAGGCGGTGGTCGACCTGGTGCTCAAGGGCGAGGCCGATATCGGCATCGCCTTCAACCCGCCCGACGGCCACGAGATCCGGGTCGAGCGCACCTTGATCTACCAGCTCGGCGCGGTGGTGCTGCCCGACCATATGCTGGCGTCGCGCGACGAGGTGACGCTCGCCGAATGCAGCGACCATCCGCTGGTCGGCCCCGACGAGACCAACGCGCTGCGCGGCATCCTCGAAGGCGCCTGGGCGCGCAATGTCGGCGCGCCGCCGCGCTTCGCCGCGACCGCGAGCAGCATCGCGCTGATCAAGTCGCTGGTGCTGAAAGGGATCGGGGTCGGGCTGCTGACCCCGATCGACGTCGCCGCCGAGGTCGCCGCCGGGCAGCTGCGCTTCGTGCCGATCGGCCAGGCCAAGCTGCCGCTGTCGGTGCTGTCGCTGATCAGCGCCTCGGGCCGGCCGCTGGCGACCGCGGCGTCGCTGCTGGTCCAGCATCTGGCGGCGGCGATGCTCGAGGAGGAAGCGCCGACGGTGGGGTGAGACGGGTAGAAACCCTTCTAGATCCTCCCTGAAGCGCAGCTTTGGGGAGGGGGACCGCGTAGCGGTGGAGGGGTTTTCCAACCGCAAAGCCAGCGCGATCGTTGAGGTCGTAGGCCCCTCCACCAGCTTCGCTGGTCCCCCTCCCCATCTGCGATGGGAAGGATCTGAATTGGCGCGTTGCTTTTTTTAGTACACCACCACGAAAAAATTGAACTGGATTTGCTCACCCGCAGGCCCCAGCATGACTCTATCGTGACAGGACGGGGCGAGAGACCTCAGCCGCCACGATGAAAGGGACGCGAATGACCGATATCAACAGGCGCTCGATGCTGGGCGCCGCGCCGGCGGCGATGGGTGCGCTGGCGCTCCTGGCCGCCTGCTCGAAAGCCGGCGGCACCGATGGCAAGAGCGGGACATTGGGCTCGGCGCGCACGGTCGCCTGGGCGGTCGGGACGACGGGGTCGGATTTCGTGCTCGAAATCTCGCTGGGCGCCGCCGATGCCGCGGCGATGCTCGGCTGGAAGTTCAACCGCATCCTCAACCCGCAGCCGACCCCCGACGCGCATATCAACGCGATCCGCCAAGCGGTGACCGCGCGGTCGGACGTGGTGGTGACGGTCGACTGGTACCAGGCGGTGGTCGACGAGATCGCCGCCGGACAGAAGCAGGGCGTCCATTTCGCGCTGGTCAATTCGGCGAACAATCCCGACACGCTGGCGCCGCTCAACGTGCCGTTCGTCGGCCAGCAGCCGCGCGACAATGGCCGGCTGATGGGCGAGCGCATCGCCGAAACGCTGAAGAAGCGCGGGATCGCCGGCGGATCGGTACTGGTCGGCAACCCCTTCCCCGGATCGCTCAATGTCGAGGAGCGGATCCTCGGCGTCGCCGACGGGCTCGCCGCGGGCGGATCGACCGCCAAGCTGGTCGTGTTCGCCGACGAGGCCGCCAAGGACGCCGCCGCCTCGGTCGGGCTCTACAAGGCCAAGCTCACCGAGACCCGCGACGTCGTCGCCCATGCGGTCGCCGGCGGCGAGATGTCGGCGATCCCGCTCGCCAAGGCGCTCGCCGAACTGGGCGTGAAGCCGGGGCAGCAGATCATCGGCGGCTGGGTGAGCAGCCTCAAGACGCTGAACATGATCAAGGCGCATGAGATGGATTTCGCGATCGACGAGAATCTCTACTGGCAGGGGTTCATGGCGGTGCTGGTCGCCTGGTCGATGCTCGAACGCGGGCTGCCCGCGAGCACGATGTCGCCGGGCCATATCTGGGTCGACGGCGCCAATGTCGAGGCGATGCTGGCGAGCTATGGCAAGCGCAAGCAGGCGGCGGTGGCCTATGGCCTATCTTGAGCCCGCAACCAGCATGACGCCCCCCTCCCCCGCCGACGCCCGGCCGGTGCTGAGCGCCGACGGCCTCACCCGCCATTTCGGTACCATCACCGCGCTCGCCGATGTCGGCTTCGACCTGTTCCCGGGCGAGGTCACCGCCCTGCTCGGCGACAATGGCGCGGGCAAGTCGACGCTGATCGCGATGCTGTCCGGCGTGCTGAGCCCAAGCGCCGGGACGATCGCGATCGACGGCGCGGCGGTGCGCTTCGCCGATCCCGCCGCCGCGCGCGCCGCGGGCATCGCCACCGTCTTCCAGAATCTGTCGCTGGTCGAGGACCGCAGCATCGCCGAGAATCTGTTCCTCGGCCGCGAACCGGTCCGCTTCGGCTTCCTGCTCGACCGCGCGCGCATGCACCGCGAGGCGCAGGCGGTGCTCGACCGGCTCAAGGTCAACCTGCCGCCGGTCACCACCGCGGTCCGCTATCTGTCGGGCGGTCAGCGCCAGGCGGTCGCGGTCGCGCGCACCATCCTCCAGGGCAGCCGCATCGTCCTGCTCGACGAACCGACCGCGGCGCTCGGCGTCCGCGAGACCGCCAAGGTGCTCGACCTGATCCGCATGCTGCGCCACCAGGGCACCGCGGTGGTGCTGATCAGCCATAATATGGAGAATGTCTTCGACGTCGCCGACCGCGCGATCGTGCTGCGTCTCGGTCGCAAGGTCGGCGAGCGGCGGATCGCCGACAGCAGCCGCAGCGACATCGTCGGCCTGATCATGGGAGCCACCGCATGACCGGGACGCTTGCTCGCCTGTTCAACCGGCAGACCGCGATGCTGGTGGTCGCGATCGCCCTGTTCGCCGGCTTCGCCGCCAACGCCCCGCATTTCGTCGATGGTCAGACCCAGTTCGAGATCCTCCGCATCACCGCCTTCACCTTGCTGATCGGCCTGCCGCTGACGGCTTTGGTGATCGCCGGCGAGGTCGACCTGTCGATCGGGTCGAATTACGGGCTGTGCAGCGTGATCGCGGCGATCGCGATCGTCGACCATGGCTGGAACCCCTGGGCCGCCGCCGGCCTTGCGGTCGCGCTCGGCACCGGCATCGGCCTGCTCAACGGGCTCGCGGTGGTGAAGCTGCGGATCCCGTCGTTCATCCTGACGATCGGCATGCTCAGCCTGTTGCGCGGGCTGGCGCTGGTGCTGACGATGGGGCTGTCGATCGATATTCCGGCGACGATCGACAGCAGCTTCTTCCACGCCGCCGGCGGGATGGTCGGACCGGTGCCGATGCAGGTGATCTGGGCGGGCGCGGCCTTCCTGATCTGCGGCTTCATCCTGCGCTACACGCTATACGGCGCGCATCTCTATGCGACCGGCGGCAATGCCCGGGCGGCGTCGCAAATGGGGGTCGATCCGGGCAAGGTGAAGATCCGCGCCTTCGTCGCCCTGGGCTTCTGCTGCGGCCTCGCCGGGGCGCTGACCACCGGCTGGCTGCGGATCGGATCGCCCAACACCGGCACCGGCGGCGAATTGTCGATCATCGCCGCGGTGATCATCGGCGGCGCCGCCCTGAGCGGCGGGATCGGCACCGCGACCGGCACCCTGCTCGGCGCGATCATCGTGTCGATGCTGCAGACCGGGCTGATCCTGGTCGGGGTGCAGGGCAATTGGGTGCAGGTCTATGTCGGGCTGCTGATCGTGCTCGCCGCCGGGCTCGAACCGCATCTGCGGCCCGACGGGGCGATCGCCGAATGGCTGCGTGCGAGGGAACGCCGCGCCGCCCCCGGCTGACGCCCCCGCCGCCCTCTCCCGACCGACTTTCTGACGCTTCGTTTCAACATCTTTCGAGGTGAGCCCTTCATGGCGCCTGTCGACCTTCATTACGACCAGCCCGAAACCGTCGCGATCGACGAGATTCCGGTGATCGATTTCAGACGCTTCCTGATCGGCAGCGCCGACGACCGCGCCGCGGTCGCCGCGCAGATCGCCGAGGCATGCCGGCGGATCGGTTTCTTCTACATCGTCAACCATGGCGTCCCCGAAAGCCTGCGCCAGGCGGTGCTCGCCGAAAGCCGCGCCTTCTTCGCCCGGCCGCGGCCCGAGAAGATGCTGTGCGCGCCGATCGCCGACGGCCAGTGGTGCGGCTATCTGCCGCCGCGCGGCGCCGCCGAGGGCACCCAGCCGGGCGGATCGCTGCTCCCCGACGGGCAGAAGGCGAGCGTGTCGGGCGGGACCCTCGAACAGTACAACATGATGCGGGTGCTGAACGCCGACGACGACAATTATGGCGACCCCGATCCGATCTACCAGCGCAACCTGTGGCCGGCCGGCGCCCCCGATTTCGTCGAGACGATGATCGTCAACCAGCGCGCGCTGACCGCGCTCGGCGATGCGCTGATGCGGGCGCTGTCGATGGCGCTGGGGCTGGACGAAGACTATTTCTCGAACCTCCACCAGAGCCCGCTGGCGACCTTCGGGCTCAATTTCTACCCCGCGCCGGTGCCGGGGGCGCCGTCGGCCGATGTCGGGGTTGGCGCGCATTGCGACGCATCGACCTTCACCGTGCTGCTGCAGGACGATGTCGGCGGGCTCGAGGTCCGCGACGCGAACGGGCGCTGGATCGCGGCGCCCTATGTGCCGGGCGCCTATGTGATCAACATCGGCGACACGATGATGGGGTGGACCAACGGCCATTTCGTCTCGACCCTCCACCGGGTGGTGTCGCGCAAGCCGGTCGACCGCTTCTCGGCGACGATGTTCATGAACCCCGACCGCGAGGTGGTGGTGGCGCCGATCGAGCGTTTCGTCACCGCCGATGCGCCGGCGCGGTTCGAGCCCTTTTCGAATGACGAGTATATGCGGCGTTTCTTCGTCAAATTCTACGACAACATGTTCAAATAAAAAGATTTTCTATCCATCGACGAGCAAACGGGCAAACCGTCTCGTGATGGCCGTGCATCTGCCGGGAGGGGGCCGTTTCGGCTTAGGCAGCCTTTTGAAGCGAGGGATGGCATATGGGTAAGGGACAATATCTTCTGAGGAGCGCCGGGCTGGCCGCGCTCGTCACCGCAGCGTTCGGCGCGGTACCGTCATGGGCGCAGCAGGCAGCGCCCGCGGCCGACGCCGCCGACGAAACCGATGCCGGCGCGATGGGGGTGCTGGTGGTGACCGGCACCAAGGCCAAGTCGGCGATCCTGCCGACCCCGACCGACGCCTTCGGGCTGGGCATCAGCCAGGTCGAAACCCCGCGGTCGACCTCGACCGTGTCGCTGGCGATGATCGACCAATATAGCCTGACGACGGTGCGCGACCTGATCGCGGTGACCCCGGGCGTGTTCACCGCCAGCTTCTACGGGGTCGACGGCACCGTGAACATCCGCGGCGAATATGCCGACAATTTCTTCCGCGGCTTCAAGCGGGTCGAGAATCAGGGGACCTATATCACCCCGATCGAGTCCGCATCGACGCTGGAGATCGTCCGCGGCATCGCCTCGCCGGCTTATGGCACCGGCCGTTCGGGGGGCTATGTCAACTTCACCCCGCGCGCCGACCGCGCCGAACAGTTCCGCAATGGCAAGGAGGCCGGCGGCGAGGTCGTCGCCTCGCTCGGCACCTATGATTATTACCGCGCGTCGGGCGAATATGGCGCGCCGATCAAGCTCGGCGACTATGCCGCGGGCGTCGACCTCTATGTCGAGAAGGTCCAGGCATCGCAATATTTCCACGGGATCGAGCCCAAGCACACCCTGGTCCAGGGCGGGTTTTCGAGCGAACTGCCCGGCGGCTTCACCTACAGCGTCGGCCTCCAATATTATGACGCCAGCGGGATGCAGGGCACGACCGGCATCAACCGGCTGACCCAGGACCTGATCGACAACGGCAATTATATCTCGGGCCGGCCGATCGCCCAGCTCGTGTCGCCGGGGGCGGCCTATATCACCCCGGCCGACATCGTCCGCGCGGGCGGGGTCACCAAATATTTCGGCGCCGCGAACAATTACAGCAGGCTCGATCCGGCGACGATCAAGACGGTCAAGCTCGGCCGCCGCACCCTGCTGACCTCGCCCTACGACTATGGCGATTCCGAAACCACCACCGCCTATTTCGACCTGTCGCACGACCTCGGCCCGGGCACGGTCAAGCTCCAGGGCTTCCTCGACGATCTCAACGCCGACAGCTATAATGGCTATGGCTTCACCAAGCATCTGCGCGACCAGGCGCGCGAGGCCCGGCTCTCCTATGCCGGCAAGGTCGCACCGGCGAAATGGCTCGAGGCGAGCTTCGTCGGCGGGGTCGGCTATCGCGATTACGACGCCGACGAAGGCTATGTGTTCGCGCGCGGCTATCAGGTGCTCGACCGCCAGGACATCACCGTCGGATCGACCCCCGACGATCTGTTCAACCCGATCTACATCAGCGGCGAACCCTACGACCAGTTCTACCATTCGATGGTCAAGGGGTACGGCGCCTTCTTCAACACCGACATGAAGCTGTTCGGCGGGCTGAAGTTCACCGGCGGCCTGCGCTATGACGATTATCATGTCTGGTCGAGCAACACCGGCCTGACCGACTTCTCGGCGCCATTGAACGTCACCTATCACAACAAGCGCGACGCGGTGAGCTGGTCGGCGAGCCTGAGCTACGTCACCCCGTTCGGGGTCGTGCCCTATTTCACCAAGGGCAAGTCGTGGGCGCTCGAGACCAGCCAGGGCGGCGCGATCACCCCGGGCAATGTCCGCGGCGACACCTTCCTGTCGCCGACCAAGCTGACCGAGGGCGGCATCAAGGCGAGCCTGTTCGACGACCGGCTGTTCGTCGGCCTGTCGGCCTATCGCCAGCAGCGGGTTCAGTCCGAGCTGCTGACCGGCAATTTCGTCGGCGCCACCACCAAGGGGCTCGAAGGCGAGCTGCGCTGGGCGGTGAGCAAGCGCTTCGGCCTGTCAGCGGTCGCGACCCGGCAGAAGACGACCATTTCGGGTTCGTCCTTCCTGGTCGTCACCCCGACCTCGTTCGGGCTCGCTTACACCGACGGCTGGGGCTTCATCTACCAGGCCGCGAGCAGCGCCTTCGCCGGGCTCGCCACCGGCTATGTCGACAAGACCCAGCCGCGCTATGTGTTCGGCCTGTTCGCCAATTACGAACTCGGCAACGGCATCGGCGCGACTTTGGGCGGCAATTATGTCGACAAGACCAGCGGGCAATTGCCGGGGGCGATCGAGTTCCCCGACTATTTCCTGCTGCGCGGATCGGTGCACTGGGAAACCGGCCGTTACCGGATCGCGGTCAACGTCAACAACATCCTCAACAAGCGCTATTATATCCCCCAGCGCAGCACCGACACCGAAGGATCGGCCTTCCCCGGCGAAGGCCGGACGGCGGTGCTGAAGGTAACGGCGCGGTTTTAAACACGGCGTAACCCCTCCCCTTTAGGGGAGGGGTTGGGGTGGGGTGCGACTGAAGCGGCTCGATGCCGCTGAAGTCGCGCTCGGCTCCAGCGTAGAGGCTCGCTACGCTCGCCACCCACCCCTTCGGCAGGTAAACCATGCCCCCCGGCATGGTTTAGGGATTGCCGGGGGCAATCCCAACCTGCCGAACCTCCCTTGAAAGGGAGGGGCTTAAGTAAAGTCATTCCCCCATGACCACCTCCCCTTCCCTCCCGATCATCGACCTCGACGACCTGATCGCCGGCGTCCCCGGCGCGCTCGAGCGGGTCGCGGGGGAGGTCGGGGCGGCGGCGCGGACGATCGGGTTCTTCTATGTCCGCGACCATGGCGTCGCGCCCGGGCGGCTGGCCGAGGTCTATGCGATGGCGCAGGCTTTCTTCGCGCTGCCGGCGGCCGAGAAGATGGCGCTGACGATCACCCGCTCGCTCCACAATCGCGGCTATGCGGCGGTCGATTCCGAGAGCCTCGATCCCGACGCCCCGCCCGACCTCAAGGAGGCGTTCAACATCGGCCGCGAGCCCGAGCCGGGCGAACGCTGGGCCGACGACGCACCGTCGCAAGGGGTCAACCAGTGGCCGGCGCTGCCCGGCTTCCGCGACCTGATGAGCGATTATTATGACGCGATGCGGCGATTGGGCGAGCAGCTCCACCGCGCCTTCGCGGTCGACCTCGGGCTCGAACCCGACCATTTCGCGCGCTTCGTCGACCGGCCGATGGCGACGCTGCGGCTGCTGCGCTATCCGGGCGGCGGCGCGCCAGGCCGGCACGGCGCCGGTGCGCACACCGACTATGGCAATATGACGATCCTCTCGCAGGACGATGTCGGCGGGCTCGAGGTGCGGACCCGCGACGGGGCGTGGATCGCGGCGCCGCCGATCGCGGGCGCGTTCATCTGCAATATCGGCGACTGCCTGATGCGCTGGAGCAACGACATCTACGCGTCGACCCCGCACCGGGTGGTCGATCTCGAAGGGCGCGAACGCTATTCGATCGCCTTCTTCCTCGACGCCAATGACGATGCGCTGGTCGAATGCCTGCCGAGCTGCACCGGCCCCGACCGGCCGCCGCGTTATGCGCCGATCACCGCCGGCCAGCATCTGCGCGACAAGCTCGACGCGACCTATGCCTTCCGCCAGGCGGCGCCTTCTGAAGGCTGATACTTTGGGCCTTGAATACCAACCCGTTCGTGTCGAGCGTAGTCGAGACACTTTCCACCACCGCGGGGTGTCTCGACTACGCTCGACACGAACGGAGAAGGGGGTTCGAGTATTTCACCCATTAATATGCCCCCTCCACCATCCGCCGCTCCTCTCCGCCGACTGACGCTGCTGCTCGGCCTGCTGTCGGCGATCGGGCCGATCGGCATCGATATCTATCTGCCGGCGTTCGCGACGATCGCGCGCGATCTCGGTTGCGGGATCGGCGCGGTGCAGGCGAGCATGGCCGGCTATTTCCTCGCGCTCGGGCTCGGCCAGATCGTCTATGGCGCGCTGTCCGACCGGATCGGACGCAAGCCGCCGATCCTGCTGGGGCTGGCGCTGTTCGTCGCCGGGTCGATCGGCTGCGCGCTCGCCGACGGCGTCGCCACGCTGATCGCCGGGCGCTTCGTCCAGGGCTGCGGCATCTGCGCGATCGTCGCGCTGATGCGGGCGATCGTCCGCGATCTCCATGCCGGCCCCGACGCGGTGCGGCTGATGGCGCGCACCCTGCTGATCGTCAGCGTCTCGCCGCTGCTCGCCCCGCTGGCCGGCAGCGCGATCATCGCCTTCGCCTCGTGGCGCATGATCTTCTGGCTGCTCGCCGCGCTGGCGACGTCGCTGCTGGTCGCGACCTGGCGCCTGCTGCCCGAGACCCATGTCGCGCGGTCGTCCGAAGCGCAGCCCTTGCAACGGACCTTCCGCCGGATATTCGCCGATCCCGGCTTTCGCCGGGCCTTGGCGATGCTGGCGACCGCGCAGGCGGGGGCGTCGATCTATCTCGCCGGATCGTCGGCCGCCTATATCGGCGCCTATGGCCTGCCGCCCTGGACCTACAGCATCGCCTTCGCCGCCAATGCGGTCGGAATGATCGCCGCGGCACAAACCAACCGCACGCTGATCCTGCGCCACGGCACCCCGCGGGTGCTGCTGATGGCGGCGACGCTGACCCTGGCGGGGATCGCGCCGATGGCGCTGGCATCGCTCGCCGGCCCCCCGCCGATCGCGCTGATGCTGGCGGGCTTCTTCCTGGTCTTCACCTCGTTCGGCTTCGTGATGGGCCCGGCGTCGGTGCTCGCGCTCGACCGGCACAGCGCGGTCGCGGGCACCGCCGCGGCGCTGCTCGGCACGCTGCAGTTCGGCGCCGGGGCGGCGGCGAGCGCGCTGCTGTCGCTGCTCGGCGGCAGCTTCGCGGGGATGGTCGCGCTGCAAGCGGTCGCCGCCGTCGCCGCGTGGATCGCCGCCTGGCGGATCGCGAGGCGGGAAGCGGCCCCATAGGCGCCAACATAACCCGTCGCCCCGCACTCACATGGGGAGTTGTGGGTCAAGATGTCGTGTTAGGGCGACATGGATATTCTCCTTTGAAGCATCGGATGTAGGTCTGAGCCGGTTATGGAGACGCGGCCTAAGCCTGGTCCAAC
>NZ_JBXANN010000028.1:0-7303 GCF_058801765.1 Rhizorhabdus sp. GW822-FHT03C02
CGACGCCTTGAAGCCGCCAGAAACCGGAGCCGCCGCCCACATGTCCCTTCATCTTTCCAACAATGTCAAAGAACCGATGCTCTAACCCTCCCTAAGATTGCTCTTAAGGTGATCGATTTTCACGATCGGGAAAGTCGGTAGCGACCCGGTTGAAACCGCGTCGTCGCCGTCGGTGGAGGGGCTTCTATGGGCGGGACCCCAACCGGTCAACAACAAAATTACAAAAAAAATACGGTGCGAATTGAGCCCCATTTTCCGGGGGTTTGAGCAGGGTGCCGCTCGCTTGCCCGCCGGCCGACCGATCCGAATCACCTCACGCCGATTCGGATCATCCGAATCGGCGAAACAGTGAAACCCCTGTAAAATCAGGGTTTTCCGTTCGAATCAGAGTCGAATCAGGCGGTCTGGATATATTCGCGCAGGGCGGCGGCTTCGTTTTCGACATGTTCGAGCCGCGCCTTCACCAGATCGCCGATCGACACGAAGCCGACCATCACGCCGTCGTCGATGACGGGCAGATGGCGGATGCGGCGCTTGGTCATCATGCCGAGCGCCTCGAGCGGGGTGGTGCGGCTGTGGACGCTGATCACGGGCGAGGTCATCGCCCGGCGTACGTCGAGATCGAGGAAGGCGGGACCGTCGCGCCTGAGGCCGTAGATCAGGTCGCGTTCGGACAATATGCCGACGACCTCGTCATCGACCGTCACCGGTACCGCACCGATCCGCTTGTCCGCGAGCAGTGCCAATGCATCCCGAACCTGCATGTCGGGCGCGATCGTTATCACCGCCGTATCGCGAACCCGGACTATTGCCGCAATCGTCATCTCGGCCTCCCTCTCCAAAGGGTGCCGGCCGATGAGCCGGCATGGCTTGATGATCCCACTTTCGCGGCCCAAAGGAAAGCCATGCCGAAACATGATCCCGTGCCGCGGCGGTCTCGCCTGTCCGATCCCGAATATGCCGCCTTCGCCTGGGCGCGCTACCGGCGGATCATGCTCTGGGTGCTCGGCGTGTCGGTGCTGTGCGTCGGCGCGTCGGTCGCCTGGCTGATGAGCGACGGATCGGTGATGTCGGTCCATGTCCTGATCGCGACGATCGCCGCGGTCGGGCTGTCGGTGCTGCTGGCCGGGGCACTGATGGGGTTGATCTTCCTCAGCTCGGGCACCGGCCATGACGAGGACGTCGCGGCGTTCGATCCCGACAAGGAATAAGCGGGGCGCTTCCGGAGCGTGCTACGGCCCGCGGAGCAGCGCATCCCCTCACCTGCCTCTCACCGCGTGCCCTCGACCGAGCGTCGCGGTGTCGAGCCGCCAGGCCGTCGCCGGCCTTGCGGTGGCCCCCGGACACGTCCCATGGGCGCTGACATGGCCGCGAGGGCGCTTCGTCCGCCTGCTGCGCCACGAGGAAGAAGAAACGGAAGAAGACCCTCATCCAAACCTTCTCCTGCAAAGAGCGGGAGAAGGCTTCAGAAGCGCTCATAGTAGCGCCCATGGAAACAGGTCCGGGGTGACGAGGCAGGAAAGAAGCGCGCAAACGAAAAAGGGCGGCCCGAAGACCGCCCTTTTCCGAAACCATGGATCGCGCAGACGCTCAGGCGTCGGCGGCCTCGGCTTCGCTTTCCTTCTTCTTGCGCGGCTTGCGCTTCGGACGCTCCTCGACGGCAGCCGCCTCGACGGCGGCAGGCGGCGGGGTCAGCGCGAAGGACGGCGGCAGGCGATCGACATCGATACGCTCGGCCACGGCTTCGCCGGTGTCGGCAGGCTGCGCCGACTTCGGACGCCGGCCACGACGCGGCTTGGGCGCGTCGTCGAGCGAACGTTCGGTGGCGGGCTCGCCTTCGAGCGCGAACACCAGGCGTTCCCCGGTTTCGGCCGGAGCCGGCGCAGGCGCCGCCTCCTCGCGAGGGGCATATGAGCCGCCATTATTGCCGCGGCTGCGGTTGCCGCCATTGCCATTGCCATTGCCGTCGCCGGACCGTGGCGGCTTGGCGTAGCTCTGACGGTCCTGACGGTCGGGGCGATCCTGACGATCGGAGCGCTCCTGGCGCTCCGGTTGCCGGTCGGATCGATCCTGCCGGTCCTGGCGCTCGCCGCGGTCCTGACGATCCTGGCCCTGCGACCCGCCGTCATAGCCGTTCTGACGATCGCCATTATAGCCGCCGTCATTCTGGCCGACATTGCCGTCGGCCTCGTCGCCATAATCTTCTTCGAGATCGTTCGCGCCGGTAAACTCGTCGCGGCGCGGACGCGGCTGCTGGTCTTCGAAGCGCGAGCGGCTCTCGCTCAGCACCCGGAAATAATGATCCGCGAACTGCAGATAATATTCGGTGTTGACGCGGTCGCCCTGCATCTGACTGTCGCGGGCCAGCGCCTTGTACTTCTCGAGAAGTTGGGCCGCATTGCCGCGCGAGCGATTATCGATACGGTTGCCGCGATCCGGGCTGCCGCCGCCACCATTGGGGCGCGGCGCACCACCTGCGCCACCGCCACGGCCGCGACGGCGGCCGTTCTGCCGGTTGTTGATCAACTTAACGATGTCCTCGTCACTCGTGGTATCGGTAAACCACTCCCCACACCGGGACCGTCCCGGTTCCGCCCTCGAAGCCTCCTGGCCCCGAAAAAGTCGCAATATGCAAGCCGTCACGGCAAGGCCGGCCCGGGGGTCGCCTCGCCAACGTCAAGGCCGAAAAACGCGGCCATGGCATGAAGGTGCGGTTGCATCGGGCCGGGGCAATATTGCTTCCCGGACCCGTGTCCATGCATGGGATGTAGGCGCTCGATTCGGCTTTTCCAAGTGGAATATGCGGCAAAGCGGTAAAGAATCAGCGTTTCAGCACGAGACACCGGTCGCGGCCAGCCAGGTCGTGGCGAACCGTCCCGTCGAGCCCCTGCGCCGCGAACAGCGCCGCGGCGGCAACCGCCTGGCCCGCACCGATCTCGATCGCGGCGATCCCGCCCGGCGCGATCAGCGACCCAAGCTGCGGCGCGAGCCGGCGATAATCGTCGAGGCCGTCGAGCCCGGCATAGAGCGCCGCCGCCGGCTCATGATCGGCGACCTCGGCGGCGAGCACGGCATCGCTTTCGACATAAGGCGGATTGCACAGGACGAGGTCGAACGCCTCGGCGATGCCCTCGCCCCAGTCGCCGGCGCGGATCTCGGCGCGATCGGCGAGGCCGAGGCGTTCGACATTGGCTTGCGCGATCACCAGCGCCTCTGGCGAGCGATCGACGCCGAGACCGGTCGCCCCGGGCCATTCGGCGAGCGCCGCCAGCAACAGCGTGCCCGGGCCGGTGCCGAGGTCGAGGATGCGCCGCGGCCCCGCCGCACCGAAATGATCGAGCGCGGCCTCGATCAGCGTCTCGCTGTCGGGACGCGGGATCAGCACCCCCGGCGCGACCGCGAGGCTGATCGTCCAGAAATCGCGGACACCTATTATATAGGCGACCGGTTCGTGCGCGACGCGGCGGGCGAGCAGCGCCGCGAAGCCCGGCGGCACCGGCCGGTCGAGCGCGCCGAGCAGCATGCGCTCGCGGGTCAGCCCGAGCGCATGCGCCATCAGCAGTTCGGCATCGAGCCGCGGGGTCGGGCCGACATCCGCCAGGGCCCGCGCCGCTAACACGAGCCCCTGCGCCACCGTCTCATCGATGTTGTTCGCCATATTGTTCACGCCGTGCGCGCCATCCCTTGATCATGCATCCGGTCCAGCCGCCGGCGCCCGACACGCTGCACGACCCGGTACCGCTTTCGCCGGCCTGGTAGAGCCGGTGCCGTTCGCGCGACACGCTTTCGACCGGCCCGGCGGGATCGAACCCATCCTCGCGGATCGGCAGGCGGTAGCGCAGCTGCTCCTTCGCCCGCCGCTCGCCGCACACGACGATATCGGCGCCGGCGTTCGACGGACAGGGACCCAGGACCTTGTCGATCGCCTTGGCCAGATCGGGTTCGGCGGGCCTGTCCTCGGCCCATGCGGCAGCACCGTTCGTCATCAGCAGGAGCATGGCCGCCCCCGCCGCCCTCATCCGTCGAGCTGGGCGAGGCGTTCGGCCTCATCCTCGGCGATCAGCGCCCCGACCAGTTCCTCGAGCCCCGGCCCTTCGAGAATCTCGGGCAGCCGGTGGAGGGTGAGGTTGATACGGTGATCGGTGACGCGACCCTGCGGGAAATTATAGGTCCGGATGCGTTCGGAACGGTCGCCCGATCCGACCATCGACTTGCGCACCCCGGCGCGCGCGCTGGCTAGCCGTTCGCGCTCGATCTCGTAGAGCCGGGTGCGCAGCACCTTGAGCGCCTTGGCCTTGTTCTTGTGCTGCGACTTCTCATCCTGCTGGATCACCACCAGCCCCGACGGGAGATGGGTGATGCGCACCGCCGAATCGGTGGTGTTGACCGACTGACCGCCGGGCCCCGACGAGCGATAGACGTCGATCCGCAGATCCTTCGCCTCGTCGATCTGGACATCGACCTCCTCGGCCTCGGGCAGCACCGCGACCGTCGCCGCCGAGGTGTGGATGCGCCCGCCCGATTCGGTGACCGGCACCCGCTGGACGCGGTGGACCCCGCTTTCGAACTTCAACCGCGCGAACACCCCGGCGCCGGTGACGCTGGCGACCACTTCCTTATAGCCGCCGAGATCGGCGGTGCTCGCCGAGATCAGCTCGACCCGCCAGCCGCGATCCTCGGCATAACGCTGATACATGCGGAACAGGTCGCCCGCGAACAAAGCCGCTTCGTCGCCACCGGTGCCGGCGCGGATCTCGAGCATCGCCGAGCGCTCGTCGGCGGCGTCGCGCGGCAATAGCCGCAGCGCAAGGTTGCGTTCGGCGCCGACCAGGCTGTCGCGCAACGTGGCGAGTTCCTCACCCGCCATCGAGCGCAGCTCGGCATCGGCGCTGTCGTCCTCGATCATGAAGGCGAGCGATTCGATCTCGGCACGAAAGCGCCGGACCTCGCCGGCGGCCTCGGCGACCGGCTCGATCTCGGCATAGTCTTTCGACAGCTGGACGAACTGCTCGCCCGACAGGTCGCCGCGCGCCATCGCCGCCTGGAGCTCGTCGCGGCGCGATTCGATCTGCGCGATGCGCTGCGAACTGATCGAGGTCATCGCCTCAGCCCTTGATGCGGTCGACGAGCGCGTCGAGCGGCACCCAGCTCTGGGTCTGGTCGACGAGATGCTTGAGCCCGACCTCGCCGCGCGCGAGCTCGTCGTCGCCGATGATCACCGCGAAGCGCGCGCCGCTGGCGTCGGCCTTCTGCATCCGCTTCTTCATATTGCCCTTATAGGCCATGTCGGCGGCGACGCCCGCGCGGCGCAGCGTGGCGAGGATCGCGGTCGCGGCGGCCTGCGCCGCCTCGCCCATCGGCACCAGCGCGACGTCGATCCGGTCGGGATCGGGCAGGTCGATCAGCATCGCCAGCCGCTCGATCCCTGCCGCCCAGCCGACCGCGGGAGTCGGCGGACCGCCGAGCGTCTCGATCAGCCCGTCATAGCGACCGCCGCCGAGCACGGTGCCCTGCGCGCCGAGCCGGTCGGTGACGAATTCGAACGCGGTGTGACGATAATAATCGAGCCCGCGCACCAGCCGGGCACTGCGGGTCCAGGCGACCCCGGCGGCGTCGAGACCCTTGGTGACGGCTTCGAAGAAGCTGCCCGCCTCGGCCGACATATAGGCGTCGATCTCGGGTGCGGCGTCGGCGATCGGGCGGTCGCGCGGGTCCTTCGAGTCGAGGATGCGCAGCGGATTCTTGGCGAGCCGCTCGACGCTTTCGGGCGACAGCGCGTCGCGCGCGCCTTCGAAATGCGCGACCAGCGCCTGGCGCCAGGCGTCGCGGGTGGCACCGTCGCCGAGCGTGTTGAGCTGCAGGGTGACGCCGTCGGCGACCCCGAGTTCGCGCAGCAACTGATCGGCGAGCGTCAGCAGCTCGACATCGGCGGCGGGCTCGGCGGCGCCGATCACCTCGGCATCGAGCTGGTGGAACTGGCGGAAGCGGCCCTTTTGCGGGCGCTCGTAGCGGAACAGCGGGCCGTGGGTCGCGACCTTGAGCGGGATGTGCTGCTGCCACCCCTCGGTCAGATAGGCGCGCGATATGCCGGCGGTGAATTCGGGCCGCAGGGTCAGCGAATCGCCGCCGCGGTCCTCGAACGAGTACATCTCCTTCGAGACGACGTCGGTGGTCTCGCCGAGCGACCGCGCGAACACCGCGGTCGATTCGAAGACGGGCACCTCGACCCGGCCAAAGCCATAAAGCCGGCGCACGCGATCGAAGGCATCGACCACATGGCCGAACCTGATCGCCTGTTCCCCCAGCATGTCCTGCGTACCCCGGACGGGACGCGGTGTTTCGATCTTGCTCACGCGCCAGCCCATAGGGCTTTGACCGCGGCGTGGGAAGATCGCCCGGCGCCCCGGATGCGCAACCGAATGCGAGGGGCGCGCCTCCAAAGAAATTAACAATCAAATGCGAACGCGCCTTGGCAAGATGTGCACTGCACCATAAGAAGCCGGCTCATGAACATCGACCTCATCCCGATCGGCGACGATCCGCCGAACAGCCTCAACGTCATCATCGAAGTGCCCGTCGGCGGCGAGCCGGTGAAGTACGAGTTCGACAAGAAGTCGGGCGCGCTCTTCGTCGATCGCATCCTGCACACGCCGATGCGCTATCCGGCGAATTACGGCTTCGTGCCGCATACGCTGTCGCCCGACGGCGATCCGCTCGATGCGCTGGTGATCGCGCGGTCGCCGTTCGTGCCGGGCTGCGTCGTGCGCGTCCGCCCGATCGCGGTGCTGAAGCTCGAGGATGAGGCCGGCGGCGACGAAAAGCTGCTGACGGTGCCGGTCGACGGCACCTTCCCTTATTATTCGAAGGTCGACGAGAAGGACGATCTGCCCGAAATCATCATGCAGCAGATCGAGCATTTCTTCACCCACTACAAAGATCTCGAAGCCAAGAAGTGGGTGCGGATCGGCACCTGGGGCGATGCCAGCGAAGCCAAGCGCATCATCCTCGAAGCGATCCAGGCCGCCAAGGACGCCAAGGACGCGTAACTTCGGTCCGGACGATGAACATGGAAGGCCCCGGCGGAAACGCCGGGGCTTTTTTTGTTTGAGCCCTCAGACGCCGGGCGGGGCGCATCCGCGCCCCTGGGCTTCCTCGCAATAAGCTCGGGCGCGCGTTCGCGCTTGCGGACCCTGCGAGTCCGTTGGTTGTTTGGTCTTTGCCCTCAGACGCCGGGCGGGGCGCATCCGCGCCCCTGGGCTTCCTCGCAATAAGCTCGGGCGCGCGTTCGCGCTTGCGGACCCTG
>NZ_JBXANN010000029.1:0-5727 GCF_058801765.1 Rhizorhabdus sp. GW822-FHT03C02
GTCCATCGCAGCGTCTGTCGTCGGTCACAATGGCCCCACATTGCTCCCTCCTCCATCCTCGCGACGGACCAAAATCGACTCCGTCACGGTGGGTCAGATTTACGGCTTGCTGCTCTAAGCTCTCAACCGTCGCCCCGGCCTTGTGCCGGGGTCCATGGCTATTTCACCGAGAGCCACCGCCGGAAATGAGAAGCAAGCAGACCGCCCTGCCCTCCGTCGACCATGCCGCGTGACGCACCAGCCATGGACCCCGGCACAAGGCCGGGGCGACAGCGGTAAGAGGATTATCCCACCGCCTCACGCCCCGGCACGACGATATTGAGCACCACCGCGATCAGCGCCGCCGGCAGCACGCCCGAGGTCAGCATGATCCGCAGCGTCCCCGGCAGGTGCGACACCGCGTCGGGTTCGAGCTGGAGCCCGATCCCCAGCGACAGCGCCACCCCGAAGATCAGCATGTTGCGCTGGTTCCAGGTGACCCCCGACAGGATTCCGACCGCCGCCGAGGCGACCATCCCGAACATGACGATCACCCCGCCGCCGAGCACCTCGATCGGGATCGTCGTGATCAGCGCCCCGACCTTGGGCACCAGCCCGCACGCGATCAGGAACAGCGCGCCGATCGTGACGATATGGCGGCTCATGATCCCGGTGATCGCGATCAGCCCGACATTCTGGCTGAACGAGGTGTTGGGCAGCGCCCCGAACAAGGCGGCGAGCGCGGTGCCCGCGCCATCGGCGCAGGTTGCGCCGATCAGCTCGCGGTCGGTCGCCGGGCGGCCGGCGGTGCCCTCGCAGATCGCACAGACCCCACCGATCGACTCGATCGCCGAGATGAAGCCCATCAGCACGAAGCCCAGGATCGCCGCCGCCGACATCGAAAAACCGAAATGGAGCGGCGACGGCAACATGAACCAGCCGGCGCTCCCGACCGAAGCGAGCGACACCCGCCCCATCGCCGCCGCCGCGCCATAGCCCGCGAGCAGCCCGATGAGCACCGCCGCGGTCGACCAGATGCCCCGCGCGAAGAAACTCAAGCCCAACGTCACCGCGACGACGATCCCAGCCAGCAGCCAGCTCGCCCCCGCACCATAGGCCGCGGTGCCCTGCGCGGGCACCCCGCCCGCGGCATATTGGACCCCGATCCGCATCAGCGACAGGCCGATCATCGCCACCACCAGCCCGGTGACCATCGGCGGCAACGCGAAGCGGATCCGCCCGACGAAGAAGCTGAGACCCGTGTGGACCAGCCCGCCGAACAGCGCGGCGGTGGTCAGCGCCGCCATCGCGCCGACGCCGTGGCCGGCGACGATCGGGATCATCACCGGCAGATAGGCGAAGCTGGTGCCCTGGACGATCGGCAGCCGCGCACCCGCCGGGCCGATGCCGATCGTCTGGATCAGCGTGGCGATCCCGGCGAAGATCATCGACATCTGGATCATGTAGATCAGCGCGCTGGGATCGGGCGATCCGAAGCCGAAGCCCGCCGCCCCCGCGACGATGATCGGTGGAGTCAGGTTGCTGACGAACATCGCCAGCACATGCTGGATGCCCAGCGGGATCGCGACGCCGAAACCGGGGAAATAATCGGGATCGCGCGCCTGTTCGGCGGTCATGATCCCCGTGCGGGCCGCGGCCCCGCCGACGGTCTCGGCTTCGGGCGCGGGTATGTTCGCGATGTTCATCGACACCTCCGCAACGTCGTCATGAGCAGCAGGGTGAAGCGAAAGAGGCGCCGGCATCGGCCGGCGCCTCCATCTGGCCTTAGAACTTGTAGGAGATCGTCCCCTGGAAGCTCCGCGGCCGCTCGGGCAGCACGATCGTGCTGCCGAACAGTTCGGTGAAGTTGGCGCGGAAATAGCGCTCGTTGGTGACGTTCTTGACGATCAGGCGGAACAGCCAGTTATCCTTGGCATAGGATGCGCCGAGATCGAGCAGCGTATAGGCCGGCAGCTTGACGACCTGCGACTGGCCCGAAAACACCGAGTCCACCTTGACCACGCTGGCGGTGAAGGCGAGCCCATTGTCGAACGAATAGCTTCCCGTCAGCGAGTAGAGATTCTTCGGGATACCCGCACGACGGGCGTCGGACTTGCTGTTGATCGGCACCAGGCCGCCCTGCTGACCGCCATAGATCAGCGAAGGGTCGGTGACATTGATCAGATCCTCGGCGCCGAAGAAGCTGAAGGTCGACCCCGCATCGAGGAAGGTCAGGTTGGTGACCACGGTGCGGGTATAGGCACCGGTGATGAGCAGGTGCTTGTCGACCGACCAGCGCGCCTCGGCCTCGACGCCCTTGGTCTGGACCGACTGGTTGACCGTCGACGACTGGATGTCGTGGTCGGTGCGCTCCTGCTTGTAGACCGACACCGCGGCATAGAGCTTGTTGTCGAGGAAATTGCCCTTCACGCCGGCTTCGTACAGCTTGGACGCGGTGATGAAGGTCTTGCCGACCGCGGTCGCCGCATCGATTTCCGACCCCTGGCCGGCGATCACCGTCGACTGGCGCGACGCCGTCACATAGGGGATGATCCCGAACGGCAGCTTGTACGAGGCGCTTCCGTTCCACGACCAGCCGCCCTTGCTGCCCGATCCGTTGGCGAGCACGCCGGTCGCGGTCTGCAGCTTGCTGAGCACGTTGGTCGACGTGACCTTGACCTGATCGTAGCGCAGGCCGCCGATCAGATCGAGGCCGAAGGCGAAGTCGGCATCGACGAGCCCGGCGAGGCCGTAATCGGTATAATGGCCCTTCAGATAATTGGTATAGTTGCAGTCGCACTCGGTCGACAGCAGCCGGTCGGACAGCGGCGTGTAGCCGACGGTCAGGTCGACGCGGTGGAAATATTCGAAGTTGAAATCGTCGCCGTGCAGGAACTTGGTGTAGCGGATCGACGGCGATGCCTGGACCGAGAATTTTCCGACCGAATTTTCATAGGTCTTCGATGCGACGATCTTGTCCTCGATCACCCAGGAACGGTGGAACTGCGAGAAGCCATAGGTGTTCTCGTTGATGTTCTTGATACCGTCGTAGAAGAACTGGTTCTTGATCTCATATCCGCTGTCGGGTGTGAAGATGATATCGAAATAACCGGTCTTGGCGATGTTATCGAGGCGGTCGTTCTTGCCGGTGAGGACGTCCCGGCGGCTGAGCTTGGCGGTGCCGACATTGTCGAGTGCCAGCGGCGAGGTGCGCGAATAGCAGGCATTGGTGATCGACGCCGCGAACACACCGCCGCCGCAGGCGAAGCCGCCGAACGGATTGAGGCCCTGGCCGGTGAGTTCGGCCTGCGACAGCTGGCCGTCGCCATTGGTGTCGAGCGGCTTGGCCGATCCGGTCAGGTAGGTGCCGTTGTCGACCAAGTCCTGGGTCAGGCGGTTCCAGCCGCCATTCTGCTGGCCCTTGTAGTTCTGGTACATGCCGCCGAATTCGATGCGGACGGTGTCGGCGATCTGGTTGTCGAACGCCGCCTGGAGCAGCGTCTGGTTGGTCGACATGTTGCGGTAATAGCTGCCCGAATCCTCGAGCTCGGCATAGAGGCTGTAGCCGAATTCGCTCGCGCCCAGCTTGAGCGGCCCGCGCACCTGCGCCTTGACGACATTATAGTCCCAGCTGCCGCGGGTATAGCTGACCTCGCCCTCGGCATGGTCGAGCAGCGCGCCGCCCTTCACCCGCGCCGATTTGGGCACGAAGTTCATATAGCCGCCGGTCTTCGACGGGCCGAAGATCGGCGAGGACGGGCCGCGGACGATGTCGATCCGGTCGGACGCGCCGATCGGGGTCGGGTAGTTGCCCGGATTGTCGAGCCGGCGCATGCCGCGGAAGAAGACTTCGCCCGGCGTGCCGCGGATATCGAGCGCGCCGCCGACCCCGAAGAAGCTGTTGGTGAAGGTGCCCGGCGCCTGCGCGACGAGATCGTAGATGTCGGTGATGCCGAACCGCTCGATCTGCTCGCCGCTGATCGTCGAGGCCGAACGCGGCGTCTCGACCAGCGTCTTGCCGAAGCCGAAGATCGAACCGACATCCTTGTTGGGCATCGCGTTGAGCGCGCCGGTCACGACGATGTCGTCGTCCTTGGGCGCATCCGCCGCGGCCTCGTCGGCGGCGGCTTCGCCGGCGGCCCAGGCCGGCGTGGTAAGGGCGGTACAGGATAGGAGCGTTGCTGCGATTGCGAGGATGCGGCCCTGCTGCATCGCACGATCCGCCATTGCGGTAACCGATCGAGTCTTCACCATGATTATAGCCCCCTTTTTTCGCCGAAGAGTCGCACCCCTGCGCTCGTTCGGTCAATGTTTCCCGATACTTGCCTCTCCGATTATGGTCTTGAAATGCTGCGTTGCATCATCGTAATGATAGGTTCGTCGAACTGTAAAGAAAAACTTACTTACCTGGCAGGATTGCTGCTCGGCCGTGGTGCCGCGGACACGCAGCCCGCCCAGCGGGGACGGATTTGATGGGACGAAATCTGCGCATGCTCCTGGCCTCGGTTGCGCTCGTCGCGGCCGCACCGCCCGTCGCCGCCCGCGCCGCCGAGCCGCCGGTGCCGGCAATCCCCGCAGTGGTGCCGATCCCGGTCAAGGTCATCGTCATCGCCAATTTCGAACCCGGCGCCGACACCGGCGACGCCCCCGGCGAGTTCCAGTTCTGGGCCGAACGCGAGAAACTCGACGAGGTCATTCCGCTGAAGGGCGCGCTCCACCCGCTGCGCCGCAACGCCGACGGGCTCTACGGCATGGTCTGGGGCAGCCCGGACACGATGGTCGGCGGGGTCGCCGAACAGTTGATGAGCCTGATCCTCGACCCACGCTTCGACTTCACCCACACCTATTGGCTGTTCACCGGCATTTCGGGGGTCGATCCCGCGCTCGCCTCGGTCGGCAGCGCCGCCTGGTCGCGCTGGGTGGTCCAGGGCGACACGCTGCGCGAGCTCGACGACCGCGAGGCGCCGAAAGGCTGGCCCTATGGCCTGTTCGCGATCGGCGCCGACCGCCCCAACACGCTGCCCGCCGCCACCGAGGATTTCGCCGGCTTCACCGACACCGGCAAGCTCGCCATGTCGGTCAAGCTCAACCAGGGGCTGGCGTCATGGGCCTATGCGATGACGAAGGACGTCGCCATCCCCGACAGCCCCGAACTGCAAAAGGCGCGCGCGCAGTGGAAGGGCTTTCCCAACGCGCAGAAGCCGCCCTTCGTGCTGATGGGCGAGACGCTCGGATCGGTGCGCTACTGGCACGGCCCCGGGCGGACCCGCTGGGCGCGCGACTGGGTGAAGCTGTGGACCGGCGGCCAGGGGCGCTTCGCGATGACCAACATGGAAAGCCAGTCGATGGCCGGGGTGATGGCGATCGCCGCCAAACAGCATCTGGTCGACCCCGACCGGGTGCTGGTGCTGCGCACCGGCAGCAACCCGTCGATGCCCCCGCCCGGCATCAGCGCGGTCGACAGCGTCGCCAACGAGGGCGCGGGCCAGATCGCCGCCTTCGAAGCCAATTACCGCGTCGGCGCGCCCGTCGTCCACGAACTGCTCAAGAACTGGGCGACGTACCAGGACAAGGTGCCCAGCGCGCCGGCGCCGTGAGGCGATCTTTCTTCCTCCTCAGCCACCAGGCTCGAGGAAATGATACCACCACCCCCAACCACCGTCGCCCCGGCCTTGTTTGTATGGACCGGGTACAAGGTGAACAGCGTTCGGAGACATGGTGAACACATTGGCATGGGCAGGAGGAGCC
>NZ_JBXANN010000030.1:2500-5714 GCF_058801765.1 Rhizorhabdus sp. GW822-FHT03C02
TCCGAATGGGGAAACCCATCCTCACCATTTAATCTTTGCCCTGCAGCAATGCAGGTTGAGGGTTAAATGGGAAGGATATCACCGAAGTGAATACATAGCTTTGGTGAAGCGAACCCGGCGAACTGAAACATCTCAGTAGCTGGAGGAAAAGACATCAACCGAGATTCCGTTAGTAGTGGCGAGCGAACGCGGACCAGGCCAGTGCCTGATGGTGAATTAGCAGAACAGTCTGGAAAGGCTGGCCATAGCGGGTGACAGCCCCGTATGTGAAAATGAAACATCAGGACTTGAGTAGGGCGGGACACGTGTAATCCTGTCTGAACATAGGGGGACCACCCTCTAAGCCTAAATACTCGTGCATGACCGATAGTGAACCAGTACCGTGAGGGAAAGGTGAAAAGCACCCCGATGAGGGGAGTGAAATAGTACCTGAAACCGAATGCCTACAAGCAGTAGGAGGGTCCTTGAGGCCTGACTGCGTACCTCTTGCATAATGGGTCTGTGACTTAATGTATCAAGCAAGCTTAAGCCGTTAGGTGTAGGCGCAGCGAAAGCGAGTCTGAATAGGGCGACTTAGTTTGATGCATTAGACCCGAAACCCGGCGATCTAGGCATGACCAGGATGAAGGTGGGGTAACACCCACTGGAGGTCCGAACCGATTAACGTTGAAAAGTTACCGGATGAGTTGTGTTTAGGGGTGAAAGGCCAATCAAGCCGGGAAATAGCTGGTTCTCCGCGAAAACTATTGAGGTAGTGCCTCGGATGAACACCGTTGGGGGTAGAGCACTGGATGGATGCGGGGGTCGCGAGATCTACCAAATTCAACCAAACTCCGAATACCAACGAGTGATATCCGGGAGACAGACGGCGGGTGCTAAGGTCCGTCGTCAAAAGGGAAACAGCCCTGACCTACAGCTAAGGTCCCCAAGTCGTGTCTAAGTGGGAAAGCATGTGGGATTTCCAAAACAACCAGGAGGTTGGCTTAGAAGCAGCCATCCTTTAAAGAAAGCGTAACAGCTCACTGGTCTAAATAAGAGATCCTGCGGCGAAGATGTAACGGGGCTCAAGACACGCACCGAAGCTTAGGGTGTGCGCAAGCACGCGGTAGCGGAGCGTTCCGTAAGCCTGTGAAGCAGTCTGGTAATGGGCTGTGGAGGTATCGGAAGTGCGAATGCAGACATGAGTAGCGATAAACAGGGTGAGATGCCCTGTCGCCGAAAGACCAAGGGTTCCTCAGCAAGGCTAATCCGCTGAGGGTGAGCCGGCCCCTAAGACGAGCCCGAAGGGGGTAGTCGATGGGAACCACGTTAATATTCGTGGGCCTGGTGGTGTGTGACGGATCTCTTAAGTTGTACATTCTTATCGGATTGAATGTGCTTCGACGAGGTTCCAGGAAATAGCCCCACCGTATAGACCGTACCCGAAACCGACACAGGTGGTCAGGTAGAGTATACCAAGGCGCTTGAGAGAAGTGTACTGAAGGAACTCGGCAAATTGCCTCCGTACCTTCGGAAGAAGGAGGCCCCATATATGCGCAAGCACTTATGGGGGGCACAGGCCAGGGGGTAGCGACTGTTTAGCAAAAACACAGGGCTCTGCTAAGTCGGCTTCAAGACGACGTATAGGGTCTGACGCCTGCCCGGTGCCTGAAGGTTAAGTGGAGGGGTGCAAGCTCCGAAATGAAGCCCAGGTAAACGGCGGCCGTAACTATAACGGTCCTAAGGTAGCGAAATTCCTTGTCGGGTAAGTTCCGACCTGCACGAATGGCGTAACGACTTCCCCACTGTCTCCAGTACATGCTCAGCGAAATTGAATTCTCCGTGAAGATGCGGAGTACCCGCGGTTAGACGGAAAGACCCCGTGCACCTTTACTGCAGCTTCAGAGTGGCATTAGGAAAGAATTGTGTAGCATAGGTGGGAGGCTTTGAAGCATGGGCGCCAGCCCGTGTGGAGCCATAGGTGAAATACCACCCTGTTGTTTTCTGATGTCTAACCTCGAACCATGAAACTGGTTCAGGGACCCTCTGTGGCGGGTAGTTTGACTGGGGCGGTCGCCTCCCAAAGAGTAACGGAGGCGCGCGAAGGTTGGCTCAGGCCGGTTGGAAACCGGCTGTTAGAGTGCAATGGCATAAGCCAGCCTGACTGCGAGACTGACAAGTCGAGCAGAGACGAAAGTCGGTCATAGTGATCCGGTGGTCCCTCGTGGAAGGGCCATCGCTCAACGGATAAAAGGTACGCCGGGGATAACAGGCTGATAACCCCCAAGAGCTCATATCGACGGGGTTGTTTGGCACCTCGATGTCGGCTCATCACATCCTGGGGCTGGAGCAGGTCCCAAGGGTTTGGCTGTTCGCCAATTAAAGTGGTACGTGAGCTGGGTTCAGAACGTCGCGAGACAGTTTGGTCCCTATCTGCCGTGGGCGTCGATATTTGAGAGGAGTTGACCCTAGTACGAGAGGACCGGGTTGAACGTACCTCTGGTGGACCTGTCGTCATGCCAATGGCGCAGCAGGGTAGCTATGTACGGACGGGATAACCGCTGAAAGCATCTAAGCGGGAAGCCTCCCTCAAGATAAGATATCACAGAGCCGTGGAAGACCACCACGTTGATAGATCGGATGTGGAAGTGGGGTAACCCATGGAGCTAACCGATACTAATTGCTCTATTCGCGCTTGAGAGCCCCGCCATCAACGACAGAACTGACATCAGTTCCGTCGATGGCGGATATAGCTCAGCACAGTAAATGCTTCATAGCCAAGGCAGCGGATGCTACCGCCGGCGACTGAGGCAAAACGAAAACGCACGGTTTCTAGAACATCTCATGCATAGCGCGGTCTCCATAGCTTGGTGGCCATAGCGTCAGTGACCCACCCGATCCCATCCCGAACTCGGCCGTGAAACCTGACTGCGCCGATGGTACTATTGCTCAAGCACTGGAAGAGTAGGTCGTCGCCAGGCTTTGAAGACCGCGCTACGCATCGAGATACAAAACCCATTCACATGTCAGCCAACGAGCCGAAGGCTCGCAAGGCCGAACGGCCGCCCGAGCTTATGCGAGGAAAGCCAAGGCAGCGGATGCTGCCGCCGGCGCTTGAGGCAAACCAACTCAGTGTCGCGGGGTGGAGCAGCCCGGTAGCTCGTCAGGCTCATAACCTGAAGGTCACAGGTTCAAATCCTGTCCCCGCAACCAACACACACACACACACACACAC
>NZ_JBXANN010000031.1:0-1458 GCF_058801765.1 Rhizorhabdus sp. GW822-FHT03C02
GCCCTAGGGGATGCACACATCTCATTGCGTAGGTGAAACAGTGCTGGCCTGTTTGGGCGTGTAGTGATTCAAGTTGCGGCGGAAGGAGACCGTCGCGATGGGACCGGCAGCATGTCTTGGGTCGTTCGGAGACGAACGGCTGGAAAAAAGGGGGCCCAGCTTCTTTCGCGGATGGTGGCACAGGAGAGCGTGTGCCTCAGGCGGCTGGCGCGTGGATCGCGGCGCGGGATCGTGGGCTATGCGCGTTTCATGGCGAACCCGCGGGTGACGGTGGAAAGGGTGATCGAAGGCTGGGGCGAGGCGACATCGTCGGCATGCGCAGGGCGTCACATATTGGCGATCCAGGACAGCAGCGATATCAACTTCACGACGACACCCGATCGCCGACGCGGTTTGGGTGAGACGAGCCACAGCAATACGCGTGGCATATTGTTGCATCCGATGCTGGCGGTCGATGCGGAGAGTGGAAACCTGCTGGGGCTGGTGGCGGGGCGGATCTGGACACGAGATGGACGCGTCGAGATTCCGCACGAGAAGCGGCCTTTGGCCGACAAGGAATCGGAGCGCTGGCTGAGCACCGCACAAGCGGCGAAATCGGTGTTGGCCCCGGCTGCACTGGTGACCGAGGTGAGCGACCGCGAAAGCGATATCTACGCCAAATGGGCGCGGATACCGGGGCCCGATTTCCACATCCTGACCCGCGCGATGAAAGATCGTTCGATCGTCGGAGGAACGCTGTCGACCGCAACGCTGCAGCCGGCTGGCGAAGCGCTGGTCGAATTGCGCGCACGACCGGGCCGTCCGGCACGAACCGCCCGGCTGGTGACGCGCTTCGGAAGGATCGAACTGACCCGGCCGAAAAAGGCGCCTGAGAAGGATTTGCCCAAGACGGTGGCGGTAAGCCTCGTCGAGGTTGCCGAAATCGATGCACCGGATGGCGCCGAGCCGATCCTGTGGCGCCTGCTCACCACCCATGACATCGAGGAGCCAGCCATGGCCTGGCGCGTGGTCGGCTGGTATCGCCAACGCTGGATCATCGAACAGTTCTTCCGCACTCTCAAGCAGCAGGGCCTGCAGCTCGAAGACAGCCAACTGGAAAGCGCTGAACGCCTCCTCAAGCTGACGGCCATTGCGGCGCGCGCCGCCTGCATCGTCATGCAACTCGTCCAGGCTCGCGATGGCGGATCCCCGCAAGACGCCAGCATCGTCTTCACCGCGGCCGAGATCGAAACGCTCCAAGCCCTCGTCCCAGAGCTGGAGGGAAAAACCGCCCTTCAGAAAAACCCTCACCCGCCGCAATCGCTCGCCTGGGCTGCATGGGTCATCGGCAAGCTTGGAGGATGGGACGGTTATCCCAAATCAAAACCCCCAGGCCCCATCACCTTCCGACATGGCCTCCAGTCCTTCAAATCCATCGCTCAGGGCTGGGCCCTGAAAAATGTGTGAATCTCCTAGGGC
>NZ_JBXANN010000032.1:0-1432 GCF_058801765.1 Rhizorhabdus sp. GW822-FHT03C02
ACGTGTTGGGGTGGACGGCCCCCGACGGCATCGCAATGTGCCAGAATGAGGTTGTCGAGATCTCAAACGAGGAGGCCGTCCGTGGACCAGATTATCCGCATAGGGATGGATACGTCAAAGCAGGTGTTTCAACTTCATGGGGTGAATGCGGCTGAGCAGCCGGTGTTACGCAAGAAGCTGCGGCGTAAGGAAATGGAGAGTTTTTTCCGGAAGCTGCCGGCGACAGTTATCGGGATCGAGGCGTGTGCGGCCTCGCATCATTGGGCTCGGTTGTTGGGTTCATTCGGACATGAGGTGAAGCTGCTGCCACCGCAACTGGTCAAACCCTATGTGAAACGGGGTAAGAACGACGCGGCCGATGCCGAAGCGCTGTGCGAGGCGATGAGCCGTCCGACGATGCGGTTCGTGCCAGTGAAGGACAGGGAGCAGCAAGCCGCGCTGATGCTGATCGGGGTGCGCGACCGGCTGGTGCGCAATCGCACCCAGCTGACGAATGCGGTGCGGGGTCATGCCGCCGAGTTTGGGCTGACCGCAGCCAAGGGGATGAGCCATGTCGGCCGCCTTTTCGAGCGGATCGCGGCCGATGAAACCATTCCCGAACTCGCGCGCCGACTGTTTGCGATGCAGGCTGGCGAATATGCGCGGCTGGAGGCGGAAATCGAGAAGGTCGAAGCCGACCTCATGGCCTGGCACCGCAATGACGAGCGTAGCCGCCGCCTGGCCGCAATACCGGGCGTAGGGCCGATTGGCGCATCGCTGCTGACGATGAAGGCGCCTTCGCCCGAGCTGTTCAAATCCGGTCGTGATTTTGCAGCTTGGCTCGGCCTCACGCCGCGGGATCATTCGACCGCCGGCAAAGTCAGGCTGGGCGTCATCACCCGAGCCGGCGATAAGGCTTTGCGAAGTACCCTGGTGGTGGGCGCCACGGCTCTGCTCAAGTACGTCCGAAAAGGCACAGGCCGCAACGCCTCGCCATGGCTGCTCGAAATGCTCAAGCGTAAACCACCCAAACTCGTCGCCATCGCCCTAGCCAACAAGATCGCCCGTATCGCCTGGAAGCTCATGGTGACCGGCGAAAGCTACAAACGCAGTCCTGCGCTGGCGGTAGTCGCATAGCCTGCATAGAGCTCAGCCGACACGGTCAGCGAACTATACGCTACCGTGCCGCGATGAGGCCGTAACTTGCAGCAGAAAAGCAGATGGTAGGATCGTTCGATCCACGACGCGGGACACTCCGATCGAGACACTGGCCTTCAAGGTCGCGTACGTGTTTGGAACCCAGGTCGCGGATACCAGCTTGGCCAGCGGTCATGTGCGACCGCTCCAACAGGCCGTACATATGAGCGCAAGCGATACGATCAATCTGTCCGCTCAAACCTCTTGCAAGTGGGGGCCGTCCACATATGTCTCGACTACGCTCGACACGAACGGA
>NZ_JBXANN010000033.1:0-607 GCF_058801765.1 Rhizorhabdus sp. GW822-FHT03C02
AAGATCACGGTCGACGTGAAGGGCGAGATCCTCGAGCTGAAGAACACGATCAACACGATGGTCGACCAGCTCAACGGTTTCGCCTCCGAAGTGACCCGCGTCGCCCGCGAGGTCGGCACCGAGGGCAAGTTGGGCGGGCAGGCGCAGGTCCCCGGGGTCGGCGGCACGTGGAAGGATCTGACCGACAACGTCAACCTGATGGCGGCGAACCTGACCGGCCAGGTCCGCAACATTGCCGAGGTGACCACCGCGGTGGCGCGCGGCGACCTTTCCAAGACGATCACCGTCGACGTGAAGGGCGAGATCCTCGAGCTGAAGAACACGATCAACACGATGGTCGATCAGCTCAACGGCTTCGCGTCGGAAGTGACCCGCGTCGCCCGCGAGGTCGGCACCGAGGGCAAGCTCGGTGGCCAGGCGCAGGTGCCCGGGGTCGCCGGCACCTGGGCCGACCTGACCGACAACGTCAACCTGATGGCGGCGAACCTGACCGGCCAGGTCCGCAACATCGCCGACGTCACCACCGCGGTGGCGCGCGGCGATCTGTCGAAGAAGATCACCGTCGACGTGAAGGGCGAGATCCTCGAGCTGAAGAACACGATCAACA
>NZ_JBXANN010000033.1:703-1269 GCF_058801765.1 Rhizorhabdus sp. GW822-FHT03C02
TACACGATGGTCGACCAGCTCAACGGCTTCGCCTCCGAAGTGACCCGCGTCGCGCGCGAAGTGGGTTCGGACGGCAAGCTGGGCGGCCAGGCGCAGGTCCCCGGGGTCGGCGGCACGTGGAAGGATCTGACCGACAATGTAAACGCGATGGCGGCGAACCTGACCGGCCAGGTTCGCAACATCGCCGAGGTGACGACGGCGGTGGCGCTCGGCGATCTGTCGAAGAAGATCACGGTCGACGTGAAGGGCGAGATCCTCGAACTGAAGAACACGATCAACACGATGGTCGACCAGCTCAACGGCTTCGCCTCCGAAGTGACCCGCGTCGCGCGCGAAGTGGGTTCGGACGGCAAGCTCGGTGGCCAGGCGCAGGTGCCCGGTGTCGGCGGGACGTGGAAGGATCTGACCGACAACGTCAACGCGATGGCGGCGAACCTGACCGGCCAGGTCCGCAACATCGCCGAGGTGACGACGGCGGTGGCGCTCGGTGATCTGTCGAAGAAGATCACGGTCGACGTGAAGGGCGAGATCCTCGAGCTGAAGAACACGATCAACACGATGGTCGA
>NZ_JBXANN010000034.1:0-1219 GCF_058801765.1 Rhizorhabdus sp. GW822-FHT03C02
CCGAGAGGAAGAGTGGATGCTGAAACAAGTTCAGCATTGTCTGTTGAGGGTTGTGTAGATCGGGCGTGTCCCGCGTAAGTGGGATGCCCGGGTCGGGTGGCCACCCGACCCGGGCGCGGACAGTCCGACCGTTTCAGCATCGGGCTCGCGCCCGCCGTCATCTTGGTCGGCTGTCCGTTTCCCTTGACGCTTGCTGAGTTGCCAGGGCCCCTCGATCACCGACGCCCGCAGACAATCACAAGCTACCGGAGGATAGCCTGCGATGGATAATCTGACCACCGTTCCCACCAGCTTTATCGGCTGCGATGTCGGTAAAGCGCAGATCGTCGTTTTCGACAGCGCCACTCAACGTACCACGAAGATAGCCAACAAGCCCGAAGCGCTCGCCGCCTTCGCTGCGGACATCGATGTAACGGGTCTCGTAATCTGCGAAGCGACAGGCGGCTATGAGCGCCCGTTGCTCGATGCCTTGGCCGCAGCCGGGCGCGCTGCGCACCGTGCCGATGCACGTAAGGTCAAGGCCTTCATCCGCTCGTTTGGTACCCTCGGAAAAAGCGATGCAATCGACGCCAACGGCCTGTCTCTATATGGCAAGGAACGACATGATCGCCTCACTCGCTGGACGCCGCGCGAGCACACTCGCGACCAGCTCCAGCTCCTCGTGGCGACCAGACGGCAGCTCGTCAAACAGCGTGTAGCCTGCAGCAACAGGCTTCAGGCACCTGGTGCTGCTCCGGTCGAAAGCCGGCTGCGCCGTATCCTCGACGCTATCGAGCAAGAGATCGCCGGTATCGAGGCCGACATCGAAAAATTGATCAAGGCCCACGAACCGTTAGCGAGAACCGCCAAAATCCTGCGCTCGATTTCCGGCATCGGTCCGGCAACCGCCATGCAGATCCTCGCCATGATGCCTGAACTCGGCACGATCGGGCGCCGACAAGCCGCAGCCCTGGCCGGCCTCGCTCCCCATCCACGCCAAAGCGGAAATCTCGATGCTTATCGACGAACCCGCGGGGGGCGGCCCGAAATCAAGCGCACACTCTTCATGGCCAGCCTCGCTGCTGCTCGCCACAATCCAAAATTGCGCCCATTCTACCAGCGCCTCATCGCTGACGGCAAAAAAACCCTCGTCGCTCTAACCGCCGTCATGCGAAAACTCATCGTCATCGCCAACGCCATGATCCGCGACGATCTCCGAAAACAACTGAGTTGATGACGG
>NZ_JBXANN010000035.1:0-1131 GCF_058801765.1 Rhizorhabdus sp. GW822-FHT03C02
CCGACCCGCTTGCTGTCGGCCTCCAGCGCCGCCAGCTGATCCTCGAAGATCATCTTGCTGTCGTAGAGCAGCCGCCCGATCAGCGTCGACTTGCCGTCGTCCACCGACCCGCAGGTGATGAACCGCAGCATCGTCTTGTGCTGGTGCGCCTCCAGATAGGCGTCGATGTCTTCGGCGATCAGGCTCTCGACCTGATACGCGCTCTCCTGAAGCGTGTCCGACATCAGAAATACCCTTCCTGCTTCTTCTTTTCCATGCCGGCGCCGCCGGCATCCTTGTCGATCGCGCGGCCCTGGCGCTCGGACGTCGTCGTCAGCAGCATCTCCTGGATGACCTCCGACAGCGTCGCCGCCTCGCTTTCGACCGCCCCCGTCAGCGGGTAGCAGCCGAGTGTGCGGAAGCGGATCGAGCGTTCGACCGGGGTCTCGCCGGGCTTCAGCGGAAAGCGGTCGTCGTCGACCATCAGCAGCATGCCGTCGCGCTCGACCGTCGGGCGCTTCGCCGCGAAATAGAGCGGCACGATCGGCACGTCGTTGAGCTGGATATATTGCCAGATGTCGAGTTCGGTCCAGTTCGAGATCGGGAACACCCGGATGCTCTCGCCCTTGGCCTTCTTCGCATTGTACAGGTTCCACAGCTCGGGCCGCTGGTTCTTCGGGTCCCAGCCATGCGAGGCGTTGCGGAACGAGAAGATCCGCTCCTTGGCCCGGCTCTTCTCCTCGTCGCGCCGCGCGCCGCCGAACGCTGCGTCGAAGCCGTAGAGGTTGAGCGCCTGCTTCAGGCCTTCGGTCTTCCACATGTCGGTGTGGAGCGCGCCATGGTCGAACGGGTTGATCCCGCGCTCCTGCGCTTCCGGATTCTGGTAGACGAGCAGTTCCATCCCGCTCTCCTTGGCCATCCGGTTGCGCAGCTCGTACATCGCCTGGAACTTCCAGGTCGTGTCGACATGCAGCAGCGGAAATGGCGGCGGCGACGGATAAAACGCCTTGCGCGCAAGATGCAGCATCACCGCCGAATCCTTGCCCACCGAATAGAGCATCACCGGCTTCTCAGCCTCGGCGACGACCTCCCGAAGGATGTGGATACTCTCGGCCTCGAGCCGCTCCAAATGGGTCAGGTTCTGGGTCACAG
>NZ_JBXANN010000036.1:0-1007 GCF_058801765.1 Rhizorhabdus sp. GW822-FHT03C02
CAGGGCCAGGAGATCGACTTCGCGCTGCTGGTCGACGGGCTCGCCGCCGAGCGCGAGCAGGGCATCACCATCGACGTCGCCTACCGCTTCTTCTCGACCGAGAAGCGCAAGTTCATCGTCGCCGATACGCCGGGGCATGAGCAGTACACCCGCAACATGGTGACCGGCGCCTCGACCGCCGACCTCGCGGTGATCCTGATCGACGCGCGCAAGGGCATCCTCACCCAGACGCGGCGCCACAGCTACCTCGCCCACCTGATCGGCATCCGCAACATCGTGCTCGCGGTCAACAAGATGGACCTGGTCGGCTACGACCAGGCGGTGTTCGACAAGATCGTCGCCGACTATACCGAGTTCGCGACCTCGATCGGGATCACGGCGTTCACGCCGATGCCGATCTCGGGCTTCAAGGGCGACAACATCACCACCGCCAGCGAGAACACCCCCTGGTACACCGGCCCGGCGCTGATGGAGCATCTCGAGACGGTCGAGGTCGACGCCACCGTCAACGCCGCCAAGCCGTTCCGGATGCCGGTGCAGTGGGTCAACCGCCCCAATCTCGACTTCCGCGGTTTCTCGGGCCTGATCTCGACGGGCACGATCGCGCCGGGCGACAAGGTCCGGGTGCTGCCCTCGGGCAAGACCAGCACGGTGACCCGCATCGTGACGCTCGATGGCGATCTCGACAAGGCGACCGCCGGCCAGTCGGTGACGATCTGCTTCGCCGACGAGATCGACTGCTCGCGCGGCGACGTGATCGCGATCGCCGACAATCCCCCCGAAGCCTCCGACCAGTTCGAGGCGACGATCGTGTGGATGGCCGACGAGGCGATGCTGCCGGGCCGGCCCTATTGGCTCAAGCTCGGCACCCAGACGGTGACCGCGAGCATCCAGGCGCCCAAATATCAGGTCAACGTCAACACGATGGAGCAGCTCGCGGCCAAGACGCTCGAGCTGAACGCGATCGGGGTCGCCAATCTGTCGACCGACAAGCCTTTGGTGTTCGA
>NZ_JBXANN010000037.1:0-605 GCF_058801765.1 Rhizorhabdus sp. GW822-FHT03C02
CTTCTGTGCCTGCGCTCGAAGGCTTATGTGCCGAGGACGACAAATAGTCGGCATGGCTGGCGGGTGGTGCCCAACCTGGCGCGGGGCATGGAACTGACAGGGGTGGATCAACTCTGGGTGGCGGATATCACCTATATCCATCTGGCCGAAGAGTTCGCCTATCTGGCAGTCATCCTCGACGCGTTCAGCCGCAAGGTCATTGGCTGGGCGCTGGCGACGCACCTGCGCGCAGAGCTGGCAATCGAGGCGCTCGATATGGCGATCACCGCGCGCCGGCCGGTGCCGGGCAGCCTGATCCACCATAGTGATCGCGGAATCCAATATGCCTGCGGCGATTATACCGCCCGTCTGAAAGAGCATGACATCCAGCCCAGCATGAGCCGGGTCGGCAATCCCTATGACAATGCCAAGGCCGAACGCTTCATGCGCACGCTCAAACAGGAGGAAGTCGATGGTCGCGATTATCGCGATATCGACGAGGCCAGGCCGCGAATTGGGAGCTTCATCGAGGCCCTCTACAACCGTCAACGGCTGCATTCCGCGCTCGATTACCTGACACCGGAAGAATATGAGGCGAAGCTGCCAATGCGGGCGGGGCTCGCCCC